>DATBRI010000001.1:0-2531 GCA_036560365.1 Methylocystis sp.
CGACGCCGATAGAGGTTATTCGCGCCTCGGTCGCCGGCAATGAGCTTGTCCCGATGTATTGGGGCCTCGTTCCCTCTTGGTGGAAAAAGCCGCTCAAGGAACTTCCCGCGACCTTCAATGCCCGGGCCGAGACGCTCGCCGAGCGGCCGATGTTTCGCGGCGCGTTCAAATACCGTCGCTGTGTGATTCCCGCCACCGGCTTTTACGAATGGACGGGCGCGAAAGGAGCGAAGACGCCGCATTATTTCACGTCGCGCGATGGCCGTCCGCTCGCGCTCGCGGGGATTTGGGACCATGGGAGCGGACTCGATGGCGGCGACGACCTTCCGAACGCGACGATCATCGTCGGCGCGGCAAATAAATGGATGCAACGCTTTCACGACCGAATGCCGATCATTCTCGATCGGCGCGGCGCCGACGCGTGGATGACGGGCGAGAGCCCCGGCGCGCTGCTTCGCTCGGCGCCCGATGACGCCTTGCAAGAGTGGGTCGTTTCAACGCGCATGAACAAGGCCGGCACCGGCGACGACGATCCGGCGCTTATCGAGCCGATGGAACATGCTTGAGCCGCGCTCCAGCCCTTCAGGCTTCAAATGGCGACGCACGGCGTTCACGCGGATCGACGGCGCGGTTGACATCGCCGAGGATGATTGGTCGCTCATGATCGACGGCATGTCTGCGGCGCGCATCTATCGCGTGCGCGGTGGTCCGCACGATGGGCGATGGTTCTGGGCTGTGCAGATCGGCCCTGGTCGCGTCCCATTCAACAGCGCGAGGGGTAACGCGGACGGCGGCCGCCAGGCGCGCGAGGCCTGCGAAGCGATCTTGCGGGCGATGGGACACGCTTAAGCGCGCTAACTTCCGCCCGCGGCGAAGCCCTTGGTCGCAAGTCGTTGAGGGCTTTACGTGAATTCCCTTAATGTCGTGGCGGCATAGGTCGTGATAGAGGCTATCCGTAACGGGAAGGAAGAGCCTCAATGGTAAGATTTGTCATCGTCGAGCGCACGATTTGCGACGCGATCAGCAGCAACCAGGCAGGGCCGGCGCCGTTCACGCCGCCGCGCCAGCGCAGAGAGGTTATGCCTTGGGGCAAAGTCTCGGAAGGCGACGCCAACGGCAATGCGGTGGCTGCAAAATCTTCCTACGTTGGAAAAATTTCGAACACGGCAGATGACAAGTCTGCCCATAAGAAATAGCCGGGCCGTAATGACGTAGCTCGAAGCGGTCGCCGACAGGGCATGACCGCGCCGGCGCCACCCTAAACATACGGAATATGGCTCACATATGCGTCGCAGCGAACGCGGCGATCTTACCCGCAAAGACGATGGCGAGCGCCAACGATCCATATTTCATCATCGACATGAGTGCGTAATAAGATCCCGGGCTCAGCATTTACCCATACCTTTCCTGCTAAAGCGCGACCTTTGAGCGCGGGAAGCCGCGAACGTCGCGATAATAACAACAGATGAGCGCGGGTAATTCGCTTGCCAAGTGGCAAGCGAGGGCCTGCGTTGTTTGGCCGCAAGATTATTGCCGAGCTTTCGGAGATTGGGGAGAACCTAGTCCGCTCGCCACTCACGCCGGCACAAGGGGCGTCCGCGATCTTCTGCGGCAAGGCGATCTATGAGGAGTTGCACCCGGAGACAAAGGCGGGGGTCGCCGGGGCTTGGCTCGCCAGGGTTCAGCAAACGAAAAATCTGCGTTTGCTGAATCGACTGCAGACGCCATTTGGCGAGAGTCGCCGTTCCGTAGAGATCACCGCCGCGCGGGGCGAGGCCCTCGGCGATGACCTCGCCGCTGTTACGGGAACGGCGCTCGACAAGGGCGTGGAGCTGGACGCGCTGGCGAAGACGACGCTGGTGAAGCGATCAAGCTGCCTCTTGAATGGCTATGGTGTCAGCTTTCGCTTTATAGGCTGCGCTCTTGAAAAGAACGCGAAGTTCGAAGGCCCGCTCGTTGATGCGCTTCGATGCTTCCGGGCCTAAAACGATTTGCCCACGCTTTTTCTTGTCGCACTCGCCGCAGTCGAGAACCCGCACATCGGCGCCGCCGATCTCGACGATCTTATCGAAAATCGCCGCGTGCTGCCAGGAAATGTCAATGTAACGCCAGTCTTGTGGAATAGTCCCGTCCGCGCGCATCGACTCCGTGGTCGCCATTTCCGCCGCGGAAAGAAGAAAAGGATCGGACTTCAGCATGTGCGATTGCTCCTCCGGGCACTAAGGCGAGACGCTGAATAATACCTCGAATCATCGCTGAATTTTGACGGTGAAATGGCTAACGCGGGAATCTGGCGGAACTGTGCTTTTATGCGCGAGACCAACTTCGCTCTATCCCGCCCCGCCCTTTTTCAACCTCACGCCCGCCCCACCGCCGTTCTCCGCGATGAACCGACGCCGGGGAATTCGAGGAACGCCTAGTCGATCAACTAAGGACGATAACCCGCGTTCCGATCGCCGCACGCGTATAAACGTGCGCAATGTCCTGATTGATCATCCTGATGCAGCCGGACGAAACATTCGTGCCAACAG
>DATBRI010000002.1:0-70568 GCA_036560365.1 Methylocystis sp.
CGATCGAGTTGGTCGAAGTCTCGTGGCCTTTTTGATGTTCGCGATAGTGGCGCGTGACCGTGCCGTGGGCCGCTTCAGCCTCGACGGTCTTGCCGTCGGGGGTCATCAGCACGCTCGTCATCAGACCGAGCGAACCGAAGCCCTGCGCCACCGTATCTGACTGCACGTCGCCGTCGTAATTCTTGCACGCCCAGATGTAGCCCCCCGACCATTTGAGCGCCGAGGCGACCATATCGTCGATCAGACGATGCTCATAAGTGAGCCCGAGCGCCTCGAATTTCGATTTGAACTCGGCGTCGTAAATCTCCTGGAACAAATCTTTGAACCGGCCGTCATAGGCCTTGAGGATCGTGTTCTTGGTCGAGAGATAGACAGGATATCTGCGCGTGAGCCCATAGTTGAACGTCGCGCGCGCGAACTCGCTGATCGACTCGTCAAGATTATACATCGCCAGCGCGACGCCGGAGCCGGGGAAGTTGAAGACTTCCTTCTCGATGACGTCGCCGTCGACGCCTTCGAATTTGATCGTCAGACGACCCTTGCCTGGCACTTGGAAGTCAGTGGCCTTGTATTGATCGCCGAATGCATGGCGCCCGATGATGATCGGCTGCGTCCATCCTGGGACCAATCGCGGGACATTCCTGCAGATGATCGGCTCGCGAAAGATGACGCCGCCCAAAATGTTGCGGATCGTGCCGTTCGGCGATTTCCACATCTCCTTGAGATGGAATTCCTTCACGCGCGCCTCATCGGGCGTGATGGTCGCGCATTTCACCCCGACGCCATGCTTTTTGATGGCGTAGGCCGCGTCGGTCGTCACCTGATCATTCGTGGCGTCGCGATTTTGGATCGAGAGATCGTAATAAAGGAGATCAATGTCGAGATAGGGCCGGATGAGCTTGTCTTTGATGGCCGCCCAGATGATGCGGGTCATTTCGTCGCCGTCGAGTTCGACGACAGGATTCGCAACCTTGATCTTCCGCATGCGTCCGCTCCTCTATGCCGCGCGCCTTATAGCGTCGGCTAAAGGATTTGGGTAGCAATCCAGGGGCCTTCGGCGAAGCGTCGATGCGCCCTTCCCCTCGCGCGCGTTCCGCCCTAATTTGCGGCCGCGTTGGGACGAGGAGGCGAATTGGTCGGGGCGGGGACGGATCGTAGCAAAACGGCCCTTTCCGGGGGGCCGGCGATTGTGCTCGTGCGTCCGCAGCTCGCCGTCAACATTGGCATGTGCGCGCGCGCCATGGCGAACTTCGGCCTCTCCGATCTGCGCCTCGTCTCGCCGCGGGAAGGCTGGCCGCGCACCGGCGCCTATCGCAAGGGCGCCTATGCGGCGGCGGCCGGCGCCGTGCATCTTCTCGAAAGCGCGAAGCTCTATGAGAGCGTGCGCGAAGCGATCGAGGATCTCTCTTTCGTCTACGCGGCGACGGCGCGCGGACGCGGCCAGATGAAGTCGGTGCTGACGCCGGCGGCGGCGATGCCGGGCACGGCGGCGCGCATGACGGCGGGCGAGAAACATGGCGTGCTGTTTGGCCCCGAGCGCACCGGCCTCGACAATGACGATGTCGCGCTCGCCGACGCGATCCTCACCTTTCCGGTCAATCCCGCCTACGCCTCGCTCAATCTGGCGCAGGCGGTGCTGCTCACCGGGTATGAGTGGTTTCGCGCCGCGCATGGCGACGCCATTCCCTTCGAGATCGAAGAGCGCTCGCCCCCGGCGACGCGCGAGATGACGCTCGCCTTTTTCGATTTCCTCGAAGGCGAACTCGACAAGCGCGGCTTCTTCCGTCCGCTGACGAAAAAGCCCGTCATGTCGCGCAATCTGCGCAACATGTTCCACCGTATGGGCCTCACCCAGCAGGACGTGCGCACGCTGTGGGGCCTCGTCGTGCGGCTGGTGGAAGGCCCGCGCCGAGAGCCGAAGAAGACGAGCCGGAAGAAGCAGGCGGACAATTTGGAACTTAGAAATTGCAAACGGCCATCGTAGGCGAGTTTCTACGATCTTGATGAGGATTCGGGTGAAACGAGTTCTATCGATTCAATGTTTTCCCACCGAATGAATTTCACATGACCGGCAGTGTTGTCATACACTAAAAGACCTTTCTCTCCCAAGCGTATAACGCGCACCGATAAAGATTCATGATTAAGATACAGGTTATGCAGCGCTACGTGCTTGACAGAAGGTGACGTATATCTCTGCGCCATATACTGTCCTAGCGAATAAGCGGTAGCTATCAGTATAACGTACTAAGTTATCAGGTATACTGAATTATCTTCTAGAGATACTAAAACTTGCATAAAAAACATTGTAACAAATATTATCCAAAATATGCTGCCGCTTTTAAATAGTGAAATTGCCATATATATTATAAATATATTATATAATATAAAAAACATTATTATTAAAACGTATAACGTTAATTTAGACTTAGTTGATAGCGACCTAATCATCGGGTTTGTTTTTGATGCCATCCAATTCGGATGATAAATGCTCGTTAACGTGATTAGGAGGACTGCGGGTGTCGCGAAAGGCAAAGCCTCGACAGCAAAGAGAAGATGCTCGCTCAGAGTGAATAGCGTATAAATGTTTATATCAAGCCCCCAGAAATAACCAACGTCGAACGTGATTCCTAATAAGACAATGGCTGGCGTTAAAAGTACTGCGTAGTCTTTGATTACTCCAATAATTGTAACCCGCTGGCCCTCGGCTAAATGCTCGTTTTTTAGTCTTGTGGCGGCTCTCTTTGACGAAAGGGGTGTGCGCATCTGCCTTCCTCAATATGCAAATATTTCAATGAAGCGACCGCTTGTTTTCTCGCCGCGTCGACGGCGGCGGGGCGAGCGGGCTCGCCTGATGGTGCACGAGCCGCCAGCGCTCGCCGCTCCAGCGAAACCAGTTGGTCGCGAGCAGCAGGCCGCCGCCGACCTCCTCGATGCAAAAGACGCGGCCGTCGGCGCCTTCGATGAGCGTCTGCGGGTCTCGCGCCGTCACCGCCTCTTGGCCCGGACTGCGAAAAATGTCGCGGTAGGAGGCGAGAACCGGCATGCGTCCGACAAGCGCCGGCCATCCCGGGTGAACGCAAGAGACGCCCTCCTCCGCCCAAAGATCGTTCATCGCGCCAAGGTCCTGCGCGGCGAAGGCGCGGTAATAGGCGGCGTTGGCGTCGAACAGCGCGGCTTCATCCATTGATTGACCCTGCGAGATTCTCTCGGGCATGGCAAATGCAAGACTGGGCCCAAAGAGAGTGTCGATGGATGCGCTAACATGGTTCGGGCTCTTCGCCGTCAGCGCGATGCTGCTGGGATATGCGCTGGAGGAACGCAGCCACTGGTTCGTGCTGTGTTTCGCCGTCGCCTGCGCTTTGGGGTCGGTTTACGGGTTCCTCCAGGGCGCCTGGCCCTTCGGACTGGTCGAGGCGATTTGGGCGGCGGTCGCCCTCAAGCGCTGGCGTTCGCGCCAAAGCGCCTCGCATGCCTCCATCGAGCGCTTAAGTAATGTTGATGTCGCAAAGCGCCAAATTCGTGATATGGCGCACGTCCCGCCGGCCTTGAACCGGACGCAGGAGACTCCCAATGTTCATCCAGACTGAAGCTACCCCCAATCCCGCAACGCTCAAGTTTTTGCCCGGACAGGATGTGCTCGGCCAGGGCGCGATGGAATTTCGCTCGCCCGACGACGCCGCCCATGCGCCGCTCGCCCAGGCGCTGCTCTCCATCGACGGCGTCGAAGCGGTCATGTATGGCGCGGACTTCGTCTCGGTGACCAAGAACGGCGCCGAATGGCCGCATCTGAAGCCCGCCATTCTCGGCACGATCATGGAGCATTTCGCCTCCGGCGCGCCGCTCCTGACCGAAGGCGCGCCGCCGGCGCAGTCCGACGGCGAGTTCTATGACGCGACCGACGCCGAGACCGTCGCCACGATCAAGGAGCTGATCGAAACCCGCGTGCGTCCCGCGGTCGCCGGCGACGGCGGCGACATTGTCTTTCGCGGCTTCAAGGACGGCGTCGTCTATCTTGCGATGAAGGGCGCATGCTCCGGATGCCCGTCGTCCACCGCGACGCTGCGGCACGGCATCGAGAATCTGCTCAAGCATTTCCTGCCGCAGGTGAAGGCGGTCGAGCCGGCATAGGAGCGGCGTATCCGGAAGCGACGTTGATCGCGCTTCGAAAACCGTCATAATCGGCGAATCATGCGAATTCTTGCGATTGACACAGCTCTGCCAGCCGTTTCGGCTTGCGTGCTGGACCACGACGCGGCGGAGCCGATCGCCGCCGAATCAATAGAGATGGAGCGCGGCCACGGCGAAGCCCTGCTGCCTCTGATCCAACGAGTTATGAGCAAGGTCGAAGGCGGCTTCGCCTCGCTCGACCGGGTCGCCGTCACCGTCGGACCCGGCTCTTTCACGGGCATTCGCATCGGCCTCGCCGCCGGTCAGGCGATCGCGCTCGCCTGCAAGGCTGAGATCGTCGGCGTCTCTACGCTCGCCGCGCTTGCGGCGCCGCTGATCAGCGATCCTTTCGACGGCCTCATCGCGGCGGCGATCGACGCGCGCCACGACAAAATTTACATCGCCGCCTTCGCCCCCGACGGGCGCCCGCTCCTCGCGCCCCGCCGAATGCAGGCGCAGGAAGCGCTGCGCGCGCTCGGGAGCGGTCCCCTGCTTTTGACCGGCTCCGGCGCGCCGCTCCTCGCCAAGGAGGCGCGCGCCCGTGGCGTTCCGGTCAGGATCGCCAGCGAGCGGACCGCGCCCGATATCGTCATCGTGGCGCGCCTGGGCTTCGCCGCGCGGCCCGAAAGCGCCCCGGCTCGGCCGCTTTATCTTAAGGAGCCCGACGTCATCCTGCCGGGGGCGCGCGCGGCCGAAAAGAACGGCGCGGCCTTGGGCGATGCGGCCGCGCGCGCCCTGGCCGCCGCTACGGCTCAGGCGTAAGCTTGCGCCATGACGCTGCTTTCGTCCTTCTTCGCCAAGCCGACCTTCGTCATTGAACCCATCGGCGGGGAGCGCGCCGAGGAGTGCGAACGTCTGCACGGGGCGTCTTTCGCCTTTGGCTGGTCGAAAATCGATTTCGAGAATTATCTGACGGACGCCCATATCATCGCCGATGGCGCGGTCGCGGAGGGTCGCAAGGGCGAACTCGGAGGATTTATCCTCTCGCGGCTGACGCCGCCCGATGCCGAGGTCCTCACTTTCGCCGTCGACCCCGGGCGACGCGGCGCGGGACTGGGCCGGCGCATTCTGGAAAAGCATCTCGAAAATCTCGAGCGCGGCGGCGCCCGCCTCGTCTTTCTGGAGGTCGCCGACGACAACGAGGCTGCGCTGAAGCTCTACGCACGGGAGGGCTTCAAGGAGATCGGCAGGCGGGAGAACTACTATCAACGCGCCAACGGCGAGCGGCGCGCGGCGATCGCTCTGCGGCTGGAGATCTGAACGATGAAGGCCGTCCGATAAATCCGGATGCGCTCCCGGCAACCTACCCGGGGCGGTAAAAAAAATATTAGCGGCGCAGATTCTTCGCCCCACGAACGGCGTCGCGGCGCAAAATGTCGTATAGTGCGCGCGCTGGGCGCGAGAAGCGCCGAGTCGCGGCGGGCGCGTGAGACGGAGCGACAACATAAGCACGGAAGTTTTAGACGCGCTTCAGACGCCGCTGCGGGCGGGCGAGGCTCCGTCTGCACTGAAACGCAAGGTTCTGGTCAAGTCTTACGGCTGCCAGATGAACGTCTATGACGCGACGCGCATGGCTGACCTGCTCGGCCGCGAGGGTTACGCCGAGACCCAGAGCGAAGCAGACGCCGATCTCGTCATCCTGAATACATGCCATATCCGCGAAAAGGCCGCGGAAAAAATCTATTCCGAACTCGGCAAGCTTGCGATCGCCAAACGCGCGCTGAACGCGCAAGGCCGCGACATGAAAATCGTCGTCGCCGGCTGCGTCGCCCAGGCTGAGGGCAAAGAGGTGCTCAAGCGCCAGCGAGCCGTCGATCTCGTCGTCGGTCCGCAGAGCTATCACAGATTGCCGGAGCTGCTGCGCCAAGCTGAGGACGGCGCAAGGCTCGCGGACACGGATTTCGCCGTCGAGGACAAATTTCGCGTCCTGCCCGCGCCCAGTCGCGCCCAGATTCGCGCGCGCGGCGTGTCGGCTTTCGTGACCGTGCAGGAAGGCTGCGACAAGTTCTGCTCGTTTTGCGTCGTGCCCTATACGCGCGGCGCCGAAGCGTCGCGTCCCGTCGCCGAGATCATCGCCGAGACCATGCGCCTCGTCGACGCCGGCGTGCGCGAGATCACGCTGATCGGCCAAAACGTCAACGCTTATCTCGGTCCGGATGGCGACGGCCGGCAAGCAAGCCTCCCGCAGCTTCTCGATCGGCTGGCGCAGATCGAAGGGTTGGCGCGCCTGCGCTACACCACAAGTCATCCGATCGACATGGCGCAGGAGCTGATTGATGCGCATCGCGCGAATCCAAAGCTCATGCCCTATATGCATCTGCCGGTTCAATCAGGCTCGGACCGCATTTTGAAGGCAATGAACCGCAAGCACGGCGCAGACGCATATCTCTCCATCGTCGAGAGCCTGCGAAGCGCGCGATCGGACATCGCCCTGTCGTCGGATTTCATCGTTGGCTTCCCCGGCGAAAGCGACGCCGATTTCGAGGCGACGATGGCGCTCGCGCGCACCGTGGGCTTCGCTTCAAGCTTCTCCTTCAAATATTCGCCTCGGCCCGGCACGCCCGCGGCCGACCGGGACGATCAAATCGACGAGACCGTGAAGAGCGAACGCCTCGCAGCGCTACAGGCTCTGCTTGAAGAGCAGCGACAAGCTTTCAACGCGGCGACGGTCGGCCGAGAGCTCGACGTGCTATTTGAAAAGGCCGGTCGGCACGAGGGGCAAATTGGGGGCAAAAGTCCCTATATGCAGGCTGTGCATGTCGAAGGCCCGATGGCGTGCATTGGCCGCGAAGCTAGAGTGAAGATTATCGCGGCGGGCTCGAATTCCTTGAGTGGACGGCTCATGAGCGAGGAGGCGAAGGCTTGACGACGATCGACGACCCGTTGCTCGCGGCGCGGGGACCGGAGGCTGCTGACGCGGAAGCGGAAATCACGCTCTCCTTTGAGAACAACCGTCACGCCTCGCTCGTATTCGGCCTCTACGACCAGAATCTCGCCAAGATCGAACGACGATTGCGCGTCGCCTCCTTCGCCAATGGCAATCACGTCACGCTCAAAGGCAAGGCCGAGGCCTGCGAACATGCGCGCCGCGTGCTCGAGGCGCTCTATGAGCGCGTCGCGCTGGGCCAGACGATCACGCCTGGCGACGTCGACGGCGCCGTCGAAGAGTCAGCGCGCCAGCGTAGCCTGTTTCCGGATTCAGAGCCGACGCGTGGCGCTTTCGAGCAGATCCTGACCCGCAAACGCGGGCCGGTGCGCGCGCGCAACGCCGCGCAGGATCAGTATTTGCGGGCGCTCAAGCGCTACGAACTGGTTTTCGCGGAAGGTCCTGCGGGCACGGGCAAGACGTGGCTCGCGGTTGGCCACGCCGTTCAGCTGATGGAGCAAGGCGCGGTCGAACGGCTGATTTTGTCCCGTCCCGCCGTCGAGGCCGGCGAGCGCCTCGGCTTTTTGCCCGGCGACATGCGCGACAAGGTCGACCCTTATCTCCGCCCGATCTACGACGCGCTCCATGATTTCATGGACGCGCGGATGGTCGAGCGCGGCATGCAGACTGGTCTCATCGAAGTCGCGCCGCTCGCTTTCATGCGCGGCCGCACGCTGACGCGAAGCTGCATTTTGCTCGACGAGGCGCAAAACGCCAGCTCGATGCAGATGAAGATGTTTCTCACCCGGCTTGGCGAAGGCTCGCGAATGATCGTCACCGGCGACCCGTCGCAGACCGATCTGCCTCCCGGGCAGAAATCCGGCCTTTCAGAAGCCGTAAACCTGCTCTCCGACCTAGACGTCGTCGGCCGCGTGAGATTTTCGGAAGGCGATGTGGTGCGTCACGATCTTGTTCGGCAAATCGTTGGGGCCTATGAGCGCGCCGCGCGCGCCAACAAGCAGACGCGCGGGGAACCCTGACTTTGGAGATCGACGTGAATGTCGCCGCGCCCGCTTGGCGGCGAGTCGCCGACCTGGAGGATTTGGCCCAAACATCTGTGCGTCAGAGTCTCGCAATGAGCGAGGCCACGCTCGCGCCGGACTGTGAAATCAGCGTCACATTTTGCGACGACGCGGCGATCCAGGAACTCAACGCGCAGTGGCGCGGCAAGGATCAACCCACGAATGTCCTCTCTTTTCCGACGCCTGGCGCGCTTCGGGCCAAACCTCTCCTTGGCGACGTCATCGTCGCCTTCGAAACCGTCGCCAAGGAAGCGGAGCAACAGGGCAAGCTCTTGCGCGCCCACACGGCTCATATGATCGCGCATGGATTTCTGCATCTGATCGGATATGATCACGAGACCGCCGCCGAGGCCGAGCGGATGGAAGCGCTGGAGCGTAAGATCGCAATGGCGCTTGGATTTCCGGACCCCTATGCGGAAGACGCAGACGGGCCGACCGGCGGAGCGAATTGAACAAAGCGCATGTCGACGCGATACGATAACGCCGACGATCCGATTTCATTCCGACGCGCTGGCGATGGACCACGCCCGAGCCTCGTCGATCGGCTGCGCGGGCTGCTCGGTCTTGCGCCGGCCTCGGTGCGCGAGGACATCGAGGACAGGCTTGAAGAGTCCGCGTGCGACGTGACCCCGCACGAACGCGCGCTCCTGAAAAACGTCCTCGGCTTGCACGACATGCGGGTCGACGACGCAATGATCCCCCGCGCCGACATCGTCGCCATCTCGCTCGACGCGCCGCTGCGCGAAGCCTTGGAGCTGTTTCGCACCGCCGCCCATTCGCGCCTGCCGGTTTACGCCGATACGCTCGACGATCCGCGCGGAATGATTCATATCCGCGACTTCGTCAATCATATCGCGTGCTGCGCAGATCGGCGCGACGGCTCCGACGCGACGACCGCCGAACCGAGAAAGATCGACTTCGACACGCCGCTGTCGCAGGCGAACTTGCTCAAGCCGGTGCTCTTCGTGCCGCGCTCGATGCCTGCGCTTGATCTTTTGATCCGCATGCAGACCACGCGCACGCATCTGGCGCTTGTCATCGACGAATATGGCGGCACCGACGGCCTCGTCACCATCGAGGACATCATGGAGATGATCGTCGGCGACATCGAAGACGAACATGACGTCATCGACGAATCTGGCTTCGTCGAGCTTGAGAACGGCGATTTCATCGTCGATGGCCGCACCGATCTTGACGAGGTGACGGCGCGCCTCGGCGTCGACTTCAGACTTGAAGACACGCCCGCCGAGGTGACGACGCTCGGCGGTCTCGTCGCCTGGCTCGCCGGCCGTGTGCCGATGCGCGGGGAGATCATCGCGACGCCGGTCGAGTCCCACGAATTCGAGATCGTCGACGCCGATCCGCGGCGCGTCGGCAAGCTGCGCGTGCGGTCGCGCCGGCCGGCGTGAAACTCCTTCGCACACGCGTAAATTGTCTGCTCAGTCCGCTGTAAAGTCGGCCTGCCGATTCGCAGCGCTTCGAGGATCGATGGCGCAGATTGCCGAGATGGCCGGCGCGCGTGCGTCGGCGCCGACTCTTTTGCGACGTATTGTCCTCGCCCGCGGCTGGACTCGCCGCGCGATCGCGTTCGCCGCGGGCGCGGCCGGCGCTCTCGCCCTCGCGCCTTTCGATTTCCTTCCGGCCATGTTCGCGCCTCTCACCGTCGCCGTCTGGCTGATCGACGGCACGGCGGACGGGGACCATGCGCCGCGCTTTGCACTTGCCCCGATTCTCTCGGCGGCGGGGGCCGGCTGGTGGCTGGGCTTCGGCTATTTCGTGGCGGGCCTCTGGTGGATGGGCGCCGCGATGCTCGTCGAAGCCGACCAATTCGCCTGGGCGCTGCCGCTCGCCGTGTTCGGGTTGCCGGCGGTTCTCGCGCTTTTTCCCGCTGCGGGTTTCGCCGTCGCCCGCCTCTTGTGGTCGCGCGGCGGCGCCCGCGTCTTCGCGCTCGCCGCGGGATTGGGCGCCGCGGAATGGCTGCGCGGCCATCTGTTCACGGGCTTTCCCTGGAACGATTTCGGCATGGCGCTCGCAAGCGCCGGACCAATGGCGCAGACGGCCGCTCTCGTCGGCCTCCACGGGCTCGACATCATCGCCATCGTGATTTTCGCCGCGCCCGCGACGCTCATCGATGGCGCGTCCCCCGGCGCCCGCCGCATCAGCGGGACGCTGCGCGCCGCGGCGGCGCTCGCCCTGCTGATGTTCGCCTATGGCGTGTTTCGGCTTGGCGCCCATGAAACGGAATATGTCGACGGCGTGGCGTTGCGCCTGATGCAGCCCAATCTCCCTCAAGATGCAAAATTTCGGCCCGAGAACGGCGCGAAAATCTTGCGTCACTATCTCGCGCTCTCGGAACGCGCGACAAACGCGCGGCCGTCCGGACTCGCCGAGGTCACCCATCTCGTCTGGCCGGAATCCGCATTTCCCTACATTATCGCCAACCATCCGGAGGCGCTGGCGGCGATCGCCCGCGCGCTCAAGGGCGGCGTTCTTTTGACCGGCGCGGCTCGGGCCGAAGGCGATGGCGACGGACGGCAGGGCAAGATCTTCAATTCGATCGAGGCGCTGAAGGGAGAGTCGATCGTCGCCTTTTACGACAAGGTTCATCTCGTCCCCTTCGGAGAATATTTGCCGCTGGAGGATTTGCTGCGGCCGCTTGGAATCAATCATCTCGTCCCGGGCATTTGGGACCGGGGCGCGGGCCCGCGCCTTCTCGCCGCGCCCGGTCTGCCGCCGGTCGCGCCGCTCATCTGCTACGAAGCGATTTTCTCTGGCGAGACGATCCAGCGGAACGCCGCCGATCGACCTCGGCTGATCCTCAACGTCACCAATGATGGATGGTTCGGCCGCACGACCGGCCCCTATCAACATCTGGCCCAGGCGCGCCTGCGCGCGATCGAAGAAGGGCTGCCCATGATCCGCGTCGCCAATACCGGCGTTTCGGCGATCATCGACGCCTATGGGCGCATCCTTCAGGCGCTTCCGCTCGGCGAAGAAGGCGTCATCGACGGACGATTGCCCAGCGCGGCGGGGCCCACTGTCTTCGCCGCTTATGGCGCTTTGTCGTTCCCGATGCTTCTTGCCGCGGCGATGGCCTTGGCCTTGCATGGCGTCGCCCGGCGCTCGCCATGAAATCGCTCCCGCTTCTTCGGAAATTGCGACGATCCGCCGCTGTGAACGACGCCGTTTGCGGATGCCAGATCATGCATCCTCGCGTGGTTCTGCAGAGCCACACGCCACTGCGCGTGGCCAGGAATGTCGACTGTAAGTATCGAGAGGATCGCCGCCCGACCCCGCTTAACTCAAATTTTTATTGAAATTCATGCACCTACCTGAGATGTAGCTTGCACGCTCGACAAGGATTCGGCTACAACTCAGCAGGAGGCCCTGAAGATTGAAGAAGGTGCCAGATCCGATCGATCGTCACGTCGGCAGCCGCGTGCGCATGCAGCGTATCCTCATGAAAATGAGTCAAGAGAAGCTTGGAGACGCGCTCGGAATCACTTTTCAGCAAGTGCAGAAATACGAGAAGGGCGCCAATCGTATCGGCGCGAGCCGCCTGCAGCAGATTTCGAAGAGTCTGAACGTGCCGCCGTCCTTTTTCTTCGAAGGCGCCCCGACGAGCGGCGCATCTGCGCCGTCCGGCGGATTCGCAGAGGAGTCCTCGTCGCAATATGTCGTCGATTTTTTATCGACGGCCGAAGGCCTGCATCTCAATCGCGCCTTCGCCCGCATCCGCGATCCCAAGGTGCGAAAGCGCGTGCTCGATCTCGTGACGACGCTCGCAGAGCAATCGGAGCCGGTGCGGGAGTAAGAGAATGTCGTTCTCCAAACCGAACGATTCGGCCTTTTCGGCTTGACGCACAGAACAGGCGCTGGCAGATGAACTTGCCTACTCCGCAGTTATTCAACTCCTCAAAGCCATCGGAGAATTGGAAGTGACCCGGAAAAATTATCTTTTCACGAGCGAGTCCGTTTCCGAAGGTCATCCGGACAAGGTTTGCGACCGTATTTCAGATGGAATCGTTGACGAGTTTTTCCGAGAAGGCGCCAAGGCGGGCATCGACCCCTACGCCATTCGCGTCGCCGCCGAGACCCTCGCGACGACAAATCGCGTCGTCATCGCCGGAGAAGTGCGCGGGCCGCATATTCCCTTCGATCGCATCATCGAGATCACGCGGGACGCGATTCGCGCCATCGGCTACGAGCAGCGCGGTTTTCACTGGAACACCGCCAATGTGGAAGTGCTGCTGCACGAACAGTCCGTCGACATTGCGCAGGGCGTGGACGCCGCCGGCAACAAGGACGAAGGCGCGGGCGACCAGGGCATCATGTTTGGCTACGCCGTGCGCGAAACGCCCGAACTAATGCCCGCGCCGATCTATTATTCGCATAAGATTCTGGAGCTGCTCGCCCAAGCGCGCCATAGCGGCAAGGAAAAAGGCCTCGGCCCCGACGCCAAGAGCCAGGTCACGGTTCGCTACGCCGATGGCAAGCCCGTCGAGGCCACGCAGATCGTGCTGTCGCATCAGCACGTCGACGAGACCCTGTCGCCGGCCGACATTCGCAGCATCGCCGAGCCTTATATTCGCGACGCGCTGCCCGACGGCTGGATCACGAACACGACGGTCTGGCACGTCAATCCGACCGGCAAGTTTTACATCGGCGGCCCCGACGGCGACGCCGGCCTCACCGGCCGCAAGATCATCGTCGACACCTATGGCGGAGCCGCGCCTCATGGCGGCGGCGCCTTCTCCGGCAAGGATCCGACCAAGGTCGACCGTTCAGCCGCATACGCCGCGCGCTATCTCGCCAAGAACATTGTCGCCGCTGGGCTCGCCGATCGCTGCACGCTGCAGCTTTCCTATGCGATCGGCGTCGCCGAGCCGCTCTCGATCTATGTCGATCTGCATGGCACCGGCCAGGTGTGCGAGGAGAAGGTGGAAGAGCTGCTGCCTCAGCTCGTTCGGCTCTCGCCGCGCGGGATCCGCGAGCATCTTCAGCTGAATCGGCCGATCTACGCGCGCACCTCCTCCTACGGCCACTTCGGCCGGACGCCTGACGCGGACGGTGGCTTCTCCTGGGAGAAAACCAACCTCGTCGACCAGCTGAAGTCGCATTTCGCGTAAGTTCGGCCGGCTCGACGCGCGGCTCGGATAGCGATTCGAACGCCGCAGCGCGACGGATTTTTTTCCGCACGAGATTCTCGCTTTGCGGCGCCGCGCACTACGGCGTCAAAGTTCGCCACGTCTAAAGCGCTTCCCGATCCTGTGATCGGGAAGGAATCGCTAATCAAAATATTGGAGCAGGTTCTCATCGAAAAAGTCGGTCAACTTTTTCGGAACCCGCTCTCACGACCGCGGCAAAGTCACCGCTTATGAGCGAGACCTCTCAGCAACGCGGCCCTAACGCGCGTCTCTATGGCCGCTCGAAAGGCAAGGCGCTCCGAAAGCATCAGGCGGCTCTGATCGAAGAGCTCTTGCCGCGTCTGTCCCTCGATCTTGCGCAGCCGCCGGCCCCTGCGGTCCGAGAAAGGCGCCTCGAGATCGGCTTTGGCGGCGGCGAGCATCTGATTGCGGCGGCGAGCGACAGCCCAGATGTTGAATTCATCGGCTGCGAACCCTTCGTCAACGGCGTCGCGAAGCTCCTCGCCCGCATCGAGGAGCGTGGGCTGACGAATATCCGGCTGCATCAGGGCGACGCCGCGGATGTGCTCGACTGGTTGCCGGAGGAGAGCCTGTCGCGCGTGTATCTTTTCTATCCTGACCCATGGCCAAAACGCCGCCAGCGCAAGCGGCGGTTCATCGCGGACGACAATCTGGACCGTCTGGCGCGAACAATGCCGGCCGGCGCGGAGCTGCGCTTCGCCACAGACATCGACGATTACGCGGCGTGGACCCTGGCGCGGCTTCGGGCCCGGCCCGACTTCGTCTGGCGCGCTGAGCGCGCCGAGGACTGGCTAACGCCCTGGCCAGGCTGGACCCAAACCAAATATGAAGCCAAAGCCATGGCCGAAGGCCGCAAACCGGTCTATCTGACCTTCGTCCGGGCGCGGCGCTAAACCGCCCCGAAGCGGAAAGCCTCCAAAATCTCGCGGGCCGGATGATGACGACAAGGGGAGAAACGCATGGTTGAGACGGCGGGAATGGCTAACGCGCCGACGACGCCGGTCGAAACGACCACGGACCGTTTCCGCGCCGACGTTCTCGACGCTTCCATGCGGCAGATCGTGCTCGTCGATTTCTGGGCGCCATGGTGCGGGCCCTGTCGACAACTCGCGCCAGTTTTGGAGCGCTTGGCCGCCGCCTCGGCTGGCAAGATCGCGCTCGCCAAAATGAATATCGACGCTGATCCGCTGATCGCCGACCAGCTCGGCATCAAGTCGATTCCGGCCATCGTGGCGTTTCAGCGCGGACGGCCGATCGACGGATTCGTCGGCGCGCTGCCCGAAAGTCAGATCAAGGGCTTTCTAGAGCGGCTGATCGGCCCCATCGAGGACGAGGGCGATGTGCTCGAAGCGGCGCAGGCCATGATCGCCGACGGAGATCTCGCGGGCGCGGAGTCGCTGCTGAGCGAACTCGCCGACGGCGAACCGCCCAACGCCGCGGCCGCGGCGGCTTTGCTGCGGCATTATATCGACTCTCGACGCTTTGATGAGGCCGCGGCGGTCTTTGAGGCCCTTCCAGAGGCCACGCGCCGCGACAGCGGCGTCGCGGCGGCTGCGGCGGCGCTCCAGAACGCCCAGCAGGCAAGAGATCTCGGCGAGATCGACGAATTGAGGAATCGCGTCAATTTCAATCCCAACGACCTGCAGGCCTATTTCGACCTCGCGCTCGCGCTCAATGCCGAAGGTTTGCGTGACGAAGCAGCGGATGCGCTGCTTGAAATCATCCGCCGCGACCGTAGTTGGAATGACGATGGAGCGAGGAAGCAGCTCATCCAGTTTTTTGAGGCGTGGGGACCGATGGATTTGGCGGCCGTGACCGCACGGCGACGACTGTCCACCCTGCTCTACTCATAGGGAGGCGTTCGCCGATATGAGCCTGAACCGTCCCTACGCCGACACCGACGAATTGCCGAGGGTTCTACCGCTCTTTCCGCTTTCGGGCGCCATATTGCTGCCGCGCGGCGAGCTGCCGCTCAATGTTTTCGAGCCGCGCTATCTCGCGATGATCGACGACGCGATCGCCGGCGCG
This sequence comes from Methylocystis sp., assembly GCA_036560365.1. Taxonomy (GTDB): domain Bacteria; phylum Pseudomonadota; class Alphaproteobacteria; order Rhizobiales; family Beijerinckiaceae; genus Methylocystis. The sequence goes on from DATBRI010000002.1 coordinate 15,312, forward strand.
CGCCTGATCGGCATGATTCAGCCGCTGCCGGGCGACGACACCACCGCCGAAGCGACGCAGCTCTATGATATCGGCTGCGCCGGACGGATCACGCGCCTCGCCGAGACTGGAGACGGCCGCTATCTCATCACCCTTACCGGCGTGGCGCGGTTTCGCGTCATCGAGGAGCCTCGGGTTCGGACGCAGTACCGGCAATGTCAGGTCAGATATGACGAATTTTCGGAGGATTTGACGACGGGGGCCGGCGCCGACGCGGTCGACCGCGAAAGCATGGTGTCAATGTTGCGCAACTTCGCCGAATGTTCGAAACTTGAAGTCGACTGGGCGAGCATAGACGCGGCGCCGACGGAGACGCTCGTGAATGCGCTGGCGATGATGTGTCCGTTCGGCGCCAACGACAAGCAGGCGCTGATCGAAGCCATCGATCTGAAAGCCCGCGCGGAAACGCTCATCGCGCTCGCAAAGCTCGATCTCGCGCAACGAAACGGCGACCGGCCGCAATGGCATTGAAGGAAGTTGACGATCATGACTGACGAACGCGGTTCCGGCGCAGAGAGAGTTGAATCCCCTGCGGAGCCGACCCGGATTGATCCGCGTCTGCTCGAAATCCTCGTCTGCCCGCTGACAAAGACGACGCTCGAATACGACAGCGCGCGCCAGGAGCTCATTTCGCGCTCGGCGCGGCTTGCCTATCCGATCCGGGACGGCATTCCGATCATGCTGCCCGAAGAAGCGCGCCAGATCGACTGACCGGCTCGTCCGCGAGATGGATGACGCCGCGCCCTCCAAGCTCTTGGCGCTGCTCGATCTCGAGGAGATCGGCCCCGACCTTTTTCGCGGCTATAGCCCGGCCTCTTCCGGCCGTCAGGTCTATGGCGGTCAGGCCGTGGCTCAGTCGCTCGTCGCCGCGACGCGGACGGCGCCCGAAGACCGCCCCGTTCATTCACTGCACGGCTATTTCGTCCTCGCCGGCGATCCGTCGATTCCGATCGACTTCGCCGTCGAACGCGTGCGCGACGGCAAGAGCTTCACGACGCGGCGCTGTAACGCCACTCAACGCGGACAAACGATCTTTTCGATGGAGGCGTCGTTCCAGCGGCGCGAAGACGGTCTTACACACGCCGCCCACATGCCGGACGCGCCGGACCCAGAGAGTCTCGACGACGTGCATGCGCTCGTCGAGCGCTTTCGCGCCTTCCTTCCGGAACAGGCCGAGGGCTGGCTGAAGCGACGAAACGCGCTCGACATGCGCGTCGTCGCGCCCGACGACGTCTTTTTTCCCGAACGCCGCGCCGCCGGCCAGATGATCTGGTTTCGCGTGCGCGGCGCGACGCCAGACGACCCCGCCATTCACAATGCGCTGCTCGCCTATCTTTCCGATATGACGCTGCTCAATACCGCGCTGCTCGTTCACGGCCTGACGATTTTTGATCCGAAGATTCAGGTGGCGAGCCTCGATCACGCGCTCTGGATACACGGGCCGATGAGAGTCGACGAATGGCTGCTCTATGCGCAGCAAAGCCCGTGGGCCGGCGGCGCGCGCGCCTTGACGCGCGGCCAGATATTCACCCGCGCGGGACGCCTCGTCGCATCAGTGAGCCAGGAAGGCCTGGTGCGCCAGCGCGACTCGACGCGAACCTGAACGGCTGCCGACACTTTAGGCAGCCAACGAAAATTTGCGCAATATCTAGGCATGAAATGGAAGGATGCGGCCTCGAACAGGACGCGCGCATATTCGGCCGCGGCCGTCCGTTGTGGGGGACATAGCGGAGACCGGCAAAGGTTATAGCCGAACTCGGCTAGGGCGGTGGCCGGCGCCCCTACAGGCGATCCAGAGCGCCTGTGCCTCAAACTAGGCGTCAGCGCGGCTGGCACGGCATTTGAAAGCGGCAACTCGCCGACGCGGCGGCGTCCTCCCCGCGAGTTTCAACCAAAACGCCGCCGTCAAGCGAGCAATGCTCGCCAACTAGGTCGATAACAACAGGATTGGCAGATGAAAATCGTCACAGCGATCATCAAGCCGTTCAAGCTCGATGAGGTCCGCGACGCGCTGACCAACATCGGCGTGCACGGCCTTACCGTGACTGAGGTCAAGGGCTACGGACGACAGAAGGGACATACGGAAATCTATCGCGGCGCCGAGTATGCGATCAGTTTCTTGCCGAAGCTGAAAATTGAAGTCGCCGTCGACGCCGCCCTCGTCGAACAGGTGATCCAGGCAATCTCCAACACCGCGCGCACCGGACAAATCGGCGACGGAAAAATCTTCGTCATGCCGCTTGAGCGCGCCATCCGCATCCGCACCGGCGAAACCGACACCGACGCGCTTTGATCGCCTCCCCGCAACATCAGGAGCTCTCACACATGAAACTTCCCTTGCCTCGAAGCGTCTCTGTCGCTTCGATCATCGCGGGAGCGGCGATTTCGGCCTCGCTGGCGTTTCCAGCCTTCGCCGCGAACGATCCCACGCCCAATCCCGGCGACACGTCCTGGATGATGACGTCGTCGGTCTTGGTGCTGATGATGTCCATTCCCGGACTCGCGCTGTTCTATGGCGGTCTGGTGCGCTCCAAGAACATGCTGTCGATCCTCTCGCAAACCTTCGCGATCGTCGCGCTCGTCGGCGTGATCTGGACCCTTTACGGCTATTCGTTCGCGTTCGGCGACGGTGGGTCGCTGAGCAATTACATCGGCGGCTTCAACAAGCTGTTCCTGAAGGGCGTCACCGCGTCCTCCAACGTGCCGACCTTCACGCCGGGCCATGTGATTCCGGAATACGCCTATATCGTGTTCCAGATGACCTTCGCGATGATCACGCCGGCGCTCATCATCGGCGCCTTCGCTGAGCGCATGAAGTTTTCCGCCGTGCTGCTCTTCGTGACCTTTTGGGTGACGATCATCTACTTCCCGATCGCTCATTGGGTCTGGGGCATCGCCGATCCGAACGCGCTGGTCGACGCGGCGACGCAGCTGGCCGCCGCCACCAACGACGCGGCGAAAGCGGCCGCGCAGACGAAGATCGATGAGATCAACGCCGCCGTGGGCTGGCTCGCCGGCAAGGGCGCGCTGGACTTCGCCGGTGGCACGGTGGTGCACATCAACGCCGGCATCGCCGGTCTGGTGGGCGCGATCATCGTCGGCAAGCGCATCGGCTACGGCAAGGAAGCCCTGCCGCCGCACGCGCTCACCCTGTCCATGGTCGGCGCCTCGCTGCTGTGGGTCGGCTGGTTCGGCTTCAACGCCGGATCAAACTTGGAAGCGAATGGCGTGACGACGCTGGCCTTCATCAACACCATGGTGGCGACCGCCGCGGCGGCGCTCTCGTGGATGATCGTCGAGTGGCTGGTCAAGGGCAAACCCTCGCTCCTCGGCCTGATCACCGGCGCCGTCGCCGGCCTCGTCGCGGTCACGCCGGCGTCCGGCTACGCCGGTCCCATCGGCGCGCTGGTGCTTGGCTTGGCGGTCTCCCCGATCTGCCTCTTCTTCGTCGACTTCGTGAAGAAGAAGGTGGGCTACGACGATGCGCTCGACGTGTTCGGCGTGCACTGCATCGGCGGCATCACCGGCGCCCTGGCGACGGGACTGCTGGTCGCGCCGGAGCTCGGCGGCGTTGGGATCACCGACTACACCAATCTGGAAGACTTCGTCGGAACCTACGACATGATGACGCAAATGAAGGCGCAAGGCACCGCCGTCCTCGCGACTTTGCTGTGGTCGGGCATCGGTTCGGCGATCCTCTTCAAGCTGGTCGACCTCATCGTCGGTCTGCGGCCGACGCCCGATCAGGAACGCGAAGGCCTCGACATCACCGATCATGGCGAGCGCGCTTACAACTACTAAGAGCTTAGTCTCCTGACACGACGCGAAGCGGCGCCCACGGGCGCCGTTTCTTTTTGGCGTCGTGCGCTTGCTTCTAAGCGAAGACTGAGAAGAAAGGCGGCTCCACCTCCCCCTTGCGGGGAGGTCGCGACGCGAAGCGGCGCGGGTGGGGGATTACGCGTCTCCCGATATCAATTCACCCCACCGGGCTCGCTTCGCGAGCCACCCTCCCCGTCGAGGGGAGGGATTTCGCCTCCCACGAAGACGTATTGCCCTCGTCATCGATGGAAGGCAGATTGCGCGTCTTTCAAATCGAAACGGGGCGAGTGCTATCTCGTGGTTTCTCAGTCGGCGCGTTTTCATTCTTTTCCTAGCTTTAGCGCTTGAAACCTCCGTCCTCCCCGCCCGCGCCGCCGAGCGTATCGTCAATCTGACCTTCATCGTCTTCAGCGACATCTACGAAATCGCCGAGAGAGACGGTCGCGGCGGCTTCGCCCGGGTCGCGGCCGCGCTGCAAGCCGAGCGCGCAAAAGCAAAGAACGTCATCGTCGCGCATGCGGGCGACACGCTGTCGCCCTCGCTCACCTCGAGCGTCGACAAGGGCGCGCATATCGTCGACCTTCTCAATCGCATTGGCGTCGACGTCTTTACGCCCGGCAATCACGAGTTTGATTTCGGCGAAGCGATCTTTCGCCAGCGCATGGGCGAAGCGAAATTTCCTCTGCTCGCCGCCAATCTGCGCGACGCCTCCGGCCATTCCCTGCCCGGCTTCCTCGACAGCAAGATCATCGATGTCGACGGGGTCAAGATCGGCGTCTTCGGTCTGACCGACGACGAGGCGGCGCGACGGTCCAGTCCTGGAAGCCTGAAGCTTCTGCCCGCGATCGAGACCGCCAAGCGCGAGGCGCGGCGCTGCGCGACGCCGGCGCGGATCTCGTCGTCGTCGTCACCCATTCCGAATGGCAGGACGATCTGCGTCTGGCGAAGCTTGGACCAATCGACATCGTTCTGTCGGGGCATGATCACAATCTTCTTGTCGCCTATGACGGCCGCGCCGCGATCGGCGAAACTCAGGCCGACGGCGTCAATCTCGTCGCCATCGATGTCGAGATGCGGATCGCCGCCGACGGCGTCAAGCGCTGGACGCCCAAGTTTCGCATCATCGACACGGCGGACGTGGCGCCAGACGCCGCTATTGCAGAACGCGTCGCGCAATATGAAGCCGAGATCGACAAGGCGCTCGACATCGACATCGGGGTCGCAAAGACGCCGCTCGACAGCCGCAAGGCCAGCGTGCGGGGTCAAGAGACCGCGATCGGTGACTTTTTCGCCGACGCGATGCGCGCCGCCGCCGGCGTCGGCGTCGACGTCGCCATCATCAACGGCGGCGGCATTCGCGGCAACCGCAGCTATGCCGCCGGGACGACGCTGACGCGCAAGGACATCGCCAAGGAGCTGCCGTTCAATAATCAGCTTGTGACTCTTGAGCTTTCAGGCGCCGATCTGCGCGCCGCCTTGGAAAACGCCGTCTCGCTGGTCGGCAAGGACGCCGGCCGCTTCGCACAGATGTCCGGCGCGCGCATCGTCGTGCGGCGCGACGCTGTCCCCGGTTCGCGACTTGTTTCAGTCGAGGTCGGCGGCAAGCCGCTCGATGACGCGAAGCTCTACAAGGTCGCGACGATCGACTTCCTGGCGCGCGGCAAGGACGGCTATGTCGCGCTGATGCGCGGCAAGCCGCTCGTCAGCGATCTTGAAGGTCCGCTGCTGACGAACGTTATTGTCAACGCCATCGAAAAAGCCCGAACGATTGCGCCCGAGGTCGACGGCCGCATCAAGATCGAATGATCATATGCCGCCGAGGCAGACATATTTGATCTCGATGTAATCATCGACGCCGTAGTGCGATCCTTCGCGTCCCAGGCCCGAATGTTTCACCCCGCCAAATGGCGCCGCTTCGGTCGAGATCAAAGTTTCGTTGACGCCCACCATGCCGAACTCCAACTGCGCGGCGACGCGGATGACGCGCGCGACGTCGCGACTGTAGAAGTAAGCGGCGAGACCGTAAGGCGTCGCGTTGGCGAGCCGCACCGCTTCAGCCTCGCTTTCGAATGAGATCAGCGGCGCGACGGGACCGAAGGTCTCCTCGTTGAAGATGAGCGCGTCGGCCGGCACATTGGCGAGCACCGTCGGCTCAAAGAAAGAACCGCCGAGCGCGTGGCGGGCGCCCCCGGTGAGAACCTTTGCGCCGCGCGCGACGGCGTCCGCGATATGACGCTCGACCTTCTCGACCGCCGCCGCCTCGATCAACGGCCCGATGGCGACTCCCTCCTCCATCCCTTCGCCGACCTTTAACGCGCCAGCCGCCGCCGCGAGCCTTTCGGCGAAGGCGTCGACGATCGACGCATGCACGAGGATGCTGTTCGCCGAAACGCAGGTCTGGCCGCCGTTGCGATATTTGGTGGCGACGGCGCCATCGATGGCGCGATCGACATCGGCGTCGTCGAAGATGATTAGCGGCGCGTTGCCGCCAAGCTCCATCGAGCATTTCTGGATGTTCTCGGCCGCCTGCCGCAACAGAATTCTGCCCACCTCGGTCGAGCCGGTGAAGGTCAGCTTGCGCACGAGGGGATTGTGCGTGAATTCGAGTCCGATCGGCGCCGGGTCTTTCGCCGTCACCACATTGATCACGCCCGAGGGCACGCCAGCGCGTTCGGCAAGCTCCGCCAGCGCCAGCGCCGAAAAGGGCGTCAACTCAGCAGGCTTCACCACCATCGTGCAGCCGGCGCCGAGCGCCGCGCCGACCTTTCGCGCAAACATGGCGGAGGGGAAGTTCCACGGCGTGATCGCCGCGGTGACGCCGATCGCCTGCTTGAAGACCAGCAGGCGACGATCGGTCGGCCCCGGGATGACGTCGCCGTAGATGCGCCGGCCTTCCTCGGCGAACCACTCGATGAAGCTCGCGGCGTAGGCGATTTCGCCACGCGCCTCTGTAAGGGGCTTGCCCATTTCCGCGGTGATGATGCGCGCCAGCCGCTCCTGATCGGCCATGATCAGCTCGAACCAGCGGCGCATGATATGCGCACGCTCCTTGGCGGCGCGATCGCGCCAGCCCCGCAGCGCCAACGCACAAGACTCGATCGCCCGGCGCGTCTCGGTCGCGCCCATGTCGGGTACCTGGCCAAGGACCGCGCCCGTCGCCGGGTTCAGAACGGCGAAGGTTGCGCCACTGTCCGCGCCGACCCAAAGCCCATCGATGAATCCTTGCTCGCGAAGGCCTAGGCTGACAGAGTTCATTTCGACTTCCCCTGGGCGCGGGTCGCGCATTTTTGCTACAAAGGACCAAAGCGGCGTTAGGGTCCTTAAAGCGCCGCTCGCGAACGCGCAAAAAAACCGGCATAATCGCGGCTCATGGGCAAGCGCCCTCCTCCGCCTGAGGTAACTTTTGGCTCATTCCATTATCGTCGATCTGACGCGCGTTCGCCTGTCCCGTCGCTCTATTATCGGCGCGGGCGCCGCCGCCTTGATCGCCCCGCGCGTTCTGGCCCAACCCGGCGCGCCGACCGGCGCCCCCAACCGCTTCGGTCCCCTCGCGCAGGGCGAAGTCGAGAGCCACGGTCTTTCGACCTTTGGCGACCTTGGCGAACCGGCCGACTTCAAACATTTCGGCTACGTGAATGCGAAAGCCCCCAAGGGAGGGACATTGGCGCTGTCGCCGGCAAGTCCGACCTACGACAGTTTCAACGCCTACGTTTTGCGCGGCAATCCGGCGACGGGCATGACGCTCGTCTTCGACAGTCTGATGAATCAGAGTCTCGACGAACGCGACGCCTACTACGGCCTCGTCGCCGAGAAGGTGCGCATCTCGCCCGACAAGCTCACTTACGCCTTTCTGTTGCGTAAAGAGGCGCGGTTCCACGACGGGTCGCCGCTCACGGCGCATGACGCGGCGTTTTCCTTGAACATCCTCAAGAGCAAGGGCCATCCTGTCATCAGCCAGATGCTGCGTGACCTCGAAAGCGCTGAAGCGGAGGCCGACGACGTTCTCGTCCTGCGCTTCGCGCCGGGCCGCACGCGCGATCTGCCGCTCAGCGTCGTGGGTCAGCCGATCTTTTCGCGCGCCTATTACAAGGACCGCGACTTCGAAGCGACGGCGATGGAGCCGCCGCTCGGCTCAGGGCCATACAAGGTCGGCGCCTTCGAGCAGGGCCGCTACATCGCCTATCATCGCATGCCTGACTATTGGGCGAAGGACCTGCCGATCACGACAGGCATGGCGAATTTCGACGTCGTTCGCTTCGAATATTTCGGCGACAGCCAGGTCGCCTTCGAAGCCTTCAAGGCCGGCGCATTCACCGAGCGCGAGGAAAACATCGCCCGCGTTTGGGCGACGGGCTATGATTTTCCAGCGTTCAAGGACGGGCGCGTCAAGCGAACGACGACGCCCAACTACAATATTCCGCAGATCCAGGGATGGTTCTTCAACACGCGCCGCAAAATTTTCAAGGATCCGCGGGTGCGCGAAGCGATCGGCTACGCCTTCGACTACGAATGGACAAGCCGCAATCTGATGTATGACGCCTATAAACGCATCTCGTCCTACTTCGAGAACTCCGAGCTTGAAGCGAAAGGCCTGCCGAGCGAACAGGAAAAAGCGCTGCTGGAGCCCTATCGCGCTGATCTGCCGGCCGAAGTTTTTGGCGAGCCCTTCGCGGCGCCCGTTTCTGACGGCACCGGTCAGGATCGCGTCCTGCTCAAAAAGGCGAGCGATCTTTTCGTCGCGGCCGGCTGTACGCGCAAGGATGGCGTTCTACGATTGGCCGACGGGACGCCGCTGGAATTTGAGTTTCTCGACAATTCCAACGTCTTCGAGCGGCACACCCAGCCCTTCATCAAGAATTTGAAGCTTCTCGGAGTCAATGCTCACATCCGCGTCGTCGACGCCGCTCAATACAAGCAGCGGCTTGAAAACTTTGACTTCGACGTCGTTCATGACGTGCTGATGATGAGCTGGAACCCCGGAGAGGAGGTTCGCGCTTATTTCAGTTCGAAGACCGCCAATGTGCCCGGCTCGCGCAACCTGCCGGGGGTCTCCAATCCGGCGATCGACGCGCTCGTCGAAAAAGCGCTCCAGGCGCAAACGCGCGACGAGCTCGTGACCTGCTGCCACGCGCTCGACCGTGCTTTGCGCGCCGAGCGCTATTGGGTCCCGCACTGGTATAATCCGGTGCATCGCTTCGCCTATTGGGATCTCTTCGGCCAGCCCGAACGCCCGCCGAAGTTCGACACCGGCGTGCTGTGGACCTGGTGGTGGGACGACAATAAGGCGCACAAGATCAACTTCACGGGACGCTAAGAGGGTTCCCGGCGCAGTTCGTCGGGAGCCGACATGCGGCCGATACAAAAGAACGCGAGACGTTAATGGGAGCCTATATCGCCCGCCGCGTGCTGCTGATGATCCCGACGATCCTCGGCATCATGCTCATCTCCTTCATCATCGTGCAGTTCGCGCCGGGCGGTCCTGTGGAGCGCATCATCGCGCAACTGCAAGGCTTCGACGTCGGCGCGACCGGACGCTTTTCCGGCGGGGGCGGCGACGTCGGACAGGGCGGCGCAAGCCAGACCGGAACGATGGCCGCCGAAACCGCCTCCAAATATCGCGGCGCGCAGGGGCTCGACCCGAAATTCATCGCGGAGCTCGAAAAGCAGTTCGGCTTCGACAAACCGGCGTGGGAGCGATTCCTGCTGATGGTGAAGAATTATGCGATGTTCGATTTCGGGCGCAGCTATTTTCGCGACGAGAGCGTCCTCAAGCTGATCGGAGAAAAGCTGCCCGTCTCGATTTCGCTCGGCCTTTGGATGACGCTTCTCTCTTATTCGATTTCAATTCCGCTCGGCATCGCCAAAGCGGTGCGTGATGGAACGAAATTCGACATGTGGACGTCCAACGCCATCATCGTCGGCTACGCCATTCCGAGTTTTCTTTTTGCGATGCTGCTGATCGTGCTCTTCGCCGGCGGCTCCTTCTGGCAGATCTTTCCGCTGCGCGGCCTGACCTCGGACGATTTCTGGCAGCTGTCGCTGTTCGACAAGGTGAAGGACTATCTCTGGCACATCATTCTGCCCGTCTCCGCGATGACGCTTGGGGCCTTCGCAACGCAGACGTTTCTGACAAAGAACTCATTCCTCGACGAGATTCGCAAGCAATATGTGCAGACCGCGCGCATGAAGGGCCTGACCGAGCGGCGCGTGCTCTATGGCCATGTGTTTCGCAACGCCATGCTGATCGTCATCGCCGGCTTTCCCGGCGCCTTCGTACACGCCTTTCTCACCGGCTCGGTGCTGATCGAAACGATCTTTTCGCTTGATGGGCTCGGCTACCTGTCTTTCGAGAGCATCGTCAATCGCGACTATCCGGTCGTCTTCGCCAACCTCTACATCTTTGCGCTGCTCGGACTCGTGGTGAATCTCCTTTCCGATCTCACCTATACTTGGATCGATCCGCGCATCGATTTCGAAACGCGCGAGGTGTGACGGTGAGCGCAGCAGCCGACGCCGAAACGCATCTCGCCCCGCCCCTTCATCGCGAAGGCTGGCTGCGGCTCACGCCGCTCGACCGGCGACGCCTCGACAGTTTCAAGGCGAACAAGCGCGGCTATTGGTCGTTCTGGGTCTTCATGACGCTGTTCATCATGGCGCTTGGCTCGAACTTCCTGGCAAACGACAGACCGATTCTGGCTTGGTACAAGGGCGAAGTGCTGTTCCCGGCCTTCGTGTCTTATCCGGAAGAAAAATTCGGCGGTTTCCTGGCCCGCACCGATTATCGCGATCCTGTGATCGCCGACGAGATCAAAGCGCATGGCTGGATGCTTTGGCCGCCGATTCGCTTTTCCTATGACACGCATAATCTCGAACTGCCGACCCCTGCGCCCTCGCCGCCGACCTGGATGCTGACGCATCAGCAATGCGAGGTCGCCGCGGCGAAAGGTCTGCGGCCCGGCGAACCCAATCGCGGCTGCGCGGCGCTCGAATATAATTGGCTCGGCACCGACGATCAGGGCCGCGACGTCGTCGCGCGCCTGCTCTATGGATTCCGCATCTCGGTGCTGTTCGGGCTGATCCTGGCGACGGTCTCTTCGATCGTCGGCGTCGCCGCGGGTGCGATTCAGGGGTATTTCGGCGGGCGCGTCGATCTCGTGTTTCAACGCTTCATCGAGGTTTGGTCGTCGCTGCCGCAGCTCTACCTGCTGATCATCATCTCATCCTTCTTAACGCCCGGCTTTTTCGTGCTGCTCGGCATCCTGCTGCTCTTTTCCTGGGTGTCGCTGGTGCACGTGGTTCGCGCCGAATTTCTGCGCGCGCGCAACTTCGAATATGTCAACGCGGCGCGCGCGCTTGGGCTGAGCAACTTCAAGATTATCGTCAAGCATCTGTTGCCGAACGCCACCGTGGCGACGCTGACCTTCCTGCCGTTCATTCTCAATTCGTCGATCACCACGCTCACGGCGCTCGACTTTCTGGGGTTTGGCCTGCCCCCGGGCTCGCCCTCGCTCGGCGAATTGCTGCTGCAAGCAAAATCCAATCTCCAGGCCCCATGGCTGGGACTGACCGGCTTTGCGATCATCGCGCTGATGCTGTCGCTTCTGGTCTTTGTCGGCGAAGCGGTCCGCGACGCCTTCGACCCGAGGAAGAATTTCCGGTGACACCACACGGCGCCGCAGCGTCTCCCCTCCTCAACGTTCACGATCTTTCGGTCACCTTTCGGCAAGGCGGGCACGAGACGAAAGCGGTCGATCGCGTCTCCTTCTCGCTTGAGCGGGGCAAGACGCTGGCGCTCGTCGGCGAATCTGGCTCCGGCAAGTCGATCAGCGCTCTGTCGATCGTACGGCTGCTTCCCCCCGGCGCGATCGCGTCCGGCGAGGCGCTGTTCGACGGCGAGAATATGCTCACGGTCGACGACAATCGTCTGCGCGCCATTCGCGGCGCAGGCATCACGATGGTGTTCCAGGAGCCGATGACGTCGCTTAATCCGCTGCACACAATCGAGCGGCAGATTGCCGAGATTCTCGAACTGCACGGAATGCGTGGCGAAGACGCGGTTCGCAAACGAGTCGTTGAGCTTCTGGGCGAAGTCGGCATCCCTGATCCGCAGGCGCGGCTGACGGCCTATCCGCATCAGCTCTCAGGCGGCCAACGTCAGCGCGTCATGATCGCCATGGCGCTCGCCAATAAACCCGATCTGCTCATCGCCGATGAGCCGACGACGGCGCTCGACGTGACCGTGCAGGCGCAAATTCTCGCGCTGCTGGAACGCCTCCAAGAGACCTACGGCATGGCGATGCTGTTCATCACGCACGATCTCCGGCTCGTGCGCCGTTTTGCCGATACGGTCTGCGTGATGCAGCAGGGGCGCATCGTCGAGCAGGGCGAGGTGGGAGAAGTCTTCACATCGCCCCAGCATCCCTACACCAAGGCGCTGCTCACGGCGGAGCCCAAGGGCGCGCCGATTGTCGAAAACACGCAAGCGCCAGTCGTCGCATCGGCTGAGCAACTGCGCGTCTGGTTTCCGATCCGGCGCGGCTTCATGCGTCGGATCGTTGGCCATGTGAAGGCGGTGGACGGCGTCACCCTTTCAGTGCGCGAGGGCGCGACCGTCGGCGTCGTCGGCGAGTCGGGCTCCGGCAAGACGACGCTGGCGCTGGCGATGCTGCGGCTCATTCGTTCGGAAGGGCCGATCGTCTTCCTGGGCGAGCGCATCGACGGCAAAAGCGTCGACGCCATGCGTCCGCTTCGCCGCGACATGCAAATCGTTTTTCAAGACCCTTACGGTTCTCTCTCCCCGCGCATGTCGGTGGCGGAGATCGTCGCCGAAGGGCTGACCGTTCAGCGGCCCGAGCTTACGCTTAATCAGCGCCGCGAAATCGTTGCGCGCGCGCTGCAGGAGACCGGCCTTGATCCATCGACGATGGATCGCTACCCGCACGAATTTTCCGGCGGCCAGCGGCAGCGCATCGCGATCGCCCGCGCCATCGTGCTGGAACCGAAATTCGTCGTGCTCGACGAGCCGACCTCGGCGCTCGACATGTCCGTGCAGGCGCAGATCATCGATTTGCTGCGCGACCTGCAGCGTCGCCGCTCTCTCGCCTATCTCTTCATCAGTCACGATCTGCGCGTCGTAAAGGCGCTCGCCGCGCATCTCATCGTCATGCGCTATGGCAAGGTGGTCGAGGAAGGGCCGGCGAGCCAGGTGTTTTCGCAGCCCAAGAGCGAATATACGCGCGCGCTCTTCGCAGCGGCCTTTCGCAACGAGGCGGAGCCCGTTCCCGGCGACTCAATCGACGAAAAATGAGGAGCTTGAATCGTCGTCGCGCCTAACCGGCGTTTTTCGGCCGCGCGCTAACGCGCAGGGTCGCGGAAGGCGATGACTGTGACGCTCTGCGTCAGCACGACTTCGCCGCGTTGGTTATAGGTCGCCATATCCATCGAAACGAAGCCGCGATCGGCATAACGGCGTGGATGAACAATCCGCGTGACTTCGGCTTCCACCCTCAAGGAATCGCCCGGCCGCACCGGGAGTTTCCAGGCGATATGCGCCTCAACGCCGACGAGCCCTCCAGCAAAAGGCGGGTCGGCTGAGTCGATGAGGAGCTTCACGCTCAGCGCGCCTGTCTGCCATCCGCTCGCGACGAGCCCGCCGAACATGCTGTCTTTGGCCGCCTCTTCGTCGAGATGAAAATACTGCGGATCGCTGTCGCGTGCGAAGCGGATGATGTCCTGCGCGGTGATCGTGATGCTCGCTGTGCGCAAGCGCTGGCCGACGTGGAGATCCTCCAGATGAAGCTTTTTCGTCATGCCGAAGCGTCTTTCGCCAAGCGCTTGAGGCTCGTGACCGGTCCCGCGCCCGCCGCCTCGTTGCGCGCGCGCACGACGTCAAGCGGCTCGCTAGTGACTTGCATATGCGTCGCGTTGGCGTGAAGCAGCGTCACGGCGTCTCGCATGACGCCGACATGGCCCTTCCAGAAAACGATGTCGCCGCGCATCAGCGGCGCGCCGGGATCGAGCCGCGCGCCAAGGGCGGCTTCCTGCATATCGGTGTCGCGCGGCGACTGCACGCCCGCCATCAGCAAGGAAACCTGCACCAGTCCAGAGCAATCAACGCCCATCCAAGACTTGCCGCCCCAAAGATAGGGCGCCCCGATGAGCGTCTCGGCCACGGCGACAAAGTCTGGCGCCTTCGCCTCGCGCGCGACGAGATGTTTGCGATAGATGAAGCCGAGCTCCGGCGTCACGCCAAAGCCGCTGCGCTCTTCCGTGATGGCGACTTCGGCGCCGAGCGGCAGCGCGTTGAGGGGCGGCAATTTGATGTTCGGACCAGGATAAATGAACGTCCGTGGAACGCAGACGCGATGTGTCGGCGCGCTCAGTTCGCGCCACAGCGTATTGGCGGCGATCCAGCCGACATAATTGTCGCGCGCAAGCTGCGCCCACGCCCAGCCTTCTTCTTCGTCATAAACGGTGAGGCGCTCGCCGTAGATCGCCTGGGTGTCGACGGCGGCGTCTGGACGCGGTTCACGCCGAAGGTCGACGACGCAGTCTCTGACCTCCATCGCCACGCCTTCCACATAGCGGTCTGCGCGCACACGTCCCTTGAGATAGGCGGCGGCGACTTCAGGACGCGCGGGCGTCAGCCGCCGATCGAAATCATCGCTCACGGCTTCGCGTTCCTCTGCTTGGCGCGGGCCTCGATCAATTCATAAAGCAGGCGCGCCGCCTGCACCTCGCCGCCTTCCGGACGGCCGGGCTTCGTCGACGGATTCCAGCAGTAAACGTCGAAATGCGCCCAGCGCTTGGGATCCGCCACGAAGCGCCTCAGGAACAACGCGGCGGTGATCGATCCGGCGAAGGGACCGCTCGTGACATTGACCAGATCGGAGATCTTACCGTCGAGACCGCTGTCGTAATTGTCCCACAGCGGCATCCGCCACACCGGATCGTTCACGGCGGCGGCCTGCCCCGCGATGTCTTGGGCGAGCGCGTCATCGCCGGTATAGAACGGCGGAATTTCGGGACCGAGCGCGACGCGCGCGGCGCCCGTCAGCGTCGCAAAATCGAACAGCAGATCGGACGGCGTTTCGCTCGCATAGGCGAGCGCATCGGCGAGGATGAGCCTGCCCTCGGCGTCGGTGTTGCCGATTTCGACGCTCAGCCCTTTGCGGCTGCGGTAAATATCGCTCGTTCGAAACGCCGACGCCGAAATCGAATTTTCGACGATCGGAAGCAGCACGCGCAAACGGACCGGCGCATGGCTGTCAAGCAGCATCGCCGCAAGCGACAGGGTCGTCGCGGCGCCGCCCATGTCCTTCTTCATCAGCGCCATCGCGCTCGAGGGCTTGATGTCGAGACCGCCCGTATCGAAGCAGACCCCCTTGCCGACGA
Organism: Methylocystis sp.; assembly: GCA_036560365.1. Taxonomy (GTDB): domain Bacteria; phylum Pseudomonadota; class Alphaproteobacteria; order Rhizobiales; family Beijerinckiaceae; genus Methylocystis. Next base: position 30,564 of record DATBRI010000002.1, read on the forward strand.
GCGTGACGCGCAGACCGTCCTCGGGGCCGTGCTCAAACTCGACGAGCCTCGGCGCCTGCGCGGCCGCGCGCCCGACGGCGTGAATCAAGGGGAAGTTTTCCGCGAGCAACGCATCGCCGACAATGACGCGAGTCTTGGCGCCATGTTTGGCGCCGAGAGCGAGCGCCGCTTCGGCGAGCGCCTCCGGGCCCATGTCGTTGGTCGGCGTATTGACGAGATCGCGCCCGAGGGCGACGGCGCTAGCGATGCGCTCGATGCGCGCGCGGTCGACGCCCTGCGGCGCGCACAGACGCGGCGCTTCGCCCTTACGCGCTTTGTAGCGGGAGAAGGAATAGGTCGACAGAAGGAACGCCAGCGCCGCCTGCGCCGGCGCGTCGACGCCATCGCCAAAGCTGTAGAGCCCCTTGGGCAGCGCTGTCGCGAGCTTTCCGGCAAAGAACGGATCGCGCGCCTTTGGCGCCCTGCCCTCCGCGCCGAAAAAAACGCGCGGCGCGCCGTCGGCGTCCGGCGCGAACAGCAGCGAGCCGGGCCTCGCGTCAAAACCCGCAAGCTCCGCGAGACGCGCTGTCGGTTCGGGAAGCTTCGCGCGGCGCTCGGGCCAGTCTTCCTTATTGACGAGATCGATGGCGGTCGCCTCGGGCGACCAATCTTCAAGCTTCATCCGCTTCCGCTGCCTTCTGCGCTCCCGACGATCGGCTTCTACATCTACCGGGCGCCCGCATCGCACAAAAGCGAAAGATCGCCAATCTCAAGCGAGGCGTGGCACGGAAGGCGGCGCGCCGCGCCATCGCCAGCCGTCATTTTACGCATAGTGTACAAAAACTAGCCGCCTGGCGCCTCAGGACTGCCCAGGCTCGAACCCAACGCCAATATGCAAAACGATTATTTTCTGCGCAGAATGGCATGCCAATTGCTGAGTCAACGTTCAATTCGCCATCCATGAGGGCATGTCTGCGCAAATGAAGATCATCACGGCCATCATCAAACCCTTCAAACTCGACGAGGTGCGCGAGGCGCTGACGGAAATCGGCGTGCACGGAATGACCGCGACCGAAGTGAAAGGCTATGGCCGACAGAAGGGCCATGCCGAAATCTATCGCGGCGCCGAATATATCGTCGCGTTCCTGCCCAAGGTTAGGATCGACATCGCGCTCCCGGAAGCGCTCGTCGATCGCGCCGTCGAGGCGATTAGACTCGCCGCCTACACCGGTCATATCGGCGACGGCAAAATTTTCGTCTCGCCGCTGGAGCGCGCGATGCGCATCCGTACCGGCGAAACCGACTTCGACGCGCTCTAAGCCCCTTCCCAATCATAAATCAGGGTTCACGATGCAAAGCTCGTTTGCGCGCAGCTTGAGTAAGGATTTCCTCATCCTGAGGAGCCCGCGATGCGGGCGTTTCGAAGGACGGAGGCATCCGCTCCTCCAGCATCTCTCGCCCTCGCGCTTCGCGACGCGACTTTCGGGCGCGGCGGCCGCGCTGGCGGCTCTCTTTATCTCGCGACCCGCTCTCGCCCAGGTCGGCGCGGGCAAGATCGACGCCGCCGACACCGCCTTCATGATCGCCGCCACCGCGCTGGTGCTGATGATGACGCTGCCGGGTCTCGCGCTCTTTTACAGCGGCATGGTGCGCAAGAAGAATGTGCTCGCCACGATGGCGCAGAGCCTCATCGCCACCGCCATCGTCTCTCTGCTTTGGATCGGCATCGCCTACAGCCTCGCCTTCAGCGGCGAGGGCGCCTATATCGGCGACGCGTCGCGGATGTTTCTTGCGGGGATCGGGCTCGACACGGTGAGCCCCTTCGCCAAGACGATCCCCGAAATTCTCTTCGTGATTTATCAGATGACCTTCGCGGTCATCACTTGCGCGCTGGTCGCCGGCTCCGTCGCCGAACGCATGAAGTTTTCGGCCTTCATGCTGTTTTGCGTGCTGTGGCTCTTCATCGTCTATGTGCCGTCGGCGCACTGGGTCTGGGGCGGCGGCTTTCTGCAGAAGATGGGCCTCCTCGATTTCGCCGGCGGGACGGTCGTGCACATCAATGCCGGAATCGCCGGCCTCGTGTGCGCGCTGGTGCTTGGCAACCGCGTCGGTTTCGGGCGCGAAAATCTCTCGCCCTTCGATCTCTCGCTCGCCGTCATCGGGACCGGCTTGCTTTGGGTCGGCTGGTTCGGCTTCAACGGCGGCTCGGCGCTCGCCGCCAATTCGCGCGCGGTCTTCGCCATTACGGCGACGCATCTTGCCGCATGCGCCGGCGCGCTGGTGTGGAGCGGCCTGGAGTGGCTCCAGCGCGGCAAGCCGTCGGTGCTTGGCGTCGTCTCGGGAGCCATCGCCGGTCTTGGCACGATCACGCCGGCCTCTGGCTATGTCCTGCCGTGGCAGGGCGTCGTCATCGGCATGATCGCCGGCGGCGTCTGCTATTGGTTCTGCACCGTCGCGAAATATAAATTTCGCTACGACGACACGCTCGACGTTTTCGGCGTGCATGGCGTCGGCGGCATTTTGGGCACGCTGCTCGCCGGAGTCTTCGCCACGCGCGCCATCACGGCTTCAGAAGGCGATCCCGGCGTCGCGGGTCTGTTGGAAGGCGATCCGCATCAGCTTTACGTGCAGGCGATCGGCGTCCTCGTCACCATCGCCTGGTGCGTGATCGGCACCTTGGCGACGCTAAAAATCGTCTCGATGGTCACGACGCTTCGCGTGACGCACGACGATGAGCGCGAGGGCCTCGACATCGCGCTGCATGGCGAAGCGCTGCACCAGTAACTTTGGCGCGAGCGGCATAAAATTCGGCGGATCATCATTGCCATGGTTCTCCTTGCGGTTTCCGGATAGCGAAGCCGCAAGGAGGATTTTTTTCGAGCTCACGTTTAATTTTCGACTGGCGCAATTAGGTTTCGTTGCAGGCTTCGATCAACGAAATCTGAAAGGGTCCTACCATGTCGAAACTTTCGCGCAGAGACATTTTGTCCGCGACCGCTAGCGGCGCGATGATCGCGGCGACGATGGAAAAGAGCGCGGCCGCAACATTCGGAAACCCCGACGAACCGCCCCAGGGCGCAATCAACACGAAGGACAATCCGGCGAGTCTGACGGACCCCGGTCCCAAGAATCCGGCCATCGGCAATCAATTTCCCTCAGCGCAATTTCCGCCGCCGACCGATGTCAGCGACATGCCGATGTTCTGGGCCTCGTTCAACAATGCTCCCAAGCGCGTGCAGAATGGCGGCTGGGCGCGACAGGTGACGCAGGCGGATTTTGCGATTGCGGAAGAGATTTCCGGCGTCGACATGCGTCTCACCGCCGGCGGCATCAGAGAGATGCATTGGCATCTCGCGGCGGAATGGGGATTTGTCTCGTACGGCAATTGCCGGGTCACGGTGCTCGACGAAATGGGCCGTCCCTATGTCGCCGACGTGAAGGAAGGCGACCTTTGGTATTTTCCCGCGGGCCTGCCGCATTCGCTACAAGGCCTTGGACCGGACGGGTGCGAGTTCATTCTCTGTTTCGACGACGGCAAGGAGACTGAATATAACACGCTGCTGCTGACCGACTGGATGGCGCATACGCCGCCCGAAATTCTCGCCGAAAATTTCGGCGTCCCCGCGGAGACGTTCGCGAAAATTCCGCTCCACCAGCTTTACATTTTTCAGGGCAAGATGCCGGGGCCTTTGAACGCCGACCGCGATTCCGTGAAGACGAAAGCCGGCGCGCCTCCACACCCATTCACCTTTTCGCTCGGCTCCAGCGCGCCGATACGCCAGTCGAAAGCTGGCGAAGTGCGCGTCGCCGACAGCAATAATTTCCATGTTTCAAAGACGATCGCCGCCGCGCTTGTCACGCTGCGTCCCGGCGCGCTTCGCGAACTGCATTGGCACCCCAACGCTGACGAATGGCAATATTGGATCAAGGGCAAGGGCCGCATGACCGTATTCGACACGGGCCCGAAAGCGGTGACGATGGACTTCAATCCCGGCGACATCGGCTATGTGAAGCGCAGCAACGGCCACTACATCAAAAATGTCGGCGACACGGATCTGCAGTTTCTGGAGGTTTTCCGCAGCCCCTATTTCGCGGACGTGTCGCTCTCTGACTGGCTGACGCATACGCCCCCCGAGATGGTCGCGCAGCATTTGAACGTCAGCGAAGAGGTGATCGCAAAGTTTCCGAACAACAAGCCGGAGATCATGCCGCCGCTGTGACGTCTGCGCTCGCCCAAATAGCCCGTCATTGTGAGCGAAGCCAAGCAATCCAGGCCTTTCCGCGCGGAACGCTCTTTAGCTTTCGCTCCTCGCCCTGAGGGGCGCCATCTTGTGCGGTATTATTATACCGCACAAGGGATTCAGTTGGTTTTCTTTGCTTTTGCGCGCCTTTGAGTTCCTCAAAACCGCTTGACCGCCACCTCGGCTTGCCTTATCCACGCGCCATCGGAACCTTTGAGTTCACGCGGAAACTCTCTCATGTTTGGCAAGACCTATTCGGCGACTCCCGCCGACATCGAAAAGAAGTGGTTGCTGATAGACGCCTCCGGGCTCATCGTCGGCCGCCTCGCCTCCATCATTGCGCTGCGTCTTCGCGGCAAGCACAAGGCGACGTTCACGCCGCATATGGACGATGGCGACAACATCATCGTCATCAATGCCGAAAAGGTGGTGCTGACCGGCCGCAAGCGCGACCAGAAGGTCTATCACCACCACACGGGCTTTCCTGGCGGCATCAAGGAACGCTCGGCGAAGTTCCTTCTCGATGGGCGCTTCCCGGAGCGAGTCCTGGAAAAGGCCGTGCAGCGCATGCTGCCGCGAGGCCCCCTGGGCCGCAAACAGTTCGGCAATCTGCGCGTCTATAAGGGCGCCGAACATCCGCATGAGGCGCAGAGCCCACAGACGCTCGACGTCGCCGCCCTGAACGTCAAGAATAGCCGGAGCGCCTGATCATGGCCGAGACCACTCTTTCCTCGCTTTCCGACCTTCATGGAAGCGTCGCCGCGGCGCCCGAGGGGCCGCGCTATGTGCAGAAGCTCGACAAGCAGGGCCGCGCCTACGCGACCGGCAAGCGTAAGAACGCCGTCGCGCGCGTCTGGATCAAGCCGGGCCCCGGCAAGATCACCGTTAACGGCCGCGACGTCGAAGTCTATTTCGCCCGTCCGGTGCTGCGCATGATTCTGGCCCAGCCGTTCGGCGTCACCAAGCGCACGGGTCAATATGACATCGTCGTTACGGTCGCCGGCGGCGGACTTTCGGGTCAGGCCGGCGCGGTGCGCCATGGCCTCGCCAAGGCGCTGACCGCTTACGAGCCTGAGCTGCGTCCCGCGCTCAAGAAGGAAGGCTTCCTGACGCGCGACTCGCGTGTGGTCGAGCGCAAGAAATACGGCAAGCGGAAAGCCCGCCGCAGCTTCCAGTTCTCGAAGCGCTAAGCTTCGCGTCCTTCACGGCAAGCATGTGCAAAGCGGCGCTTCGGCGCCGCTTTTGTTTTGCGGTCAGTAGACGCAGATCTTGAAGTCGCTTCCGGCCCAGCAGGCGGGATCGGCCTTGGAGCGCTGCGCTTCTCCCCAGCGGGAATTGATCCCGTCGCGGGTCAGTCCTCTCACCTCCGCCACTCCGGGCAATGTGAGAGAGACGCTGATCACCGTCGCGCCGTTAAACGCGTCCCGACCAATCGGCGTTATCGAAAAGCTGCCGCGATCTTCAGCCGAAAAATCGCACTTCCCATCATATGCCGGCGCGCCGTCGCTGATCACGACGCATCTCGCGGGTCTGGCGATCGCCTCCGCAAGCAGGAGATGCTGCGTCATGACGACAGACGCGATTAAAACAGCAATTCTCTTCATCAAATCCTCCCGTCGCTCCAAACTCAATCAATCATCGTTGCAGGAAAGCCAGTGTTAACTTAGCTCACTTCCCATGACGCAATGAAGTGACGCCTTGTTATTCGAGGCCCTGCGACTGAGCGCTTTTCAATCGAGCCATTCGTTGCGCCGCTCGTGTAGACCTGCGACGCCAAGCAGCCCGACGACCGCCCCGAACATCAGATAGAACGCCGGCGCGATCGGCGTGGCGAGATAATCGATCAGCCAAGCGACGATGAAGGGCGCGAAACCGCCGAAGATCATCACCGCGACATTATAGGCGATTGCGAGCCCGACGGTGCGGACATGCGTCGGAAACTGCTCGGCGAGCGCCGTTGAGAGCGCGCCAAAGAGGCCCGAGAGAATGACGCAGAAGGCCGTCTGCGTCACTGTAAGCGCCAGCAGCGTGCGCTCGGCCTGCAGCCAGACGAACAGAGGATAGACGCAAAGAAGCAGCATCCCATACGACGCCAGGAGCAACGGCCGCCGGCCGATCGCGTCGGAGAGCGCGCCGATGAAGGGGGTCATTACGATCAGCAACACAAGACCGGGCGCCTGGGCGACGAAAGACTGTGCGAGGCTCAGCCCCATCTCCGTCTTTCCGTAGGTCGGCATGTAGACGAGGATCACGTAGAAGGAGATTGTCGCGCCGATCGTGGCGGCGAAACAGGCGAGAAGTCGATCGCCCCGCCGCCGAACGAGGTCGAGAAAAGCGACCGCCGCCCCGCCGTCCTGGGGCGAGGCCTTGAAGGCCGGCGTTTCCTCGAGATGACGTCTGACATAGAGCCCAACCGGGCCGATCAGCAGGCCGGCGAAGAAGGGAAGTCGCCAGGCCCAGTCATGCAACGCTTCAGCCGAAAAGACGCTGGCGACGACCATGCCGGCGAGCGTCCCGAGCAGAATTGACAGGCCCTGCCCGACCATCTGCAGCGAGCCGTAGACCCCGCGCCGACCCACGGGCGCCACTTCGATCAGAAATGCGGTCGAACTCGCGAATTCTCCGCCGGTCGCAAAGCCTTGCAGCAATCGGCCGATCACGACGAGCATGGGGGCGAAGAGGCCGATCCTCGCATAGGTGGGGGCGAAGGCGATCACGGCGATTGCGGCGGTCATCACGAACATGATGAGCTGCAATGCGGCCTTGCGGCCCTTGCGATCAGCGTAGAATCCAAAGAAGAGGCCGCCCAGCGGGCGCGTGCAGAAGCCCGCGCCAAAGGTCGCGAACGCCAACAACAGAGAGGCCGCTTCATCTCGGCTTGGAAAGAACGCCTGCGCGAGAACCGAAGCAAAAAAGCCGTAGACGACGAAATCGTACCATTCCAGCGCATTCCCGATCACGGCGGCCGCGATCTGTTTGGGCGCTGGCGCTGTCACTTGGCGCAATTTCTGGCGCATATGCATGCAAATTTCTCGATTGTCCGCGTGCGCGGCGTCTTCGCGTCCGCAATCGCGAACCTGCTTTAGCGGGAAGACATGAGGCCGCCAAGCGGTCGCCGCGCAGCCTCAACGATCAGCGCGCCGACGACGCCGAGCGCGCCCATGAGCAGGAAGAAATACGCGCTGGGCACGCTCGACCACAAACTGCCGAGCCATCCCGCCAGGAGATTGCCGAGAAACATCGATGTGAACCACACGCCCATCAGCGCCGAGCGCGATCCTTCAGGCGCGACATGCGACACGAGCGACAGGGCGATCGGCGAAAAGTGCAATTCCGAGACGGTGATGACGCCAAAATAGACGAGGAGCCAAAGCCAGCTCGCTTTGCCGCCGTCGCTCGTCCAGACCGCGAGCGCCATGACGCCGTAGCTCACGGCGACGCCGAGACAGCCGAGCGCCATTTTACGGATCGTCGAGGGCTCGCGCCCGAAACGCGCCAGCCAAGCCCATAGCGAGACAAGCGGCGGCGTGAAGAGAAAGATCATCAGCGGATTGAAGGCCTGAAACCATGTCACCGGAATTTCAGCGCGCCATCCGAAAACATCGACGCTGCGGTCAGTGGAGTCCGCCGCCCAGAGCGCGATCGTATTGCCTTGCTGTTCGAAGGCCGCCCAGAACAGCGCGGAAGGCGCAAAGAGCAGCATGAGGATGATGAGCGACCGTCGAAACTGCGCGCGCGCCTGCGCCGTTGGCGCGCGCCTTACGCCGCGCATCGGCTCGGGCGGCAGGCTCGGAAGACCGATCACGTATGTCGCAAGGCCGATCGACATGCCGACGCCCGCGCAGGCGAAGCCGTAATGCCAGCCGATCGTCTCCCCGACTGTTCCGCAGACGAGCGGCGCGAAGAACGCGCCGATATTGATGCCGACATAGAAGATCGAATAGGCGCGGTCGCGACGGGCGTCCGCCGGCGCATAAAGCTCTCCGACCTGGACGGAGATGTTCGGCTTGAAGCCGCCGCAGCCGAGCGCGATGCAAAGCAGCGCGATCAGGAAGAGGCGATCGTACGCCATCATGAAATGGCCGACGGCCATGACCGCCGCGCCGATGACGATCGTGCGCGCGCGCCCGAGCCAGCGGTCGGCGATCAGCCCGCCGAGCACCGGCGCGAGATAAACGAGGCCGGTGTAGAGCCCGTAGATTTGCGAGGCGAGCGGCTGCGGACCGAGCGGACCGGAAATCGTCTCGAGACCGCGCTTCAAGGCGTCTAGGCCGAGCGCGGCGTTCATGCGCTCCGGCGTCAACAGATATTCGACCATGTAGAGGACGAGCAGCGCCCGCATGCCGTAATAGGAAAATCGCTCCCACATCTCGGAAGCGAAGAGAAAGCCGAGCCCGCGCGGATGGCCGAGAAAATCGTCGCTTCGCGTCATTCGCTCCGCCGGCCCAAGCCTTGTTCGCGCGGGGCTGCAATCCCGCGCGGTTCCTATAGACGATGGCTTGATCGGCTCAAATGGCCCCCACGTCGAGGCCCGCCGCCACGTGCATCCCCAGTTCGCGGCACGCCTCGACAAAGTCCTCCCGCCATTCGCCCCGGCAAATGAGCGGCTCGCGCACCGCGCGCCAGCGCAGGCCGGTCACGATCGTCTCGACGCCGCGCAGCGTTCCTGTTCCGTCATGGCCGGCGCGAATGTACAGCGCGTAGGGCAGACCCTGGGTGCGCTCCAACAAAGGATAGTAGCAACGATCGAAGAAGTCCTTGAGCGCGCCGCTCATGTAGCCGAGATTTTCGGTGGTTCCGAGAATGACAGCCTGCGCGGCGAGTACATGCTCGGGCGTCGCCGCGAAAGGGCTGAGCGTCTCAACCTCGACGCCCTCGATCTCGGGCGCCCCCGCGCCGGCGGCGACCGCGTCCCGCAGCCGCTCGGTGTTGCGCGACGGCGCATGCGCGACGATGAGCAGGCGCTTTGTCAAACGAGCGCGGCTACCAGGGATGAAATTCTGGCACGTAAATAATCTTCATGAAGATCGCTAGGCCAACGACCGCGAGGACTCCCAACAGCGCGCTGTAGCCGATCACCGAATAGACCGATGCGTCGTAAACCGTATCCAGAAGTCTGAGCGCATATGTTTTCAAAGCGCCGTCTGTTTGCGTTACCTGCTTCGCCATAATCTCTCCTCCTCATGGAGGCCGTCAAAAATCATTTCTCGTAATCGATATAGAGCGCGGAACGTCGCCGTCGCCACTATTCGCTCGACGCGATAAAAGGTTGGGGTTTGCTTTGGTTGCTGGCGCTCGTCGCGCGCTGGCGCTTGTCCGCCAGCTCGACGACCTGAGCCTTTTGGGCATCCGACATCGAGATCCAGCCGGCGATCTCGGCGCGCGTGCGGCCGCAGCCGACGCACACGCCATCCTGATCGAGTTCGCAGATCTTTAGACACGGACTGTCGACCATCGGCTCCACACACTTTGCGACGGCGCTGCGCCGGGATGACGGCGAATGCGTCCCGCCGCGCTATAGGATGGCGCGCCGCGCGCGTCAAAAACGCCGCACGGTTCTCGCGACAATCCTTTTTCTCCGTCGCCAAATCGACTAGATGCGGGCCATGACGACACTCACCAAGATCTTCATCGACGGCGACGCCGGCACCACGGGGCTCGAAATCCGCGAGCGGCTCGCCGGGCGCGGGGACATTTCGCTCGTCGCGCTCCCGGCCGAGAAACGCAAGAACGCCGCCGCCAAGCGCGACATTCTCGCTTCCGCCGACATCGCCATTCTGTGTCTGCCGGACGACGCGGCCAAAGAAACGGTCGCGCTCTGCGACGCCCTCGGCGATGAGAGTCCGAGATTGCTCGACGCCTCCACGGCGCATCGCGTTGCGGAAGGCTGGGTCTACGGCTTCGCGGAGCTTTGCAAGGGACAGGCGGCGGCGATCGCCCACGGCCGCCGCGTCGCCAATGTCGGCTGCTACGCCACGGGCGCGATCGCGCTCATTCGTCCGCTCGTCGACGCCGGGCTGATTCGGCCGGACCAGCCGCTGACGATCAACGCCATCTCGGGCTATTCAGGCGGCGGACGGCAGATGATCGAAGCCTATGAGAGCGGCAAAGCGCCGGCGTTCGAACTCTACGCGCTCGGGCTCGAGCACAAACATGTGCCGGAAATCATGGCCTATTCACAGCTTTCGGCACGGCCGCTCTTCGTGCCCTCCGTCGGCAATTTCCGGCAAGGCATGCTGGTCTCGATACCCCTCGCCCTCGACGCCCTGCCCGGCAAGCCCAAGGCCGAGGATTTCGAAGCCGCCTATGGGGGTCACTACGCCGGGGCGAAACATGTTCGGCTGGCGACCGCGCCGACAAGCGGCAAGCTCGACCCGCTGGCGCTGAATGGCGTCGACGATATGGAAGTCTTCGTCATCGCCAATGAGGCGCGGCGACACGCCCTGCTCGTCGCCCGGCTCGATAATCTCGGCAAGGGCGCGGCTGGCGCGGCGGTGCAAAATCTCGGCCTGATGATGGGGACGACCGCCGTCCCGGCCTAGCGCCGAAGGCGAAGCTTTTCACCCGCCTATTCGGCATAGGCGGTGGCCCCTCCCGGGAGTTTCGCCGCGACGTCCTCATAGCGGCTGGTGCGCTTGTCCATCATCGTCTCGAAGGCTTCATGCACCTCCTGGACCGAGCGAACCTTGAGCCGACGGCCCTGCTGCTCGTAGAAGATCGGCTTATTGGCGCGCGCCGGCCTCGGCAGCAGCGACGCCGCCGACGTCTGCGGAGCCTCATCCATGGTCCGCATGAAGCGCTCGGCGTCGTCCGGTCCCAGGAAGTGGATGAGGTAGGTTTCGCCGCGGGTCAGAGGGCGGCCGATTTTCTCGGCGATCCTGGCGCTGTCCTTTTTGAGCATTTCGGCGGCGAGAACCGCGGAAAGATAGGGATCGTTGCGCAAGCCCAGGATTTGCGCCCGCTTTTGCCCCCTGACGCGCGCCGATTCGTCGCTGGCGATCACCGCCGCCGTCTCCCCGTGCCCATGGCGCCAGCCGAAGTTTTTCATTGCGGTGAACCAGGTCTTCTCGACGAATTGGAAGAGCCCGCTGGCGGAAGAGGTCCGCGCCTTCGCTGTCGAGGAAAAATTCGACTCCTTGTCGGCGATGGCCATGAGGAGCGCCGGATCCATCTCAGTCGTCTGCGCGGCCTTAACGACGCGCTCAACGATCGACTGCTGCACCTTGACGGACCCGAAGCGCATCACGCCCGGCGTATCGAAGGCGTCGTCATCTCCCAGCCGATGCGACCAGGTGAGCGCCGCCTGCTCCAGGGAAAAGTCCGAGTCGAGCGCCGTGTCGTCCTCTGAGGGCTCCGACAGCATCGTCAGTGTCGTCAGCGGAGAGGCCGCGACTCGGGCGCGTGCAGCGCGCGCGGTGCGCTCCGGTCGACGCGCGTCGTCGCGCTCCGCGGTCATCGCCATGACCGCCAGCACCGAAAGCAGGGTCGCGACGCAAAGCGCGCGCAACAAAGGAGAACAGGATTGATCAAGCAGTAGGCCCGGCAAGGTCGCGACGCGCGACGCCTTGGACTGCCGGCCTGAGCGAGGCGACGCTCCCTTTTCGTCCTTGGAAGGCGGAGGGGCGTTCGTCAGCTTGACGGTCATTCTTCGCGGTTTCTCCACAATTACGCAAAGTTTGCGTAAACAGAAGGTTACCTGCGAGGCGGGGCGAAAGATCGGCGGCCGAAGCCATGCTCGCGCCACAATCACGGCCGCGCCATAGACGCGCAGCAGCTAAAAACTCATGTCTTCACAATAGGTTGCGCAAATAGATGCGGCGCGCTCGCCACATTGACGCCACTAGTCGAGACGCGAACGCGCTGCGGCGGCGTCTCGTAATGAGCGGCGGGTGTCTCTAAAAGAGATTCGAAACCTTGGAGAGCATGCCTTGGAGCAAATGATATTCAGCGCCGGCGGTCGGCGTCGTTCGGGTGAGGAAATCGATGGGCTTGCCATCCTCCATTCCGTAATCGGCCACGCGCTGAACCTTCTTCGACTTGTCGAAGTAAACCGCATAAACGCGCTGGTCGGTAATATTCTGAGGCATGAAGGCGAACTGCCGCTCGATGCGCTGACTGACGTAATACCACGCGTCGCCGCCGACCGTCGACGTCGTCGAGGGGGTGCCAAGGGCCGCCATCACCTGCTGCGGCGTCATGCCAGGCTTAATTTGCCCGGTGCTGCGCGAATCGAGGACGGCGCCGCGGTTGACGACGCCCTCATACCCGAGACAACCTGCAAGCGAAACGGCGAGGCCGGCCACAGCCGCCAAACGAGAAACGACGCGCAAAGCCTGCGCCATGAATATCTCCGAAATCATCCGCGCAGCGCGCCTGCGCCCGGTCGATAGTCCCTCGGTGAATCCGTAATCTTTGAACGCAGCGAAAGCAAGATGGCTGTTCTCGCGCCGCGCTGCGCTAGCGTCCGTGCGTCGACGGACATATTTGGTTCCATGGAACGCGGCGACCTGGAGACGACGCCATGAACAACACTTTCGATCCGCATCCGCCGCTATCGCGCCGCCTCGCTCTTTCCGAAGTGCCCACGGAGGGTCTCGACATCGACATCCAGGCGACGCCGGTTGAGTGCGACGCACTGGCGCAGCACAATGCGCTGCCCGCCGTCCATTCGCTCCAGGTCGAGCTGCGGGCCCGGCGCCGGCGCGGCGACGGATTGGAGATCGAGGGCGTGTTGCGCGCCAGGCTTCGGCAAACCTGCGTCACGACTCTCGAGGAGTTTGACTCGGAGATTGTCGAACCCATTCACATGCGCTTTGCGCCGCCGCTGGACGACGCGCCGCGCAGCCGAGGGCGACAGGAAGAATCGACCGAAATCACGCTGGATGAGGATCCCCCTGACCCGTTGATCGGCGGCGGCGTCGATCTCGGCGTTGTCGCTTCCGAATTCTTCACGCTGGCGCTTGATCCCTATCCGCGCAAGCCAGGGGCAAATTTCGTCGAACCGCAGCCTGGCGACGACGCTCCGGCAGTCTCGCCTTTCGCCGCCCTGGGAAGGCTCAAACCGCGCCGTGAGGCTTGATGGCACTTGCGCGCATGCCCGGCAAATGGCAAGTCGCCCGCGAGGGCGAGAGCGCGGACGCGCTCTCGGACGCGTCATAAAAGCCGGCCAAGAGCTATATGGCCGCCAATCCAGGCGCGCAGTCGGGAGAAACGGGATAAATGCCGCAAACTGTTCGGATCGCGCTCGACGCGATGGGCGGCGATTTCGGTCCGAAGGTGACCATCGCGGGCGCCGCCAAGGCGCTCGAACGACGTCCCGACAGCCGTTTTCTACTCGTGGGAGACGAGGCGGCGATCCGCGCCGAACTCGACCGCCATCCGCGCCTCGCCGCATGCGCCGAAGTGCGCCACTCTTCGGTGTCGATCCGTATGGACGACAAACCGAGCCAGGCGCTGCGCTACGGGCGGCGGGTCTCGTCGATGTGGCTGGCGATCGATGCGGTCAAGAAAGGCGACGCCGACGTCGCGGTTTCGGCCGGCAACACCGGCGCGCTGATGGCCATGGCGAAAATCTGTCTGCACACGATGGCGCGCGTCGATCGTCCCGCGCTCGCCTGCCTCTGGCCAACGCTAAGGGGGCAGTCCGTCGTGCTCGACGTCGGTGCCTCGATCGGCGCCAACGCCAGTCACCTCGTCGATCTTGCGATCATGGGCGCGGCGATGGCGCGAGTCATCCTGGGTCTTGAGCGTCCGACCGTCGGCCTTCTCAACGTCGGCACCGAAGAAATCAAGGGCATCGAGCAGGTGAAGGCGGCGTCGACCCTGCTGCGCGACCTCAATCTGCCTGGGTTCGATTACCGCGGCTTTGTCGAGGGCGACGGAATCGGCAAAGGCGTCGTCGACGTCGTCGTCACCCCCGACGGCTTTACCGGCAACATCGCGCTCAAGACGGCCGAAGGCACCGCCGAGCAGATCACGGCTTATCTTAAACAGGCGATGAGCGGATCGCTGCTCGCCAAGCTCGGCTACCTTTTGGCGCAGGGCGCCTTCCGCGAGCTTCGCGCCAAGGTCGACACGCGGGCGACAAATGGCGGCGTGTTCCTTGGGCTTGAGGGAATCGTCATGAAGAGCCACGGCAGCGCCGATCCAATCGGCTTTGCGCGCGCGATCGAAATCGGCCATCAGATTGCCGGCAGCGACCTTCTCAATCGTATTCGCGACACGGTCGCGCTCGCGCACAGCCTCGAGGGGCAGGACGGCGCCGATTTGACCAATCCTCCCCGGGAAACCGCTCAGTGACGACAAGCATGCCGCAACTGCGTTCCGTCGTTCTCGGCGTCGGCGCTTACCTGCCCGAAAAGACCCTTACCAATGGGGAGTTGGCCAAGCGCGTCGACACGAGCGATGAGTGGATCGTGCAGCGCACCGGGATCAGGGAGCGCCATATCGCTGCGGACGGCGAGACGACGTCGATGCTTGGGGAAATGGCGGCGCGCGATGCGCTCGCTAACGCCGGAATCGCCGCCGATGACATCGACCTGATCGTCGTGGCGACGTCGACCCCAGACTGGACCTTCCCATCAACCGCGACGCAGGTTCAAGCGGCCCTCGGCATTACGCACGGCGTGGCGTTCGATCTGCAAGCCGTCTGCTCGGGATTCGTTTTCGCCGTCGCCACGGCGGAGAAATTTCTACGCTCGGGGTCGCACAAGCGCGCGCTTGTGATCGGCGCCGAGACATTCTCCCGGATTGTCGATTGGACCGACCGCACCACCTGCGTGCTGTTTGGCGACGGCGCCGGCGCGATGGTCCTCGAGGCGCGGCCGTCGCAAGGCGGATTCGACGAGCGCGGCGTGCTGACGACTCATCTGCGCTCGGACGGACGCCATCGCGCGAAACTCTATGTCGACGGCGGCCCTTCCGCGACGCAAACCGTTGGTCATTTGCGTATGGAGGGGAAAGAGGTTTTCCGCTTCGCCGTCGGCCAAGTCACTGACGTCGTTAAGGACGCTTTCGCCGCGACTGGACTGACCCCCGAGGATCTCGACTGGTTTGTGCCGCATCAGGCCAATCGCCGAATTATCGACATGTCTGCGCAAAAGCTTGGGATTGCGCCGGAAAAGATCATCGCCACCGTGCATTTGCATGGCAACACCTCCGCGGCGTCGGTGCCCCTGGCTTTGGCGGTCGCCGCGGCCGATGGACGAATCAAACGCGGCGATCTCGTCATGCTTGAAGCCGTCGGGGGCGGCTTTACCTGGGGATCGGCGCTGATACGCTGGTAAGCTGGCGTAATACAAATACTATTTCAATGTAAGCAAATATTGGCAAGAAATATTACACGCGCGGATACCGCCGGCGCCTTGATTTCCGTATCCAATTCTGAATAATTCCGACAATTGCCGGTGGCGAATACCCCTGTTGGGCGCGGTTCGGAGCGCAATGCGCCACCCGATCGAGCCCAGTTCGTCCCGCCCGGCGCGCTCCGTATCAGCCCACGACCGTCGTTTTGATGAATTGTAAGGCAGAAGATGGCCAAGGCGGACGCGACCGTTAAGCCCGACGGCGAAGCAAAAAATAAGCGCATGGCAACGAGGGGCGCCGTGACCCGTTCGGACCTTGCGGACGCAATCCATCAGAAAGTCGGCATGCCGCGGGCAGAGTCCGCGAAATACGTCGAAATGGTGCTCGAAGAGATTTTCGAGCGCATCGTCGCGCGCGAAGACGTCAAGCTCTCTTCCTTTGGCGCCTTTCTGGTGCGCTCCAAGAAGGAGCGACTGGGACGCAATCCGAAGACCGGCGCAGGCGCCAAGATTTCGGCGCGGCTGGTCGTCTCCTTCAAGCCGTCCAACATCATGCGGGCGAAAATCAAAGGCGACGACTGAAGTCTCCAACGTCGGGCGTGCGATTAGCCATTGACAAGCCTCGGCGCGCCATGCGCCAAGCAAGCATGGCCAAAAGCCACGCGGTCTTCGTCTGTCAGAACTGCGGCGCCGTCGCAACGCGATGGCAAGGCCGCTGCGACTCCTGCGGCGAGTGGAACAGCCTCGTTGAAGAGTCGGAGGCCGGCGCGAGCGCCGTTTCCCGCCGGGCCACGCGCGGCCGCGTCTTCGAACTCGAGGGACTCGCTGGCGAAGGCCGGGTCGCGCCAAGAATTGCGACTGGAATCGATGAGTTCGACCGCGTCACCGGCGGCGGCTTCGTGCCTGGCTCGGTCCTGCTGCTCGGCGGCGAGCCCGGCATCGGCAAATCCACGCTGCTCATCCAGGCCTGCGCGACTCTGGCGCGCCGCGGCGCGCGCGTCGTCTATATCTCGGGCGAGGAGGCGGTCGCGCAGGTCCGCTTGCGCGCGTCCAGGCTCAATCTCGCCGATGCGGCGGTGGAGCTCGCCGCCGCAACCCAGGTCGAGGACATTCTCGCCACCTGCGCGAAAGGCGCCCGCCCGGCGTTGATCGTCATCGATTCGATACAGACGATGCACACCAACATGGCGGAGTCGGCGCCCGGAACGGTGACGCAGGTGCGCGCAAGCGCCCAGGCGCTCCTGCGCCACGCCAAGACGACAGGGTCAACGATCGTTCTCGTCGGCCATGTCACCAAGGACGGGCAGGTCGCGGGCCCGCGCGTCGTCGAACATATGGTCGACGCGGTCCTGTCGTTCGAGGGCGACGGCGCGCATCATTTCCGCATGCTGCGCGCCTCCAAAAATCGATTCGGCGCGACAGGCGAAATCGGCGTCTTCGAGATGACCAGCCTCGGACTGGCCGAAGTCGCCAATCCGTCGGCGCTTTTTCTCGCCGGCCGAGACTCTCGCGCCCCGGGCGCTGCGGTCGTCGCCGGCATGGAGGGGCAGCGTCCGCTGCTGATCGAAATCCAGGCGCTTGTCGCGCCGACCTCGCTCGGCACGCCGCGCCGCGCCGTCGTCGGTTTCGACCAGAATCGGCTGTCCATGATCCTGGCCGTGCTTGAAGCGCATGGCGGGCTGAAGCTTGGCATGCACGACGTCTATCTCAACGTCGCGGGCGGGTTTCGGGCCCAGGAGCCGGCGGCCGATCTCGCCGCCGCCGCTGCGCTCGTCTCGTCACTTACGGGAGCCGTCCTGCCGCCCGACATGTGCTTTTTTGGCGAGATCGGGCTGTCCGGCGCCGTCCGGCCCGTCATTCACGCCGGCATGCGACTGCGCGAAGCCGGGAAACTCGGGTTCCATCACGCGGTCCTCCCGCAATCCCAACAGATTTCCGAGGACGGGCGCGGCGGCGGCGTGACGATCCGTCCCTGCGCGGACGTTGGCGGCCTCGTCGCCGCCATCGCCCGCATCTCGACGCGCGAAAAAACGGTCGCGCGCGGCTAAGAACCTCGCGCATTAGTGTTTCCGGCTGGCCTCAAGATGCGTTAGAAGGCTGCCAGTGCGAAAGCGAGACGCCCGCCGGACCGACGCTTGCCTGCCTGCGGCGGCGCAAAGTTGACACAGGTTCTGGAGAGGGTCGTGCGGAAGTCGCCCGGAAGGCGGCCAATCGTCCATTCAGAAGCGTTCAGAGCTCGGGGCGAACAAGCAAGGGGCTAGCGATGCCATCATATCTTGATTTGGCTGTGATTACCGTCGTTCTCATTTCGGGGATGCTCGCTCTGTTGCGCGGCTTCACCCGTGAAGTCCTTGCAATCCTGTCCTGGGTTGCGGCCGCAGCTGCGGCGTATTTCTTTTATCCCCTCGCCCTGCCCTACATCAAACCATACGTCAGCAAGGACGAGATCGCTCTCGCGGCTTCCGTGGCCTCGGTGTTTTTCGTGGCGCTGATCGCCGTTTCTCTCGTCACGGTGAAGCTCTCGGACGTCATCCTCGATTCGAAGGTTGGCGCCCTCGATCGCACGCTCGGCTTCGTGTTCGGCGCCGTTCGCGGCGCCCTGCTCGCGGTCGTCGCCTTCGTCTTTTACAGCTGGCTCGTGCCCGAAACGAATCAGCCGGAATGGATCAAGGACGCGCGCGCCAAGCCCTTCCTGACGGCTGGCGGCGAGAAGCTGCGCGAAATGCTGCCAGACGACATCGACAGCCTCGTCGCCAAGATCAAGGCCAAGAAGGGCGCGCCCACGAATGAGGAGCCGCCGGCCGACGTCGAGCCGGACAAGATTCAGCCTGCCCCGACCGACGCGAGCACAGAGGCGCCGGCCCAAGCGGCGCCGGAGTCGGGCGACAAGCCTGAATGATGGTCTTGCGGATGGGCCCCGCCGCTGGCACATATGACGGGAATGCGACGCCAGGGCGCTTGGGAGTGCTGAGCGGCGGCGTGTCACGGGGGACGAAGCATGACCGAGGCCGCCGAGGATCTACAACGATCCTCATCCCGCGAGATTAACGCGGCAGACGATCTCGACGGCGACAGGCTTCGCGAATATTGCGGCGTTTTCGGCGTCTTCGATCTGCCGGACGCCGCGGCGATCGCCGCCTTGGGTTTGCACGCCCTGCAGCATCGCGGCCAGGAGGCCGCCGGCATCGTCAGCTTCGACGGCGTCCGCTTCCATGGCGAACGACGACTGGGCCTGGTCGGCGATCACTTTTCTCAAGAAAACACGATCAGGCGCCTGCCCGGCGCCACGGCGATCGGACATGTGCGCTACGCCACCACCGGCGAAACCATGCTGCGCAACGTGCAGCCGCTGTTCGCGGAGTTGAACACGGGCGGCTTCGCGGTGGCCCACAACGGCAACCTCACCAATGCCCAGACGCTGCGCCGCGAACTGATCCGCGAAGGCGCGATTTTCCAGTCGACTTCGGACACCGAGGTCATCCTTCATCTCGTGGCGCGCAGCCGCAGGCCGCTGCTCATCGACCGTTTCATCGAAGCGCTGCGCTCGATTGAAGGCGCCTATTCGCTCGTCGCGCTCTCCAACAAGAAGCTGATCGGGGCGCGAGATCCGCTCGGCATCCGGCCGCTCGTCATCGGCGAATTCAACGGGAAATATATTCTCGCGTCGGAAACCTGCGCGCTCGACATCATCGGCGCGCGCTTCGTGCGCGACGTGATGAACGGCGAGATCGTCATTATCTCCGAGGACGGAATTCAGAGCTTGCGGCCGTTTCCGCCGCAGCCGATGCGCCCCTGCATCTTCGAATATATCTATTTCGCCCGTCCCGATTCCATCGTCCATGGCCGTCCGGTCTATGAGGTGCGCAAGGCGATGGGCGCCGAGCTCGCGCGCGAGCGCCTGATCGACGCCGACGTCGTCGTGCCCGTGCCGGATTCTGGGGTGCCGGCGGCGCTCGGCTATTCGCAGCAGTCCGGCGTGCCGTTCGAACTCGGCATTATCCGCAATCACTATGTCGGGCGCACCTTCATCGAGCCGACGCAAATCGCCCGCGATTTCGGCGTGCGCATGAAACACAGCGCCAACCGCTGCGTCGTCGCGGGGAAACGTGTGATCCTCATCGATGATTCCGTCGTGCGCGGCACGACGTCCGTGAAGATCGTGCAGATGATGCGCGACGCCGGCGCGACGGAAGTGCATTTCCTGATTTCGTCGCCGCCGATCACCAATCCCGACTACTACGGCATCGATACGCCGCAGAAGGAAAATCTGCTCGCCGCGACGCATACGCTCGACGAGATGCGCGAATATATCGGCTGCGACTCGTTGGCCTTTCTGTCGGTCAACGGCATCTATCGCGCCATGGGCTATGAGCGCCGCGATCCCATCCGGCCACAGTTCACCGACCACTGCTTCACCGGCGACTATCCGACCTCGCTGACCGACCTTGTCGGCGAAAACCGCGCGCAACTGTCGCTGCTGGCGGAAGCGAGCTGAGAGGCGGCCGGTCCCAGGTTCGACGATATTTGAAGTGACTATTCCCCGCATCGCACTTGTCACCGGCGCGTCGCGCGGCATCGGACGCGCGCTCGCGCTGGAACTCGCGCGCGACGGCGCGCATGTCGTGGCCTTGGCGCGCACGCAGGGCGCGCTCGAAGAACTCGACGACGAAATCCGCGCGCAGGGCGGACAAGCGACCCTCGTTCCCTGCGACCTCGCCGACTTCGACGCGCTTGACCGTCTCGGCGCAGCGCTGTTCGAACGCTGGGGCAAACTCGACGTCTTCGTTGGCAACGCTGGGGTACTCGGACCTCTGTCGCCGCTGGCGCATGTCGATCCCAAGGACTGGAACCGCGTCATGGCGGTCAACGTCACCGCGAACTGGCGGCTGATCCGTTCCCTTGATCCGCTGCTGCGCGCGTCAGGCGCGGGACGCGTCGTCTTCATCACCTCGGGAGCGGCGCATCGCGCGGCGATGAAGCCGTTCTGGGGCCCTTATGCGGTCGCGAAGGCGGCGCTCGAGGCGATGGCACGCACCTATGCGTCTGAAAGCGCTGGTGACGGCGTGACCGTCATGCTGGCTAATCCGGGACCGCTGCGCACCCGTATGCGCGCTCAGGCGATGCCGGGCGAAGATCCGATGACTCTCAGAACGCCTGAAGAATTCGCAAAAAAATGCCTCGCGCTGCTGGCCCCGGAATGGGGCGAGAGCGCGAGGCTTTATGATTTTCCCACCGACCGGCTGCTGAGTTTCTCTGCGCCGGGTTGATCGACTTCAGAGCCGACCCTTAGCTGTGATGGTAGCTCGTGTGGTGGTGGCTCGTGTGGAGCTTGTGCCAGCGGTAATGATGATGGATGTAGCCGTGGCGCAAAGGGGGCAGCGGCGGCGGGACATAGGCGAGCGTCAGGCGCTCCACGCCCGCGGTCCATCCCACGCCGGAGCCTGCTTCGATGCTGAAAGGCTGCAGCGAGAAGGTGTCGTTGGAGCCGCCGACCAGCATTGCGCCGCCGCCGCCGACCACGACCTTGGCCGACACGCCTGGGCCGTAATAGGAGCCGGCGAGGGCGCCCGGTCCGATATGGCTCGTGGCGGAGACGACGCCCCAGGCAAGCTCGCCAGGACCGTTAATCGTCACATTGGCGCCCACCTTGGTGAGCGCGCCGACGTAATGAGCAGGAGCAGCGCCTTCAGCGTCGTCGAGATAAATGCAGTCCATCTGCTGATTTTCGACCAAAACGCTGATGCCGTTGCCGAGCAGCCGGCACTGCAAGGAGCCGATGCGGTCACCCGCGAAGGCGCTCGCCGGCGCCAGGAGGGCCAGAGCGCAAGCGCCGCTCAGCGCACCCCAAAAAAACTTCCGCATTTAGTGCTCCTCTTCCTCGTCTGGGCCGCCGGCTTAAGAAGAAGCCGGCAACGCCCGCCCTGCAGTACAGGACGAGACCCGAAATGCAATAGCGCCGCTTCAGGCGCAAACGACGATATCGCGCCTTCGATGGGCGCGTTATGTGCGCCAGCGCACGAGCGATCGTCGCGCATTCGCGTCGCGCCACACCTTTGCCGCGCTTGCAAAGACCTTGGAAGAGTCCGACTTTTAAAGGGTAATCAAAAATCCGAGGCTGTCCGTGTCGAACTCCTATCCGCTTCCCGTCCTGGTGGATCAGGGCCTGTCCCAGTCTGACGTAGACGCCCTGCGATCGGCGGTCGCGGCGCTGGAAAGGCAGAGCTTTGCGACGCGGCTTGCCGGATTGGCGACCCGACAGCTCAGTTTTGGCTCGCTGACGCTGCCGCCCCGACTGCAGGCGACGGTCGCCTCAGCGACACAAAAGGCGCTCGCCGCGGCGATGAAGATCGCCTTGGCGAGCCTCGACGCGCAGCCGGCGAAGGACACGATACGGATTCACCGTCGTCTCGCGGCCCTGTCGGGAGGCGTCGGCGGCGCCGTGGGCTTCGCGAGCCTGCCGATCGAATTGCCGGTGTCGACGACGATCATCCTGCGCTCGATCGCGGAAATTGCGCAGGCCGAAGGCGAAGATCTGCGCCAGCCTGGCGCCGCCCTCGCCTGCCTCGAAGTTTTTGCGCTGGGCGGCCCTTCCGCCGGGGACAATATTCTGGAAGGCGGCTATCTCGCGCTCCGCGCGCTGCTCGCAAAATCCGTGTCCGACGCCGCACGCTTTCTGACCGTCCGGCAGGTCTCCAGTGAGGTGGCTCCGGCGCTGGCGCGCCTGATCGGCGCGGTCGCGGGGCGCTTCGGCATGGTCGTATCGCAAAAGACCGCCGCTCAGGCCATCCCGGTCATCGGCGCGATCAGCGGCGCGGCGATCAACGTCGCCTTCACCGAACACTTCCAAACTCTGGCGCGCGGCCATTTCGTCGTGCGCCGACTGGAGCGGCTCTACAGCCCGGCCGTGGTGCATGCCGAATACGCGAGGATCGCCCGTTCCGAGGGCTTTTGGGATGATCCGTCGCAGGCGGCGTGAGCGGCGACGCGCGCTCTAAGGCAGACGGCGCAGCGCCTCGACGAGATGCCCGACCTGTTTCGTCGTGGCGATGCTCGATTCATTTTCTTCGAGGACGACGACATCAGCGCCCGCGAGGTTTTCATCGAGGTCCGCTGTCGCGGCCGGCAGGCGCTCGCCGTTCGATGCGTCGCCGGGCGCGCGCCGATAATGACCGAGTTCGATATTGTTGTCCTCGGTCCGCATATAGAACCAATAGTCGATTTGCGGCGGACAGGGGGCGAGGGTCGCCGCCGCCAGAACTTCATGCAGGAAGCTCCCACCCAGCGCCAGCAACCGCGGCGGGCGCGCGCAGTCGCCCTTCTCCCCTGCCCGGCCGATCGCCGCCGTCGGGTAATGCGAGTCGGGCCATAAAAGATTTAAGAGATCCAGCAGGTCGCGGTCGGTGCCGACCGCTTCCGGCGCCGGCGCTGACGTAAAATCCAGCACGCCGACTGGAGAAGCGGGAAGCGCGCGCGTGGCTTCACGCATGGCGAGCGCGCCGCCGACGCTGTTCCAATGCGTGCCGCCGCGCGGAAAGAGCGGTATCGGCTGTTTGGGTTTCTCGGCCGTGATGAGCGCCGGGCCGTCGACATAGCGCACATGCGCTTCGTCAAGCGCCGCGCGATAGGGCGCAAGCTTTTCGGGCATCGACGGCGCGCGCCGGGCGCAAGGCGCGGCCTTCGGCAGATCTTCCGAATAGCGCGCCGCCTTCGAGGGCGAAACGAGATAGACGAAGCTCTTCCCCCGCGCTTGCGCCCTCTCCTGAATTTCGCGCAGCGTCGAAGACCACGCGCCGAGCCGCGCGGAATCGAATGCGCCGTCGCGTGCGCAAAATTCGTCGATGTAGAACTGCTCATAGAGCTGGCCATTGCGGCCAATGACGACTCCAGGCGCCGCCGAGCCGCCGAACAGCGAAAAGACGAGCTGATTTTTGGCGCGAACGGAGATGGGAAAAACCGGCGACATTCGGCCGAGATTTATTGAGACCGCCTTTTGCATTTCTCCCGACAGGAAGGCCTCGAGCGTCCAGGGCGCTGGCTTTGGTTTCGCGACGCCATAAAGCGGCCAGGCGCTTCGGATACGCAGCTTCGGCCAATCGGCTTCGACGGCGAAATTCCACAGATTGGCGAGAAAGAGAAAAGCGATGAAGCCGGCGCAACCGAAGATCGGCAGGCGGGCGAGCGTGAGCGCCTTCATGAACGCGCGCCGTGCGCCAACGTTCTCAGCGCGCGCGGGCGCGCGCAACCCCGCGGCGCTTTCTCCTTCATGTCGCCCGACGGGCTTTTCGGCAAGATCGCTCATGCGACTCAAAACCGGAAGTAGATGAAAGGCTTGAAGGGATCGGCAAGTCCCTTCGCCAACGCCGCGAGGAAGAGCATCGAAAGCGCGCCGTTCGACGCCAATGCGAAGCGCTGCGCCGCCCCGCCCCAATCGAAGTCCTTGACGTAAAGCGACAGGCGCTGCGCGACGCAGATGGCGGCGGCGACCAGCGCCACGACAACATATTCATCCGGAATGGCGACAGGCGCGCTGGCCTGCGCCAAAGGATTGACCATCAGCGCAAGCAGCGCGCCGGCCTGCGACAAAGAGGTTGCGCGAAAGAATGTCCAGCCGACGATCACGATGATCATCGCGACGATGTTGGCGAGCCAGTCGGGCAACCGCTGCAGGCGATTGACGAGAAACAGCCTGTCGAGCACGAGGAACACGCCATTATAGGCACCCCAAGCGATATAGGTCCACGCCGCGCCGTGCCAGATCCCCGAAGCGAAGAAGCAGATCCACAGATTGAGGTAGGTGCGCGCTTCGCCGCGCCGATTGCCGCCGAGCGGAAAATACAAATATTCGCGAATCCAACTTGTCAGCGATATGTGCCAGCGCCGCCAGAAGTCGGTGATGCTCGTCGCGACATAAGGCATGTTGAAGTTTTCAAGCAGACGAAAGCCGAACATGCGCGCGAGCCCGATCGCCATGTCGGAATAGCCGGAAAAATCGAAATAGATCTGAAAGGTGAAGAACAACACGCCTGCCCAGGCTTCCGCGAAGCCAAGGGAGCCAACGTCATGCGCGAAGATCAGATCCGCGCCGCTGGCTAGCGTATCGGCGAAGAGCAGCTTCTTCACCACGCCGAGCATGAACCGAGAAAAGCCCGTGATGAAGTCGTCGACGTCGGCGTGCGGCATCGCCTCGAATTGCCGCGCGATGTCATGATATTTGATGATCGGGCCGGCGAGGAGCTTTGGGAAGAAAAAGACGTAAAGCCCGTAAAGCAGCGGACTGCGGGCCGGCGCCGTGACGCCGCGATACACGTCGACGAGATAGGTGATTTTTTCAAAGACGATGAAGCTGACGCCGATCGGCAGCGCGATCTGCGGGATATTGATCCCCGGCAGCGTCAACGCCTTCAAGAGCGCGTCGAAATTGAGCGCCAGAAAGCCCGTATATTTGTAATAGACAAGGATCGCCAGATTGGCGACGACGCCGAGCGCGAGCCAAAGCTTGCGAGCCCTGTCGCCCTCATGCTGAGGAGCGTCCGAAGGACGCGTCTCGAAGCGCGAGGGCGACGGAAATCCTCCTCCTCCTTCGAGACGCGAGCTGTGCTCGCTCCTCAGGATGAGGAGGTCTGGGTCGTCGGCGATCTTTTGCGCCACAAAGAGATCGAGCGCCACAGACCCGAAAACGAGGAAAATGAAGACCGGCTCGCTCCAGGCGTAAAAGATGACGCTCGCCGCCAATAGGATGACGGCCCGCCGGGCGCGGAGCTCTCCAAAAAACAGGTAGATGAGGTAGACCGCCGGGCCGAACAGGAACAGGAACAGCGGCTCGTAAAAAAGCATAAGTGTCCTGCGTTCGACGGCGCGCCGGCGCGAGCGCGAAAGCCTGCGGGTTCTACCAAATGCCCCGCAGGGGGGCAAGAAAGCCGCCCGCCACGGGCACGGTCTCTTTGAATTCTTGAATTCCTGTCGCGAGGCGCGGCGGCGGCGCTCTCGCTTCTCCCGCTTTAGCTGGGGAAGGCGCCGCGAAGCGCCGGTAGATGCAAGCAAGCGCTCCGACGCGAGAATGAAACGCCGGAAATTGCCTAACCCTCCCCCGCTTCGCGGGAGTTGGGGGCAGGTCGCGCCCGTCGACAGAGTTGCCGACCGCTCACCTGCCAAGCAGTTCAACGCCGGCGAGTCGGGCGAACTTGCGGTCGAACGTCACCGTTCCTCGACACTGTTTCGCCTTGCCCACCTCGTGGATGATCGCATCGACAAGATCGACGCTGGAATGAGTCAGCGCCGCACGCACGGCGTTTTCCTCGCCGATGACAATCTGCCGTGTATCGAGCAGTGCTTTGATGATCGAGACAACGTCCGTCCTTTTCAAATCATAGCAACTTTCGAGTACCCAAACGATCTCGCAAAGAACGATCACCGAAATGAAGCCCGGATCGCCGGCCGTCAGCGCCTCTTCGATAAATCGCGTCGCGGCTTTGGCTTGCTCGCGGTCATCCTGCGCGAGATAGCGCACGAGCACATTTGTATCGAGCGCGATCACTTTTGGCTGGCGCGGCTTCGGATCGCCGCTTCCATTGCCTCAACCGTGACTGGAGTCGCGGGCGCCTGAACAACGCCTTTAAGGCGTCGTATGTCTCCCGAGGCGGCGCGGACCAGAAATGCCTCGCCGCTTGTCTGTTCGAAAATCAGACTGTCGCCAGTATCCACCCGCAGTGCTCGGCGGACCTCGGCAGGCAGAGTGATTTGACCCTTGCTGGTTAGAGTCGCCTTCGACATTGAGGGCCAAGCTCCATCTCGTACGAGTTCCTTACCTAACGTAAGGAGAGCCAAATTTCAACGGGGTTGTCGAGCCAGGCTCGCTTGCGCAGCCGGCGCGCAGCGCCTATCACCCGGCCTCATGACTTCCCCCAGCGATTTTTCACCCACGTCCGATTTCCTGCGCGCGCTGATCGAGCGCGGCTTCGTCCATCAATGCTCGGACTTCGCGGGCCTCGATGAGAAGGCGCGCTCCGGAGCGCTTTCCGCCTATATCGGCTTCGACTGCACGGCGCCCTCGCTGCATGTCGGTTCGCTGCTGCCGATCATGATGCTCGCCTGGCTGCAGCGCAGCGGCGGCAAGCCCTTGCCGCTGATGGGCGGCGGCACGACGCGGGTCGGCGACCCCTCCGGCAAGGACGAGAGCCGCAAGCTTTTGACCGTCGAGCAGATCGACGCGAACAAGGCGTCGATCCGGACCGTCTTCGAACGCTTCCTCACGTTCGGCGATGGCGCGAGCGACGCGCTGATGCTCGACAACGCCGATTGGCTGGCGAGTTTGAACTACATCGACTTCCTGCGCGACGTCGGCCGCCACTTCTCCGTCAACCGCATGCTGACGATGGATTCAGTGAAGCTGCGGCTCGAACGCGAGCATGAACTCTCCTTCATCGAGTTCAACTACATGTGCCTGCAGGCGTACGACTTCGTCGAGATCAACAGGCGCTACGGCGCGCTGCTGCAGATGGGCGGCTCGGACCAATGGGGCAACATCGTCACGGGTCTCGATCTTGGACGACGCATGGGCTGCCCGCAACTCTACGCGCTCACCTCGCCGCTGCTGACGACTTCGTCAGGCGCCAAGATGGGCAAGACCGCCGCCGGCGCCATCTGGCTCAACGCCGACATGCTGTCGCCCTATGACTACTGGCAGTATTGGCGCAATACGGAAGACGCCGACGTCGCGCGCTTTCTAAAACTCTTCACCTTCCTCCCGATGGAAGAGATCGCGCGGCTCGCGGCGCTGCAAGGCGCTGAAATCAACGAAGCCAAGAAGACTCTCGCGACGGAGGCGACGGCGCTCATTCATGGCCGCGTCGCGGCGGATGAGGCCGCCAACACCGCGCGCACGACATTCGAAGAGGGCGCGCTCGCGCTGTCGCTCCCCAAGGTGGCGGTTTCGGCGCAAGAGATCGCCGACGGCCTCGGCGTGCTGACGGCCTTCGTCAAGGCCGGTCTCGTCGCGTCGACCGGCGAAGCACGGCGCCAGATCAAGGGCGGCGGGCTGCGCGTCAATGATTCGCCGGTGACGGACGAACGCAGCGTCATTGGCGAAGGAGCGTTTGCAAGCGACGGCGTCGTCAAACTTTCGCTTGGCAAGAAGAAGCACGTGCTGCTGGAGCGCGCGTAAACTCCACGCTACCGCTCCTGCGGCATGCGCGCCGTGCCGTCGATGACGCCCATGATCTTGCGCATCAGGCCGGGCGCGATCGCCGAGAGCGGATTGACGCTGATCGACGGCGAGGGGAGCGCGCCATAGAGACGATAGCTCAGCGCAAATATGCCTTCATGCTGACCGCCGGAGATCACGACGCCGACCACCGGAATGTTCGACAACAGATTGTTCAACGCATAGGCGGGAACATATGAGCCGACGAGGTCCAGCCGCTCGCGCGGGAAGTCGATGTAGCCGTCGAAGGTGAGACCGATCTCGGGACCCGACAGCACGCCATCGCGCACGGTCAGCTGTCCGGCCGACCAGCTGAAGTCGCTTTCCAATCTGCCGACGCGAACGAGATCTGGGTCGAAGCGGTAATTGCCGCGATCGTCCGCGCGCGCCGTTCCGCTTTGCGCCATCAGCTGGCGCACGGTCGGTTCGCCGCGCACGAAGAAGTCGCGAATGCGCAACGCGCCATCCGCGCGGTTTTGATTGATCTGAACTGTCGCGGTCAGCGCGCCGCTGTCCATCTTCCGATAGACGTCAAAGAAGGAGAGTAGCGATCCGCCGTCGTTTGTCGCAATTTCGAGTTGCGACTGGTTGTTATCCTGGCCGCGCCCCATGCCCACCGTGAGTTGCTCGCGGCCGAAGAAGCCTTTAAGCGCCACCGCGCGGGGCTTGCCGCCGCGACGCTCCAATTTCAGTTCGACGTTTGTGAGAATTTGCTTGCCGTAGCCGGTGACGATTGGCGATTTGAAGTCGAGATCGAGGTCGTCGACGCTGGCCTTGCCGCGATCGGCGTGCAGCAATCCCTGCATGATCGGACGGGCGTCGAAATTCGCGCCGCGCGCGACGATCTTCAATAATTCGCCGCTACGCTGCACGTCGACGCGCATGTCGTCGCCGGGCGATAGCCGCGCCTGCGCGAGATGGGCCGCGCGGAACGCCCCTTCGCGGCCAAATTCGATGAGGCCCTGCGCTTGCGTCGGTCCCGCGTCGAAAATAAATTGTTCGAGCGTCATCGCCTCGCCGTGGCGCGTCAGCGTGAACGAAGACTTTGCCGGCTTGCCCGCCGGCTTGACGAGGCCCGGGAGCGGATTGTCGAAATTCGTGCGGGTGAGATCGAGATCAATCTGCGTGTCGACGTTCTCAACCGGGAGCGGCGTGCGTATCGTCGCCAGAATCGGGCCGCTGACGCCGGCGATGGCGTAGCCGGCGCGCTGGCGCGCCGCATCGTCAAAAGTGAAGGCGACCTGCGCCTGCGCGGGGCCCTTGTCGCCAAAGCCGCGGCTGACGTCGAGGGTCGCCGGCGCGCCAAAGATTCGGCCGCTTCCGCTAACGCGCAGGCCGGCTCGATCGGCGACGATATGCAGCGCGCCGTTCTCGAGCTTCTCCTTGCCGATCAGCTTCTCGATCACGAGGTTCGACGTCGTCGCGTCGATCGCGAAAGTCGTCGCCGCGTCGCGCGCGTTCGCGCCCGTCTCGAAATCGACGCGCAGGCGACCTTCGATGCTTCCCTTCAGCGCGCCCGGCTCGATGGGAATCGACGCGTGTTCGGCGATCGCCGACAATGAAAGCAGGTCGGAAACGGCTTCGACGTCGCCGCCGACGGCGACCTCGACCATCGCGGGCGTCGGGCGCAGCGCGCTGTCGGCGACCAGGAAGCGGCCCGACAACAATGCCAGGCGCCGACCGGGCCTCGTCTCCATGGCGCCTGAGGTCGCGTCGAAAGACGCCGTCTGTCCGGTGATCCGCAGTCGCCCGTTGATGCCGGTGAGCGGCGCCATGCCCGGCAGGATGTCGGAGACCGTCGCTTCGACGATGTCGCCCTCGGCGAACAGCGAGCGATCCGACGGCGCCTGCTCGTAACGCATCGCGTTCAACGCCGCGCCGTTGAAGTCGGCGGCATATTGGGCGCGCTTCAAGACGCCAACCGGCACATGATCAACGAACCAGGCGCGCACGGATGGCGCGACATGGGTCGGCCATAGGCGCGCGAGCGCGCGTATCTGCGTCTCCTCGATTCCCATCTTGAGAATGATGCGGATGTCGTCGCGCCAACTCAATGAGCCATTGAGATCGACGTTCGCATCAGGACCGCCGAAGGCGAATTTGTCGAAGACGATCTGGCGATCGTCGCGAAACAGGCGCGCGTTGAACAGTCCGTTATCAATGCGGACATTTTTTTCCCCTGCGCGTTCCGGCGCGACCACGGTCGGCGCTTTCAGGCGCAACGCGATCGTCCATGGCCCATCCAGGCTCGCCGCATCGGCAATGGTTTTGACCCCGTCAGGCGGGCGCGCGTCGCCGACGATGGTCATGTCGAAACCGCCCGCCTTGAACACGAGCGGCGCGATTGCGACCTTGCGCGCGGCTCTGTCCCAAACAGCGACGCCGGCGATTTTTTCGATCATCACCGGCTCGTGATCCGGCTCGTCGAAGCGAAAATAGCCCCGGCCGATCTCAATTTGACCCGTCGCCTCAAGAACCTCGTCGCCCGGACCAAGCGCGAATTTCAGATCGAAGGAGAGCGGAGCGTCAGTGTCGAAGCGGGTCGTGCGGAAGCCGCCGGCAAGAGAAATCTCGTCGATCGAAAAATTGCGAAACTGCGCGTGGAAATCGCGCCGCCCTCCCGGCGCGCCCTTTGCGACGGCGACGGCCGTCCAACGCCCCAACGGACCATTGGCCGCCGCGGAGAAGCGCATGCCGTTGTCGCCCTTATCGAGGCTGAGCGTCACGTCGTCATAGCGAATGGCGCGATCGATCGTGCGGTCGTCGATGGTGAGCCGGCCGTGCGCGACGCCGAGTCGATCGAGCGCGCCGATCGGACTGTTCGGGCTCGTCGCGAAGTCCATGAGCCCGCGCAGGGCCCCCGCCGCGTCGCGCAGAAGAGTCGCGCGTTCAATTCCAGCGCCACTCGCCGGCGCGGCCCCATCGGGCGCTGGCGCCTTCGTCGGAACCGGATGTGCGCCCGCGGAAATGGCCACGGATCCGTCCGGATCGACGGACAGGCGCAAGTCCAGATCGAGAACCTCCAACCGGCGCAGCTTTACGCGGCCGATCAACAAGGAGCGAAGGTCGAGCGACAGCTCTGCGCGCGGCGCCGCCACGATGGGACGACCGTCTTTCTTGACAATGAAATTGTCGACGGACAGCGTCGGGCCATGATCGCCATTGCCGATCGCCGCGGCGCCGAGCGAAAATTCGTACCGGCCGCCCGTGAGATCTTGGAGCGATTCGACGATGCGCGGCGCGAGCCAAGCAAAGCTGATGGAGCCCTGCGACAGCAGCAGGAAGAAGCCGCCGAACGTCAGCGCGCACAGCAGCGTTGCGGCAAGCCCGCTGAATATGAGCAGGCGCGGAAGCCCGCGGCGCCGCGCCCGAAATAGTGGCGTTCGCCACGCTGCGCGACAGGCCCGCTGAATTGCGCGCCGCGCCTCGTCGACGGCGACGACTCCGCCGCCGCTAGGCTTGCGCCCCGTCCTGTCGGTCAATTGGCCTCGCTCTCGGCTCGATCGCAGCGCGGACGCGGGCAATTACGCCGGTCTTGCCGGCTGGCGCGCAGTCTGCATTCTACCGACTGATTTTAGCTGCAGATGCGACGAAAGGAAGGCGCCATGAGCACGACTGTCGGCAAGGCCGAAGCTACACTTAAGGAGGGGGGCCTAAAAGCTGGCGACGTTGCGCCCCACTTCGATCTCCCGGGGGCTGGTGGGGAAAAAATCTCGCTCGCCGCGCTGAAGGGCAAGAAAGTCGTCCTCTATTTCTACCCTAAGGACGACACCTCGGGCTGCACGGCGGAGGCAATAGAATTCAATGGCTTACGTGATAGTTTCGCGAAGGCGAAGGCCGTGGTCGTCGGCATGTCGCCGGACCCCATCAAGCGGCACGACAAATTCCGCGCCAAATATGAGCTGTCGCTGCCGCTAGCGTCGGATGAAGGGAAGGACACGCTCGGCGCCTATGGCGTCTGGGTCGAAAAAAGCATGTATGGCCGCAAATATATGGGCGTCGAGCGCACCACGGTGCTGATCGATCCCGAGGGCCGCATCGCCAAGATCTGGCGCAAGGTGAAAGTTCCAGGGCATGCCGAGGAGGTTCTGGCGGCGGCCAAGGCGCTGTAAGACGCTCGTCCGCCGCCAGGGACTCAGTTGTGGTCGTGGTCAGCCTCTGGAGGCGCGGCGTCAGCCGGCGTCACCCCGGCAGAATCCTTTTTAGCGATAAGCTTGGCCATGTCGCCCGATCCCTTCTTCGCTGCGGCGAGGTCGGGCTTCGCCGCCAGCGCCGCATCGTAATCGGCCTTGGCGCGAGCGAAGTCCTTCTTCGCGCGCCACGCGTTGGCGCGGTTGACCAGGGCGCCGACGTAATTGGCGTCGATTTTCAGCGCTGCGTCGAAGTCGGCGATCGCCTTGTCGTATTCGCCCTTGGCGTAGTGACAAGCGCCGCGTCCATTGCGCGCCGTGGCAAGCTTGGGGTCACGCTTTGCGGCCTCGGAAAAGGCGGCGATGGCGTGGTCGTGATCGCCTTTCGAATGATAGAGCGCGCCCGCCGCGACGTCCGGCGCCGTTGATTTTGGGTCGGCTTTCGCCGCATCCTCGAGATCGGCGAGAGCCTTCTCGACGTCGCCTTTGGCGCGCCAAATATGCGCGCGCGCCAAAAGAGCGGCGGCGTTCTTCTTGTCGATCGCGATCGCCTGATTATAATCGGCAAGCGCGCCGTCGAGATCGCCCTTGGCGTGATGCGCGGCGCCGCGCGCGGCCAGAATCACCGACGATTTGGGTTCGAGCTCCAGCGCCTTGCCGAAATCCTCGAGAGCATGCGCGTAGTCGCCCTTCGCCTGATAGGCGCCGGCGCGATTGACATAGGCCGCCACCTTGTTGTGCGGGGTCTCCTTGTCGATCTCCTGAATGACTTGCGTGCAGCCTGCGATGCGCGCGTCGGGCTCAGGCGCGCGGCACTGACTCCACGCGGGGCTGACGCCACCGCCCTTGTGCGCAGCCACGGCGGGCGCGCTGACGACGAGAAATGAAGCGGCGATGACGGCCGCCGGAAGCCGCGCCCGCGCGGCCGCGCGCGCAGCGAGAGTGAGACGCTCATGCATGAGTTGGACTTGGCTCCCAGGATAGAGTGGCGGCGGCATGCTACCCCATCAGGCCTCGCCCGCAACTTGGAAATGTTGGAATTCCGAGGCCCCGGCTGTCTTTCTGCGCCGACTGGAGCGGCCGATGCGCACGCCAACTGGACTGCATAGGCGCGTGGCTGCAGCGCTTCCGCTCGGCCAGTGCGGACGTGGCAAATGATCGTCGGCGAATTCTCGGCGGAAATTGTGTATTTTACGTCTGAGCCGGCTCAAGGGGGCCCAGAGCGCTGAATCGTTCCAAAGTCGCCTTGGGACTTCAGACCGAGACCAAAACCGTTTAGAACCGATTCACATGAGTCTTCTTACCACCAATGTCGAACTGACCGCGGTCTGCGACCGTTTCGCTCAGCATCCCTTCGTCACGGTCGACACCGAGTTCTTGCGCGAAACCACGTTCTGGCCGCGGGTCTGCGTCATCCAGCTCGCGTCGCCGGAAGAGGCTGTGGCGATCGACGCCCTTGCCGAGGATCTTGATCTTGAGCCCTTTTTTGGGCTCATGGCCAATCCCAACATCGTCAAGGTGTTCCATGCCGCGCGCCAGGATCTCGAGATCATATGGCGCCTCGCCCGACTCATCCCCGCGCCGATCTTCGATACTCAGGTCGCGGCCATGGTCTGCGGATTCGGCGAACAAGCGTCCTATCTCGAGCTGGTGAAGGCGATAACGCGCGCCAATCTCGACAAATCGTCGCGATTCACCGACTGGTCGCGCCGACCGCTGTCACTCGCCCAGATCGAATACGCCATCGCCGACGTCACACATCTTCGCGACATTTACACCGCCCTTCGGGGGCGGCTCGAACGTTCCAACCGCCTCGAATGGCTTGCGGACGAGATGCAGACGCTCACCTCGCCCGCGACCTATGAGCAGCATCCCGAGAACGCCTGGGAACGGCTGCGCCATCGCGCGCGCAAGCCGCGCGATCTCGCCGTGCTGATGGAGCTGGCCGCTTGGCGCGAGCTCGAAGCGCAAACGCGCGACGTGCCGCGTTCGCGCGTCATCAAGGACGACGTGCTCCTCGAGATTGCGCAAGCCGCGCCGCGTTCTGTCGAAGCGCTCGGCAATTTGCGGTCCTTTCCAAAGGGGATGGAGCGCTCCCGCGCGGGAGCCGACATCATCGCCGCTGTGGAGCGCGGTCTCGCGCGCGATCCCGCCACCGTGCCGCGCATCGAGCGCGACCGACGCAATTCAAACGGCGCGACGGTCGAGTTGCTCAAGGTCTTGCTGCGTCAGGTGTCGGAGGAGTCGGGCGTCGCCGCCAAGATGATCGCGACGGTCGAAGATCTCGAAGCCGTCGCGCATGACGACCATGCCGACGTTCAGGCGCTGAAGGGCTGGCGCCGCGCGATCTTCGGCGAGAAGGCGCTGGAATTAAAGCGCGGCCGCCTGGCGCTCTCGGTGGAAAACGGCAGGGTCGTCACCTTTGACTGGCAGGCGGCGGCGGACGAACCCGCGAACGCTGAATAAACCCCGCGCTTATGCTGCAGCGCAGGTGCGCTGAGCCGCTTTTCCTCGGCAAGCACGTATTGACGGATATTTAGGCGCCAGAAAAACCATTTAATATCATCCATATAACTCGGACCGACGAGAATTCATTGCACTGCGGTGTTGTCATGGTGCAATGCAGTAACCACCTTCCATCCGAGTGGGGCGCAGTTCGCTGCGACGGTTTCGCGTTAAGCCGGCCCTGCTCCGAAACGGAAGGAAAAGATATGACTACAGGAAATCGAATTGTCGCGGCGGCGTTCGGCGGAGCGCTATGCCTTGCAGCAAGCTCGGGCCTGTCCGCTGCTGACGCCTCATTGACGATAAAGCCGCTCATGGCGGCGAGCTTTGACGCAGGCTCGAAGCATGTCGTGAGCTATTTCGTGGGCGGCGAGAATGGCTGCCGTCTCACGATGATGGTTATCGATTCCGCGCTGGAAGAGGATCCGACGCCCGCGACCCAGGCGACGCGTCTCGTCGTCACCGTCACTGACGGAAAATCGGCGTTTTTTGACTCGGCCGTCGGCACGTCCTTGCGCTTCAATTGCGCCTCTGGCGCAGAGACCATGCGCGTGGACAAGATCAATCGGGTCGCCGCGCATCCGGCGGAGTAGCGTAAGAAGCGGCGCGTCCTATGACGCGCCGCGTTGCTCGAAAGGCTCGGAACGCCTCCGCGTCAATGCGACAGGAATTTGAATGGCTCGGCGGGTACGAATTTGTCTGAAACTTCGCCGGCCAGAATTGGGTCGCCCGTAAGGTCGAGCTTCGCGGGCTTGGCGCCCGGTTCGAGCTTCAGTTTCGTCAGCTCGACCCAGAAAATCGAAGGGTTCAGCGTCGGCTCGAAATAATAGAGCCGATCCTTGATGTCGGTGACCGAACGCCATCGCGTCGAGGCGATGTTCGGCTCCTGCGGCGTGGATATCCCAAGCGGCACCGAGACGTTCCGAATGATCGAAAAGACGCTGGCGATCGCCACGCGCTTGTCGTCGACTTTCGGCGTCGCGTTTAAATTCCAACTGGCGCGGGCGAACCGATCG
Source organism: Methylocystis sp. (assembly GCA_036560365.1). Classification (GTDB taxonomy): domain Bacteria; phylum Pseudomonadota; class Alphaproteobacteria; order Rhizobiales; family Beijerinckiaceae; genus Methylocystis. Next base: position 65,937 of record DATBRI010000002.1, read on the forward strand.
GACGCGCGATGCGTGCCGGGAAGGAAATTCGACCCGCCGATCTCGACCCAGTAGGTGTTGAGCGCAAGCTGCTGATCGAAAGGCGGCGAATTGGTCATCACCGTGTATTTGGAATTGTGGTGGATGACGAGCTTGCCGCCGAGATATTCGAGTATGGCGCTGTCGCCCGACGCGTCCGCGAGCGCCATATGGCTTGCCGCTTTGACGCCGCCGGGAAGATCCGGCGCGACGATCGCGAAGGGCTCTTTTTGCAGCGCCTTCACCGCATCAGCGACGGTCGCGTAATTGTCGAGGACATATTGCGCCCAGCCGCCCACGGACAGCAGCGGCTTCTTCGAGGCCTTCGGGTCCCCGTAATCGGCCTCGGCGAGATAGAGAAGATTAACTGCGAGCCCTGCGTCGTTCATGCCTTCAGCGGTGGCCGCGTTGTAAAAATCGGCGATGAGCGAACCATATTTCGCGGTCCATTTGATCGACCCCGAACCAACGCCGCCATCGCGCGCCATGCCGCGCGGGAACGACCACAAGCTTGTTCGCGGATCGACGTCCCAGTCCATCGTCCGGCCAACAAGATAGTCCTTATCGGCGGTGGCGTAGAGCACGCGCGTGCATGCCTCCGCGCTCGCGCTCATCAATGCGACTGCGGCGCCCGCCAGAAGCCAATTTGAAAATTGTCTGTTCATAGCGAATTCCTTTTTTATTGAGCTTCTTTCAGTGAACCGTTCGTGCGTTCAGGGCGCGACCTCGATCTGTGCGTCGGCGCCCATGAGCTTGCCGAGCGCCTTCAGACGATTGAGCACGCGCTCGCTCGCAAGATCGGCATAAGCGGCAGGCAACGTGAGCGTCGCCGCGCGATCGCAGACCCGCAAGCGCGTGCGTGGCAGCACGCCGGGCATCGACGCTGACAATAAATAGGCGACCCGCATGAGCGCCCCGAGAATGCGCGCGCGCGCGAAAAGCCGGGTCGTCAGCAGCGTGCGCAGATCCGAGAGGCCCTCCACACCGTCGAGCCCTTCGTGACGGAAGACGATTGCAAGCGACAGGAAGGCGCGGCCCGGATGATCGATGGCGACGAAGGGCCCCTGCGTGACGATGTTCATGGCGCGCTGCGCGCGATATTCCGGATGGGCGCGCCAAGCGATGTCGGAGAGCAGGCAGGCGGCGTGACGCAGCCGGCGCTCCTCGTCGGTTTCGTCTATGCCGCTCTTCTCCATATAGGCGTCCGTCCAATCGATGAGATCGTCGCCATAGCCCGGCGCGCGCGCGAATGTCGCTTCCAGTTCGCGCGTCGCCGCGAGCAAAGGGTCGATGCGCCGCTCGGCCGGCGACAGGCGCTCATACAACATGCCTTCGCGCACGCCCGCGGCTGAAATGACGATTTCGCGAGGCTTGGCGCGGCGGATGATCTCGTCAAGCACGATAGCGCCATAGGCGAGCAAAGGACGGCGCGCCGCCGAAACGAAGTCGATGTCCTCAAGCGCCTCGCTGTCGATATGTTCGATAAGTTCAGCAAAGTCGGCGGCTTCGCTCGTCTGTATGCGGTAATGATGCATCACGCCGAGCGCATAGTTGCGCTGACGCATGTGGAGTTTAGCGAGCGATCGCCAAGTGCCGCCGACCGCGTAAAAGGTGCGGCCCTTGAGATGTTCGAGCGGCTTCGCGTTGGCGATCGACTTGCGCGCGATGCGCGTCGCCTCGCGCATGGAGCGCCGCGAGGCGTCCATCAAAGCGAGTCCGCCGAGCGGCAGGGTGATCCCCTTGCCGAGCGTCTCCTTGTGGACGTCGATCAGTTCGAGCGAGCCGCCGCCGAGATCGCCCACGACGCCGTTCGGCTCATGGATCGCCGAGATGACGCCAAGCGCGGAAAGCTCCGCTTCGCGACGGCCCGAGAGCAGAGAGATCTCGCGCCGAATGGCGTCGCGCGCCGCTGCGAGAAAAATCTCGCCATTCTTGGCTTCGCGCACCGCCGCGGTGGCGATCACCTCGATGTCGTCGACGCCCATCGTTTCGCAGAGCGCGCGATAGCGGCGCAACGCCTTCATCGCCTTGTCGACGCCCTCGTCGGGCAGTCGGCCTGTCGTGACGACGCCCTTGCCGAGACCGCACATGGCCTTTTCGTTGAAGATCGGGGTCAGCGCGCGCGCGAGCGCCTGATAGGCGACAAGACGCACCGAGTTCGAGCCGATGTCGACGATCGCGACGGGTTTTGGGGCGGAGTCGGAGCGCTGCGTGGCGTCGCGCGCCGCCGCCTCAAGCATTTTTTTGGCCGCGCTTTAAGAGCGAGCGCGGCCGCCAATCCTTGAGCGACTTGCCGCGTCCCGAAAGCGAGGGATTGGTCATGAAATATTTATGCGCATTGAATCGCTCCTCGCCTTCGGGCGGAACAATGCGCAGCGACGACCCGTCCGGCAGGACGCGATAGCTCTGCTCATTGTCGATCAGATTGGCGAGCATGATCTGATCGAGCACCTGCTGATGCACCGTCGGATTGACGATCGGCATCATCACTTCGACCCTGCGATCGAGATTGCGCTGCATCAGGTCGGCGGAAGAGATGTAGACGTGCGCGCGCGGATGCGGCAACGCATGGCCGCCGCCGAAGGCGTAAACGCGTGCGTGTTCCAGAAAGCGGCCGACGATCGACTTCACCCGAATATTGTCGGACAATCCGGGAACCCCGGGCCGCAGGCAGCAGATGCCGCGCACGATGAGTTCGATCGAGACGCCCGCTTGCGACGCCGCATAGAGCGCGTCGATGATTTCGGGATCGACGAGCGCGTTGCATTTGCCCCAGATGACGCCAGTCTTGCCGGCTTTCACAAAGGCGATCTCCTGCTCGATATGTTCAAGAAGCTTCTTCTTGAGCGAAATCGGCGACACCGACATGCGCTCGAGCCCGGCAGGCTCCGCATAGCCGGTGATGTAATTGAAGATGCGCGATATATCCCGTCCGATCACCGGATCGGCGGTGAACACCGAAATGTCCGTGTAGATGCGCGCCGTCACCGGATGATAATTGCCCGTGCCGACGTGGCAGTAGGTGACGAGCCCGGCGCCCTCGCGGCGCACGACGAGCGACAATTTGGCGTGCGTCTTGAGCTCGATGAAACCGAAGACGACTTGCGCGCCGGCGCGCTCAAGATCGCGCGCCCAACGAATATTCGCTTCCTCGTCGAAGCGCGCCTTCAGTTCGACGAGCGCGGTGACGGATTTGCCCGCCTCCGCGGCCTCCACAAGCGCGCGCACGATCGGACTGTTGTTCGACGTGCGATAGAGCGTCTGCTTGATGGCGATGACATTGGGGTCGCGCGCCGCCTGCTGCAGGAACTGCACGACGACGTCAAAGGATTCGTAGGGGTGATGGACCGCGAGGTCCTTTTGCTTGATGGCGAGGAAACAGTCGCCGCCATTGTCGCGCACCCGCTCTGGAAAGCGAGGATTATAGGGCTTGAATTTCAGTTCCGGCCGGTCGAGCGCAACGAGTTCGGAAAGATCGTTGAGGGCCAACATGCCGTCGATCTCGCACATCTCCGGCTCGTTGACGTCGAGTTCCTCGGCGACAAGCGCGCGCAAGGTCGCGGGCATGTCGGCGGCCACTTCGAGCCTAATCACCGATCCGCGCCGGCGCCGTTTGAGCGCCGTCTCAAACAGAAGCACGAGGTCTTCGGCTTCTTCCTCGACTTCGAGGTCGCTGTCGCGGATGACCCGGAACAGCCCCTGCCCGCGCAGCAGATAGCCGGGAAACAGCCGCTGCGCGTTCATCGCGATCAGGGCTTCGAGCAGCATGAAGCGCTCTCGGCCGGCGTCGCCCGCCGTCGCCGGCAAACGCACGAAGCGGTCGATTTTCGGCGGCAACCGAACCAGCGCCTGCAGCATCTTGCGATCGCCGGGGCGCACCAGTTCGAGCGCCAATGTGAAGCCGAGATTGGGGATGAACGGAAACGGATGCGCGGGATCGACCGCCAGCGGCGTCAGCACTGGAAACACGCGGCTGAGGAAATGCTCCTCGAGCCACTCGCGGTCAGCCTTGGAGACGTCGGCGGGCTCGACGATAACAATGCCGACGTCTTCAATTTCGGCGCGAAGCTCGCGCCAGCGCCGCAATTGCTCGCTGGTCAAGAGCGTGACGCGCTCGGCGATCTTCGTTAGCTGCTCGGCGGGCGTCAGGCCGTCCTCGGAACGCGCCGTGACGCCTGAGCGCATCTGCCCGCGAAGGCCGGCGACGCGCACCATGAAGAATTCGTCGAGATTATTGGCCGAGATCGACAGGAACCGCAGCTGCTCGAGCAGCGGGTGATTGCGGTTGGAGGCTTCCTCCAGCACCCGGCGATTGAATTCCAGCCAGGACAGCTCCCGATTGATGAAGCGCTGTGGAGAGGCCGCAAGCTTGGCGGGATCCTCCACGAGAATCGCATCGGCGCAATCCATGACGGCGATATCGGCGCCCGTGCGCTCGGCGGCGAGCTTATCCTGAATATGCGGCTTCATTTCCACTTCCGGTCCCAGCCATCATGCCACAGGCCTGTGCGGCGGCGAAAGTCTTCGGCCAAATCGTTAAGTGAACTTCTCAATAACCTTGGCCGCGAGCGCCCGTGTGACAGGCCGCCCCTGCGCCAAAGCCTCGCGGTCGAG
>DATBRI010000003.1:0-3948 GCA_036560365.1 Methylocystis sp.
GCGTCGCCTTCGGAGCAGAATGATCGGAGGCCGTCGCGTCATCGGCGACTCCGATCGCATTACGGCCCGTGCGCGTGATCACGAGGCTGAAGTTCTTTCCATCCATTTCACGCCAGATCGGCATCCCCGGCTTCGATCGAAGCTCCCGCATGAGTTTGCGCGCAATGAGGCTCGATCCGACCTTCGCGGCCGGCGCCTTGCCCATCCCCTGGGGCACCACCGCGGCGCCGTCGTCCCGGGCCGCCGCCTTCGAGAGCACGATCAATTGACTGTCGGTAAGCTTCGGCATGTTTTCCTCCTCCTGTGCCAACGACAGCATCCGCTGTCACCGACACGACCCCGCCAGTGGCCAATGGCCGGCGGGGTGGAGGAGGACGCGCGCGAAATAGGTCGCGCAAGTCGTCGCCTGACGCATAGCAATGCTCCGTTCGTCGCCGAAGTCCAGTCGAAATACGAGTTGCCGCTTAACGCCGCGAACCTCACCAGTCCGCGATGATCATAGGTGCAATAAGCCATCATTATCGGACATAGAGAAAGAAAGACAAGCGCGGCGGATTCTGCGTGTCGAAGGATGACAAAGCGCCGCCATGGGTTATGCTAAGGCCATGGTTCGATTCGATCCGGCGGATCCCTTCGATGACGAAACGCCGGCCGCGGATCCGCGCGGCGAGGCGCCGGTCGCCACGCCGGGGCGGCGATCGCGCCGGCTTTCCGCGCCGATTGTTACGCCGACCAACCCACTGTCGAAACAGGCGTTTCCGTCCTGGGCGCGGCCGCCGAAACAGCCAGCCGTCGGCGGCGACGCGAGCTCTGACGCGGCGTTCCGCGCCGGCGCCGGTCTCGCTTTGTTGGATCAAATTCTTCGCCCCGAGCCGGCTTTCGCCGGCGCGCTGCGCCAGCGCCTGGCTTTGCGAGCGGCGACCGCCTGCGCCGCGCTGGCGCGCCATCGCGAGGATGCTGCCGCGCTGCGCGACGCCGAGCATCTTTCGCCCAACGCCGGCGGGAACGCGCCCACCAGCCCGGCCGGCCGCGTCCATCGGCTGTGGCGCCTGTTCGCGCGCGGCCCAACGCCGCTCGACGCCTCGACGCTGCGAACCGCGGCTGATTTTTTGGACCTCCCGGCCGACATAAGTTTCGAGGGGGTCGCCGGCGCCTTGCGGGACATCGTCGCCGGCGCCGAAACTCCGCTCGCGGCGGCCGTGGGCGCGAGCGCCGCGGCGATGAAGCTGCTTACGGACGCGCCGCGCGTCGACGCCGAGATTTTCGCGCTGTGGCTCTCCGACCTCGCGCTGGCGCGACGACTCGACTGGGACGCGCCGGTTCCGCTGCTCGCGACGGCGATCGCCCATCCGTCGTCGCGTCGCGGCCCAAGCGGCAAGCGTCCGCGTCCCGGCGATCCGGATTGGGTGGACGCCGTGGCCGGTGCCTATGCGATGGCCGCCCGGGAAGCTTTCGCCTTGGCGGGCGAGCTGTCGCGTCGTTCGCAATCGCTGTTGGCGGCCCAGCCCAAATTGCGCGCCAAGGGCGCCGGGCGGGTCGTCGAACTTTTGCTGGACGACGACGCCGTCTCGCCGGCGCGCGCCGCGAAATCGGCGCGTCTCTCCGATCGCGCCGCCCGCCGCTTGTTCGATCGGCTCATCGAGCTCGGCGCCGCGCGCGAACTCTCCGGGCGCCCGAACTTTCGGCTCTATGGGCTCTAAAGCATTTCCAGCCGAAGTGGTTCCGGTTAGGCGCGGGAAACGCGCTAAGAAAATGAAGCTGGCGTTTTCGCGCGAAGTGGGAACTGGTTTGCACGAAGAAAACGCGTCAAGAAAGGAATGTGAGGCGCGCGGATGGCCCGTCCCAAAAAACGCGAACAGGATGCGCTGTTCGATCCAGAGCTCGCCGAGTTGCCCGAAGGCGCGCGCTGGCGCGAATGGATGGGTCGCGTCGAGGCGGCGATCTTCGCCGCGCGCGATCCAGTGCCCCGCGAAGCGCTGGCGAAACTCGTCGGACAGAGTTGCAAACTCGACGATCTCCTCAAAGACATCGCCGACGAACTTCGCGCAAGGCCCTACGACCTCGTCTTCGTCGCAGGCGGCTATCAGCTGCGCACCAAACCGCGCTTTTCGGCCGCGATCCGCGCGGCGAATGCTGGCGAGCTACGCGACGTGGGCCTTCCCGAACTGACGCCGACCGAACTTCTGGCGGTGACGGCGATTGCTTATCTGCAACCCGCCACCCGCGCGGAACTGTCGCGCCTCGCCGGCAAGGAAATCAGCCGCGACGTCATCGGCCGCCTGAAGCGTCTCGATCTTATCGACGGGACCTTGCGCGCGCCCGAACCCGGCGCGCCCTTCGCCTATGTCACGACGAGAAAGTTCCTGGAGGTTTTTGGGCTGGCGACGCTACGCGACCTTCCCGACATTGAACAGCTTGAAGACGAAGGTTTGCCGCGGCGGCCTCAATCAACCTCGACGGCGCCCTGGGGCTTGTCGAAAATGACGGTCAAGTTTTCGAAGGGGACAGTGAGTTCGAGGGCGCCGAGTTCGAAGACACGGCCGATGGCGTATAGGAGCCCGAGCCGTCACACATTTGAAGCTATCGCCGCGCGCCGACGCGCGCGCGACAAACCGCCCCGCCAAAGCCCACAGCCCCAAAAAATCCACCACAAAACGTCGAGGCCGCCCAGGCGTAGTGCCACGTCGCTTCGAAGTTCGCCGTAAATGAATGGAAATCAGAGGCTTGTCAAAATTGGGTGTTCAAGTGGGGTCAGACGCAGCCCCGCCGACTCTCGACAAATCCCTCGAACCGGCAGTCGCGGTGCACGGCGTCAATCGTCTCTTGGTTCTGTCCGCCGGTCACGACCGGGAGGGCATCCGAGCCGTTGATGTCGGCGCGATAGATGAAATAGCCAGTGCGGGTATCGGGCGGCTCGTATCTGACAAACTCGTATTCGCGGCCATGCTCGCCAATGCTGTCGTCTAGCAGCCGCGCCGCCAACAGGGACAGGCGCTCGGTGTCTCCGATGGCGTCGGAGTTGTTGTCGATCCATTCGTCGAGGCGACCGAGGCGAGAGTTGGCGGTGTCGCCGAATATGAAGCCCGAACTATTGTCGATCAGGATTAAGCGCATGTTGCCCCCTTCTATGCCGCGACCATAGAGATATAGGGCGCGGCAGTCGTGCGCGCCTCGCGCGCCTTGGCCCATGCGAACGATAGGCAGCGGCCAAAGCTCCAGCCGTGGCGCGGCATGAGCCGGAACTGGCCATGCGCCTCGATCATGATGGCCCGCCGATCAATGCGTCCGGCAGGCGTTAAGAGCGAGGTCATCGGCTCAAATCCGGCGGTGCCAGATTCTCGGCGACCGTCATCCGCGCTCGAAACGGCCGGCGTGATCTTCGTCGACGAAAACGGGGAAGGCCCCGGCGTCAGGCTGCGAAAGACCGCAACGGGAGCCACGACCGCGCCTATCCCGATCGAAGACTTGAACGCCGAGAATGACGGATAGCGGCGGCGGCTCAGTTTGAAATCTGGACGCCTTGACCTGGCCTCGCGCCGGGGCAATCTCCCTGGTAGGCTTGGCGCAAAACAGATGGGAATTGCAATGGACACACAGATGACATTCGCCGTTTACGTCCCGCCAAAGGCAGGGCTCCCATTCTTAGCGGTTACGATCTCTCTTGATGGAACTGTTTCGGCGGTCCCTTTCCCCACGCTAATCGCAGCTGAAGCGCATAATCATTACCACGCGCAAGAATTGGCAAAACATCACCAAGGGGAACGCCCTACCGACAGGACCTGAAGGCGAGAAGCGTCCCGCCGACGAGACCGAAGGCATTCGCTGATGACCGATGTCAATGCTCATATTATCGAGTTTCAATGCCCAAAATGTGGGCAATCCCTGGAGCAAACCATAGGGAAGTTGAAGTCACAAGATCAGATACGCTGCCCGGGGTGCGGCATAAGT
>DATBRI010000004.1:0-11194 GCA_036560365.1 Methylocystis sp.
CTATTTCCCCGGCAACGTGCGCGAACTGGAAAACTGCGTGCGTCGCACGGCGACTTTGGCGCGCGACGAAACCATCGTCGATCACGATTTCGCCTGCGCCTCCGGCAAATGCCTCTCGGCCTTGCTGTGGACCAGCAGCGCGAGCGGCGCCTATCCGCATTCGCATCCCGAACCGACAGGCATGCGCGGGCTCGCTCCGCCTGAGGAGATCGCATCGGCGAGCCGCGGCGTAGCGGCGTCGGCGCCGAGCTTCGTGAAGGAGACGTCGTCGCGGCCGGACAGCGCCGGCGAGGAGCAGGGCGAGGGGTTCGCGTCCTCCCGCAAGATGATCGACCGCGAGCGGCTCATCGAAGGCATGGAGAAAGCCGCCTGGGTCCAGGCCAAGGCCGCGCGTCTGCTCGGACTGTCGCTGCGCCAGGTCAATTATGCGCTGAAGAAATACAATATCGAAATAAAGCGCATCTGAGCGAATCCAGCGATTGTCGCATTTAAGACATTTGTTCGCATCCATGCGGCCGCGCGGGCCGTACCGATGCAGCCGAAAGGGGTTCTGCAAGCCCGCCTGCAAGGCGGCGGGCCAAAACCGGTCTAGCAAGCCGCAGGCTTTCATTCGATCGTCTACGTTTAAGCCGCGGGTTGCCGCAGGAGGCTGACATACGGGTTTGCGACTGGCATGCGAATTGAAGGGTGGGATTAAACTTGCATTGACTGGATGAGGAATCGCGACATGGCTTACAAAATTATAGCCTCACAATGCACGGTGTGCGGGGCTTGCGAATTCGAATGTCCAAATGCGGCGATCCGCCTCAAGAACGACATGTACATCATCGACCCGAAGAAATGCACTGAGTGCGAGGGGCATTTCGACGCGCCGCAATGTGCGGTCGTCTGCCCCGTCGAAAACACTTGTGTGCCGGCATAGCGCTGAAAGCGCTGCCTAGCGGGACGACGCATCGCATGGACGCCGTCGACTGGCTTGGAAACTTCCTTTCCTGCGGCGATTGTCCGCATGTCGAGATTCGCGAGAAAGGCCTTTGCGATCTCGGTCGGGTTTGCGTGCGCGATCGGAGAGCCCGCCGCATCGACAGGTTCTTCGCCGCGAGTCCGCAAGAATCTGCGCGTTACCTCGATCATCCCTATTTTGAACTGCGCGTCGGCGCCGTGAAATATGCAAGCGTCTTTCAGTTGCGGGCGCTGATCGATGACGAGGAGCCGGACGTCAGAGCCATGGTGGCGCAACGTCTGCCGTTGCGTTTCGCTGAAAAACTGATCGGCGATCGCGACCGCAAGGTGCGCATGGCCATGGCCCAGCGAGTCGAGGGCGCGGGCCTCGTAAAGCTGCTCTTCGATGAAGACAGCGGCGTGCGCCTGATCGCCGCGCGTCGCGCGCCGCCTGATATCCTCGCCGGCGCGAAGAACGATGACGACCCGCAGGTGCGATGCGAAGCGGCGCGCCGCATCGCCCTCGACAGGCTACCGGCGATGGCGCGCGATCCAGAACCCCGCGTGCGCATGATAATTGCAGAGCGGTTGGCGCCGGCGCAATTGGGACTGCTCGTCGCCGACGAAGATTTGCGAGTCCGCTTCCTGGTGGCGGAGCGATGTGGGCCGGAATTGCTGGCGCGTCTGCGCGACGATCCTGATCCGGAAGTGAGGCGCCTCGCCCAGGCGCGCCTGGACGAAGCGCAACAGTGAACGGAGAGCGAAATGGCGGCGGTGCAAGAGACAGTTGAACAGGTTCGCCGCGTCGGCGCTGATCAATATAAATACGGTTTCGTCACCGACATCGAATCCGACCTCGCTCCAAAAGGCCTGTCCGAAGAGATCGTCCGTTTCATTTCTGCAAAAAAGAACGAGCCGGAATGGATGCTCGAATGGCGGCTCGAGGCCTATCGCCGCTGGCTGACGATGACCGAGCCGAAATGGGCGCGCGTTGATTACCCGGCGATCGACTATCAGGATCTCTATTATTACGCCGCGCCGAAATCGAAAGCCGGTCCGAAATCACTCGACGAAGTCGACCCCGAGCTGCTGCGCACATACGAAAAACTCGGCATTCCGCTGCATGAGCGCGAAATTCTCGCCGGCGTCGAACGGCCGGAGGGCGAAGAGCGCCCGCGCGTCGCCGTCGATGCGGTGTTCGACTCCGTCTCAGTTGCGACGACGTTCAAAGAGGAGCTGAAGAAATCCGGGGTGATCTTCTGCCCGATCTCGGAAGCCCTGCGCGAGCATCCCGAACTGGTGCGCAAATATCTTGGCACCGTGGTGCCGGCCTCAGATAATTATTTTGCGACGCTGAACAGCGCCGTGTTCTCGGACGGCTCTTTCGTCTACATCCCGCCGGGCGTGCGCTGCCCGATGGAATTGTCGACCTATTTCCGCATCAACGAAAAGAACACCGGGCAGTTCGAGCGAACCCTCATCATCGCCGACCGCGGGTCCTACGTCAGCTATCTCGAAGGCTGCACGGCGCCCAAGCGCGACGAGAACCAGTTGCATGCGGCGGTGGTCGAACTCGTGACGCTCGACGACGCCGAGATCAAATATTCGACCGTGCAGAATTGGTATCCGGGCGACGAGAATGGCAAGGGCGGAATCTATAATTTCGTGACGAAGCGTGGCGATTGCCGCGGCGTCAATTCGAAGATCAGCTGGACACAGGTCGAGACCGGCTCGGCGATCACCTGGAAATATCCGAGCTGCGTGCTGCGCGGCGATAATTCGCGCGGCGAATTCTACTCGATCGCGATCTCCAACGGTCGCCAGCAGGTCGACTCCGGCACCAAGATGATTCATCTTGGCAAGGGGACGACGAGCCGCATCATCTCGAAGGGCATTTCCGCCGGCCGCTCGTCGAACGCCTATCGGGGCCTCGTCTCGGCGCATCGCAAAGCGGAGGGCGCCCGCAATTTCACGAATTGCGACTCGCTGCTCATCGGCGACGCCTGCAGCGCCCACACGATCCCCTACATCGAAGCCAAGAACCCGTCCTGCGTGTTCGAGCACGAGGCGACGACCTCGAAAATCTCGGAGGACGTCCTGTTCTACTGCATGCAGCGTGGACTGTCGCAGGAAGATGCGACCGCGCTGGTGGTCAATGGGTTCGTGCGCGACGTGTTGCAGCAACTGCCGATGGAGTTTGCGGTCGAAGCGCAAAAGCTGATCTCGGTCAGTCTCGAAGGCAGCGTCGGCTGACGCCTCAACAGTTGGGAGTGGTGGAATGACGGCGCTACTGGAAATTCGCGACCTCAAGGCCGAGATAGCCGGCAAGCAGATTCTGAACGGCTATGATCTCACTGTGAATGCGGGCGAGGTGCATGCGATCATGGGCCCGAACGGCTCGGGCAAATCGACGCTGTCCTACGTGCTCTCTGGCCGGCCCGGTTATAAAATCACCGAGGGGCAGGCGCTTCTCGCGGGCGCCGATCTGTCGCAGATGAGCGTCGACGAACGCGCCGCAGCAGGGCTGTTCCTCGCCTTTCAATATCCGCTGGAGGTGCCGGGCGTCGCGACGATGACCTTTTTGCGCGCCGCGCTGAACGCGCAGCGCAAGAAGCGCGGTGAGGAGGAAATGTCTTCGCCCGATCTGATCAAGCGCGTCAAGGAACTCGCCAAGATCCTCGATATGGACATGGAGATGCTGCGACGTCCGGTCAATGTCGGCTTTTCGGGCGGAGAGAAAAAGCGCGCCGAGACGCTGCAGATGATGCTGCTCGAACCCAAGCTGTGCATCCTGGACGAGACCGACTCAGGGCTGGACATCGACGCGCTGAAGGTCGTCTCCTACGGCGTCAATCAATTACGCTCCAAGGACCGCGGCATCGTCGTGATCACCCATTATCAGAGGCTGCTCGATTACATCACGCCGGATGTCGTTCATGTGCAATCGGCCGGCCGCATCGTGCGGACCGGCGGGAAGGAGCTTGCGCTGGAGCTCGAGGAAACCGGCTACGCGCGTTACCAGAGCGAGGCGGCGTAAGTCATGGACAAGGCGCCAGTCACTCCCGCTCGCAAACTCACCGACGCCGAGGCTCGACTGGCGGAGATCTTCGCCACGCAGCTGAGCGCCGGCGCGCCGCAAACCGCCAAGCTGCGCGCCGCCGCCTTCGACGCCTTTTCCAAGAGGGGTCTGCCCAACCGACGCGATGAGGCATGGAGATACACGGATTTGCGCGCCCTGCTGCGTGACGTGAAGCCCTTGGCCGCGCCGCCGGACGAAAGCGCCAAGCAAAGCGCTCGGAACGCGGCGGTCCTTGCTGACGTCACGGCGCGGCGCGTCGTTTTCGTCGGCGGCTATTTTGTTCCGGAGCTTTCCGATCTCAGCGATTTGGAAAAAGGGCTGAGCGTCATGTCGCTGTCGGAGGCCTTGGCCAAGGGCGACGCCGCGACGACCGCGCAGATTGGCAATGTGGGCGAGGTCGACGATCCGGCCTTCGCGCTTAATACGGCCTTCATGGGCGAAGGCGTCGTCATCCGCGTGGGCGCCGGCGTGTGCGTGGACCGACCGATACAATTGGTTTTCGTCGCTAGCGCGCAGCCGGCGACCTATTTCCTGCGCTCGCTTGTCATCGTTGAAAAAGGCGCGCGGGCGACTCTGATCGAGAGCTTCGAGGGCGACACGACGCAGGAATACCACGTAAACGCCGCGACCGAGGTTGTGCTGGAAGAAGTCGCGTCGCTCGAGCGGCTCAAGATCAGCCGCGAAGGCGCCGCGGCGATGCATGTCTCGACCTTCGTCGCCGCGCTCGCCGCCGATGCCCAGCTGAGCGACTTCGGGTTCAATCTCGGCGGGGCCCTATTGCGCAACCAGTCCTTCATCAACATCAGTGGGCAGCGCGCCCATGCCGCGCTGCGCGGCGCTAACATATTGAAGGGCAAGGAGCACGCCGATGCGACCTTGTTCCTCGATCATGCGGCGGAACGTTCGGAAAGCAAGGCGCTGTTCAAATCCGTGCTGGACGACACGTCGCAGGCAGTGTTTCAGGGGAAGATCCTGGTTCGACCCGGCGCGCAAAAGACCGACGCGCGCATGATGGCCCGCACGCTGTTGCTATCCGAAGGGGCGCAGGCCAACTGCAAGCCGGAGCTGGAAATCTTCGCCGACGACGTGCAATGCGCGCATGGTTCGACCGTCGGCGCGCTGGACGAAAACCTGATTTTCTACCTGATGGCGCGCGGAATTCCACAAGCCGAGGCCGAAGCCCTGCTGACGGAAGCCTTCGTCGGGGAGGTGATCGACGCCGTCGAGAATCGCAGCGTTCGAGAGGCTCTTACCACGCTCGTTTCTGAGCGCCTGAGAACGCGGCAATGATTCCACGACCTGCGAGCGACACATCATATGATGTCGCGCGGTTGCGTCGTGATTTCTCGATCTTAAACGAAAAATCCGTGGTCGGCCGCCCGTCAATCTAATCAATCGGCGGCGCGAAGCTCAGGCGGTTTTTGATCACGTTCAGCACGCAAGGCGCGCGACGGAATCGGCGCCGGCGTCGAAATCACTTCATCGAGCATGAAGCATAGAGCTTAGAGCATGGAGCGCAGCAAAAGCCCGTCTGCTGCTCGTCTGAGGCTATGAGCCGCCCAGCCTCCCGAGCCGCTCGACGATGTTGAATCTGTAACAAGTGTCGTCACATAGAATATTGGAAGTGTTGGAATATTTACATTGTCTGTTAGAGCTATCAATTTGATTTAGCAGGCGAATACGGAGCTCAGGCGCTGGCATGGTTGTTGCGATCCCTTCGACAAACTGATGCAACGGTCCGTCTCAGCCGAGAGTCGGCACAGGCGGCTTTGCAGCGACAGAAGGAAGCAAAGCCATGACGTCTCTGGATGTTGGAACGGCGGAGGCAGCTGAAGGGGTGAGCGCGGCGGTCGCCATGGGCGGCGTGATGCAGCAGATCGCCGAGCACAAGGGCTGCGGCACGTCGGGCGGCAGCGGCAAGGCGAGTTGCGGTTCTGGCGCCGGCGAGGGCGACCTGCCGACGGAGATTTGGGAGAAGGTCAAGAACCACCCCTGCTACAGCGAAGAGGCGCACCACCATTATGCGCGTATGCATGTCGCCGTCGCGCCCGCCTGCAACATCCAGTGCAACTATTGCAACCGCAAATATGATTGCGCCAATGAATCGCGTCCCGGCGTCGTCAGTGAAAAACTGACCCCAGAGCAGGCCGCCAAGAAAGTTTTGGCCGTCGCCTCCACCATTCCGCAAATGACGGTTTTGGGCATCGCCGGCCCGGGCGATCCGCTCGCCAATCCGGAGAAAACCTTCAAGACATTCGATCTGATCTCGCGCACCGCGCCGGATATCAAGCTCTGTCTGTCGACCAATGGCCTCGCGCTGCCGGATCACGTCGACACGATAGCCGGCTACAACGTCGATCACGTCACGATCACCATCAACATGGTTGATCCGGAAGTCGGCGCGAAGATCTATCCTTGGGTGTTCTGGAAGCATAAGCGCTACACCGGCGTCGAAGCGGCGAAGCTCCTCACCGACCGCCAGCTGCAGGGCCTCGAGATGCTCACCGAGCGCGGTATTCTGTGCAAGGTGAATTCTGTGATGATCCCGGGGGTCAACGACAAGCACCTCGTCGAAGTGAACAGGGCCGTCAAATCTCGCGGCGCGTTCCTGCACAATATCATGCCGCTGATCTCGGCTCCGGAGCACGGCACGGTGTTCGGCCTCAATGGTCAGCGCGGCCCGTCGGCGCAAGAGCTGAAGGCGCTGCAGGACAGCTGCGAAGGCGAGATGAATATGATGCGCCATTGCCGCCAGTGCCGCGCCGACGCGGTGGGCCTGCTCGGCGAAGATCGCAGCGCTGAGTTCACGACCGAAAAGATCATGGCGATGGAGGTCGACTACGATCTTGAGTCCCGCAAGGCCTATCAAGAGAAGGTCGAAGAAGAGCGCGTCGCCAAGGTTGCCGCCAAGCAGGAAGAATTGGCGACGCTGGCCGGCGCGGCGAGCGACATCAAGTTGCTGATTGCCGTGGCGACGAAGGGGTCTGGCCTCATCAACGAACATTTCGGTCACGCCAAAGAGTTCCAGGTCTACGAGCTCTCGACCTCGGGCGCGAAATTCGTCGGACATCGCCGCGTCGATCTTTATTGCCAGGGCGGATATGGCGACGAGGACAGTCTGGAGACGGTTATCCGCGCCATCAACGACTGCCATGCGGTGTTCGTCGCGAAGATCGGCGGCTGCCCGAAGAACGACCTCATCAAGGCCGGGATCGAGCCCGTCGATCAGTTTGCCCATGAGTTCATCGAAAAGTCGGCGATCGCCTGGTTCAAGGCCTATCTCGACAAGGTGAACGGCGGCGAGATCGAACATCAGGAGCGCGGCGACGCCGAAATCCGTCAGGGCGCGCTCATCAACGCGGCTTGAGACATGCGTCAAGGAACCAGCTAGGGAGCAAGATATGACGCTTAAGATCATCTCCTCGCAGTGCACGAGCTGTTCTGCCTGCGAGCCGGAGTGCCCGAACGTGGCGATCACCGAGAAGAACGGCACGTTCGTCATCGACCCGAAGAAATGCACGGAGTGCATCGGCCACTTCGACGCGCCGCAATGCGCGGCCGTCTGCCCGGTCGACAACACTTGCGTGATCGACAATGCCTATCCCCGTTATCAAGCACCGGCTTAAGGAGGCCGCAATGAAATTTATGCTTACGCCGGCCGCGCAAAAGTTCATCCGGCGAATGATCCAGTTCAGCGCCAATCCAGGCGGCGGCTTTCGCCTGATGGTGTCCCCGGGCGGATGCTCGGGGCTCAGCGCGCTGTTCGACGTCGAAGTCGCTCCGCGCGCCGGCGATCAGGAATTCCTCGTCGAAGGCGTGAAGTTCTTCCTGCCGGCCGAAAGCCGCCTGCTGCTTGATGGCGTCACGATTGATTTCGCCGATTCCTCTTCAAGCGGAGGGCTCGTTTTTCACGATCCAAAGAATACTGGATCGTGCAAGAGCACAGGCGGGCCCGTCGCGGAGCATGTGCATTAAAGGCGCGCGTCATGGTGAATGGCGAGCAAGCTGCTCTAAGCCCCGACGAGAAGGAACTTCTCGCCGGGGCGCTGCTTGGCGAGGGACTACCGGCGGAGGCCGAAGAATTTCTCCATCTCGCCAGCGAAACCTACGCCGATTCTGAAACGGCGGAGCGCTACTTGCGCCAAGCCCAGCAGTGGGCCCCTGATCACGCCTCCGTGTTGATCGGTTTCTATCGGTTCTACTTTTACAAAGGCAGATTGCGAGAAGCATTGGAGATCGCCAATCGCTGTCTGGAAAAAGCGACGCGTGAAAACAACATGCCGCGAGATTGGCGACGCGCCTCGGCGCAGGACGCGGTTTTCGATCGCTACGATGAAATTCTGCCACGCTTCTTTCTCTTTACGTTGAAGGGTTACGCCTATTTGCAGATGCGCCTCGGCGCGCTCGAGGAAAGCCGGGTCGCAATCGCCAAGCTTCTCGAACTTGATCCATCTGATAAAATTGGCGCCAAGGTTCTTCTCGGCATTCTCGACAGAATCGGCCTCGACGATGACGCGTGAGATTGATGAAGCGCGAGATTGGCGCGGTTTGGATATCGATTGTTCGAACTGTGCACATCAGGACCTGTTGGCCGCGGGACGATGCGAATTGCGCAAGGCCTGCGTACACGACCGCTATGCGCGGCGAATCGATCGATTCTTCAATTGGCATCCGGATCTCGCCGACGGCTATCTCTCACATCCACATTTCGAAGTTCGCGCCATAGCGGCGAAATTCGCCAATCCCTTCCTCTTGCCGCGCTTATTGTCGGACCCCGATGAAACCGTGCGCTGGGAGGCGGTGCGGCGATTGCCTGCTCGCTATCAATGCGAATTGCGCAATGATCCGCATCGGGAAGTGCGCATTCGCGTCGCCACTCTGCTCGACGATCCCGATCTTCTGCCGATGATGCAGGATGAGGATTATTACGTGCGCATCGTGATTGCGCGGAAGGTTGCGCCGGCGTTGCTGGTGATGATGCTCGATGACTCGGAAGTTGAGGTCCGGCGTATTGTCGCGCAACGGATCGACGCCCAATGGCTGGGACGAATGTGTCGGGACTCGAACGCCGATGTGCGCCTTGAAGCGGCGCAAAGAATGACCCCGGAACAATTGTCGGATTTGAGGGATGACGTCGATTGGCGCGTCCGCCATTACGTCGCGACGAGATTGAATGTGGAAGAAATCGGACATTTGATCAACGACAGCGACCCGCTCGTTGCGGAAGCGGCACGCGAGCGTCTGGCTGGCGAGGCATTCAAGGGATGACATGCCTGGCGCTCGTTTCGTGATCGACGCAGACTCGCGCCGCCTGGCCGTGGAGCGCGCAGTGAAGCGGCAGGGATTGCTTGCGGGAAGCGGACGCTATGCTTTGAAGGCCATGCGCTGAAATAGAACGTAGCTCATCTCGATGAAGGCGGCGCATCAATCTTAAACCGGCCTCAACTCGCGCTGGGCGCCACGACGAACTCGAGGGACGCGTCGCCCGCCGTCAGGACAGTTCCGGCCGCCATCGCGTCGGCGAGCCTGTCGAGGCGGATCAGCGCGAGCCCCCTATCGCCACTGTGTGAGCCCGCCACGCCGACTTCGATCTCGCCCGCCATGACTTTGGTTCCGGGCGCTGGAGCCTCGCCTTCCACGTGGTAAGGCGTCACGCGCTTGCGAACGAGGTTGCGATGCTTCGTGCGTGAGACCACTTCCTGGCCGATATAGCATCCCTTGGTGAAATCAACGCCGGCGAGCAGGTCCATGTTCGCTTCGTGCGGAAAAGCCGCGCCATAGGCGAAATCAACCCCGCCTCGCGGAACCCCGGCGGCGATGCGCGCTGTTTCATAGTCATCGCGCGCGTCTTCCGCGCTAGTGCCGCGCGGCGCGATCACCCGCCAGCCGAGCGTTTCAGCGCGCGGATCGCGCGCCATCGCCAAGGCGCGAATTTGCGGTCGCGCCTCGCCGAGAACGGAGAAGGCTGCGAACTCTTCGCTTTTCGATGTGACGCTCACCGCCGCGCGCAACTTATACTTGCCGAGGCGACGGAGGAGATCCGGCTCCAAGTCGCTCGGGCAATCGAGCAAATAGCGGCGCGTCTCGCCCTCGCCATCCACGAAGACCAGGAAGTCGACCAATATCTTCCCCTGCGGCGCGAGCAGCGCGCAAAAGCGCGCTTCGCCCGGGACGAGTTTGGCGATGTCGTTGGTGACCAGATTGTGCAAGAATTTCGTCGCGTCGGCCCCGGCGATTTCGACAATGCCGCGATCCTGCAAGCTGATGACTGCTGACATTGTGTCTAATGCTCCAACCGCGTCCGTTAGCCGCCGCGGTGTGTCGTAAGCGCGGGACGTGCTTTTCGAAGCAACGATCTTGCCATTTGCGTATTTGACCATTCCATACCTTCCCGGCCGAATGTCTGGAGCGGGAAAGGCGCATATCAGCGTTACAACCCGAAGCCGGAAACAGGCCGTTTGCTTTCGCCACGAGGTTTCTCAACTCGCCGCTCTGTCGTAGACGCGAACATCCGAAACCACCCCATGACGGCGAAAAAGCACGCCAAAAAATTCGCTTGTCGTCGGTAATAGCTTTGTCGCCCACATCACATCGTTGTTAGCTTTTTGACATCGAACAACCCGTCGCCGGTAATCTACAATCAATTGAATATAAAAGAGTATCTGTTGGCAATCACGCTCCATAATCGCTGGCATGGACATTGCGAAAGGGGGAACGGCTCGACAGAATCGAGGGCCGTCGCAGAGAACCTCTTACTGGGAGTCCTTCTCTAACTCGGCAGCGAAGCAAGGCGCCGCGAGAGAGCTGCGGCAACGAGTAGGGGCCCAAGAGGAGACAGACATGTCGTCATTACGGCAAATCGCATTTTACGGCAAAGGGGGCATCGGCAAGTCGACGACGTCCCAGAACACATTGGCCGCTCTGGCGGAGATGGGTCACCGCATTCTGATCGTTGGTTGCGATCCGAAGGCCGACTCGACGCGCCTCATCCTGCACGCCAAGGCGCAGGACACCATCCTGAGCCTCGCCGCCAATGCGGGCAGCGTCGAAGATCTCGAAATCGAAGACGTGATGAAGGTTGGTTATCTGAACATCCGCTGCGTCGAGTCGGGCGGACCGGAGCCAGGCGTCGGCTGCGCCGGCCGCGGCGTCATCACCTCGATCAACTTCCTT
>DATBRI010000005.1:0-16028 GCA_036560365.1 Methylocystis sp.
AGAAACTTCATCGCAACCCGAAGATACGGTTTCCCGCTCCGAACTGACCAATCTGCAGGAGCAGCTCAAAGCGACGCGCATGGAGCGCGACCGGCAGATTTTCGAGAAGTCCGAGATCGTCGCGAAGGCGAACGCCTACGCTAAGGAGCGCGACGACGTCCGCGACAGCCTGGCGGCGATGACCGCGGAGCGCGACCGCCTCGCCGCCGAGAACGGCGAGGCGTCGACGAAAGCGCTTGAGGTGACTCGGCGGCTCGAAGCCGCCAACCGCCGGGCCGACGAGGCCGCGGCGGAGGTGGTGCGGCTGCGGCACGCGATCGACACCGCGCCCTCATCCGACCCCGCCGTCGTGCTGTGGAGCCTCATCTCGGAAAAGACCCGGGATGGCGTCGCCTGGGTAAGAGGTAAAATTCCTGCCGACAGCGCGGCTTTGCCCTGGTTCGACAAGACGGTCTCACTGGTGACCCAGATCGGCTGCATGGCCGTGAAGGCGGCGGACGCCTTCATCCGCTGGGCCGTGCCCAAAGCCGTCGAGCTTTTTAACAAGGGCAAGGCGGAGCTCGAGGCGCGGATGGAGAAGAAGTAGACTTCCGAAGGCTCGGGCGGGCGCGCCAAGGCGCCCGGGCGTCGAAATGGCGTGGGCGCGGGCGGGCGCGCCCTTTCATTCCTTGGCGGGCGCTGCTATCCCCGCGCACATGACCGCCCACAAGATCGAAAATATCCGCAATTTCTCGATTGTCGCGCATATCGACCACGGCAAGTCGACCCTGGCCGACAGGCTCATTCAGGAGACAGGCACGGTCGCCGCCCGCGACATGGTCGAGCAGGTGCTGGACTCGATGGACATCGAGCGCGAGCGCGGCATCACCATCAAAGCGCAGACGGTGCGCCTCAACTACAAGGCCAGGGACGGCAAGGATTACGTCCTCAACCTGATGGACACGCCGGGCCACGTCGATTTCGCCTATGAGGTCTCACGTTCGCTGAAGGCCTGCGAAGGCTCGCTGCTTGTCGTCGACGCCTCCCAGGGGGTCGAAGCGCAGACGCTCGCCAATGTCTATCAGGCGATCGACGCCGGCCATGAGATCGTTCCCGTCCTCAACAAGATCGATCTGCCGGCGGCCGAGCCCGACCGCATCAAGGAGCAGATCGAGGAGGTGATCGGCCTCGACGCCTCGGGCGCGGTGCTCATTTCGGCCAAGACCGGCATCGGCATTCCCGACGTGCTCGAGGCGATCGTCACGCGCCTGCCGCCGCCAAAAGGCGACGAGAAGGCGCCCTTGAAGGCGCTGCTCGTCGACAGCTGGTATGACGCCTATCTCGGCGTCGTCGTGCTGGTGCGGGTCTTCGATGGAACCCTGAAGAAGGGCCAGAAGATCAAGATGATGGCCGCCGACGCCCATTACGAAGTGGACAAGATCGGGGTCTTCCGTCCCAAGATGCAGGATGTCGCCTCGCTTGGTCCCGGCGAAGTCGGCTTCATCACGGCGCAGATCAAGCAGGTGGCGGATACCCGCGTTGGCGACACGATCACCGATGACAAGAAGCCGACCGCCGAGGCGCTGCCGGGCTTCAAGCCGGCGCAGCCCGTGGTGTTCTGCGGGCTGTTTCCGGTGGACGCCGCCGACTTCGAGGATCTGCGCGCGGCGATCGGCAAGCTGCGCCTCAACGACGCCAGCTTCTCCTACGAAATGGAGACCTCCGCCGCGCTCGGCTTCGGATTCCGCTGCGGCTTTCTGGGCTTGCTACATCTCGAAATTATTCAGGAACGGCTGCAGCGGGAATTCGATCTCGATCTCATCGCGACGGCGCCGTCGGTCATCTACAAGATCAGTATGACCAACGGCGACGAGATCGAGCTGCACAATCCCGCCGACATGCCCGATGTCGTGAAGATCGAGGAGATCAACGAGCCTTGGATCAGGGCGACGATCCTGACGCCCGACGACTATCTCGGCTCGGTGCTGAAACTCTGTCAGGACCGGCGCGGGGTGCAGGTCGATCTCAACTACGTCGGCAAGCGCGCCATGGCGGTCTACGATCTACCGCTCAACGAGGTGGTGTTTGATTTCTATGATCGACTGAAGTCGATCTCGAAGGGCTATGCGTCCTTCGACTATCAGATCACCGACTATCGCGCCGGCGATCTCGTCAAGATGAGCATTCTGGTCAACGCCGAGCCGGTCGACGCGCTTTCGATGCTCGTGCATCGCACGCGCGCCGACGGACGCGGCCGGCAGATGTGCGAGAAGCTAAAGGAGCTCATCCCGCCGCATATGTTCCAGGTGCCGATTCAGGCGGCGATCGGCGGCAAGATCATCGCGCGCGAAACCGTGCGCGCCTTCCGCAAGGACGTCACCGCGAAATGCTATGGCGGCGACGTGACCCGCAAGCGCAAGCTTTTGGAGAAGCAGAAGGAAGGCAAGAAGAAGATGCGCCAATTCGGCCGCGTCGAGATTCCGCAGGAGGCCTTCATCGCCGCGTTGAAGATGGAGGATTAGGGCTTTCCCGAAGCTTTCCCGCGTCATGCCCGCGCTTGTCGCGGGCATCCACGGGACTGGGTCGTCGCCGATCTTCCCAAACTTGCGCGACGTCTCGGCGTGGATGGCCGGGACAAGCCGGACCCTTGCTTGGCGATTTGCGCGGTTGGTGGTCACGTCGCATCGACCGAGAACATCGCCTAGTTTATCGCTCTTCACTCCCTCGCCAGCGCGATCATCACTGCGCCAAGCAGCATCACCGCCGCGCCAAGCAATCTGCCGCGCGACTCCTCCTTCAACACATGTCCGCTCGCGACAACCGTGAAAAGCGCCGATAACCGCTTGATGGCGATGACATAGGGCGTGAACAGCACGGTCAGCGCCCACATCTGCAACGTGTTGCCGAAGGCCATCGCCGATCCCGCGCCGATGGCGTAACGCAAGTCGAACGCGCTTGGCGCGGCGCGCCGCCCGGCGAACCAGTAGAGCAGGGCAAAAAACGCGATGAGGATCGTTACCGCGGCGATCCAGATGAGCGGCGTCGACGCCCTGACGCCAAGCTTGTCGATATTGGCGGTGATGCTCCAAATCACGGCGGTGCCGATCATCATCCGCGCGCCCTTGTCGCGCGCGAAGACCCGGAAGTTGAAGCGTCGTCCGCTTTCTTCGTCAACATCGAGCAAACCGACGCCGAGCACGGTGAACAGCACGCCGAAGATCCCCATCGGCGGCGCGTGCTCGCCCGTCATGATCGGCGAGGTGAACAGCATCAGCACGGGTGTGAGCAGCACAAGCGGCGCCACCAGCGACGCGTCGGACAGTCGAAAGGCGCGGATGTACAGCACATAGGCGACGACATTGAGCGCGCCCGACCAGGCCAGCAGAGTCCAGAAATCAGTCCTCGTCAGCGACGCAAGCGTCTCGCGCGGCGCGCTGAGCAGGCCCGGATAGAAAATGAGGCAAGAAAGGCTCAGCAGGCCAGCCCCGGCGCACCACTGCGCAGCGAGAATCGCACGATCGTCGGCCGTGCGCGTCGCGGCCTTGGTGCCGAGATCGGTGACGGATTGGCAAATCGCGGTGACGAGCGAGGCGAAGAGAGCGAGAAGCGCGAGGTCCATGGCGCGCTATAGCGCATGATCAGCGAGAGGGGGAGTTGGCGTTGCGACGAAGTTTTCTCGTGTCATTCTCGACGCGCGCTTTGCGCGCGACCGGGAATCCAGAGCAATAAGCGCAGCACACGTGTATTGTCCTGGATTCCCGGTCGAGCCTCCGGCTCGCCGGGAAAATGCTGATCGACTAAAGGGGCCTCACCCGCCGGGCTTCACGGCGGTCACCAGCGTGTCGACGCCGTCACGGAATTCAACGGCGACCGGCGCGAAGCCGGTAGCGCGCAACTGTTCGAGCGCCGGCTCGAAGGGCATAATGTGCAGAGGGGATTCGTCGCTCAGGAGGTGCACGATCCAGTCTTCGAGCAGATCGAGTCGGTTCATCTGCGTGAAAATCTTGAACCATCCCCGCACCACGGCTTGCGTATCGGCAAGATGCGCCGCCGGGTCGTCCATCGCATAGCGGTCGCCGTTGACAAAAATTCCGCCCGGCTTTAGGGCGCGGAAAATCTCCGAGATTGCCGCCTTACGATAGTCGTCAGGGAAGTTATGGATCGCGTAATTCGAAATGACGACATCCTTGCCGGCGTCGGGTAGCGCGCGCAGCGCCGTCAGCGCATCGGCTTCGATAAATTTGACGCGGCCCGCCAATGCGTAATCGGCGAGACTGGTTCGCGCCTGATCGAGCATTTCACCGGCGCTGTCGATCGCGGTGAGCTTGAGGTCGCCGCGCGCCGCGAGCGCCGCCAGCGTGCTGATCCCCGTTCCGCAGCCGATCTCGAAGCCGTCGATGGGCCCGTCGTCTCGACGCCATTCGGCGACCCGGTCGCCGATCTTTTTTGCGAGCGTGGCGGCGTTTGGACACATCAGCCGCAGCACGTCATATTCGGCGCCGATGGGGCCAGTGAACGGATTTTCTTGAAGCGCGGACATGCGGCTTTTTTTCATATCGCGGCGGGCCTCGCAAGGAGGCTTTTCTTGAGGCCGGCTTTTCTTGCCGGGGCCGCCATGTTAGCGAAACGCCAGCATCCCGTGAGAAAGCTATGACGCAGGCATTACGCAGCGAGCTGCAGGCAGGCGGCGCAGACGCGACGCTGAGCGATTCGTTCGTCGCGCTCGGGCGCGCCGCGCGCGCAGCGGCGCGGGCGGTGGCGCTCGCCTCGACCGACGCCAAGAACGAAGCGCTGCGCGCAGCAGCGGGCGAAATTCGCCGCCAGAGCAACGCCATACTGGCCGCCAATGCGCTTGACGTCGCCGACGCCAAGGCGCGCGGAACGGCGGCGTCTTTCCTCGATCGGCTGACGCTCGATCCCGCCCGTGTCGAGGCGATCGCACGTGGACTGGAGGAGATCGCCGATCTGCCGGACCCCGTCGGCCGCGTTCTGGCGAGCTTCGATCGCCCGAATGGCTTGAAAATCGAGCGCGTGTCGACGCCGCTCGGCGTCATCGGCGTAATCTATGAAAGCCGGCCTAACGTCACCGCCGACGCCGGCGCTCTGTGTCTGAAGGCCGGCAACGCGGCGATCCTGCGCGGCGGGTCCGAGAGCCTGCGCTCGTCGGCCGCCATTCACGCCTGCCTTGTCGCCGGACTGAAGGCGGCTGGGCTTCCCGAAGCGGCGATCTCGCTTGTCGCGACCCCTGACCGCGCTGCAGTTGGCGCGATGCTCGCGGGCCTCGACGGCAATATCGACGTGATCGTGCCGCGCGGCGGCAAGAGTCTCGTCGCCCGCGTGCAGCATGAGGCGCGCGTGCCGGTTTTCGCGCATCTTGAAGGCATCGTGCATGTCTTCGTGCATAAGGACGCCGATCTCGACATGGCGAGGCGCGTGCTGCTCAACGCCAAGATGCGGCGCACCGGGATTTGCGGCGCGGCGGAAACGTTGCTTATCGACAAGGCCTGCGCCGAAACCCACCTTCAGCCGCTCGTCTCGATGCTGATCGATTCAGGCTGTGAAGTGCGCGGCGACGCAGCCTCTCAGGCCGCGGACGCGCGGGTTAAGCCGGCAAGCGAAGACGACTGGCGCGCCGAATATCTCGACGCGATCATCGCCGCGCGGGTCGTCGAGGGGCTAGAGGGCGCGATCGATCATATCGAGACCTATGGCTCGCATCACACCGACTGCATCATCACGCGCGACGCCGATACGGCGCGGCGCTTCATGAACGAGGTCGACTCGGCGATTGTGCTGCACAACGCCTCGACGCAATTCGCCGACGGCGGCGAATTTGGCTTCGGCGCCGAGATCGGCATCGCCACGGGCCGTATGCATGCGCGCGGACCCGTCGGCGTCGAACAGCTGACCTCTTTCAAATACCGCGTCTATGGCGACGGCCAGGTGCGGGGGTGAGTGGTTATATTTCGCGCAGAGTCGGGCGTCATTCCCGGCAGGCCGAAGGCCCGACCGGAAATCCAGAGCCGATCCACGGCTGGCCTTGCTCTGGATTCCCGATCGCTTCGCTATCGCGAGGCCTCGTGAATGACATCCTGGCTGTGCAACTGGATATGGCATGACACGGCCCTTGCCGCGTCTTCCGCCACACGCGCCAGGCATGCGCATCGGCCTTTTTGGCGGATCGTTCGATCCGCCGCATGAGGGCCATGCGCTGGTCTCGCGCCTCGCGTTGACGCGCTTGAAGCTCGATCGGCTGTGGTGGATCGTCTCGCCGGGCAATCCGCTCAAAGACGCGCGCGCGCTGCCGTCGATCGACGCGCGGATCGCGGCGGCGAAAAAGATCCTGCCCGATCCGCGGGTCGCCTTCACCGGATTCGAGGCTGAGATCGGCGCGCGCTTCACTTGCGACACGCTCGATTATCTTCGCCTCCATTGTCCCGGCGTGCGCTTCGTGTGGATCATGGGCGCCGACAATCTGCTGCAGTTTCATCGCTGGCGACGGTGGAAAGAGATTGCGCAAAGCTTGCCCATCGCCGTCATCGACCGGCCGGGCGCGACGCTCAAAGCCGCCAACGCCAAGGCCGCGGTTTATCTCAGGAACGCGCGGGTTTCCGAGAGCGACGCCGCGACGCTCGCCGCGACGCCGGCGCCGGCGATCGTCTACCTGCACGGGCCGAGACTCGAGCGTTCGTCGACCGAACTGCGCGCCGGCGCGCGTTCGTGACGCGCTCAGGTTTCTTGGCTAAACACATTTGCTACGCCGGCGTCGGCTCCGGCGGAAACGCTCCCGCTATTTGCGCTCGAAGAGCGGCAATATCCAGCGCTTATAGGCCCAGAAGCTCAGCGGAACGCCGACGAAGATCGCAACCCACATCAGAGCCGAGTTGTCCGTGCCGTGCTCGTAGAAGCTGCCGCCCTCCGTGACCGACTGCGTATAGGGATTGCGCACGAAGAGCGTGATGGCGAACGAGCCGATGACGATCAGCGCGGTCGCGATGTAAAGGCTGCGCGGAATTTTGAACTGCGGCCCCTGCGGCTGCGTCTGCCTTTCGGGCATTGTCGGCGGTGTTTCCTGCGGCTTTCCCTCGTCGTGGGGTTCTTCGGTCATGGTGTTTCTCTCCAGATCGTCCTTGGCCCCAATATAGGGCTGCTCTAGGTCGCTGCGCCATAGACGTCATAGACGTCCGAGCGTTCAATTTTGGCCGTGATGATGTCGCCTGCACGCAGCGGGCGCCGCGACGCGATAAAGGCCGCGCCGTCGATCTGCGGCGCGTCGGCCTTGGTGCGGCCCTTGGCGAGCGCCCCCGAGGGTCCGCCGCCCGGCTCGTCGATGATGACTGAAAGGCGCTTGCCGATCTTGCGTTTCATCAGCCGCGCGCTGATCGCTTGCTGCGTCTCCATAAAGCGCTTCCAGCGCGTTTCCTTCACGTCGTCGGGGACGGCAGGCAGGCCAAGCTGCTCGGCCGGCGCGCCGGCGACGGGCTCATATTTGAAGGCGCCGGCGCGGTCGATCTCGGCTTCCTCCAGCCAATCGAGCAGATAGTCGAAATCCGCGTCAGTCTCGCCGGGGAAGCCGACGATGAACGTCGATCGCAAGGCGAGGTCGGGACAGACCTCGCGCCAGGCGCGAACGCGCGCCAGAGCCTTCTCGTCGTTCGCGGGGCGTTTCATGGCTTTGAGCACGTTCGGCGCGGCATGCTGAAAGGGAATGTCGAGATAGGGAAGAATTTTCCCCTCCGCCATCAATGGCATCACCTCGTCGACATGGGGATAGGGATAGACGTAATGCAGGCGGACCCAAAGGCCGAGATCGCCAAGTTCGCGCGCCAGATCGAGAAAGCGCGCGCGCACGCTACGGTCGCCGAACATGCTCTCGGCGTAGCGAATGTCGCGGCCGTAGGCGCTCGTGTCCTGGGAGATGACGAGCAACTCCTTGACGCCGGCGCGCGCGAGCTTTTCCGCTTCGCGCAGCACATCGGCCGCCGGCCGCGAGACGAGCGGCCCGCGCAAATGCGGGATGATGCAGAAGGAACAGCTGTTGTCGCAGCCTTCCGAGATTTTCAGATAGGCGTAGTGGCGCGGCGTGAGCTTCACGCCCTGTTCGGGAAGAAGGTCGACAAAGGGGTCGTGGGCCGGCGCGGCGGCGCGATGCACGGCGTCCACGACGCTCTCATATTGCTGCGGGCCGGTGATCGCGAGCACTTGCGGGAAGCGTTCGGAGATCGCTTCCGGCTCGGCGCCCATGCAGCCGGTGACGATCACCTTGCCGTTTTCGTTCAGCGCTGCGCCAATCGCTTCAAGCGACTCGGCCTTGGCGCTGTCGAGAAAGCCGCATGTGTTGACGATGACGACGTCTGCCCCCGCGTGGGTGCGAGCCAGCTCATAGCCTTCGGCGCGCAGCCGCGTGATAATCCGTTCGCTGTCGACGAGGGCCTTCGGACAGCCGAGCGAGACGAAGGAGACGCGCGGAGCGGCGGTTGCCGGCCTCTGTTGATCCTGCATGGCGCCCATTGCCATGCGGCGGCTGTCTTTGCAATCGCGGGCTGGACGTTAGGCCGTTAGCGCGCCGATGAGAGCGAAGAGGGCGACGGCGGCGAAAACGATGGCGTGGATCATGAAAAACGCAACTCCGGCGAGCTCCCCGCATTGGTCTAATTGTGCGCGTTTTAAGAAAGAGTTGACGTCCTCGTTCTGAGACGGCCTCCCGGCATCGGCGTAAAAAAGCCAATAAGTCGGCGACGATGAGGGCTGTTGCGGCAGGCTGAAAAAGAAAGATTTGCGCTTGGCCTGAGCCGCTTTTAATGAATAGCGCCTCGCTGACGAGCTCAGCCACGCCTCAGAAGGAAGCGCAACGTCTTGACGAATTCCATAGTTCTCGGAACAGGGTCTTATGCGCCACAACGCGTCCTCTCCAACGCCGACCTCGAGAAAATCGTCAAGACGAACAATGAGTGGATCGTCAGCCGGACCGGCATCAAAGAACGCCGAGTGGCTGCAGATCACGAGGCGACATCCGATCTGGCGGCGGCCGCTGGGCGCGAGGCGCTGCAGTTCGCCGGCGTAAAGCCGGACGACGTGGATATGATCGTGGTGTGCACGGTGACTGGCGATGCGCCGACGCCATCCTGCGCTTCATTTGTTCAGGCGCAGCTCGGCGCCAAGAACGCCTTCGCCTTTGACGTCGGCGCGGCCTGCGCCGGCTCGCTTTACGGGCTGTCCATCGCCGATCAATTCATCAGAAGCGGCAAGGTGAAGCGCGCGCTGGTGATTGGCGCCGAGACTTTGAGCCGCTTCGTCGATTGGACCAACCGCGAGACATGCGTGTTGTTTGGCGACGCCGCCGGGGCGATTTTGCTTGGCGCCAACGAAGAGGAGGGGCGTGGCCTGCTCGCCGCGAGCCTGCACACGGACGGTACAATGACAGGCATTCTCGGCATCTATGGCGGCGGCAGCCGCAGGCCGCCATCAGCGGAAATGCTGGAGGAAAATGCCGGCAAGATCAGAATGCGGGGCCGCGAGGTGTACAAGGTGGCGACGCGGCTATTGCCAGAAGTGGTCGGCGAGACGCTCCAAGCCGCCGGGCTGACGGCGGCGGACATCACCCATGTCATCGCGCATCAGGCCAATCAGCGCATCATCGAGTCCGCGATGCAGAATCTTGGCGTGCCCTTCGAGAAATGCTGGATCAACATCGACCGCTACGGCAACACATCAAGCGCTTCGATGCCGATCACCCTCGATGAGGCGAATCGCGCCGGCAGGCTGAAAAAAGGCGACGTCATCGCCATGATGGCCATCGGCGCCGGGATGACTTGGGGCGGCGCAGTGCTCCGCTGGTAGGCGGGCCGGTTCGCAGCCACTGAATTTCAAACCTGACATCACGCAGGCGGCGCAGGCCGCGCTTTCCGCTTGCCGAGTTAGTATACTCATGCTACCGTTTTTATAGACTATTGGAGAAGGACCACATGAGCGAGAATTTGCAGAAGAGGCTTGGTCTGGGAATTTTAGGGGGCTTGGTTGCGCTTACCATGCTGGCGAGCGCGCATTCTCAGGCGGGACAGACCTTCTTGAACGTCTCCTACGATCCAACGCGCGAACTCTATAAGGCGATCAATCCGGCCTTCGTGGCTGACTGGAAGGCCAGGACCGGCGAAACGATCGAAATTCAGGCGTCGCATGGCGGCTCCGGCGCGCAGGCGCGCGCCGTCATCGAAGGGCTGAACGCGGACGTCGTGACGCTGGCGCTCGCCGCCGACATAAACGCGATCGCCAGCAAGAGCGGCAAAATGGACGCCGATTGGCAAAAGCGCCGACCCAATAATTCGTCGCCCTATACGTCGACGATCGTGTTTCTCGTCCGCAAGGGCAATCCGAAAGCCATCAAGGATTGGGACGATCTGGCGAAGCCTGGCGTCGCCGTCATCACGCCCAATCCGAAGACGTCGGGCGGCGCGCGCTGGAATTATCTCGCGGCTTGGGGTTTTGGGCTGAAAAAATTCGGCGGCGACGAAGCGAAGACCAAGGATTTCGTCAAGGCGATCTACAAGAACGCGCCAGTCATGGACACTGGCGCGCGAGGCTCGACGATCACCTTCGCGCAGCGCGGCATCGGCGACGTGCTTCTTGCGTGGGAGAACGAAGCGTTTCTTGCGCTCAAGGAATTCGGCGGTGACAAGTTCGAGATCGTAACGCCCCAACAGTCCATTCTGGCGGAGCCGCCGGTCGCCGTCGTCGACGCCAACGCCGACGCCAAGGGCAACAGGCAGCTCGCGGAAGCCTATCTCGACTTCCTCTATTCGCCGCCGGCGCAGGCGATCATCGCGCGCAATTTCTATCGTCCCGTTCATCCTGAATATGCCGCGAAGGACGACGTGAAAAAATTCGCCAAGATCGACTTCATCACCGTGGATAAAAGTTTCGGCGGTTGGACGGCGGCGCAAAAGAAACATTTCGCCGACGGCGGAATCTTCGACGAAATCCAGAAACAAGAGCTGACAAGGTGACCTCCCCGAGCCTTGTCGGCAAAAACGCTCGGCGCTTCACGGCGCCGAGCGTCATTCCAGGCTTCGGCTTGACGTTCGGCTATACGCTGATCTATCTCGGCCTGATTGTGCTCTTTCCGCTCGCCACGCTCATCTGGCAGTCGTCGGGATTAGGAATTTCCGGGCTCTACGCCATCGCCTCGGAGCCGCGCGTCGCCGCAGCGTTGCGCACGACCTTTTTGATTTCGTTCGCAGCGGCGGTCGTCGATCTGTTCTTTGGCCTCATCGTCGCCTGGGTGCTCACAAGATACGATTTTATAGGCCGTCGACTGCTCGACGCATTCGTTGACCTACCCTTCGCGCTGCCGACGGCCGTCGCCGGCATTTCGCTTGCGGCGCTGTATTCGCCAAACGGCTGGTTCGGCGCGCCGCTCGCCGAGGACGATATAAAAATCGCCTACACGCGCTGGGGCATTCTGGTCGCGCTCATCTTCATCGGTCTGCCGTTCGTCGTGCGCACCGTGCAGCCGATTATTTCCGAGCTCGAAGCGGAACTGGAGGAGGCCTCCGCCACTCTTGGCGCAGGTCGGCTGCAAACTGTCATCCGAGTGATGCTGCCGCCCCTGGCGCCGGCGCTACTCACCGGCTTCGCGCTCGCCTTCGCCAGATCCATTGGCGAATATGGGTCGGTGATCTTCATCGCCGGCAATATCGCTTACGTCTCTGAGATCGCGCCGCTGCTCATCGTCGTGAAGCTTGAACAATATGACGTCCCCGGCGCGACCGGAATCGCAACGATCATGCTGGCGATTTCCTTCGCCGCGCTGCTGCTCATCAATCTGGTCCAGGCCTGGAGCCGCAGGAGATTCGGCCATGTCTGAGATCGCGATCACCTCCAGCGGCCGCAATCGCGGCGTCAAATTCCGGCCGGTCACGCAAGACTCGCCGTTTGCGCGCTACGCGCTCATTGCGACTGCGGTGCTGTTTCTCGCTCTCTTCCTTTTTGCGCCGCTTGCAATCGTCTTCGTCGAAGCCTTGAGCAAAGGGATCGGACCCTTTCTTACGGCGTTCGACGATCCGGACGCGCGCGCCGCCATCCGCCTGACGTTGCTCGTCGCCGCGATCAGCGTGCCGGCCAATCTCGTCTTCGGTCTCGCGGCGTCTTGGTCCATCGCCAAATTTTCATTTCCGGGCAAAAGCGTTCTCATCACGCTGATTGATCTTCCTTTCTCCGTCTCGCCGGTCGTCGCCGGCCTCGTCTATGTGCTCGTGTTCGGGGGCCAGGGCCTCTTTGGCCCGTGGCTTGCGGCTCATGGCGTGCAGATCATTTTTGCTGTGCCCGGAATCGTTCTGGCGACGATCTTCGTCACATTCCCTTTCGTTGCGCGCGAACTCATTCCGCTGATGCAGGAGCAGGGGACGGTCGAAGAGGAGGCGGCGCTCACGCTCGGCGCCTCCGGATTCAAGACTTTTCTCACCGTGACGCTGCCCAACATCAAATGGGGCCTGCTGTATGGGGTGCTGCTGTGCAACGCCCGCGCCATGGGCGAGTTCGGCGCCGTTTCCGTCGTATCCGGCCACATACGCGGCCTGACCAATACAATTCCGCTTCAGGTGGAGATACTCTACAATGAATATAACAATGTTGCCGCTTTCGCGCTCGCGGTTCTTCTTGCAGGCTTGGCGCTCGTCACACTCGGACTCAAATCCTTCCTCGAGTGGCGTCACGCCGACGCGCTCTCTGGACGCGCTCGCCGACACTAAGGCGAATATGCGCGGCGCCGCGATTCGCATCGAGGGAGTCGAGCAGGATTTTGGCGCCTTTCCAGCGTTGCGCGACGTCAGTCTCGACATTCAACCGGGAGAACTGGTCGCGCTGCTCGGGCCATCGGGATCGGGCAAGACGACGCTGCTGCGGGTTATCGCCGGCCTCAATTCTCCCGATCGAGGGCGCGTTCTGTTTGACGGCGAGAATGCGACGAACCTGCCCGTGCAGGACCGCCATGTCGGCATGGTCTTCCAAAACTATGCGCTCTTCAAACATATGACCGTCGCCGACAATATCGGCTACGGCCTAAGAGTTCGACGAAGACGCACGCGTCCCTCCAGGGCGGCGATCAACGCGCGAGTCACGGAGCTTCTGCAGTTCGTGCAGCTCGAGGGGCTTGGCGGCCGCTATCCGGCGCAGCTCTCCGGCGGCCAGCGTCAGCGCGTCGCGCTGGCGCGCGCGCTCGCCATCGAGCCGCGCGTGCTGCTGCTTGATGAACCTTTTGGCGCGCTCGACGCGCGCGTGCGCAAGGATTTGCGCCGCTGGCTGCGCGACATTCACAAGCAAACAGGATTGACGACGGTCTTCGTCACACATGATCAGGACGAGGCGATGGAGCTCGCCGATCGCGTCGTCGTGCTCAACGAAGGCCGTATCGAACAGATTGGCACGCCCGAAGAGCTTTATGATCATCCAGCTTCGCCTTTCGTCATTTCCTTCGTCGGCGAAGCGGTCGCCTTGCCGGTCACCATCGCTGGCGGCCATGTGAAGTTCGGCGGCCGCGAATTGCACATCGACACCCACGGCCTGCGCAGCGGCCCGGCGCGGGTCTTCTTCCGGCCGGCCGATATCGCCGTCGCGGCCGAAGGAAACGGCGATCTCGAAGGCCGCGTCGAAAGCCTGCGCCGCACGCCGGCCGGGATGCGCGCCACCATCGCGATCGACGGCTATGACCAAACGCTCGAAATCGACTCGCCGCTCGAACGTTCGGCGTCGCTCGGCGGCCGCGTCCCGCTTTCCCTGGCGAATGCGCGCATCTTTCCGGCCGACGAGAATGGCGACTATGTCAACGCCGGAGACGGGATTTGAATCCTGCGCTTGCTGACGGTATCGATGAAAGGCGCGCGACCAACGACTGGAATTCGGCGCTCTATCTGAAATTTGAAGCCGAGCGCACGCGCGCCGCCCGCGACCTGCTCGCGCGCGTACCCTATTGCGACACGCGATTCGTTTTCGATCTCGGATGCGGACCCGGAAACAGCACGCAGCTCCTCGCGATGAGTTTCCCCGGCGCCGACATTGTCGGGATCGACAAGTCCGACAATATGCTGGCGGTGGCCCGCGCCTGCGCGCCGACGGCGAATTTTATCAAAGAGGACATCGCGCATTGGCGTCCCTCCGAGCCCGCCGATCTGATCTTCGCCAATGCGGCGTTGCATTTCCTGCCCGACCATCGCGGGCTGATGACAAGGCTGCTGAGCTATTTGCGGCCTGGCGGGCGTCTCGCCGTGCAAATGCCCAACAATACGCATGAGCTCTCGCATGCGGCCATGCGCATGGTCGCCGCGGATGGGCCGTGGGCGCCTCGTCTGCTGCCGATCGCCAAGTCGCTCATGGTGCTCGGCCCGCTCGAGGACTATTACAATCTGCTCGCGCCGCTGTGCAGCACGATCGATATTTGGCAGACCGTCTATGTTCACCCGCTCGACGGTCCTGTCGGCGTGGTCGAATGGTTCGAAGGATCGGGCCTCCGTCCGTTTCTCGATTTGCTCGATGCAAATGAACGCGTTCAATTTCTTGCGCGCTATCGAGAGAAGCTTGCGCAGGCCTATCCACAGCAGTCGGACGGCAAAGTCCTGCTGCGATACCCGCGCCAGTTCTTCGCCCTGCAGAAATAGATCGGCGGCCGGAGCGCTTGTCGCCGCGATCGCGCTCGGCGCTGACAAGCTGTGACATTACCGCAACGGTTTCGCTTGATCGCGCCAAAGGTCTACAAAGTCTATAGACAAATAGCTGCCTTTTCGCTCTACTTCCTCTTGTGACGTGGACGGCAAATAGTCTCGCAGAGGCTACCTTTGCGGATCAGATGGAGAGTTGGAATGTCGAAGCGAAACTTAAAGCGGGGCTCCAGCTGCATTTACTGGGCCCTTTCACAACAGCGCAAGTCGAAAACTGAGTTGATAAAATAATGAGCCTAACAGATAGGCCGTGACGGCTTGTTGGTATGTATGCGTTTACATATCGCGTCGTCGCTCAAAGCGGCCAACTGGAGTCGGTTAAGCGATACGGGACACAGGCCGATGTCGACGAACAAAAATAAAAAGAAGTTCAAATTAGCTGCGTTTGGCGCCGTTGTCGGCGCTGCCCTTAGCGTCCCCGAAATAGCGGGCGCCGAAGACAAGGCGCCCTCTAAGGACGTTTCGGGAAAAGTGGTTCAGTCGGATCACGGCGCAAAAACAGCCGCGCCGGAAAAACGGTCAGTGAAGACGAAGACCGATGGTAAGGGAGTCGTTGGCGCCGGGGCGCCTGCGGCGCCCTTGGAAAAGAAGAGCTACTATGTGCCGACGCGCGGCTATCGTTTGGAGCCGCAGCCCGACATTCCGCCCTATGTTCGGAATTTGGCGAAGACCTACAAGCAATTTGAAGGCGTCGACTGGCTGAACATCGGACTCGATTCGCGCGTGCGTTTCGAATATCGCAAGGACGACTACCGGCCGTGGACGGACATGACGGTCAATCCACCGGCCTCGCAACGAAAGAACTTTCCAAATTCTCTGTGGCTCAGCCGCACGCGCTTCTATCTCGGCGTGCAGAACATTCTCGATCCGTTTCGTTTCGTCGCCGAGTTCCAGGACTCGCGCGCCTACAACAGCATTTATCAATATCAGGGACAGGAGATTAATCAGACCGATCTCATTTCGGGCTATGGCGAACTCTTCTTTAAGGACGCCTTCGGAAAGGACGATCTCGGCAATGATCGGCCGTTGACGCTGCGCGCCGGCCGCTTTCACCTCGAGCTGCTTGATCGCCGTCTGATCGCCGAGAATGAGTTCCGCAACACCACCAACACCTTCGACGGATTCCGGATCAAAATCGGCAAGAAGGACAACGACTGGGACATTGACAGTTTCCTGATGCGGCCGGTCATTCGCTATCCAGATCAGTTCGACCGACCTGATTGGCAGAACTGGATCTACGGCAGCGTGTTCAGCATCCGCCGCTGGTCGGAATTTGCAACGATCCAGCCGTATTTTTTAGGTCGCAAGCAATATGGCGATCCGCTCAACGTCTCCAACGCG
>DATBRI010000006.1:0-8290 GCA_036560365.1 Methylocystis sp.
GGCCACGCCCTCCCAACGCTCGGCGCCCGTAGGACGCGACGGCGCTTCGGCGATCGGCGCGACGCCTGGGGCCGGGGCGACTGCCGCCGGGGCCGGACCGCGCGGCGCGAAGCGCGCCGGGGGCGGCGTATCGCGATCCACCCGCATTCCGAGCACCGAACGCAGTTTCCAGATGACGAAAACCGCGAGCGCCGCGAAAACGATAAGGCTGGGATCGAAGAGATCGCCGGAGGCCGGCATTGGCAACTCCCGAATAAATTTGTCGTCGGCTATCATGTCGCTTCGTACATGTCACGAATCAAGGGGCGGGCGTATCGCCGCGGGGCGGCGAGGGCCGCAAAGATCGGATGATTCGGTGAAATCTAAGCTTGTCGGCGCCGTCCTCGCAACGTGGATCGTGCTGGAGATTCTGTGTTTCGCGCTCGTCGTCCACGCCGTCGGACTTCTCGCGGCGATCGCGCTCGCCATCGGCGCTTCGCTGCTGGGCCTGTCCGACGTGCGGCGCCTCCTCGATTTTGTCCGCGCCGGATTGGCCGCCAAGGCGAAAGGCGAAAGCTCCGCCATGCTCGATGGCGCCATGCTGGACGGGGCGATGCAGGCGCTCGCCTCGATCCTGCTCATTCTTCCAGGCTTCGCCTCGGATTTCGTCGGGCTGGCGCTGAAGTCCCCGTCCGTGCGGCAGAGCCTGGCGCGGCGGCTGCGAGCACGGTCCGGGAGCGCAGACCCGCGAATCATCGACCTCGACCCGCGCGAATGGCGGCGCGAAGCGCGCGGCTCCGGGGGAAGGCCGCGCCGAAGCACAGCGAAGTAGGACTAGCGCAACGCCTTGTTCGCTTCTGACAGACGTGTTAGGCGGGCGCGAATTCTCATGACAACCGCTTTGCTGGAGATCCTACATGACCGACACCAATGGCAACGGCGCGCAAGGAGCGCCGGGCGGCGCTCCGGCCCTCAATTCGCTTGCTCAATATCTAAAGGATTTCTCCTTCGAGAATCCTAATGCGCCGCGCTCGCTCGGGGCGCAGGAGAAGGCGCCAAACATCTCGATTCAGGTCAACGTCAACGCCAAGCAGCTGGCGCCGACCGACTTCGAAGTCAGTCTGATGCTCGACTGCAAGGCCGGCGAGGGAGACGGACTCCTCTTCAAGCTCGACCTCGAATATGGCGGCGTGTTCCGACTGTTGAACATTCCCGAAGAGCAGGTGCATCCGATCGTGATGATCGAATGCCCACGCATGCTGTTTCCCTTCGTGCGCCAACTTGTGGCGGACGCGACGAGCAAGGGCGGCTATCCGCCGCTTTATATCGATCCGATCGACTTCGTCGCGCTCTATCAGCAAAAGGCCGCCGAAGCGGGCGCCCAGAGCGCTTCTCAGGGCAATTAGAGCAGGCTAAGAAAAAGTTGACGACTTTTTCGATGAGAACCTGCTCCAGCGTTTTGATTTTAAGTGATTCCTTGTCGATCGCATGAGTCCATGCGATCGACAAGCGCTCTAACCGGCGACCCTCGGCGCCGCCTCTTCGTCGCCTGCGGAATATCGATCCCAGATCGGCGATTTCATCGTCGCGACAAAGACAGCGTGGGCCGTCGCTTCGGCGGGGCTTAACCGCGCCGCGAGAGGCTCGGGGCGACGGCGCAACAGATCATTCAAGGCGGCGATGCGCGCCGCGTGAACGGTCTGAAGCGACAGCGCCGACTGCCGTCCCCCGCAAAGCTCGGCATAGACCTCGGCGAGAAGATTGGCGTCGAGCAAGGCGCCATGCTTCTCACGCCGCGAAAGATCGATGGCGTAGCGCTGGCACAAGGCGTCGAGAGAATTTGGCCCTCCCGGGTGGCGGCGGCGCGCCATGGCGAGCGTGTCGATGATGCGCGCGCCGCCGAGCGGGGGCAATTTCATGAGCGCGAATTCGGCGTTGAGAAAGCGCGTATCGAATTCGGCGTTGTGGATGACGAGCGGCGCATCCTCGATGAAGTCGAGAAATTCGGCGGCGATCTCCTTGAAGATCTTGTGCTGCGCCAGAAATTCGCGCGAGAGGCCATGCACCCGGAAGGCCTCGTCCGGCATGTCGCGCTCTGGATCGATGTAGCGGTGGAAACGCCTGCCCGTCGGGATGAGATTGGAAATCTCGACCGCGCCGATCTCGACCACGCGATGGCCGCTCGATGGATCTAACCCCGTCGTTTCAGTATCGAGAACGATCTCGCGCATTGCTCACCCGAACCGCGCTTCAAGCGCTTTCACGATGTTTCGCACTTCTAGGCGCGCTGCGTCGAGACCCCGGTCGGTATGGACCACGAAATCGGCGCGGGCGCGCTTTTCTGAATCAGGCGTCTGCTTCGACAGAATGGACGCGAATTTCCCAGACGTCATGCCTTCCCGAGCGAGAACCCGCGCTTTTTGCACATCTTCCGGCGCGGTGACGACGACAATGACGTCGAAGTCCTTTTCGGCGCCGGTTTCGAACAGCAGCGGGATATCGAAGACGACGATGCGATCGCCCTGATTTCGACGTTCCTCGATCAGCGCGTCGCGGGCCGCCCAGACCATCGGATGCACGATCGCTTCCAGGCGCTTGAGCGCCGCGGAATCGTCAAGAACGCGGGCGGCGAGCCGCGCTCTGTCGACGACGCCGTTCACGACGACGCCGGGAAAAACGCGCTCAATCTCGGCGGCCGCCGGTCCTTTATAAAGATCATGCACCAACTGATCGGAATCGAGAACCGCGACGCCTTCGGCGCGAAACATGTCAGCCGTCGTCGACTTGCCCATGCCGATCGAGCCTGTCAGCCCCACACGCAGCATTTTTGGCTGTGTCACGAGAGGAGCGCCCCCTCGCGGCGAAGCGCCTCGAGGAGCTCCAGCAGCGGAAGCCCTATGATGGTCCAGTAATCGCCTTCCACCTTCGAGAAGAGTTGCGCGCCGAGGCCTTCGATCTGATAGGCGCCGGCGGAAGTGAGCGCAGTTTCGCCAACCGCCGTTAGATAGGCGGCGATGAAGTCCTCGCTCAGCGCGCGCATGGTAAGGTCGGCGACGCCGACTGTCGCAAAGACGATGGCGCGATCGCGCGCCAGGGCGATCGCCGAATGCAGGCGATGCCGGCGGCCGGAGAGAAACCGCAGGAGCGCTTCGGCGTCAGGCATATTCGCCGGCTTGCCGAAAATCCTGCCTTCACAGCTTGCGACCTGATCGGCGCCGAGCACCAGCCGGCCTTCAGCGGAAATGGCGAGCGCCTTAGCGCGCGCCAGCGCGATCGCGATCGCGTCGGCGTCGGCGCCTTCAAGCCGCGATTCGATCGCCCGTTCGTCGACATCCGCCGGAATGGACTCGAAAGGAACGCCAGAATGCAGCAGCGCCTGCCGCCGGCCGACGCTTTTGGATGCGAGAATCAGCGGCGCCGATTCGCGCCAGAAGGTTGAGTTTGACCTCGCGGTCACGTCCACAGCCCTCTCGCGTACGCCGAAGAGCGGGGATAAAGCCCGGCCGAAAAATGCTCCGCTTTGGTTAGCGGGCATAGAGCGCCCAAACGCTCAACAGGAGAAGTCCTGTCGACCGGATTCTCGCGGACGCCGGTACAGAAGGGATTCACAGGCCATCCACAATCACCTACGCCGAGAACGACCGATACGTCCATGATTCCATTCGCTGTCTGAATTTTTCCCGCTACGGCTCCCGCGACCGGGTCTTCGCGACTCGCCTGTGGGCAACTGGTTAATGAAAATTAACTTTTGTCCGCGTCGCGATACAACTGAAGAATCAATTCTTATTAAAATGAATTTTGTTTTAATGGCGTTTCGCGCTACCCCGCTTGTCGACGACGACAGACGGAGCGAACGGGATGGCGGACGAGAAGGCGCTTCTTTCGGTTCTACGCGGACAAGCGCGAAGCGTTCCGCCGCTGTGGCTGATGCGTCAGGCGGGCCGCTACCTTCCCGAATATCGCGACGTGCGGGCGACAACGAAAAGCTTTCTCGATTTTTGCTATTCGCCGCAGAAGGCCGCGGAAGTGACGCTGCAGCCGATTCGGCGCTTTCACTTCGACGCGGCGATTCTCTTTTCCGATATTCTTGTCGTGCCCGACGCCATGGGCCAACAGGTTTCCTTCGAGAGCGGCGCAGGGCCGCGGCTCGAACCGATCGAAACGCCGGAGCAGGCGCAGCGACTCGGAAGGTTCAAGATTGAACATCTCTCGCCGGTCTTCGAGACGATTGAGCTGGTAAAATCGGCGCTGCCGCCGGACGTCGCGTTCATCGGTTTTTGCGGGGCGCCGTTCACGGTGGTGAGCTATATGATCGCCGGGCAGGGCACGCCTGATCAGGCGCCGGCGCGTCTTTTCGCTTATCGCTATCCTGACGCTTTTGCGCAGCTGATCGATCGCGTCGTTGACGCGTCGATCGATTATCTTGCGCGTCAGATCGATGCTGGCGTCGAGGTCGTGCAGATTTTCGACAGCTGGGCCGGCGTATTGCCGACCAATGAATTTCACTGCTGGTCGGCGGAGCCGGTCCGGCGGATCGTGGAAGGCGTCAAGGCGCGCCATCCGAAAACCCCGGTGATCGCCTTCATACGCGGCGCTGATACGCATCTGCCCAAGCTCACGCAGATAATCGGCGCCGATGGCTATGGCATCGATACGGCGCTCGATCCCGCATGGGCGGTCGCGCACACCAAATCGAATGTACCGCTGCAAGGCAATCTCGATCCTCTGGCGCTTGTCGCCGGCGGAGAAGCGCTCGATCGCGAAGTCGATTCGATTCTCGCCGCCTTCGAAGGCCGGCCGCACATCTTCAATCTTGGTCACGGCATATTGCAGCAGACGCCGATCGAAAACGTCGAGCGGCTTGTCGCGCGCGTTCGACGGGGAGGCTGACGATGTACGTCTGGATCAAGGCGCTGCATGTGATCGCCATCATCTCGTGGATGGCGGGGCTTCTCTATCTGCCGCGTCTCTTCGTCTACCATGCCAGCGCGGGCGAGGGGACGCTCTCCGAGACGTTCAAGATCATGGAGCGGCGGCTCTATCGCTACATCATGACGCCGGCGATGCTCGTCGCCTGGGCGACCGGCATCTATCTGGCGATCGAGGGCGGGGCGCTGTCGTCAGGCTGGTTTCATGCGAAAGCGACGCTCGTCGTGCTGCTGACCGCCGCGCATCTTCACGACGGCGCGTTGATGCGGCGTTTCGCCGAAAACGCCAATGTTCATTCGCCGCGTTACTATCGCATCTTCAATGAACTGCCGACCGTGCTGATGATCGGCGTCGTCATTCTGGTGATCGTCAAGCCGTTTTGATTCTCGGGCAGGCTCCGAAAAAGTGGACAGACTTTTTCAGTGAGAACCTGCTCCGACGATTTGAGCTTGCGCGATTCCTTGTCGATCACATGTTTCCATGTGATCGGGAAGCGCTCTACGCGATGAGCTTTTCCCAATCGGGCGCGATCGGCCTTGCGACGCCATTCACCTTGCCCTTGTTGGCGCCATAGATCCGCTCGGCGGTTCCCCGGCAGAGATCTGCGCAGGCGCGTTCGCTCAGATGGTCGAGAAATACGTCGTAGCGCTGGAGTTCTGGTCCCAAGCGCTCGAATTTCGCCACGAGGTCGGAGCCGAGACAAATGCGATCGCTATGGCGTTCGGTGAGCGCGAGCCAATTTTCGTCGGGCATGCCGTTGGGACAGATGGCGACGTCGTAGATCACCCAAGAATAGTCGACGCACACATTGGGATATTGGTCGAGAAGCCGCTCGACCATCCGATAATAAAAAGGCGCGCTCACGCGCCGCGACATTCCGCAATGCGCGAAGATGAAGCGCGTGCGCGGGAATTCACGCAGCGCCTCTTCGAGTTCAAACAGGTAGATGGGATGATCGCCTTTGGAGACGGCCGTGACGTTTTGATGCAACAGCACCGGAAGGTCGTAGTGGGCGGCGAATTCGTAGATGGGATAGAGGGCGCGATGATTTGCGCGCGCATTCTCGCCGAAGGTGAAGGCGGTGAGATCATCGTGGCGCAACAGCATCTCGCCGATGCCGCTCCACACGTCGGGATATTGCTCATATAGCCGCTCGACGTGACGAATGGCGTAGCGATCGACCGGATTGAAGCCGCAGATCATGGGGTAGAGCCGGCTCTGCTGCTCTGCGGGCAGCGCGCGCACCATTTCGGCGACGATGACGTCCGTATAGGCGTAATAGTAGCAGTGGGCGTCATTCGCGAGATAATAGTCTGGCGGTTCACGGTCGTATTCATTCCACAACTTGCGCACGGGAAGCCCGAAGATCACCGCCTTATCGACATTGGCGCGATCCATGTGGTCGATGAGCGCCGGTCCGCCTGGCGTCTCCTGAACGAAATCGACGACATGGAGATGCGCGTCGATCATCCGGCGCTTGCTGCCGCGAAGCGGCGCAAGCGAACCGACGACTTCCGGTTTGCGTCTCGAAGCGGACGCTTGTTCATAGGGCATTGTCCGCTCCGAGTTTGCTGAGCAATTGTCCGGCCTCGTCGGGCCTGATTCGATTGTAGAGGTAAATCCAGGCGCGGCGGTCGCCGATGATCTCCAGGAGCTGTTGGCGATCGAATTGATCGAGCAGAGTCGCGCCGATGGTGGGCGGGAGCGCGCGCAGCAGCATCGCCAGGTCGCGCGCATTGCGCGTCCGCTCCGCGACGCGCGCCAGTCCGATGGCGTCGAGCAGCGCGCTTTGAGCGTCTTCGGCGATGGCGTTGAGCGCGAGCGCTAGATCGTCGCCATGGCGGATGAGGCGCCGCAAATAATCGGCGCCGAGAAGTTCGAGAAGCCGCCGGCTGCGGTGCGCATAGGTCCACTCCAGAACGCCGGACAGGTCGCGCGCAGTGATGATGAGCTTGCGCAGTCCGGTGCCGCCCAGCGTGTTGATGACGGTCAATCTGACCTGCGGCTCGGCGATCGTCGCCAGCAGCTCGCGTAGATGACGCGCTGTCTCAAGAGCGTCGGCCAACGATTCGCCCAGCGCCTCGATGAGAAAAATCTGGTCCTCGGGAGCGAGCCCGCGCATGAGCAGCGGGAGGTCAGACGGCTTGCGGATGATCTGCGGCAAATGCGGGCGCAGTTGCATGAGAACATCCCGGTCGCTGCGGCCGTTGAGAACGTCGAGAACGACGACGAGCTCGTCGGCGTCGCCGACCTCGGCGCATTCGCTGTCGAGGCGAACGGGATAGCGAACCGGAGGGACTGCGGCCATTTTGAAATCCCTTGAAAAAGAGCGAACAGGGTTATCGGCGCCCCGGCCCGTGGACGCCAGCGGGGCGGCGCATTTTGGCGGCTTAAGGCCGCTTTAACGGAACTCTTGATTCATGTCTGGAAATTGTCTAAGTGAGCTTTATCCCTCTGAGGCCCGTGTCTGCTTGTAGCGGCATCGCCGGATTTTCGCCGGCGCTCCGGGAAGGCCGTCTCCCCCGCCCCACCGCTTCCCCTCCGGCTCCTCTCCACCTGCGCGCCAGCTAATACCCAAGGTTCCTCCTGAATGCGGGAAATTAAACTTTCGGACTTGAAGGCCAAGTCCGCCGCCGAACTCCTCGCTTTTGCCGAAGAGCACGAAGTCGAGAACGCCTCTCTCCTGCGCAAGCAGGAGCTCCTCTTCGCCATTCTGAAACAATTCGCCAGTCGTGACGTCGAAATCGTCGGCGTCGGCGTCGTCGAAGTGCTGCAGGACGGCTTCGGCTTTCTGCGGTCGCCCGACGCGAATTATCTCGCCGGACCCGACGACATTTACGTCTCGCCCTCGCAGATCCGGAAGTTCGGCCTGCGCACCGGCGACACGGTTGAGGGCATGATCCGAAGTCCCAAGGAGGGCGAACGCTATTTCGCGCTTTTGAAAGTCAACAGCATCAATTTTGAAGATCCCGAGAAGGTGCGCCACAAGGTGCCCTTCGACAATCTGACGCCGCTCTATCCGGACGAGCGCCTCAAGCTCGAGATCGAAGACCCGACCCGTAAGGATCTCTCGTCGCGCATCATCGATCTCGTCGCGCCGATCGGCAAAGGGCAGCGCGCGCTGGTCGTGGCGCCGCCGCGCACCGGCAAGACCGTGCTCCTGCAGAACATCGCGCAGTCAATCACGACCAATCATCCCGAGTGCTATCTCATCGTGCTGCTCATCGACGAGCGTCCGGAAGAAGTCACCGACATGCAGCGCTCGGTGAAGGGCGAGGTCGTCTCCTCGACCTTCGACGAGCCGGCGGTGCGCCACGTGCAGGTGGCCGAAATGGTGATCGAGAAGGCGAAGCGTCTCGTCGAACACGGCCGCGACGTGGTG
>DATBRI010000007.1:0-12865 GCA_036560365.1 Methylocystis sp.
GGTTCCTCCCTTTCACCAACGCTGCTGCATCTAGTGTCCAGCTGCGGGCTTTGTAGCTTCGGAGCAGCATGGGTTTCTTTGCTCTCGCGCCTCGACACTGATTGAGCCATATCTCGTCCATGTCCGAGCTCACCGAAATCGGCGGCGACACGCCTCAGACCAATACGCCTGAGATCAGCGTCTCCGAACTCGCGAACGCGCTGAAGCAGACGATCGAGGATCGCTTCGGGCGCGTGCGCGTGCGCGGCGAGATCTCCAACTATCGTGGCCCG
The DNA here is from genome assembly GCA_036560365.1 of Methylocystis sp. Lineage (GTDB taxonomy): Bacteria > Pseudomonadota > Alphaproteobacteria > Rhizobiales > Beijerinckiaceae > Methylocystis. The sequence continues at coordinate 273 of DATBRI010000007.1, forward strand.
CACGCCTCCGGACACGCCTATTTCTGTCTCAAGGATCAGAATGCGCGACTCGACGCGGTGATCTGGCGATCGACTTTTCTGCGCCTGCGCACGCGGCCGCAGGAGGGACTGGAAGTCGTCGCGACCGGCCGCGTCACAACCTTCCCCGGCAAGTCCTCCTATCAGATCATCATCGAGTCGCTGGAGCCGGCCGGCGTCGGCGCGCTGATGGCGTTGCTCGATGCGCGCCTCTTCCATTTCTGTTTGGATTCGGTTTCAGCGTCCGGCGGCCGCTGCTCGCCATGAGGCCAAGCTGAGGGCTTTATTCAGACAAGGGGCCTGGAGAATTCCGCAAAAAAACTCCCGCAAGCGCTTGCGACGGCGCTCGCCGCAACGATACACGCTAGCGCGTTTGGTTTCGACCCAGCCGCATGGCGCGGTTGGGACGCCGCGGATAGGGCCATTGGGGCTATGAATGATGGCGTCCCAGCTGGGGCGGCGGGGATCGCGCATGTCTTTGATTAATGGAATCCGCTCGGCGTCGACATGGCCTCAGAAGCCACCTTGTCACCGCGCTCGGCATGGAAGCGGATAAAGAATATGGGGCGGCGTAGAGGCGGGCGACGATCCGGAAATGAGCTAGAACTGCCCCCGGGAGGCGCATTTATGCGGCGACGGCTTCGTGATCTCACAATTTATTTCTTCATCCTCGTATCGATCAGCGCGGTCGGCGCCGAGGCGCATCCGCGCATCGGGGAAGGCGCCGCCGATTTGACGCGGCGGACTGCCACGGCGGGGCGCAAAATGATCTCGATCACCGATAAGAACGCGATCGTCGTTGATGAGAGCGCGGTCGACTCCACCGATCCCGACTATGACATCGTCCAGGCCAATATCGATTTCCTCAACGATCTGCGGGCGCAATATATTCGCTTCGACGAAATGTCGCCGGAGGCGCTGCGCAGCTATGAGGTCGATTATTATCTGGCGCAGATGGAGAATGGCGGCTTCCCGCAACTCGTCTTCAATTCGCGCTGGCGTGTCGATTCGGTGCGGCTGATCCGCGAAGGTCTCGCGGCGATCGGAGCGAAGAAGCATCTCGCGCTGTTCGAGGAGGGGAGCCGCCTCGTCGGCTCGCTGGGAGAGGCGCGGTTGAAGAAATTCCTCGCGACTACCATCCATGATTACGGCGAGAGCACGGAACGCGCTGCGCTGGAAGGAATCGACGACCGATTTTTCGCTTTGGACAAGATGGAAAACCTCCGCGACCTCAATCGCCTCTGGCTCCGCGCACACCCCCTGCTCGCGTCCGCGAGCGCGGAGCGTATAGCGGCGGAAGTCCGGCGGCGCGGCGAGCAACTTCCCGACCGCGCGACGCGCATCGCCGCCGCCGAGGCCGCCGCGCCCCGCTATATGAAGCTCATTCGCGCCCTCGTCGCCAAGGCGGGGCAACGGCTCGACGGCGTGACCGTCGGCGATCCGACCCGCGAATTCGCCGGCGCGCCGACGACGGCCTGGTATTTCCTCACCGATCGGGGCCTGTTCCACATGGTCGACGTCGGTGGCAAAGCAATCATGTTCCGCGGCCGCTCGACGACCGATCGCGTTTGCGAGATCGACGCGCCGTGAGCGGCGGGAGCAAATTTGCTTTCGTCCCGAACCGGAGCGCATGGCGACGCTCACGCGCCCTTTTTGGTCCTCGCGCGCGGACTTGAATCGGGCCATATCTCATCCATGTCCGACCTCTCAGAAATCGGGGGAGACCCTCCTCAGACCAATACGCCGGAGATCAGCGTCTCCGAACTCGCGAACGCGCTGAAGCAGACGATCGAGGATCGCTTTGGGCGCGTGCGGGTGCGCGGCGAGATTTCCAACTATCGCGGCCCGCACGCCTCCGGCCACGCCTATTTCTGTCTCAAGGATCAGAATGCGCGTCTCGACGCGGTGATCTGGCGATCGACTTTTCTGCGCCTGCGCACGCGGCCGCAGGAGGGGCTGGAAGTCGTCGCGACCGGTCGCGTCACCACCTTCCCCGGCAAGTCCTCCTATCAGATCGTCATCGAGTCGCTGGAGCCGGCCGGCGTCGGCGCGCTGATGGCGCTGCTCGACGCCCGTCGTAAGGCGCTCGCGGCCGAAGGACTCTTCGATGAAGCGCGCAAGCGGCCTCTGCCCTTTTTGCCGAGAGTCATCGGCGTGGTGACGTCGCCGACGGGCGCCGTGATCCGCGACATCTTGCACCGTCTCAACGATCGCTTCCCGCGCCGCGTGCTGGTCTGGCCCGTGCGGGTGCAGGGGGAGAACTGCGCCGAGGAAGTCGCCGCGGGCATTCGCGGCTTCAACGCCCTGCCTGCTGGCGGGGCGATTCCCCGCCCCGACGTGCTGATCGTCGCGCGCGGCGGCGGGTCGCTCGAAGATCTGTGGGGCTTCAACGAGGAGGTCGTCGTTCGCGCGGCGGCGGAGAGCGTCATTCCGCTCATTTCGGCGATCGGTCACGAGACCGATACGACGCTCATCGATTTCGTCGCCGACCTTCGGGCGCCGACGCCGACTGGCGCGGCCGAGAAAGCCGTTCCGGTGCGCGTCGAGCTTTTCGAACATCTCGCCATACGCACAAGCCGGCTGGAGGGCGCGCGCCGCCGCGCCATGGAGCAGCGTCGCGTCCAGCTTTCAACCTTTGCGCGCCTGCTGCCCGCCGGCGACGCCCTGCTCGCCAATCCGCGCCAGCGTTTTGACCGCGCGGCGGAGCGGCTGCGCACCGGCGCCCGCGCCGCCCGAGACGGACGGCGTCTGCGGCTGTCGCGCGCCGCGACGCTTCTCGCCCGCCACTCGCCGCAGGCGGAGCTGGCGCGCGTGCGCGAGAAATTGCGCGGAATTGGCGCGCGGCTGCAACAGGGTTATCGCGCCCGGGGCGCTCTCGCGCGTCAAGAAAACGCCGCCGCCAGGCAACGCCTAGGCAGCGCGGCGCAACGTCTTGACCGCGCCGTCGCCGGCCTGATCGAACGCAGCCAGGACCGGCTCGACAGGCTCGGCCGGCTGCAGGACTCGCTCAGTCATCGCTCGGCGTTGGAACGCGGCTTTGCGCTGATCCATGATGAAAGCGGGGTCCTGGTGCGCAGCGTCGCGCAAGCGCCTCCTGGAACGGGTCTCGATATCGAGATCGCTGACGGAAGAATCCAGGCGCGCGCCGGTGTTGCGATCCCCGACCCGCCTGCGCGCCCCCGCGCCCGTCGACGCTTTCGAAGGATCGACAGCGACGATCAGGGATCGCTGTTCTGACCTATTCGAATCGCATCTGGAAAGCGACGATGCCGCGCTGCATGGCCGCCCGCGGCAGATAGCAGAAGGCGTTGGTCGAGATCGGCGCTTCGACGCAATGATAGTGCTCCTTGCTCCAATCATAGCCGAGCATATCCATGCAGGCGACGATCTTGTCGTGAATGAGCTTCTGATTGGTTCGGCGCTCCGCCGGAAAATCCCGCTCGGTTTGAAATTCGCAGTCGGTGACGTCCAACTTCTGGCCTTCGAAATAGCGGCCGCTGGCGCCGCTCGTGACGAACATCGCCTCTGTGGCGAGGATGAAGATCAGGCCGACCACCAGCGCCAGCTTGCCCTGCCACTTGGTTTTGAAGAAGTGAAGATCGAGTAGCGACAGCAATCCAATCGCCAAGAGGCCACCGCCCAGAAGCAGCGTCAACGGCGACAGGAAGGGCGCGATGCCTTCGTTCATGTCACGCTCCTGATCGCGCCCGCCGCCGCTTCGCGCGAGTTATTGATCAATATTAAGAGCGGGACTTCCCGCAAAGCAACCGCGCGCCATCGCTTCGTCGCCCTCGAGCCCTCTTTTGCGACGAAATTGCCGGCTCCCGGGCGGAATAGCGACAATTCACACAGTTCACATGTGGCTAGAGGCCATCTGCGCGAAGACTCGCGCCGCGCCAAGGCGTCAAATTCGCGCCGAAACAGCGCGTTAAGCTTCTGTTAACCAATTAACTTGCTATTAACGAAGGGATCAATTGCTCAAATGCAACAGGCGGAAGCTACCTGCGAGCAAGGTTGACGGAACCTTCGCTTAACCCTGGAAGACTAGGACTATCGCCCGTCGGTGGCCGTAACAGGAGTTCTTCATGCTGCTTTCGCAACGCGCCTGCGGCGCCAAATTCGTCGTCGCGTTGACGGCGGTCATGGCGGTCCTGGCGCTCTCGGCCTGCGCCAAGAACACCGCGGATGAAGCCGCGAATGATCTGGCGGGCGGACGCTTTGCACGCGGCGGCGGCGCAGTCGCAAGTCCGGGAAGCCATCAGGATTTCGTGGTCAACGTCGGAGATCGCATCTTCTTCGAGAGCGACTCCACGGATCTGACGTCGACCGCGCAGGCCACGCTCGATAAGCAGGCGGAATGGCTCAACCGGTACTCACGCTACAGCTTCACGATGGAGGGCCACGCCGACGAACGCGGCACCCGCGAATATAATTTCGCGCTCGGCGCTCGGCGCGCTGAAGTGGCCAAGAATTATCTCATCGCGCGCGGGGTCGCCGCGTCGCGCATCCGCACGGTGAGCTACGGCAAGGAGCGTCCGGTCGCCGTCTGCGACGACATCTCCTGCTGGTCGCAGAACCGTCGCGCCGTCACGGTGCTTTCAGGCGGCAATTCCTGATGGAAGAGGTGCGCTACGCCACTTGCGTCCGGAGCGTCGTTGCGGCAATGAAGGCGCGCGCCTTTTTGGGCGCCTGCAGGAGTGTAGCTCAACTGGTAGAGCACCGGTCTCCAAAACCGGGGGTTGTCGGTTCGATCCCGGCCACTCCTGCCACTAAATCAAAGACTTAGATAAGAATTTGATGCGGCGACATTGCAGGGCATAGGCTGAAAAGTAAGCGCTGAGGTAAGCGTTCTGGTCAAATCCCTCCCTAGCCATGCGCCACACCCCGCCCACGATCGCCGACTTGCAAAGCCAAGGCGTCCGCGGCGCCCGCGCATTTTGCCTAAATCGAGCGTGCCAACATTGCGGCGTTGTCCCGTTCGGCGCGCTTCGGAATGCCGCAGAAATTCCTTTTATCCGCTTGGCGAGGTCACGGCGCTTCGTCTGTTCGGCCTGCGGCTCGCGCGACGTGCATTTAATGCCAGACTGGCCGCGGTATCGGGCGTCGCAATAAAATTATTTGATGCGTCTGGGGCAATTCGCGGTAATCGCGCTTTGCTGCGATCCACAATTCCAGGGGGATTAATATGGCGGGGGACACGGGAACTCAGATAACTGCTTGGAGCGTGTTTAGTGTGTTGGCCGGAGCTACCGTTAGCGCGGTCGTTTCTTACGTGTTGCAACAACGATCATTTGCAGAAGCTCGGCAGCAAAAGGCACAGGATAAGGTTGAAACGAGAAAAACTTTGGGATTGAATCTATTCAACAAAATGATGCGAATCGCATCGAACAGCGAAATATTGAAGCGAGGTCTCGAAGAGAACATAAGCAAAGCCGACGAGGATCGTTTGGCGCGCGAAGCTTGGATGTTCGTGCTACCGATAGCAAACCTTCCTAACGCGGTTCACTTTGCTCCTGAGGAATTGACTATGTTGATGCAGATTGATTTAGACTTATTCAATAATTTGGGACAGTTCGACGAGATATACAATTCTCTTATTGAGATTTTTGCGGTATATGGATCAAGACGGGCTGCACTTACTGATGTGCTTCCGGCGACAATGACCGAAGAGCGAGTTACGCTAAATCAACGAAGTGTTACGGGAACAACAGTTCTCTCGATGGATGAGATGAGAAGGTTCGGCCCACAGATGGTTCAGTTAAATTTGCTCGTTCGAAGTATGATTGATCGCGCTCGACAGGACGCCGCGGAGGCTTGGGTCCTCTTGGACAGGTTACGAGATACGTTGAATAAGGAGTTCAAGTTGCAGTTGAGCATGGAGAGAAAATAGTCGCTTCAAAAATGCACTCCTTCAAATTCCATGTCTCTCCGTCGCGAAAATTAATGATCATGTGCGGACGTTTCACGCAACATCTCTCATGGGCCGAACTGCATCGCCTTGCCGATCTGGTCGGCCAGCCGAGTAACCTTCGGCCGCGTTACAACATCGCACCTACCGCACGGATTGAGGTCATTCGGCCAGGGGCCGCCGGCAATGAATTGACGCCCATGCGTTGGGGCCTCATTCCCTCATGGTGGAAAAAGCCGCTGTCCGAATTGCCCTCGACCTTCAATGCGCGCGCCGAGACGATCGCTGAAAAGCCGATGTTTCGATCGGCGTTCAAGTCTCGACGCTGCGTCATTCCGGCTTCAGGCTTTTACGAGTGGACAGGCGCCAAGGGCTCAAAGACGCCCCACTACTTCAGCGCGCCGAGCGGCGAGCCCTTGGCGTTCGCGGCGTTATGGGAGACGTGGCGCGACCCCGAAAGCGATGCAAAGGTGGACTCTGCCACGATTATCGTCGGCGCGGCGAACGATTGGATGTCGCGCTTTCACCATCGAATGCCGGTCATATTGGATTGGCGGGATGTTGGGGCGTGGATGGCCGGCGACGATCCGAGCGCGCTGTTGCAGTCGGCGCCCAGAGATGCGTTGCAAGAGTGGATCGTCTCTTCGCGCGTCAACAGGTCGGGCGCGGGCGATGACGACGCGGGACTGATTGAGCAGGTCGCAGCGGCGCCAATCGCGCCATTAGAGACGGCTTCACAATAATAGAAAAAGGCGGCCCTGCTCTCGGTCGAAAGCAAGGCCGCCAGCGAGGCCGGAAGAAGAGCGACTAGGGAGGTCGCCTGACCAATAAATTTGGGTGGCCTCGCCCTTCGTCAAGCCCCGATTTCCTGCAATCGAACGCGCTGCTCAATCTGCCGCAGGAGCTTCTCCATTGCGGCTGGCAGAGGCTCGGCGGCGACGCCTGAAAACATGGCTCGCAAGCGGTCGGCGATCGTCGTGACCCTCGTATTATCGAGCAAACGTCGCATATGATTTTTGTTATTCATCAACACTGTCCGGTTCTCCCTTTCAGGACATATAATTCCTGAAGCGCGCTCACGGTTCCGCTTCAAAGACGGAACGGCCCGCGCCTATTCGACGCGGGCCGCCCCTCTCCCTCGCGGTATGATCGATCACCGCCGCGCGATTCAGTTAGCGCCGAGCCTCTTGATTTCGAGCTGAGGCGTTCAACAAAGCTAGGAAGTGCTCAAAAAAAAAACCGGCCCCGCCATTGCTGACAGGGCCGAAGGCTTGATAGAGGCCCGCCGTCTGTTCCTACAGCGAGCCCCATGAGTGTTGCGCGGCGCTGGCCGGGGCGTCAATCCTCTTTGGCCGCGCGGGGCGGCCTAACGCTGTCTTCGTCATCCCCGATCGCAGCCTTGGCTTCTTTCGCGGCGGCGTCTGCCGCGGCATTGAACGCCAAATCGGCTTCCCTCTTAAATGCGCCCGCCATCGCCGCACAGGCGCTGGCGTAATGTGTCCGCACGCTTTCTGCCAAGGCGTTCACCTCGCCGTCATCGTCGGCATTCATCGCCGCTTCAAGCGCGCGCCGCTGGAAGGGCGCGAGCCGATCGTAAATCGCGCAATCAAAAGCCGCGCGAAGCATCCGATCGGCGACAATCCATTCGTCAACGGCCGGCTCAATCGTGGGGCGTTCAACTGTGTTGCTCATAGGTTTGGCTCCTAACGTTTGGGAGAAATTCAGGCGGCTCGGGCCACGGTTTGAGATTGGCGAGCGGCTAGGTCGCGCCGGTCACGTGCGACGCGCCACGAATAGGTGAGGCATTCCGACCAACTGTCGAAAACTCGGCGCCTGCGAAGGCTGTGCGCGTAAGTCATGATCTGCGCGCGATCGATTGGCGCGACACGTGCGGATGTTTTGCTCATCGCCCCTCCTTTCTGGCGCGCGACTCGCGCAGCCGGCAGAGGTTTAGCTACTGTATTCATATAGACGAGTCAACGCTTAAAACACGCAAGTGCATCACTCACTAAGTATGTTGTGACGTGTATACTATGCAATCTACATGTCACAACATTCGCACAACAAAGCATAGAGACGAAAAAAGCGCCGCCAACCTTTCGGCTAGCGGCGCTCCCCACCTTCATCGGAGATTTGCTTGATCCTGTGGGCAGCATGACTGCGCTCGTTTGCAACGCGCCGGGCACTGCCCACAGGTTCGCCGTCAAGCGCGACGTGGAGTGTCTTGCCCGGCTAACTGCGAAACTTGTGGAGGTCTGAAAATCGCTCAGCGCGCAGATGGCGCGGCGTGCGCATGTAGCTGACGACTTGGATTGCCCCAATGACGACGCCTGAAAAGAAACACGTCGCCGCGAACCACGCGAACGCCGTCACGATCGCAACGCCGATCTGCGCGACAAGAGGTAATTCGCCGATCGTCATGGCAGCGGCCTCCCGAGGCACTTTATCTCGCACTCGACGCGCGAAACACCGTCGTCGCTCACGCTCGCGACCTCATACAACTGCGAGTCGCATAGCCTTTTGATGCGGTCGCCGCGATGGATTGCCCAAGGCAAATCGAGGCGAGAGAAGCTGGCGCAGAGCGGAGCGGTTTCCACTCTCGCGTGAAGCGCGTTGCCGGCCATCTGAAATCCGATGTGCGATCGTTGTGCGATCACACCACACAATGTTACGGCCTTGTCGGCGTAAGGCTCCGCCGCATAGTTCGGCCGCGCGGCACATGGCGTGAGTTCTAAAGTTTCGCCGAATGCATTATTGATCGATTGCGACACGCGCGCCATGCCGGCGCGCCAGTTAGCGTTGACGAAGCTCATTAGGCCCCACCTCCATTACAGTTTCAGCGGCGCGGGCGCCGGAGCCAAGACGCTTCCGCCGCGCGTCGGGGAATTACTGCCGCCGTTGCCGCCGGTCATAGTGCGCCCAATCCTCATTATGCTGCCCTGAACCTGCGCGACCGCGTGTTGCGCCTCTGACATTTTCGCCATGAACAGCGGCGATGGATCGATGCGCAAAGATTGATGGATATCGACGGCGCCGCGAACGTTTCCTTCAACGCCCACTTCCACTTGTTGGGGCTGTGCGCCGCCGGCCGCGAAGGAATGTGACAGCACGTTGTCACGACCTGAGAAGAGCGCCGACAGGGAGCCTTCGCGCGCGCCGTCTCGCGCCGCGCTCCGCAGCGACTCAAGGCCGGAGAAGCGGGAGAGCGCGCCTTCGCGAGCCGACCGCGCGGCGTTGAGGTGATCCGCGTCATATGCGGGAAGATTGCCGCTTAGGTCAGACGTGCTCCGGCCGCTCGGCAGATAGCGCTTGATTTCATCCCAAGCGCGCTCGTTGATTTGGGAATCCCACTGCTTGCGCTTCGCATCGGTCCATCCGAACCATTCGGCGGTTTTCTCTTTGTAGAGTTGCATCCCGCTGTAGAGCAGCGCCATCTCGCCAAGCGCGCCCCATGGCGACTTCTTCGCAGCGCCGACCGCGGCAACGGCGCCGGGCGCATCGCCTCCGGGCAGCTTCGAGCCGGACATGACTCCAGCCGCTCGCGTGAGCGCCGCAGCGGCGCCCTCCAATTGGGTCGCTGCGGCCGTGAGGCCGAAGTTCCCTTTCAGGAGGTCGAGCAAGCTCTTGACGCCAAACGCCCCGCCCGCGAGCGCCGCGCCGCCGCCTGCGGCCGTCCAGGCGCGCTTTGTGCCTTCTTCGGTGTCCCCGAAGAACTTCGCAATGCTCTGCGCCGCGCCGGCGCCGAACTTCAGAGCGCCTTCGTTCGCCTTGACGAAAGAATTGCTCGTATCCTCGACGGTCGCTTTGAGCCGATCGAACGCCGATGCAAGGGAGGTCTGTTGCTCACGCGCGATCTTTTGCGTAATCCCGGAGCCGCTCGATAGGCCGGACTCATATTCCCGCAACTGCGATAGCTGCGACAGGATAGACGCGGCTTTGGAGCCCTGCTTGACGCCAAGGAACGCCATGGCTTCCTGCGCACTCATCTTATTGACGATCGCATTCCAGAGCGCCGAGCCGTCGACCTTGCCTTGCGAGACTTTCCAGAAATCGGTTGCCTGTTTCGCTAAGGCGTTCGTGTCTTTCGCGCGCTGACGGCCGTGGTCGCCTTCGAAGTAGCGAATGACGGACTGCGCGAAGCCGCGCGCATCGGCGATCTTGCCGCTATCAAGCGCGGATTGTAGCGCCTTGGTGGCGGCCGGCCCCAGTGTCCTGCCAATATTTTCACCTAAAGCAATATTCAAAGCGCTCGCGTCGCGGCGGGTCGGGTCGACGAACTTGCTGAGGTCAATGCCGGAGGCCGCCAAAGCCATTCGGCCCTCGCGCGTCGGCATCATTAGCCGCGCACTAAGCTGGCGAACGAATATTCCCGCCTCTTCGCCCGCAAAATTCTCACGCTTCAGCGTCATGCCGATCGCGGCGGCTTGCTCTGGACTTAAGCCCGCGGCGCGCGCGCCAGCCGCCGTGTATTTCATAAAATTTTCGATGTCATCTATCGACATGGCGCCGCGCTTCGCCATGACCGACGAGATATCAGCGTAGCGCTGGCCTAGACGTGCGGCGTCTGCCGCACTCTTGACGTGCTCGCCAAACCCAAATATCGCCCCCTCAAGAGCCGTCGTCGCGCGCCCCACGTCCGTTCCGAGCGCCTGGGCGAGCACGGCAGACTTTTCGATGAATGCCTGAGTCGTCGCGGCGTCAAAATGGCGCTTCACCATCTCGTTTTGCGCGTGCGCAATGTGCTCGGGTGATTGGCCGTAAACCCGCGCGAGGTCCCGTTGCTGTTGCGCCATGCGCGCCATTGACGCTTCGTCAAAGCCGCCGACCGCTCGCATGGTCGAGAGTTCTTTATCGAGCGGCAGATAGTGCCGAACGGCGTCCGCAGCGATATGGGGCAGTTTGACAGCGGCCAGTCCCGACGCCAAGCCGGCAAGCTGTTTCATGGTCGCCAAAGAGGCGCTTAGCGAGCGGCCCCATGTGTTGGTGGCCTTGGTCGCCGCGTCGAAATGCGCCGCCATTCCGCCGCCGGTCAGATGGCCGCCGCTGATACGCTCATACTTACGCGCCAACTTGTCTATGTCGCCGGCCATGCGTTGTAGAGTGGCGGTCGCTTTATCAACGACGCTTACTGTCGCCTCGATACTGGGGCCTTTAGACATGCGAAAACTCCGGCCCCATGGGGCGATTATTCATGCGTGAAAAATGAGACGAGCGCGCCTATGCAGCGCGCTCGCGTTCACGATCCTTAACGAGCTTTGAGAGGTTCGACGCCCACCAAAGCAATTCGCTCAACGTGAGATTGTCGATTTCAGACGGCGGCCAATGCAGGTCCAGCGCGAGAGTTGCTATGATGCGCGGGACTAGACCTCCAAAGGGTCGCCGATTTCCTCCACAAGCAATTCCAAGAGCGCGTTTCGAGCTTTGAGGAAGTCGCCGGCGCCAAGGCCGTCAAGGACAAGCGCATCGTGGCCCGTCATTTCCTGAAGGAATGCGAGCACAATTTCATTGTTCCATTCAATCTCGCCGCCGTTACGGATTTTGAACGGTTCGCCGCGCCGGAAGGTCCGGGCCTTGGGCTCGTTCAGAACAAGCTCTTTGATCGGACCTTTGTGAGTCTCAATAGCGGCGGCGAGCACAATCGTTTTGGATTTAGCCATAAGTCGAAAACTCCAATGTTGGAAATTGAGATGGATTAAGCGGCGACGCGGCGCGCCTGCTCAGCGATCGGCGCGACGTTGGCGCCCGCGTTGGTCAGTTCGGCGACGATGTTCGTGCCGCGCGTGCGAGACATGCGCAGAGCAGTGTCCAAACGCAGTGCTTCGGCGCGCGCTTCGGCGTCGCCGCGAGCGGCGCGCAGGGATAGACCATGCTGGCGAAGCTCGGTCGCGCGGACAAGAATCGCATGCGCTTTCGTGTCTTCAGCAGGATTGGAATAGGACATGGTAGGAGCCTCGATAGGTTCACGGGTTTCGAAAGGGAGCGCCGCGAGCAATGCGGCGGCGTCGGGAATGGAAAGCGTCGATTCGTCTTGATGCATGCGAAGCAAAGTGCGCGCAGCCGCCGGCCGCACGCGTGCTTCGTCAAGCGCCAGGATCGCCGCCGCGTATGGCGACAACGGCTGCTCCGGCTCGGGCGATGGCGACGACGCGGACGATTGGGGCTTATCGACCGTTGCGGCCTTGGGCTTTCGCGCAGGACGCCGTGGCCCTGCATAGGCGTAATCGATACAAAATCCGTGGTGCGCAGCTTCGGATGCGACACGACCGTTGCCCTCAACCTCGCTGTCGCGTTCCCGCGCCAGCATCGTTTTGGGCGCGCAATTAAAACCGCTCGCCAAAGCGTCTTCGATTGAAACCAATGCGCCAGTGACTTCGATTAATGCCTTGCCGCCGATCAATGGCCAAAAGAACTGGGTATGTTCCATCAATAGCCCCGATGATTGAAGCCGCGCGGGTAATACCCGCCAGCGCGCGTCGCAAACCGACCGCCGACGCCGCCTTGCGATTGCGGGCAGATAGCCGATAAGCGATCGATTTCCTGCTTGAGCATTTTCGCCTCGCCCCTGTGCCAACGAGTCCACATCTCGCCGTGTCGCACTTCCTGCGTCTGCGCGCCTGCTAGGAGCGCGTAATATGCGGCCCTGAGTTTCGGCAACATCGCGCAGGGG
>DATBRI010000008.1:0-2387 GCA_036560365.1 Methylocystis sp.
GCGATTGGGTGAGGTCAAGTTTTTCCGCGAGTACGCGATGCGCCGCTGATTGAGCGGCCGTCGGCGCGGTCCCGAGCGTCGCGAGGATCAGACATGTTGCGACCCGGCACATTGCAAACCTCCCGAGAGAATTTGCATGGGACCGGGCCTCGACCGGGCGGCGCGTCAAGGCCGCGCGATGCGCGCCCGCAGGGTCGCCTTGACGAGCTGCGACCGGTCGGGGCCATTCTGACCCTCGATGGGCGGGGATTTGCGGCTCGACGCGCATGTTCGCTCCTTCGTGAAGTGGTTCAGGCTACATAGTTTAGCGAAGCATATGCGAAGGCCGGAATCGGCGCAAGTCGGGCTTGGAGGCGCGCCTACCCCCTGGAAATTGGCCTCTACGTCGGCCATCTTGTTAGGCTAGCGCTTTGGTTTCGACGAAGATTTAGCGAACAACGGTGAGGTCGCGCGCCGGCTTCGCGCCTGCGCCCTCGTGCAACCGAACTTCCGAAAAGTCGTTCATGCCGCCTCCCGGCGTCGCGATCGCGACATCGAGCGCCGGGCGCGCTTCCCTGAATTTCTCCGCATAGAGCAGGCCGGGCGCGTCATCGTCGGCGAAGATCGTCACGCGTTTGACCTCGGTAGGGAACAAGACCTTCAAATATCGTTTGTTTCCAAGCGCGGCCCAAACGGGCATGTCGTACATGAGTTGCGCCGCCCATGCGGTCTCGAAGCCCTCAGATAGGCCAATGTGTTCCGCGACCGGCGCGAGGCGTAGCGCGCCCGAGCCCAGCGGGCCGATGGCGCGGCGCGGCTCGAGAACATCGGCTTTCCGCCGTCCGCCAGAGTGAAGAAAAGTCAACTGCACGGCGACGATTTCGCGCGTCGGCGCCTGAACGGCGGCGATCATGCAGGCGAAGGATTTCCGGCTCGAATAGGGATAGCGCGGCAAAAACCGGATCGTCGCGGGCGGCGGCTCCATAAAGCCGCGCGCGCGAAGATAGGTTTCGACGGGAGTGCCGGCGATGGGCTGCGCCTGACGCCAGAGGTCGAGGGCGCCGGCTGTCGTCGTTCTGCGCTTCGCGCGCGCCGGCGCGGGAGACGGGTTGAGGCGGGGCGCCCCGTTCACATCGAGCCTGTCGATCGCGGCCCGAACATCACGGGGATCGCACCCCGCAAAGCAATTGTAGATCAGGGCGCGGTCGCCATCGCGGACGGCGAGTGACGGGCGCAAATCTCCCCTCCCCTTGCCATGGCTCGCGACCGGGCAACGACACAGGAAGCCCCCGCCTGCGCCATGGCCTCCCAAGATTCGCGCGAGCGCCTTCGCTTTGATCTGCATGGTTCAATATTCTGCATGGGACGTAGTGGAAAGGGAAGCCGCCCGCGCTTTGGGGAAGAGCGCCTTGCGCGGGAGGTGCGGACATTCGGCGCGTCGGGGATGGACGGGCGGAGGCGAGGGGTGGGGAGGGGTCGAGGGGAACGCGGCGCGGGGTTCCCCTCGGGCGAGCGCCTCAGCTCGCCTCTCCCTTCACAACAGCAAGGCCATTTGTTCGCCGGGCTGCATCACCGAAGGCGCATAAGCGTCGAGGCGCCGCCTCTCCTCCGCCTCGCGCTCGCGCGCCGCCTCGAAGTCGATGCAAACGATCTCGCACAGGGGCGCGCCGTCTTTCCAATCGTCGCGGTGAAAGTGGGTGTCGACGCCCGCGCCGATGTCCATATAAACGCCGGTCGCGCGCTCGAAGTCGACGCCGCGCCCGGAGGCGCGGCGGTCGAAACATTGACGCCCGGAATAGCGGAAGCTCGCGGACTCCTGCGGCACGATGAACGCGCCGCGATCCGCGAATTCGCGGGCGATGTCCATGACGTGAAACTCAAACTCCGGGCCACGATAGCGTGGCGCGTCGTTTGAGCGTCTGACGCGACCAAAGGGCGGATTGGCAATCGCCACGTCGTAGTGGCCGAGATCGAGGGCTCGCCAGTCGAAAACATCGGCATTGATCCAACGCGCCTGCGGCAGGAGCTTTTGTCCGACCGCGACATAGCGCGGATTGATCTCGACGCAGGTGATCTCGGCGAGGCGTTCGCCCCATTTGCTGCGGTGGTTGATGATATAGGACAGCACGCCGAGGCCGGCGCAAAGGTCGATGACGCGCCGCCCTGCCCCGTCGAGCGCGAAGTCGCAAGCGAGGCCAAAGGGCGTGAAGAACGCGCCCGCCCCGCCGTTCTCATGCGTCGCGCCCTCATGCCAGTTCTGAAAAACAAAGTCCCGCTCGTCGTCGGTGATGCGGTCCTTGGTCAAGATCGCCTCGGCCTCGGCATGGGCCTTGCGCTGCTGTTTGGTGAGTTTCGCCATGGCTGCAAATCCGTCGGGTTCGAAATGGGCGGGCCGCGCGCTAGGCGCG
>DATBRI010000009.1:0-3730 GCA_036560365.1 Methylocystis sp.
TGCTGTCGCCGCGCTTCGCGGAAATGCTGGAGCGGCGGGGGTTGAAGCTGGGGCGGCTTAGGGGCTGAACGGAACGTGGAGGTCGCCGGACTTCACTTCTCGAACAAGCTGACCAGACGACCGTTGAAAGCTGCGCCATCGTCCAGCGTCGTCGCCTTCGGCGCTTGATGAACCTGCGTCGCGAAGCCCAAAACGAAGGCCCCGACCGCCATGGCGGCGACGATGGCGATCGACAGCCGAAACTGCCTGCGGGCGGACGCGGGATCGATGACCGAGTAGTAAGCGTTCGACATGACCGTCTCCATCAAGTTCCTGATGGGAGGAATTTAGCGGCGTCGCGGACGCGAAAATGTGCGGCGGCGCACGTGACGAAAGGGTGGGGTCGTTTCATGGAGATGCCGGAGCGGCTTGGTAGGGCAGGGCGGTTCGAAAAGCTCTGTTTTCTGCTTGAAGCAACGATGACGGGTGAGGTCCGCTTTCTCGGTTGAAAGGCGGGCGCATCGGGCGAACTGCCCCCTCGCGGCTTGACAATGCAACAGAGCCTGCTGTGCTGCCGGTAGCGGGCACGCTTGGAGAATAGGCGATTGAAAGACCAGCGAATTTGGGCCCAGGGGCTGGCAATAGCCGGTAGGCTGCGTCGCCTTGCCTTATTACTTCGAGAAGAGCGTGTCGGGATGGGAGAGTCCTCCTCCGCACTTCCGCGTGAACTAGTTGATGAGTTTGACGCGAAGGAGGCGCTCTGGTTGCCGGAGGCGATACAGCGCCTCGCCCAGTTAGCCCTTGATGAACTCCACGAGTTGGTGAAAGGCATGACGTTCGACGTAAAGCCGCCTCCGCTCGAGAATGGAGAGTTCTGGAGCATTGGCAGCATCGAATTTCGTCACGACCTGCGACCCATCCATTTAGGATTCCTAGAACCGATGCTTCGGATCCCGATCACGGAACCCCTCTCCGAATGCGTTGTCGCCTTCCTGCTCGAAATTCCTGGCGACAAGGATCTTCTCAAGCGTGAGCATCACGACCATTTTGGCTGGCATTATCACTATCTCGATCGCAAAGAGCGGCGATCGAACACTATCCTGTGTTGGGATACTCGGGCCAAGCCTTGCGGCGCACATTTGCAGCTTCCCATATTCTGTGAGACGCATGCTGAAGGTACGAAGGACTTCACAGCCAAGCCTGAGCAGTGGGGTTCTCCCAAGCGAGAGTCCATGCACAAGGCCTGCTCTTCTGACCTAACAAAATGGCCGCTTAACGAGTTCAAAACTCCCGGGCGGAAAGCCGCGCCCGTCTGGCCGCTAAATGCAGTGCTAACTGCAGTTTCCGTTGGCACACTGGCGGCTGTTCCCCGGTTCCCATCAAAGAAGCACCCCAACAAGATGCGGCGCTGACTGCCGCCCATCTTCGGCTCTCAGCGCATTGCAGAAAGTCAAACCGGCCCGCTATCGCGTCCCCACCCCATCCACCACCACATCCAGCCCCAAATCCATCACCTTTGCCGAATGAGTCAGCACGCCGACCGAAATCAGATCGACGCGGGTCTCCGCAATCGCGGCGACAGTCTCCAGCGTCACGCCGCCGGAGGCTTCAATAATCATGCGTCCGCCAATCATCGCCACGGCCTCGCGCAAATCCACAAGCGACATATTGTCGAGCAGCACCACGTCGGCGCCTTCCGCCAAAACCTCGCGCAACTGCTCCAGCGTATCGACCTCGATCTCGATCTTCACGAGATGGCCCTTAAAATCCTTGGCGGCGCGCAGCGCGGCCGTTACGCCGCCGGCGACGGCGATGTGGTTGTCCTTGATCAGAATCGCGTCGTCGAGCCCGAAGCGGTGATTGGCGCCGCCGCCGCATCGCACCGCGTATTTTTCAAAGGTGCGCAGCAGCGGCGTGGTCTTGCGCGTGTCGCAGACCCTGGCCTTGGTGTGGGCGATTTTTGAAGCAAAGCGCGCGGTCAGCGTCGCGACGCCGGACAGCCGCCCCAAAAAATTCAGCGCGACGCGTTCGGCCGAAAGAATCCCATGCGCGAAACCCTCGATCCGCGCGACGACCGCGCCCTTCGCGACAGGCGCGCCGTCTTCGACGCATGGCTCAAACGTGATCGCTGCGTCGATTTGCGAAAAGGCTTCCCGCGCCAGCGCGATCCCGGCGATTACGCCGTCTTCGCGCGCCGCGATCACGGCTTTGGCGCGGGCATTCGCGGGGATGGTCGCTTGCGTCGTGATGTCGCCGGCGCGGCCGAGGTCCTCTTTGATGGCCGCGCGCACCGCGTCGGCGACAAGGAGCTTGGACAGGGCAGGGAGGTTGGTCACGATGTCGCTTCTCGCGCGATCGCTTCGGCCTCGTTAAGCGTGAGCCGCGAGCGCCGCGCCGTTTCCGGGGACAGGTCAGGAAAATCCGAGCGGAAATGCGCGCCCCGGCTTTCGCGCCGGGCGAAGGCCGAGCTGGCGATCAGCAGCGCCGTCGTCAGCATGTTTTGCGTCTGCGCGCCCGTCGCTTGCCGGCGCAGGCGGTTGATCGCGCCCAGCGCGTGCGCAAGTCCCGCGCCGTCACGCACGACGCCGACATAGGCCGCCATGACGTCGCGCAATTCCTCGACGACAGCGAGATCCGTGGCGTCGTGATGAGATTGCTCTCGAGCATGGAAAGACGTTGTCGTCTCTTCGGTGACAGACGCGGCGATGTCGGCGGCGACCCGCGCGCCAAACACCAGCGCCTCCAGCAGCGAGTTCGAAGCGAGGCGATTGGCGCCGTGCAGGCCGGTGCAGGCGACTTCGCCAGCGGCCCAAAGACCAGGCAGACTCGTGCGGCCCCGGGCGTCGGTCGCGACGCCGCCCATGTGGTAATGCGCGGCGGGAGCGATGGGGATTGCCGCGGTCACGGGGTCGATCCCGGCCGCCATGCAACTCGCATAAACGGTCGGGAATTTTGTCGGGAACGCCGCGCCAATCGACGCGCGCGCATCAAGAAAGGCGCCGTTGCCGGAAGCGATGCTTTTGAACACGCCGCGCGCGACAATGTCGCGGGCCGCGAGTTCGGCGGCGGGGTCGATGTCGGCGAGAAAGCGATGTCCGCTCCTGTTGACGATCACCGCGCCTTCGCCGCGCAGCGATTCCGTGGCGAGCGGCGCGGGATCGGCGCCAATGTCGATGGCGGTGGGGTGAAACTGCACGAATTCGGCGTCGGCGATCAGCGCCCCGGCGCGCGCGGCCATGGCGACGCCGGCGCCGCGGGCGTCGACGGGGTTTGTCGTGACGCTGTAGAGATGGCCGACGCCGCCGGTCGCGAGCACAAGCGCGGAGCAGCCGAGGAAGCGCGTTTGTCCGTCGGCGTCGCGGCCAAGCACGCCGATCGCCCGGCCTTCCCGCGTTACGATTTCAAATGCCGAAATGCCCTCGACGACTTCGATCGACGGCGTCTCTCGCACCCGTCGCGCGAGAGTCTCCATAATCGCGCGGCCGGCGGCGTCGCCTTTCACCCGCACAATGCGGCGATGCGTGTGCGCCGCCTCGCGCGAGGGCTGCAACACGCCGAGCGCGTCGCGATCGAAGGGCGCGCCGTAGCCTAAGAGATCGTCGATCCGCGCCCGCGCTTCCAGCGCGACCCCGAGCGCGATGTCGGCGTCGACAAGTCCGGCGCCGGCGGCGATGGTGTCGGCGGCGTGAACCTCCGGCGTGTCGCCTTCCGAAACCGCCGCCGCGACGCCGCCCTGCGCCCAGGCCGAGGC
>DATBRI010000010.1:0-3180 GCA_036560365.1 Methylocystis sp.
CCTCGTAGCCGCAGGAAATGGCGAAGATGCGGGCGCGGATCATATCCGCGAGCGTGTGGGTGATCCGCGCGGGATCGCGACGATCCGGAAAGCAGCGCGCCAATCGTTCGGCGACGCCAAGGCGTCGCTCCGCCATCGACAGCAACATGACGCCGCCGTCCGAGGTCAGACGACCGCGGTCGAAATCGGCTGTGACTTTCTTACGCGCGACGGATGGAAACGAGAACGGCAGGAGATTATCGTCTGTCATGGCGGGCGTGGCTGGCCAGTCGTGTGCAAAGGGTTGGCTTCGACACCAGAATCCTACGCCATTTCAGCGCCTTAAGCTACGCCCGCCAGCATTGAATGCGCGCCCCGCGAATAAGAGCGGCTAGTTGAAGGCATTCTCCAGCGCCAGCATTGTAAGCGGCGGACATCATCATGAAGGAACGGAGCGTGCCGAGCCCAATTTTCATTGTCGCGCTGCGAGACGGTAACGGCCTCGGCCGAGCGCTGCGGCGTAGCCGGCAGCACGGCTTTTGGTTGGCGGCATCGCTTTCCGCGGGCGGTGAGCGGCGGAGCGGTCAAACTACGCGGCATCGTCGAGGCCGATGAAACCTTTGTGCTGGCCGGCCGCATTCGAGGCGACAGTGTCACTGTGCTTGAGCCGGCCCAGGCGTTTTGGGGGATTTCCAGGGGGCCAAGGCCCTTGGCGGGGCGGTAGCGGCCGAGCGGCGGTCGGGCGGCCTGGGCCTGCAGCCATGCTTGATCGACGCCCAAACAAACCCGCATGATCGCGCCATCGATGTCGATCTGTCCCGTGCTTGGCGGTGTGGGGGAGGTCTTGTAAGTCGAAGCGATCTGTCGCGTCCGGACGACCATCATCGCGTTCAATCCCAGCCGCCGCGAGCATCGCCTTTGGCGCCGGCGTCATCGCCAAATCGCGCGCTTGTCGTCGTCAAACGGTCGGAGGCCCCGCCTGCTGCGCGGCCCAGCCGATATCGCAAGGCTCAATGATGCCTGCCTGCTGGACATGGACAAGGGGTCACCGCTGAGATCGTCGGCACCCTTTGACTCCGAGACTAGTCCGCGACGAAGACGGTGAGGCGAAGGCGCCGTGAACAATGGACTGGAACGCGAATTGGTTATGCGTAATCAGGTCGCCCGATGTTCGCCACTCTCACAGGCAGGGGCGTCACACCGGAGGAATTGACCCGGTTGGCGCAGCGAACGAGATGCGCAGACCGCGACGACCTCGGCAAAAACGTAGAAGCCCAGGCCACGGCGCGGGTTCGCTTTGCGCTTTTTGTCGTTGATTTGTCTGGCTTTTCTCGAAACAAGAGCTTGGCGGCAATGCGATGTTCATATATAATAACAACGGGTTAGATACGCCCAGCGGTTTGGGCCAGCCCGGCAGGAGCAAGCGCTATGGACGCGAAGCTAACAAAAACCCCGAAAGTCATTGGTTCTACGCCGATACCTTACAATCGCGCGACCTCGACGATTATCGATGCTATGGAGCCGAATCCTTCGCGGACCGGACGGCCTTGGCTTGGCGGCGCCGTTTACGCCCCTCGCACCGCCCGCTTCGACAATAGCGCCCGCGGGCTTTCACAAGACGAGATGCGTCGCGCCGCGCCGTCGATTTTCGCGGCTCGGCCGCACGCCAGCCGTTCCGAACGCTTTCGCGTCATTTCGACCATCGAGGTTTTGCGCGGCTTGGAGAAAGAGGGCTTCTTCGCCGTCGGCGCGAGGCAGTCGGGGTCGCGGGACCCGACCAAGACCGACTACACGAGGCATATGATCCGGCTTCGCCGTCTCGACGATGCGCGGCAGTACCGAGTCGGCGACACGGTTTGCGAGATCATCTTGCGGAACGCCAACGACGGAACCAGCGCCTACGAGCTGATGGCCGGCTTGTTTCGCATCCGCTGCCTGAACTCGCTGGTGGCGCGGATCGCGACCGTGGAATCCATCAAGGTTCGCCACTCCGGCGACGCGCTGGCGAAGGTCATCGACGGAACCTATCGCGTGCTTGGGCAGGCGGAAGCGGTATTGACCGCGCCACAGGACTGGAGCCGCATCGTGCTCGATGACGACGCGAAAGCCGCGCTGGCTGCAAGCGCGCATCTGCTGCGCTTCGGCGGCGCCGAGGGCAAGGTCAAGACGCCAATCAAACCAGAGCAACTGCTCATACCGCGTCGCGCTGACGACCGCGCCGAGGATTTGTGGACGACGCTGAACGTCATTCAGGAGAACGTCATTCGCGGCGGTCTGTCAGCGCGGGCGCCGGCGACCATGGACCAGCACGGACATTGGCGCCGTGGTCGCCTGGTGACGACGCGCGCGGTCAACAACATCGACCAGGACGTAAAGCTCAATAAGGCGCTGTGGGCTCTCGGCGAGCGCATGGCGAACTCGCTCGGACTGGCCGCGTAGCAGCGCCTCGCTGTCGCGTGCAGCGCGTGTGATGACAAGCCCGAGCATCGGAAGACAGCATGGGACCCGTCAGCGGGTCTTTTTTCTTTTGCGAACATCCTTCGGCGACGTCGGGCACGCTAACGATGATGCGCGCCGCCGAAGAGTAAACCTGCCTGCGCCAACGCCTCGCGCTCGCCACGCCGCGCTTGGCGCCTTCGCCTTCTCTTCCCCGAAACGTTCCAACCCAAGGAGATCGGCAATGCCGGGTCGCCAAGCCAAGATCATTACCCCTACGATGCTGCGTCGCATGCTCGGCGCCGTCGCCGGGCGTCAAACAACAAAGCGCGACCGCGTTATCATCTTGCTGTCGGTCAAGGCCGGTCTGCGCGCCTGCGAGATCGCGCGGCTCGATTGGTCGATGGCGCTCGATGCGCGCGGGCGGCTCGCCGACTGCCTTGCCATCCCCGACGCGATCGCCAAGAAGCGCGGCGGTCGGCGCATCCCGATGCATCCCTATCTCAGGCAAGCGCTGGTCGCGCTCAAGCGAGAGTCAGTGGCGCCGGGGCCGGTTGTTCGCTCAATGCGTGGCGTCGGCATGCCGCCGACCAGCATCGTGACGTGGTTCACGGTCTTATTCGCCAGCCTGGGGTTTGAAGGCTGTTCGTCGCATTCAGGGCGTCGCACCTTCATTACGGCGGCGGCGAGAAACGCGCATAAGACCGGCTGCAGCCTGCGCGACGTTCAATTGCTCGCCGGTCACAAGTCGATCGAGATCACCCA
>DATBRI010000011.1:0-4032 GCA_036560365.1 Methylocystis sp.
CTCGTTTTCCCGACGGCTCGGGAAGGCTTCGAGGGGGTGGTTTTGGGGAATTTCGTCGTGTCGCTCGCGCTTCATTATTGGACTCGAATCCGTTGATTTGACGGGAAGCGGCCTCGCGGTTCATTGTTGGACTCGCACCGAATCAGTGGACTCTTTCGCGTTTCATGAGTGGACCAACTTCACGGCGGAGCCGCTGTGGGTCAAGAGCTCGACAAATCATCGGTCGACGCCGCCGTCTGGAAAGAGGCTGTGGCCAGAGAAGCCGTGATCCGCGCTCTCGCTTCCTCCGATCAGCCGAACCGAGCGGAAGTCTTGCGAGCCTGCCGCCAGCTCGGTGTAAAGCGGGCTCGGCTCTACCAGCTTTTGAAGGCGTATCGCACGCGACCGGTCACGAGTTCCTTGCTCGTTCGTCCTAAAGGAACGCGGCGCGGCGCGCACAGATTGCCGATGGAGACCGAAGCGGTCGTCGCTGAAGCACTGGCGCAATTCTACGAGACCCTCCAGAAGCCGAGCGTCAATCGCCTGCATCAGGAAGTTCGGCGGCTATGCCGCGCGCGTGGCGTCAAGGCGCCGAGCTGGCACACGCTACGCGCCCGCATCGACGCGATAGATCCAGCTGAGCTCACGAGAGCGCGGGACGGCGCTAAAGCCGCGCGGGATCGCTTTCGCCCGGTCCCCGGAGAATACTTTGCCGAGCACGCTTATGAGATCGTCCAAATCGATCACACGCTGGTCGACGTCATCGTCGTCGATCGGGCGTTCCGCCAGCCTTTGCAAAGGCCGTGGCTGACGCTGGCGATCGACGTGGCGAGCCGGATGGTCGCGGGTTTCTATCTGACGCTGGAGCCGCCTTCCATCGCGTCGGTTGCGTTGGCGATCCAGAACCTCGTGCTGCCGAAGCAGACTTGTCTTGCCCGGCTCGCTGTCGAAGGTGATTGGCCCGCATGCGGGCTTCCGGACGCCATTCACGTCGACAATGGCAAGGAGTTTTGCTCGCGCGCGCTTCAGCGAGGCGCGGAAGAATATGGGATTGGCCTTATCCACCGTCCGGTCGCGACGCCGCATTATGGCGGGCACATCGAACGCCTGATCGGGACGATGATGGGCGCCGTCCATCTCTTGCCCGGGACGACCTTCAGCGGCATCGAAGAGCGCGGCGACTACGACTCCCTGGCCAATTCAGCGATGACGCTCGACGAACTGGAGCGATGGCTCGCGCTCGAGATCCTTCGCTACCATGCGGCTCGGCATGGCGCGCTCGGGATTCCGCCGATCGCGGCCTGGGGCGAAGCCGTCGCGCGGCGCGACCATCCCTTGCGTCAGCCGCATGATGTCGAAGCGTTCTCGAGAGAGTTCTTGCCGAGCGTGGAAAGGACCGTGCGGCGGGATGGGCTGCATCTGTTCGGGATCCGCTATTGGGACGACATTTTGAGCGTCTGGGCGGGTCGCCATCAAAGGCCGATGCGCGTGGCTTACGATCCCCGGGACCTCTCGAAGGTGTATTTGCGCGGGCCAGACGAGGCCTGGCGGCCGATCCGCTTCGCCAACTTATGCCGGCCACCGATCACGTTGTGGGAGCTGCGGCGGGCGCAGGCGACCTTGAAAGAGCGCGGTTTGGCCCTCGTCGACGAAGCGCTCATCTTCGAGAACATCGAGCGTCAGCGCGCCCTCGTCGAAGAGGCGTCGCGGCGGACCAAGGAGGCGCGGCGGCTGATGGAGCGGCGCGAGCGTGCGCTCGCTGGCTCCGCCGCGCCGGCGCATTCGGGAGGGTCCGAAGGGAGCACGGCGTCGACAGCGGACGATCCGCCGATTGATTTCAGCAAACTCAAGTTGTTTCCTGTGGAGGAATGGTCATGAGCGGCCCCGCCGAATTCGGGCATCTCGACCCGCTGTATCGGCGCTATGCGGCTTTGCCCGACCACGAGCGCATCCAATGGATCCTGGCCGATCGCTGGGTCGGTTTCGATCAGGCGCAGGCGGCGCTCGATCGGCTTGATGCGCTGCTCGATTATCCCGCCCGCGACCGCATGCCGTGCCTGTGATTTACGGCGACACCGGCATGGGCAAGACCAAGATCGTCCGCAAATTCGAACGCCTGCATCCGCCGACATTCTGTCAGGCGACAGGCGTCACCCGGCGTCCCGTGGTGGTCGCGCAGATCCCTCCGGAACCCGTCGAGCGCGACCTTTATCGCGAGCTGCTCGCCAGCCTCGACGCCCCGGCGCTCGCCGGCGGGACGCTGGCGCGGGAAAAGGACGTATGCCGATCGCTGCTGCGGACGGTCGAAGCCCGCATGATCGTGCTCGACGAGGTGAACGGCATGCTGGCCGGCACCTATCGCCAGCAACGCGTCTTCCTCAACGCGTTACGATTCCTCGCCAACGATCTCAGAGCGCCGCTGGTTTGCGCCGGAACCGATCTCGCGCGACAGGCGCTGTTGACCGATGCGCAGCTCGCCGAGCGCTTCGAGGCTTTTCATCTCGAACGCTGGAAGAACGATGGCGCCTTCGCAAGGTTGCTGAAAAGCCTTGCCGCCATTTTGCCGCTGCGACAGGCTTCGGACCTCGAAAGCCCCGAGCTTCGCGCGCGCGTTCATGCGCTCACGGCGGGCGTGACGGCGCGGATTTTCCGGCTGATCGAAACGGCGTCGGAGCAGGCTATCCTGTCCGGCAAAGAGCGCCTCGACCTTCAAAGTTTCGGCGACGACCTCATCCTGCCGCTCGTCTCGATGACGCAAACCGCGGGACGACGCGCCGGGAGGGCGGCGCTGCGGGCGGCGGGATGATGGGCCGCCTTCCGGTCGCCCCGCGCCCCTATCGCGACGAACTGCTGTCGTCCTGGCTCGGGCGGGTCGCTTGCCGTTACGGGCTCGACGCTGAAAGCTTGGTTGACGCCCTCGGCGTCGCGGACGGGGAGGGCGACGCGCACAAGATTTCGATCGACGACGCCGCGCCGTCAAGAGAGGAGATCGTGTGTTTGGCGCAGGCCTGCGGCGTCGATCCGGCGCGCCTGATGCGCCTGACGCTCGCGCGGCGAAGCGCCGAACGTGGAAACGTCTGGTTCTCGAGTGGGGGCCCGCCTTGGGCGCCGACGGTCTCACGATCGCCCCCTGTCTGTTGCGCCTGCTTCGAATCCGATCGCGTCGCCGGTCGCGACGAGTATCTGCGGGCGGACTGGATGCTGGCGGAGCGCTGTGTCTGTCCGGCGCATCGCCAGCTGCTGCGAGATCGCTGCCCACATTGCCGCGGGCCGCTTCATTTCGCATATCGCCTGCGCGACGGGCGGGTCCGGATCGCCTGCCGGGAGTGCGGGCTGGAGCTAGCCGCGCGATCAGCGGACGACGGCGCTCTCATCGACGCGCTGATTTCCATTCAGGATCGGATCGGCGTGATCGTGAGCGGCCCGCCGCAAGGCCGCAGGCGGCTTGAAAAGGCCCTCCGCACGCTGTGGGCGCCGCTCGACGATCCTGGGGCGGCGCGGCCGGTTTTGGCGCTGTGGATCGACGAACCCGGATGGCGATGTCCTACGGAGGCCCAAGGGTCGATCGGGGCGCCGTTCCCGCTCGGGCGGCTGCCCATTGGGTTGCGTATCGCAACTCTGGTCGCCGCGGACGCGGCTTTTGGCCTCGACGACGAGCTTCTCGATGACGCTTTGGGCCCCGCTGCGCTTCTGATCCGGCGCGCTGCGCCATTGCGAGGTTTTCCGAAGCAACGGCGTTCGGCGCCGGGTTTCGTTGCGTCAGCGCGGCGGTCCTCGTCCGACTACCGGCGACTTGCGCGCAAAATTCTGACCAGCCCGGAATGGAGAGCCGCGGTCGAGCTTCCGGAGCGGCGACGCCAACGCGTTTTGTCGCGATTGATGGATGCCGCGCTCGCCGCTGGGGCGGCCAAGGCCGAGGCCGAGGCGTCAGTCCAATAATGAACCGCGAAGCCGGTCTACTGATGAACTGCGAAAATCCGACGCCTGGATCGCATTTTTCGGGGGAGTCCACCCATGAAACGCGAATGACATGCCCGGCATCACGGGGCTTTC
>DATBRI010000012.1:0-56590 GCA_036560365.1 Methylocystis sp.
CTTCCAGCCGGCCTTCTCCAGCGCTTTGCGCGACGCGGGGATCGGCCCGGAGCCCATCAAAGACGGGTCGACGCCGGCGGTCGCCCAGGAGGCGATACGCGCCAGCGGCGTCAGGCCGCGCTTCTTGGCCTCATCGGCGCTCATGACGATGAGCGCCGCGGCGCCGTCGTTGAGGCCCGAGGCGTTCGCCGCCGTCACCGTGCCGTCCTTGGCGAAGGCCGGGCGCAGCTTGGAGACGCCCTCGATGGTGACGCCATGCTTGATATATTCGTCGGCGTCGACGGTGACGTCGCCCTTCTTGGTCGAGATGACGTAGGGGACGATTTCATCCTTGAACTTGCCGGCCTTCTGCGCGGCCTCGGCCTTGTTCTGCGACCTGACCGCGAATTCGTCCTGCTGCTCGCGGGTGATCTGCCACTGCCGGGCGACGTTTTCGGCGGTGACGCCCATGTGGTAATTATTGAAGGCGTCGGTGAGCCCGTCGACGATCATGGTGTCGACGAACTTGACGTCGCCCATTTTCGTGCCCGTGCGCAGCTGCGACGCGTGCGGCGCAAGCGACATCGACTCCTGGCCGCCGGCGACGATGATGCTAGCGTCGCCCGCCTGGATCTGCTGGGCCGCGAGCGCCACCGCGCGCAGGCCTGAGCCGCAGACCTGATTAATGCCGAACGCCGTGGCGCTGTCTGGGATTCCAGCCTTGATCGCCGCCTGACGCGCCGGATTTTGGCCCTGCGCCGAGTCGAGCACCTGCCCGAAAATAACCTCGTTGACTTCGTTTGGCTGGACTTTGGCGCGCTCGAGAGCGGCCTTGATGGCGACGGCGCCGAGCTCGTGGGCCGGAACCGCTCCAAAGGCTCCGTTGAACGATCCGACGGCGGTGCGCGCCGCGGAAACGATCACGATATCGGTCATCTGTCGATCTCCTCAAAAAATAGTCCAACCCGCCCGACCGCCTTAGCCGGTCAGGGGGCGAAGTGTTGGTCCTTTCGCGCTTGCGGTGAGCAAGCCGCGGCCCGTTTTGCACGGAATCGAGCGGTAGCGAAAGGCTCCCGGCATGAATTTATTGCCGCAGGCGCCAATTTGCGGGTATCGTCCAGCGCTAGACGACCGTTTTTTAGGCGGGCGGCGGCCGTGCGGCGAGGGGAGCGTGTCAGGCGTATGGCGACTGAGAAGAAACCAACAACGATCAAGAAATACGCCAATCGTCGACTCTACGACACGGGAACCAGCACCTATGTGACGCTGGAGGACCTTGCCGGAATGGTGAAGCGCGGCGAGGATTTCGTCGTGTGCGATGCAAAAAGCGGCGACGACATCACCCGCCCGGTGCTGGCCCAGATCATCTTCGAGCAGGAGGGCAAGGAAGGCCAGAGCCTGCTGCCCATCGCCTTTTTGCGCCAGCTCATCCGCTTCTACGGCGACTCGATGCAAATGCTCGTGCCGAGCTACCTTGAATTCTCGATCGACAAGCTGACGAAAGAACAGCAAAGATTCCGGGATCAATTCACCTCGGCGCTCGGCGTCGCTCCCGGTCCCTTCACCGAGCCGACGCGCGCCGCGTTTCAGTCGCTGGAAGAGCAGGCGCGCAAGAACATGGCGGTGTTCCGTCAGGCGTTGACCATGTTCAACCCCTTCGGCCTGCCGGCGGAAGGCATGATGACCACGGCCCCCTCGCTCGACGAGCAGGAGAATGGCGGCGTTCGCAAGGAAGGCGGCGACGTCGCCGATTTGAAGCGCCAGCTCGACGAGCTGAACAAGCGGATTGATAATTTATCGAAGCCGGGGTGAAAGTTCAGCGTAGCGCTGGGTTTCACCTTCTCATGCAAGCGTGAGAGGGGAGACGCCGTGAATTTAGGTATTAAACCGGAAATGCATCACGTCGCCGTCGGCGACCACATATTCCTTGCCTTCCAGCCTTAAGCGCCCGGCGTCGCGCGCGCCCGCCTCGCCCTTGTTCGAAACGTAATCGCCATAGGCGATCGTCTCGGCGCGAATGAAACCCTTCTCGAAGTCCGTGTGAATCACGCCCGCCGCCGCCGGCGCGCGCACGCCCTTTTCGATGGTCCAGGCGCGCGCCTCCTTCGGGCCGACGGTAAAATAAGTGATGAGATGCAGGAGGTCGTAGCCGGCGCGAATCACGCGATTGAGCCCGGGCTCCGCGAGGCCGACCGCCTCCAGATACTCCTTCTGCTCGGCGGCCGGCAGCACGGCGATCTCGCTCTCGATCTTCGCCGAAACGACGACTGCGGCCGCGCCTTCCTCGGCGGCGCGCACAGCGACTTTCGCCGATTGGGCGTTGCCTTCGGACGCCGAGGCTTCTTCGACGTTGCAGACATAGAGCACGGGCTTCGACGAGAGGAGCCCGAGACCCGCGAAAGCGACGCGCTCCTCCACGCTCACCTTGGCGAGACGCGCGGGCTTGCCCTCGCGCAGCAGGACAAGGCAGCGGTTCATCAAATCGGCGAGTTCCTTCGCCTCCTTGTCGCCGCCCTTGGCTTTCTTCTCCATCGCGACGACGCGCTTTTCGAGGCTGTCGAGATCGGCGAGCATCAGCTCGGTCTCGATCGTCTCGACGTCGCGGATCGGGTCGACGCCGCCTTCGACATGGGTCACGTCGCCGTCCTCGAAACAGCGCACGACATGGGCGATGGCGTCGCATTCGCGGATATTGGCGAGAAACTGGTTGCCGAGCCCTTCGCCCTTCGAGGCGCCGCGCACGAGGCCGGCGATGTCGACGAAGGTCAGGCGCGTCGGAATGATCTCTTTGGAGCCCGCGATCCTGGCCAGTTCCTCAAGCCTCGGGTCGGGAACGGCGACTTCGCCGACATTGGGCTCGATCGTGCAGAAGGGATAGTTCGCGGCCTGCGCCGCGGCGGTCTGCGTGAGGGCGTTGAAGAGGGTCGACTTGCCGACGTTCGGCAGGCCGACGATGCCACATTTGAACCCCATATCCGTCCCGGTTTTTCGATTGCGCGTTGCGGCGCGGTATGCGGGGCGGCGCGGGAAAAGGCAAGGGGGACGCCCGTCCCCCTCGTCTTCATGCGGCGATCGTCGTTGCGCGCGGCCTTCGCGCTACAGGCTCTTCAGATATTCGAGAAGCGCCTTCTTGTCGGGATCCGAAAGCGACGTTCCAAAGTCATGGCCGCAGCGGCTGTTGCCGGAAGCGTCGCGATTTTTCGGATCGCACCTGGCGGTGGTGGCGTAGGTGTCGTCGAACTTCGTTTGTTCCTTGGCGAGGCCGACGTTTTCGATGTCATAGGCGGGCCCGACCTTGAATGACGCAGGACGGTCGGCGGGCTTCTTCAAGAGATCGGCGAGGGTCGGCACAGAGCCATTGTGCAGATAAGGCGCCGCCGCCCAGATGCCTTGCATGACCCGAGCCTCATATGCAGGCGGCGCCTTTTCGTCCGGCTTTTGATAGAGAGTGGCGAGGCTTTTCTGGATGACGCCGAGAAAGTTCTCCCTCAATGCCTGCGCCGTCACATCCGGCCTGTCGGACTCATTTTCCAGGCACTCCTGCAGCAGGGGCTCATACAGCGCGATGTCTCTGAAATGTATCGGCGCGCGAAGGATCGATTGGACGACAGCCACGGTTAAAATGTTGATTTGGCTTTCACCCTCGCGCTTTAATCTCTGATTGAAGGGAGGTTTTGGGAGCAACTGGCCTTCGAGCACGCCGGTTTTGCCAACACGGTCGACAACCGCATATTCCGCAACGTCTGTTCCGACGTCCTGTATCGGCGTTTTCCAGGTAAATTTCGCGCACAAACGCTTGGCGGCGTCCTTGGTGTTGATCTCGTGGCAATTCGCTCCGCATTCGCGGTCGTAAATTTTCTTTCCGGCGTCGGCGAGTCCCTTATCGACGGCCCACTGCCATTTTGGCGGCTCAATTTGCCGGATGAGCGTTTCGAGACGCATGAGGCCCGGCATATTGAGTGAAGAGCCGCTCAGATATTCGACCCCGTCCGGATACAAAACATCCTTACGGGGATGAAAGACGCCGAAGACGCCATAAACCTCGCCGACGTTGCGCGCGAGCCCGAGAATGCCGTTCCCGTTTTCCGCAAACCCCGGCCACTGGGTCATATCCTGGACCGGCGCGTTCCAAAGGAAGGGATAGCGCACGGGCGCGTTGGCTCTTTTTATATTCTCTAGGATGATGTGATCGGGCGACGTCCCGATGTCCAATCCGGAGACGCGGTTGAAGATCATCGACACGGCGTCGAGACGCCCGACTCCCCAGCCCTGTGGCGGCAGGGATTCTTTCATCAGCGCATGATAGGGCTTGAACCAGTCCGCCACCTGCTTGAGGAGGAGTTTGCGTTCCTGCTCCGTCGCATGCTGACCCAGCACTTGCTTGGCGAATTCGGCGAATGTCGGCGCGTCGTTGACAACCTTATCGACGGACGTGTCGATGTCCGCGAAGAAGTGCTGAATGTCGACGATCGCCGGACCTCCGTCGATTCGCCACGACGCTCCGCCGACGTCGATCTCGCGCGTATGGCACGCGGCGCATGTCATGCTGAGCGTCTTGCTCTCAGGCGCGACAAGAAATCCGACAGGGAGGCCGGCGGCGCTGTCGGGATTGCGCAGATAGCCGTAGCGCATCATTCCGTCGTCGAGAAAATGCGAGCCGTCGGGACGCTTCAGCGCCGTAAACCAGTCGAGCGGCATGATTCGCGAGCCCTGATCGAGACTGTAGAATTCCTTGCGCTCGGCGGGCGTCCAATGATCTCCCTGATTCGCGTATTTCGGTTCGGCGGCTGACGAAGGACTGGCCGCAGCGAATGTGAGAAAAGCTGCAGCGGAGATATGCGCCCGCAATAGCGCGCGCAGCGTTTTGTTTGCAATCATGGCTCCCCCAAAACAATAGAATATGCGATGAAATTAGAGCATAGGCGCGCGTGATTCACAACGGGCGGCGGCGAGTCGCCGCTGCAGCGCGATGCGCGCGCGACACGGCATGAACATGAAGAAAACGCCTTCCGCTTTTTGGCTTCGCCTGCTGACTTGGGCGCTGTTGGCGACGCTCGCGACAGACGCGCCGCTTCGCGCTCAAACCGCCGCGCCCGAATCGGCGCCTGCGCCCGCGCAGTCGGCGCCGACGCCGGTCGCGCCGCCGGCGCCGCCCCCTGTGGCGCCGTCCGAACCTGCGCCAATGACGGCTACGCCGCCCGTCAACGCTGCGCCTGCCGCGCCGCAAGCGACAAATCCAGCGCCCGCTCAGACTGCCGCGAAAAAGCCAAAACCGAAGCCCGCGCCGCCGCGCGAGACGGCGCTTTCCGACGATCCGACGCCGGCGCTGCAGCCCCAGACATTTTTCACCACGTCGAAGGCGGCGGATCGCTATCGGCAGATCGTCGATCTCGGCGGATGGCCGAAAGTGGGCGTCACGCTTCGGCCCGGCGCGAAGGGGCCTGCGGTCTCGGCGCTGCGCCGTCGCCTCGCGGCCGAAGACGACAGCGTCATCGACACGGCGAAAGAGAAGTGGGACGCCGATCTCACCGCGGCGGTGAAGCGCTTTCAGTATCGCCTGGGTCTGAAACAGACGGGCGTCGTCGCCGGCGCGACGCTACGCGAACTCGACGTGCCTGCGGAGACCCGCTTCCATCAAATCGAGTCGACCGCACAGCGGCTCACGGCGTTCGATTTCGCCTTCGGCCCGCGCTACATCGTCGTCAATATTCCATCGACGGCGGTCGATGCGGTGGAGGACGATCGTGTCGTGCGCCGCTACGCCGCCATCGTCGGCGATCCCGAGCACCATTCGCCGGAGCTGCAGGCGAAAGTCGTCGCGGTCAACATCAATCCGACCTGGACGGTTCCGGTCTCGATCATCAAGAACGAGATCGCGCCGAAGATGCTGAAGGACCCAACCTATCTCCAGCGCTCGCACATTCGCGTGCTGAACGCGCGTGGCGAGGAGGTCGATCCGCGCTCGATCAACTGGGCGAGCGAGCGCGCCGCCCAATACACACTGCGGCAGGATTCCGGCGCGGACAATTCGCTGGGCTCGATCCGCATTTCGATGCCCAATTCACATTCCGTCTACATGCATGACACGCCGTCGCGAAATCTGTTCGCCAATGATTATCGCTTCCTGTCGCATGGCTGCGTGCGCGTGCAGGGCGTCGTCGATCTCGCCGCCTGGCTGCTCGACGGCGCATCCGGTCCGCAGATGACCAAGGATGAGATCAACGCAAAAATCGCGTCGGGAGAACGCGAGGAGGTGCGGCTGACGCAGCACGTGCCGGTGGCTTGGGTCTATATGACCGGCTGGGCGTCGGCGGACGGCCTCGTGCATTTTCGCGACGATGTCTATCATCTCGACGAAGTGACCGGCATCGCCGAGCAGTAGGCCTCGTTGGTTTGCATGGGGGGAATCCAGAGCGCTATCCAAGTTCTGGATTCCCGATCACGCGCGTCGCGCGTGTCGGGAATGACACCCAAAGGTATCGTCTGCATGAGCGCTACAGCGTCAGGCGGTAGCGAACGAAACTGTCGGCTTCAACGAATGAATCATAGAGGCGCCGCGCGCGTTCATTGTCGGCTTGCGTGTGCCAGTAGACGCGCGCCCATCCGCGAGCGCGTCCAAGATCTATGAGGTCTTGAACGAGCGCGCGTCCCACGCCCGCGCCGCGAAGCATTGGATCGACATAAAGATCTTCGAGGTAACATGTCGGCGAAGACGTCCAACTGCTGTCATGCAGCACCGAGACGGAAAAGCCGGCGACGCCTCCCTCCCTTTCAGCAAACCGGCCAATCAAGGATGACGTCGGGTCGAGAAGCCGGCGCAAGGTCAATTCCGTCATGTCTGTCGGCACAGACGCTGCGTAAAATTCATTATAGCCCGCCCAGAGCCTGCGCCACGCTGCGGCGTCCGTCTCGCGAATGTCCCGAACGAGCGTCATTCGTCTTGCGCTCGCGCGCTCTCGTGCCAGCCGCGCAGCAGAACGTAGGAGAGCGCGGCGAGCGCGCCGTATATCGCCAGACCGCTCAGCGAGATGAGCGCCAGCGCCGCGAACATGCGCGGAATGTCGAGACGGAAGCCTGCCTCGACGATGCGATAGGCGAGGCCCGTTCCCTGACCCGACGCGCCGGCGGCGAGTTCCGCGACGATGGCGCCGATGAGCGCCAGTCCGCCGCCGATGCGCAAGCCAGCGAGGAATTGCGGCAGCGCCGAGGGCAGGCGCAGATAGATCAGCTTCTGCCATGGCGAGGCGCGATAAAGGTGGAACAGGTCGCGCAGGCCGAAGTCGACCGAGGCGAGTCCAAGCGACGTATTCGAAAGAATCGGAAAGAAGGCGACGAGAAAGGCGCAGACCAGCACCGCGTTGCCGGGTTGCAAATAAACCAACAGCAAAGGCGCGATGGCGATGATCGGCGTCACCTGCAAGGTGATGGCGAAAGGCAGCAGCGCGCGCTCCAGCCACTTCGACTGGGCGATAAGCAGCGCCAACGCCACGCCGCAAACCGTCGCGATGACGAGCGCCTCGAAGGTGACGCCGAGCGTCACCATCAGCGATGAGAACAAAAGTTCGCGGTCCTCGACGAGCTTTGCGACGATGACGCTGGGCGCGGGAAGAATATAGGGCGGAATATTCTTCCAGCGCACGAGCGCTTCCCACAGCGCCAGCGCTGCGAAAAGCACGGCGAGCGGCACGCCGATGTCGCGCCAGGGGATCGCCCGTCGCGTCCAGATCACGGCGTCGCCTCTTCGATTGAGACGCGAAGCGCCTGCGACGCCCGCCGGCAGACGTCGGCGAAAGTCTTGCTTGAGCGATAATCGTCGTCGCGCGGGATCGACGGGTCGATCTCGATGTCGTCGATGATTCTGCCGGCGCGCCGCGACATCACGACGATGCGCGTCGAGAGATAGGCGGCTTCGAACACCGAATGGGTGACGAAGACGATCGTCGCGCCGAACCGGCGTTTCAGCGCGAGAAGATCGTCGTTAAGCTTGAAGCGAGTCACCTCGTCGAGTGCGGCGAAAGGTTCGTCCATCATGATTAATTCGGGCCGCGTCACCAGGGCGCGGGCGATGGCGCAGCGCATGCGCATGCCGCCAGAAAGCTCTCGCGGCAGCGCGCGAGAGAAATCCAGGAGCCCGACATGCGCGAGCGCCTCTTTAACGCGCGGCGACGCAGCTTGGCGCGAAAGGCCGCTCAGCCGCAGCGGCAGAAAGACATTTTCGTAAACGCTCGCCCAGGGCAGCAGCGTCGCGTCCTGGAATACGACGCCGATGTTGTTCCTGATGTGAGGCGCGCCCCAGTCGATCGCGCCGGCGGTCGGACTCGCCAGCCCGGCGATGAGCCGCAACACGGTCGACTTGCCGCAGCCGGAAGGCCCCAGCAACGTCAGGATCTCGCCTTCGCGCACGTCGAGATCATAGTCGGCGAGGGCGACGAGCCCGCTTGGAAAAATCTTGCCGACCTCGCGCAATGAAACCAGCGCGGGCGCCGTCATTTGCGTCTCCGCGATGTCACGCGCGCTCATGTGCGAGCCCTCGCGTCATTTCGGTCGCAGCTCCATGCCGACCTTCTTGCCGATAAAACGCAACGTGTAGCCGCGCGTGTAATCGATGTCGGCGGGAACCACGCCAGCCTTCGCCATCTTGTCGAAAAAACTCTTCATCCGCGCGTCGGTGATCACGCCGACGCCCTGCGTCAGCGCGTCGCCGGAATCGACAATCCCGCGTTCCTTCAACTTGTCGAGCGAATAGGCGATCTGGCCGTCGGTCATTTCCGGATTGTCGCGCTTGATCATCGCGTTCGCCTGAGCGTTGTCGCCATAAAGGTAATTGTGCCAGCCGATGATCGAAGCGTCGACGAAGCGCTGCACGAGGTCGGGAGTCTTGGCGATCGTGTCGGCGCGCGTCTCGATCGTCGTCGAATAGCCGTCATAGCCATAGTCGTGCAAAAGAAAAACGTTGGGCGTGAAACCGCCCGCGCGCTCGATCGCGTAGGGCTCCGAGGTGAGAATCCCCTCCTGAATCGACGTCTTGTCGGCCAGGAACGGCGCCGAGTTGAAATTATAAGGCTTCGCGTTCTGGTCCTTGAACCCATAGGCCTGCTTCAGCCATTTCCAGACCGAAACGCGCATATCGCTGGCGATGAAGGCCGTCGCCTTGGGCAGGTCTTCGAAATGATCGAGGCCCATGCCGGGATGTGACATGAAGATCACCGGATCGACCTGGAACATGCTCGCGACGGTGACGACCGGGACATTCTGCTGAACGGATTCGAACATCTGAATGGTGTTTGCGCCCATCGCGAAGTCCACCCGGCCTGCGGCGAGCAGCAGCCGCGCGTTGAGCTGGGGGCCGCCCTGCAGAAGGGTCACGTCTAGTCCGTAGCGCGCATACGTGCCGTCGGCGACGGCCTGATAAAAGCCGCCGTGCTCGGCTTGCGCCCGCCAATTGGTGGCGAAGCGAACCTTGTCGAGCGCGAGGGCGGGCGCTGCGATGAGAAGAGCGATGAGAAAGGCGACAAGACGCATGCTGCGGCTCCGGCTGCGAGGCGCGCATCATACATCAACGCGCGCGGGCTCTAAATCCCGCTTGACTTCGACGAGAAATTGAAGCCTTCGACGAGCATCGCCGGCGCCGCCGGCGCGCCGCCTTCGCCCGCCGCGCGCCAGGTGCGACGCGTTGGACCGAGCGCCTTGATGTTGGCGAAGAGATCGCCCAGTCGCTGATTGAAGCGCATGTTGCGCATCGGCGCGACGATGCGGCCGTTTTCGATGAGAAAATTGCCGTCTCGCGTCAGGCCGGTCAGCAGCAGGCTCTTCCGGTCGACGATATTGGTGTACCAAAGCCGCGTCACGAGAACGCCGCGCCGCACCGAGCGCACCATATCGTCGATCGAAACATCGCCGCCCGACATGACGAAATTGCGCACAAATGGGATTGCTTCCGCTCCGGTCTTTTGCGCCCAGGCGCGCGAACGATAGAGCGTGGTCACGGCGCCGTTCTCGATGAAGGCGCGCGCGCGTTGCGGCACGCCATCAAAGCCGAAGGCGGCTTCAGGCGCCAGCGGATCGGCCGGATCGACGCGGAGCGAAAGCCGCTCGTCGAAGAGCTTCGCGCCCAAAAGCGCTCCGCCGCCAGGACGCGCGAAGAAGCTTCTGCCCTCGTCGGCGGCGCGCGCCTCCATTGTTTTGATGAGCCAAAAAGCGAGCTCGGTCGTCGCCTCCGGCTCGAGAACCACCGTATAGGCGCCGGGTTCGAGATCGACGGGCGTCGCGTCATGCGCGCCCTTGGCGCAGGCGACGCGCGCGATCGCGTCGGCGTCGAGACGATCTGCGAAGAACTGATGCGCGCCGGCCCAGCCCGACCAAGCGTCGGCGCGGTTGCGCGCCGTGGCGGAAAGATCGATTTCACTGCGCCGGTCATAGGCGAAAAGGCCGGCGCTTGTCGCATAGGCGTCGAACCGCCTTGCCGTCGTCGCGCAGCCGAAGGTGTCGACGCCGATACGTGCGCCCTCCTCGATGACGCGCGCCGCCGCGGTCGCGAGCGCGTCGAGGCGCAGATTGGCGGTCGCCTCGTCATAGCGGTTGGAGAAGCTGTAATTCTGCGGGCCGAGCGGCGCGACATAATCCGGATCGACGGGCAACATCCGCGCGATTTCTTCCGAGCGCGCCACCGCAGCCGCCACAGCCTCGTCATCAAAGCGCGAGGTGCTGCAGGAGCCGATGCGGCCGCCGATATGTGACGAGATGCGCAGATTGGCTTCGGCGCTCGCAAGATTGGTCGTCGCGCCCCCGCGCGCGAAGCGCAGACTCTGGTCCAAGCCGCCCTGAATCTGCACCGTGCAGGCATCGGCCTTCGAATGCGCGAGAACCTTGTCGGCGATCGCCTTTGCGTCGTCTGAAGAAAGAAACATGCGCTATGCGTCGTCGCTCGTGTTCAGCACGCGCACATTGCGAAACAGCGCTGGCGGACTGCCGTGCGAGACAGGCGCGAGCTGCACCGGCTCGGCCTTGCCGCAGGTGAAGGTGCCGTCAAGATGATAGGCGCTCGCATCGCACAGTCCAGAAAGAGAATTCCAAAATTGCGTCGTGCGGCCCTGATAGGCGCCGTCGCGCAGCAGATCGCCGAGCTTGCCGTTCTTGATTTCGTAGAAGAGCTGTCCGCCGAATTGGAAATTGTCGCGCTGCTGATCGATGCTCCAGCTGCCGGCGCCGACGACGTAAATGCCGTTCTCGACATCGTTGATGAGATCGTTGAAGGAGCATTTGCCAGGATTGGGCTTCAGCGAGATGTTCGGCATGCGCTGAATCGGAAACGTCG
Organism: Methylocystis sp.; assembly: GCA_036560365.1. Classification (GTDB taxonomy): domain Bacteria; phylum Pseudomonadota; class Alphaproteobacteria; order Rhizobiales; family Beijerinckiaceae; genus Methylocystis. Next base: position 11,294 of record DATBRI010000012.1, read on the forward strand.
TCGGACTGTCTGCATAGGCGCAGCCGTTCGAATGTGACAGGCCGATGAGATGCGCCTGTCCGAGCGCCATCTGAAAATTCCTGAACACGCCTTTTTCGACGATGGCGAATTCAGCGACCTCCGCCGGGGCGCCGTCGTCGTCAAAGCCGATCGTCGCGAGCGCGCCGGGCTGCGCGCGGTCGGCGACGATCGTCATCAATTCCGAGCCGAACTGCAATTCATTGAGCATATGGGGTTTGACGAAGCTCGTTCCGGCGAAATTCGCCTCCCAGCCGAGCACCCGGTCGAGCTCGGTCGAATGGCCGACGGTCTCGTGAATGGTGAGCCACAGATTGGTCGGGTCGATCACAATGTCGTAATCGCCCGGCGCGACGGGTTTCGCATCGAGCTTCGCGCGCGCCTCCGCGCCGGCCTGCGCGGCTTCATCGATCAGGCCGACGCCGACGACGTAATCCCAGCCCGCGCCGCGCGCCGGCGCCAGGCAGTCGCGCGTCGCGAAACGGCCGCTCGCGCGGTCGATGGCGGTCGCCTGAAAGTTCGGCGCGACGCGGGTGCGGGTTTGATGAATGCGGCTGCCGAGACTGTTGGCGAAGAATCGCTCTTCGCAGGTCGCCGAAAGCGACGCCGAGCAAAAATCCGCGCCGTGATCGCGCGCGCTGGCGATGATCGACAGCAGCAGGTCGGCTTTCTCGCTGGCGGACACCTCGAATGGATCGACGCCCATGGGCATGATCCACTCCGCCTCATGCGCCGGCAGACGTTCGAGCGCGATCGGCTGAAACTGTATCGGCTTCACTGCGCGGGCGTTCTCCAGCGCGCGCTCGACGCCGTCGCGCAGGCTCTGCGGATCGAGCCGTCGCGCGCCGTAAAACCCCCAGCAGCCGTCGAGCAACACGCGTACGCCAAAGCCTTGCGACGCGCGCTCGTCGAAATTTTCCAAGCGGTCGTCTTTGGCGAAGGCATACTCGCGCCGCGTTTCGCCGATTCTGACGTCGGCGTAACTGGCGCCATTTCGCCTCGCGGCGGTCAGCACGATATCGGCGAGATCGTAGAGCAGGGCGCGGTTCAACGAAAAGGCGTTGCGGCCCCTGTAGCAGGAGGTTTCTACCGTTGAAGGCGTGGCCGCGGGCGCCATTGGTCGCTCCAAAACTCGACTATCATGTTGGTCGTTTCGGCGACGATTTGCAATCGCCGCGTTACGGTTGCGCTTCTCCGTTCCAACCACACGCGGCAAGCGCCTCGCGCATATGCGCGGGCGGCGCAGCGACAGCTTCCACGGGCGTCTTGCCATCCTGCATCGGCACGCTCACCGCGCGCGCATGAAGATGTAGCGGAGCTGAGTCCTCGCGGCGACCTGAGCCATAGATCGGGTCGCCGAGAATGGGCCAGCCCATCGCCTGGGCATGCACGCGGATCTGATGCGTGCGGCCCGTGTGCGGCGTAAATTCGATGAAAGCGAGAGCGCCGTCGGCGCTTCTGCCAAGCACGCGCCAGGTGGTGCGGGCGGGCAGTCCAAGCGGATCTGGCCGCATCCACCAGCCGCGCGTGGCGTCGAGCCGTCCGAGCGGAAGGTCGATCTCGCCTTCCTCGCCCGCCGGGGCGCCTTCGACCACCGCCCAATAGGTCTTGCCAATGCGGCCGGACTTGAACAGGCTGCCGAGCCGCTCGAGGGCCTTGCGGTGGCGCCCAAGCACGAGGCAGCCGGACGTGTCCTTGTCCAGCCGGTGGGCCAGCGCCGGCGGCCGCGGCAGCCCAAAGCGCAATTGATCGAAGGCGTCTTCGAGGCTCGGGCCGCCCTTCGGCCCCCGATGTACGGCGACGCCCGCGGGTTTGTCGATGATCAGCATCAGCCCGTCACGGTGGAGCAGGCGAGAAAGGAGGTCCATGGCGGGCTTATAGCAGCGACGCGGGCAAGATGGCGCGATTTCCCGCCCACGCGGTCTCGAGCGCGCGCGGCCGATGCAGTCTGCGTATTTGTGGAAATATTCGTCGGTCAAATGCGCCCCCTCGGCCGTGTAACACGCTGGTCGGCGCATGAGGTCCAAAACAAGCCGGCATGGACGCCGAATGGCTGCTATGAGCGATCTGGCGACGTTGAAACTTTGCATCCGAGGAACAATGGCGATCATATCTGCGACCCCGAAACTGCGCGTCACAGTCGATTTCGGCGTCGCGCGCCTCTATATCGAAAATCCCGCCAAGCGGAACGCGTTCGACTTCGAGATGTGGCGCGCGCTGCCGTCGCTGCTGCGCGCGGTCGACGCGGCGGAGGACGCGCGCGTCCTCGTCATCGGCGGGGCGCCGGGTCTGCCATTCTGTTCCGGCGCCGACATCAGCGAATTCTCCAACCTGCGCGCGACGAGCGAAGGCGGGCGCATCTATGAAGACGCCAATGTCGAGGCCTTCGACGCGATTTCTAATCTTTCCAAGCCGACGATCGCGGCCGTGTCGGGCTTCTGCATGGGGGGCGGATTTGGAATCGCCGCGGCCTGCGACCTGCGCATCGCCGATGCGCAAGCGACCTTCGCAATTCCGGCGGCGAAGCTCGGCGTCGGCTATCCGCCGGCGGCGATGGCCTATGTCGTCGCCGCGGTCGGCTCGCAACTGGCGTTCGACCTCTTTTACACGGCGCGCCGCCTGACTGCTGACGAAGCCAAGGCGCGCGGCTTCGTCAGCCGCCTCTTCGCCACTGAGAGTTTCGAGGGCGCCGTGCATGCGCTCGCCGAAACCATCGCCGGCGGTGCGCCTTTGACGTTGCGCGCCGCCAAGGCGGCGATCCGCGCCGCGGCAGGCCTGCCTGGCGCGTCGTCGCATGAGCAGTGCGAAGCGCTGACGAGCGCCTGTTTCGACAGCGACGATTACATGGAAGGACGCGCCGCGTTCCTTGAGAAGCGGGAGCCGAATTTTTCCGGGCGATGACGCGCCACGCCGCTAAGACGGCGCGCGTCGTTGCGATGGGGGAGGGATCGTCGCCAGGGTAAACGCGCGCTTTGCTTATGCCAGGGCTTCAAGTGCGGGTTCAGCTTTCTTTCAGCCGTCATGCCCGGCCTTGTGCCGGGCATCCACGCCGGGACATCGCGAAACGCATCGCGCGGGGACGGCGCGTGGATGGCCGCGACAAGCGCGGCCATGACGCGGTGAGATGATCCCTCGTTATTCGGAGCCCTGTTGCTCATGCAGGTCGGCTTGACGGCGTAAGCGACGCGGCTACTCTCATGATGCGGCTACTCTCATAGAGACTGCATATGCCTACCCCCCCCCGTTTAGCGACGGAATCGCGGGAAGGATTGTCTTGAGGCTTTTCATCAAGGGCTTGCGCAGATCATCGTCTGCCGTCGGGGCCCGGCCGCGCCTCGGCGCGCTTGTGTTTTCAGCGATGCTTGTCGGCGGCGCCGCTCCGGCTGGAGCGGCGGAGACCTATAGGGGCAGCGATCCTGACTCCTACGAGTGCAGTTCGGACTTCAACATTCTCAACCGATTTTCCGCGCCACCGGGCGCCCCGGCGAGATCGACCAAATATGCAGACGTGAAGTTCAACCTTGAGAACAACGTCATCTTGGTCGAGGACGCGTCGAATTCGAGGGATTTAGCTTACATCTCCGTGGACGAAAACACGAAATATTGCGCCTTCAAAGATGTGCAAGTTTTTGAGGAGAAGAAATTATGGCGCAAAGAATGTAATAGGAAATACCATGCATTTCGCCTGAGAATCATTGTAGATCAGCAACTACCTGTAGCGCCGTTTGGTTTCCCCGGCAGATTGCCGGCAGAGATACAACAACCATTCGATAAAATGAACCATCTCATTGATGTTAATATTTACCGTACGGCGGATGGCAGAAAAAAGGATTTATCGGCTCGATGCACAGACGCAAGCGGAACGCCAGAAGTCTCTTATAGGCTCCGTTATTTGGACCAGATTGCGACGGGCAATAAATCGGCTGTGTCGATAAGTGAAGTAGCGCCATCCTATCTCAGAAAAGCCGGCAGCTATACGAAGTATGAGCGTGAAGCTCTGAAGAAGGCGGGGCCGGGAGTTCAATGGCCAAAGTAGGATACGGTTTGCCAGGAAAATATGGCAGTGAAATGTTCAGCAAAACTGAAAGACACGTGTACTATTTTGTGCTGACTATGGTCGTTCTATCGTTTGTGATTATTGTCCTTTTGCCGGTGTTTCGACTTACTCAATATTTTTGGCCCCATGACTCGGGGCATGACGTCGCTGAATTCGTCTTGTCCGCGCCTCGCCAAAACCAAGTCTTGAATCTGAACCATCTGTTCTCTGCGGACACGATATGCGTTGCTCCGCCCGACGCTAACGTGAACGAACTTATTCGAAGAGCGCTTCCTGAGAAGCAGATTTCAGTTCCGGGTGAAGAAGACGATTATTCGAGCAATGCAGCGCGCTGGCGCATTGTCGCGAGCTGGGATGCCACGCCGCTCGTCAAAGTTTTCGACGTATGGTCTACGACGACGACGAAGAGACAACATCCTTTGGAGCTATCGGATAATGATAGAGATGCGCCAGGCGCCATCTGTTCCAGGCGACTTCTAGTGAAAATAGAAACATAAACGGAGAAGTAACAGCGACAGTGCAGTAAACGTCTCCAGACCGCCGATCAGCAGCAGCACCGGCGCCGCCTTCCTCCAACAGCGCGCGCCGAAATTTTCAGCGCGATCATGCGCCTCGCGCAGGGAGCGCGCGCGTCGCCGCGATCCTGATTTATGCCGGGCGAGACGTTCGCGGGCGCGGATGGGACAAGCGGCGTCGTTGCGATGGGGGGAGGGATTGCCGCCAGCGTAAACGCGCGCTTTGCTTATGCCCAAGGCTTCGAACTCGGGTTCAGCTTTCTTTCAGCCGTCATGCCCGGCCTTGTGCCGGGCAACGCCGGGACATCGCGAAACGCATCGCGCGGAAATGGCATGCTCTCATTTGTCGGCGCGTGGATGGCAGCGACAAGCGCGGCCATGACGCGGTGAGATGACGCCTTGTTAACGTCGTCTCGGAGCCCGGCTGTTCATGCAGGCCGGCGTTAAAGAAGCTCGTGCGTGATCTTGCGCATCGTCATCAATCGGCGCTCGCCTCTACCTCTAGGCTTTCCAGAATTTCGGCGGGCTTTCGCCCCAACACGTCGAGCGCGTTGACGCCCTTTGGCGCGGCAAAACGCAGATGCAGGCGCTTCGGCTTCTCGATATAGGCCGAAACGGCGTCGGCGACTCGCTTGGCGTTCGCGCCGCCGCCGCCGAGCGCCATAATCGCGCCCGCGGCGGCCTTGGCGTAATCGGCGCGCCCCTTGTCGACGGAGGTCTTCTGCTCCTTGGCTTCGAGCGCGATCACCCGATCGACGAGACCATCGCCTTCGAGCGTCAAATCGACCGACTTGATCGACGTCGTAAGCATGGCGGCGCGCGAAATGAGGGGCGAAGGCGAAAACGCCGCGCGCGAGACATTGGCGAAGAGCGCGGAGAGTCGCGCCACGCCCATGTCCTTGCCATTGACCTCGACGGGCTCCAGCGCCGCTTCGGATGTCTTCTCCCGCCATTCGCCTGCGGCGACGCCGGAGAGCGCGAGTTCGCGATAGCCAAGGGCCAGGAAATGCGACGTCGACTGCGTGTCTCCGCGCGCGGCGAGATCGACAATGAAATTGTCGACGCGGCCGGAGAATTTCGTCGGCGTCAAGCCAAGAAAATTATCGAACGTCGCGCTGGCGTTTTCGACGCTGAATTTCATTCGCGACGGTTCGCTGGTCTTGGCGTCTGGCAAATCGGCGGCGACGCCGCGCGCCTCGATGCGCGCGAGCTTTGGATAGGCGCCGCCCTCCAGAACCGGCGCCAGCTGCAACTCGTTCAGCGCAATGCGCTTGACCGACAGACGGCCGCCGTCCGATGCGGCGAGCGAAAAATCGTCGAAAAAGATTTCGCCGGCGCCGGCGTCCGCGACTTTGCGCATGCCGGCGCGCGCGATCTTCGCCGTGAACGGCTTCCCTGCGGGCGCGCCCTTGCCGCTGGCGACGACGTCGTCAACGTCGATCGACGCCGCCTCGAAGGATTGAAGCGCGTCGAGTACATCGCGCATCAGCGCTGGATCGTCCTCGGGCTTCGCCCGATCGAGCTTGGCGAATCTTTCAATGAGTTGGCCGGCGGGAGTCCGCAGCGCCCGCCCGCGCACGCCCTCAATCTTCAGGCGGCCCGTCGTCAGAACGAGATTGGCGCTCGCGTCTTCGAGGCGGGACGATTCGACGATTTCCTCCTCGACGAATGGCTTCAGCGGCTCATGTGCGTCGCCGCGCGGGGAGAGCGCCAGACGCGCGAGTTCCGCAAGATCGACGCCCTTGGCGGTGGAGGCGCCCCAGAAAACGCGCTGAACGCCGCCCTTCGCGGATTCGATCGTCTCCTCGCCGCCGTCGCCGCGCACGGTGGCCGCGCGTCCCGAAACGACATTTTCGAAGAGAAGCTTGCGATAGGCGGCGCGCGCCACGCCCGAATCCTCACGGCTTTCGCTCGACATCGCCGGCACGGCGATTCGCCGCGCCGAAATGGCCGCGAAACGCGCCGCGACATCTGTATCGCCGCTCAAAAACAATTTCGCCAACGCCATCGCCGGCAGACTCGCGCCTTCGATGTCGATGTGCTGGATGCGATAGGTCGTCGCGCCGAGCGTGATGACGAGATTGTCGAGCGTGAGCGGCTTTTCGCCGGCGCCCGGCGAAGGCGCGGCGAAACCGACGAGCGAGAGCGACGTCACGACGCGGATGGCGAGGGATTTGCGCATCAGGGAAACCTTGCGAAGACGGACGGGGTGAGCTTGCACGCCGCGCCTTTAGGGGTAAAGAGGCGCGTAGTTTCGTCGCAGCCGGCTTTTAGCGAGAGGCGGCGCGTGGCGGCGCGGCGGCGCCGTGATAGAGAGGCCGCATGCGTCGACTCCTGCTCCTGCGCCATGGCAAGGCCGACCGGCATTCGGCCGGCGGCGACCGCCAACGTCCGCTCACCCGTCGAGGGATGGAGGATGCGCGGCGCGTGGGCGAGTATCTGCGGGACGCCGACATCGCGCCAGATCTCGCCGTCGCCTCCGATGCGCGTCGCGCCAAGCAGACCCTCGACCAGGTGCTTGAAGCGTTTCCAGGCCATGTCACGCATCTGATCGAGAATACGATTTATCTTGCGACCGTCGACCATCTGGTCGAGATTTTGCGGCAGACGCCCGACAAGGTCGCGACGCTGCTCGCCGTCGGTCACAATCCGGGCTTTGCGGAGCTTGCCGCCTGGCTTGCGGGTTCGGGCGAGGCGGATGAACTGGCGCTGATGCGCTCTAAATTCCCAACGGCGGCGCTAGCGATGCTCGACTTCGAGAGCGATCATTGGGCGGACGTCGGCAGGGGCGGAGCGCGACTTGCGCGTTTCGTTACGCCGGGCATTCTACGGGGCGAGGCGACGGAAGACCCCGACTAGAGCGCGCTGCGAAAAAGTGGGAACCGGTTTTTCGCGTTGAGCGCGCTCTAAACTTTGGGAATCGATCACGTTATCTGCATTTGGGGCGATTCCGCCCAAATGCAGCGTGATCTAGCGCAGTTCGCAACCCGCAAGGCGGCCATGCTGATCGAAGCGCTGCTGACGATGCTGGCCGTGGCTGCGCCTCATAAGGCGCCGGCGGCGCTCGTCGCGCCCTCGTCGATGTTCGCTGCGACGCCGAATCCCGCCTATCAGCCTCAAATGCGCGCCGTGGACAATTGGCGTTTCGAAAGCGCGCTGGCGCTGGAGATGGCGCCCCTCGCCGCCATCCGCCGGGCGCTCGGCGCGGAGGCGGGCGAGCCGGCCCGTTGCGTCAAGCTCAACAATTACTGGTGCATCAAGAGCGCGGGCTGGAACGGCGAGATCGCCGCCGATTCCGATGGCCATGTCGCTTTCGCTTCGGCGGAGGAGGGCGCCGCCGTCGCGGCGTTGCTGCTGCGCCGATATTACGTCGATTATCGCCGGCGCACCGCGCGCGCCATTATCGAGCGCTGGGCGCCGGCGCAATGTTCGCTGGTCTTCGCGCCCGCCGTTCCCCGGCCGCCGGTGGTCGCTTCGAGGCCGTCGGCGTCGCGCGGCATGGCGCGCATGCGGCCGCAGCGCGTCGCGCCCATGGGGATCGCGCCGCGCGGCATTCAGAACACGCTTCGCGCGCGCTGGCTCGCGGCGCATGGGCGCGGCGGGGTCAATCTGAAGACGGCGCGGCGACCGCTCGCAAAGCCGGTCGATCTGCTGCCTGCGCCCTCCATCATGGCCGGCGTCTCCGAGCTGCCCGCGCGACGCGAAAAGCTCGCCGAGCTGATCCGACCCGAGCCCCAGATGACGCTCGCCGACCTGCCGCCCTCGCCCTCGCCTCGGCCGCCGCTGGCGAGCGTCTCGAATTGCTCCGATCTGGCGCGGATCGCGACGTACGCAGCCAGCGTGGCCCAGGGCGTCGTCGGCGGTCCGAACGAGGATTTGGGGCTGTTCACCGCCGAGGGCCTGCCGACCGAAAACCTGGCCAAGGTGATGGCCAATATGGCGGCGGTCGAGATCGGGCCGGCGCGGCCGCGCGAGGCTCTGATCCGGATCGCCGTCGCGCAACTGCGCCAGCTGCTGGCGGAGCCAGCAACGCCGGGAGGCGACGCTGCGCCGGTCCTCCCAGCGCAGGGGCCGCCGGGGCATGCGGGGCGATGATGATTAAGAGCGCGCCATCAGCTCCAGCGCGAGCCCGTAGACTTTCGTGCGCGCGGGCTCAGGCAGGGTTTTCAGCACTTCAAAATAGGTCTGCCCGGCGCCGCACATGCGGGCGTCTTCGAGCGGCGGCGTCGGCATCTTGCCGTCGAGCAGCGCGTCGATCTCGACCTTGCTGAGACCCCGCGCGGCGAGCGCGGTCTCCAACAGGTGAAAGTCCGCCTCGGTCGGCGCGGTCCGCTCGATCTTTTTGGCTTGTCCGCTGACGATGGCCTCGAGTCCCGCAAGCGCCATATCGGAGACGATCTGGCGGCGGGAGGCGGCGAATCGTTGAAAGTCGAGATTGGTCGCGCCGTAGAGGAAGGCGACGCACATGCGCTTGTCCTCGCGCGCCACCGCCTGCAGGACTTCGAGCTGCTTTTCGAAGACGCGGGCGATCGGCTCGGGCTCGGCCTTCGCCGCCAGGGCGCCGTGCGATGTTCGGATGCGGCGCACCGCCTCGGAAAGATAATAGTCGACGCTCTGCTCTTCTTTCGTCTGGGCGAGGCGGGTGGAAAAATCATTGATCGCCGCTTCGTAATCGGCCGTGAATGTCTCGCGCAGCCGAGCGAAGTAGCGCGCATACTCCGGCGTCGAGGCGATCAGCGCCTCGATCTGCTGCCGCGCGCTTCCCTTGTCCGGCGCGTCGGCGGGCGCCGCGATCCCCGATCCGGCCCCGGCCAGGCGCGGCGCGGGATTGAGGGCCAGCCAGGTCAGGCCGATGCCGGCTCCCACCGCGACGAGCGCCGCAGCCAACAGCGCCAGTATTTTCTCGAGATACATCGCCGGCCTTTGCGTCTTTGATCGGAAAGCGCGAAGCTTAAAGCATTGCGCAGGTGGGCGGAAGCGCGGCCGCCGGCTCAAGCGCCATGCAGCAGGCGATGGAGCCGCGCGGTCTCGGCGCGATGGGCGACGAGCAGGCTGATATGCCGGTTGAGATCATAGCTCCAATGGCCGCGGCGGGCGCGTTCGCCGCGCATCGCGCGCTCGATTTCCTTGAGCGCGGCGCGCGCCGCGTCGGGCGATTCGCTGGCGATCGTCTCAGCCGACAAGCGATGGAAACGCGCCAGCGCGCGCGCCCGATCATAGGCGTTGAGACCCGCGGCGAGGGCGGCGTTGAGCGCCGCTTCAGCTTCTGTGGCGAAGCGGGCCGGGCGGTCGTCTTGCGGGGCGTGAACGGGCCTGTGCGTCATGGATGATCCTCCATGCCGCTATGAATGCTCTCCTTCAAACGGATGAGGATAAGTTTTTTATCCTTGAATAGGATTATTTTCACAATTATATACGTGACAAAGCGTAAGCTTGACGATAAGGTGATTCGGCGTGACAGGCCGGCCTAAATGGGTAGTTTTATTGCTGCCTAAATGGTTAGCATTGACTATTCGATAGAGTATTTAGCCCTATACCAAGGGGTATTGTGGTTTTGTGCGGGTGCTAACAGTCTCATATCGGTCTCAAGCGCGAGTCGCCCGAGACTGGGCTCCCGGCCCCACCAAAGAAGGCTGGGGCTCGGGAGAGAACAAAAATACGTTCGGTGAGTTTTAGCGAAAATAGGCGCCGACGGCGCGCCTAAGTGACCCCGTAGTGGGGATCGCCAGTTCCTTGGGCCTGAGAAGGCGAGCGAGTCGGTCTTGGCAGAGGGAATCGCTCCCGTCGAAGGAACTTGGCAGAAGTGAGAGATTCGGCGGGTCGGGTCAAGCTGGGCCTGAACCGTCTATTTGGTTCTCGCCCTCGACGGCGAGAAAAAAGAGGGCGGTCGAAGCCGCCCCAAGTTGCTTGGTTACGCAGTTGCTGTCGTCTGTCTTGCCTTTAAAGGCGAGGCCGACGGCGGCAATAAGAGCACACGGACTCCCACCGCCCGAGCCGGAACCGCTGATACGCGCGGACGGCGACGGGGCGATGTATCGGGCAGGCGTTCATGACTGAACCTTTCGTTCACGCTAGCAGGAAAGAGCCTGCCTCCCCTCGGGGAGCGCAAAAGCGCCCCCAAGCCCGTGAAGGAGGGGAGCGCACGAAAGGTCAGACGCGAATCGCTTTGCCTGACGTCTCGAATCTATCAGAAGATCAGCGCTGCATAGGCTCAGGCGGTGACGCGTCCACAGAAGGCGCGCTTGAGCTTATGAATGAGACATTGAAAAGGTTGCATAAGGCACCTCCAACCCCGCACAGCTCTCAGATAAAGGCGCCGAAGAGAGCATGACGACGAGCTGCGCCCCAACGTCTGCGGCTGCTGCGGCAAATGAATTTCTAGACCTAGCATGGTCTGAAAGCGGAATTCCGCCTGTAGACCAGATGAAGCTACAGAAGCTTCTTTTTTACGCGCATGCTTGGCATCTCGCTCTTAAGGGGACTCCTCTATTTGAGGAAGATTTTGAGGCTTGGCCGTGGGGGCCGGTTGTGCGTGATGTTTATTACGAGACCATGCCCTATGGGCGCGCGCCAATTACCGCACATGTAACGAAATTAGTGCAGGGCCATAGCAGCGACAAAGAACTGGAGTTTGTGTTTGTAAGCCCTCGTGTTGACGACGAGGAAACTAAAAAGTTCATAAAATCAGTTTGGGATGCACATAAGAATTACAGTGGGGTTCAATTATCCAACGCGACGCATGCTACTGGGGAGCCGTGGACTGTTATAAAGGACAAGTATAACAATAACTTGTGTAGCAAGCCAACGATCCCAAACGACCTTATTGAGGCTGTATTCAAGAAGAAGCTTGATAATGTCAAAGATACCTCCGCCTAGCGGTGATTTATCTGAGCGTCCTGACCAATATACGTCAAGAGATTGGACCGGCCCTGCAGCAGATAATAGAGTTCTTCACATAAATCTTCCGTTCCTAAAATATGGGACGAGCGACAAGGCGCATGCTGCAGCTATAGTTCTTTCGCTTGTTCTATTGGCCGTAATTATATTTCTTTCTTTCATAGGTATATTTAGCCACGAGACATCATGGCTTGATAAAATATTTACGTGGCTCGGCAGCACTTTCGTATTTGTTGCTGGCGTTGCTGTCGGGAGGAGCACATCGTCTCCTTCTGAAGATTAGTCTATACTATCTGTTTGGCGAAGTCGCCACTTCAAGAACTTGCGTGCAGCCTGCTTAAGCGTTCGCGGCTTCGTCAGGTCTGCGATAGTAAAGCCTCCGGCCTTTGATGCCCGCAAGCGCCTTGTCGGCGCGCATGGCGTCATCAAAGCCAAGTTTGACGCGGTGATTGTAGCGGTGATCGAATTCGACCAGATAGCGGTGAAGATGCTTCTCTGAGCAATGCTGGTAGACGCCGCGCATGCCGCGCTTGAAGATCGAAAAGAAGCCTTCAATCGTGTTGGTGTGAACGTCGCCGCGAACGTATTCGTCAGCGCTGTGCGTAACGGATTCGTGCCCGGCGAACTCCTTGCCGACCGCCATATAGAGGTTGCTTTCGTCCGTATGGAGTTTTGAGGCGCGGCTGGCGTTGGTGACGAGAATTTCGCGGACGGTGTCCTTGGTCGCGGTCTCGACATGGAAAGAGCGGACGCGACCGCCGCGCTCGACAAGGGCGACGATAGAGCGCTTGGAGCTATGAGAGGGCTTGCCGCGTTTTGTGCGCTTGGTCACGGTCTCTTTCTTGCCGTGGTAGGTTTCGTCGGCCTCGACGATCTTTCCCTCCCCGCCAAGCGGGCCGGACGTGGAAACGTCGTCTTTCATCGCCTCGCGGATGCGATGAAACATAAACCAAGCGGTTTTGTAGGTGACGCCAAGTGTGCGGTGAAGTTGGTGGGCGCTGTAGCCTTTCTTGGAGGCGTTCAAGAGATAGGTGGCGAGCAACCACTTATTGAGCGGGATTTTGGAGCGCTCAAAGGCTGAGCCGACAGTCACGGTGAATTGCTCCCGGCATTCCATGCACTGGTAGAGGCCGGCGCGGTGAGACTTGCCCTTAAGCGCGGTGATGCGTTCGCCGTCGGCGTTGCCGCAATGCGGGCAGACGGGACCGTTTGGCCAAACCTGCGCCTCCAAATGCCGGCGAGCGGCTTCGGCGTCGGTGAAGATCGGGGCGGTAAGATCGACCATGAGAGGCGTTTCTAATATGGGAATTTGCGCCTAAGAGAAAAGCCCGCAATGAAGAAAAATGCGGGGGGCTCAACTAGAGAAGAAACCGGGCGCGTCATGCGCCGGCTGCTGCAGGCGCTCGCCGAGCCGGGCGCGCGCGGCGCGCTCAGCACGCTCGAAGCTTCGACGCTCGTCGTGCTCGCCGCGCGCAAGGGCGTCACCGTGGCCCGCGCGCGATTCGCGGCCGCCGCCGGCGACGCCGCGCTCGCCGAAGGGCTCGTGCGATGGGAGCAGGAAGGCGCCGAGCGGAGGCTGGCGCTGACCGACGCCGGCCGCGCGCATCTTCGCCGATTGTCGGCGCCCGAGGTCGATGAGGCGGAGCCGTTTCGCGCCCAGCACGCATCCTACGCGCTGCGCCCGCTCGAAAGGGCCGCGCGGCCGACGCTCGTCAATGAGGCGGAAAGCCCGCTCGGCTGGCTCGCGCGGCGGAAGGACCGGGAAGGGCGGAGCTTTCTCGATTCCGCGCAGCTCGAAGCCGGCGAGCGATTCCGCCGCGACATCGAGCAGGCGCAGCTCTTGCAGCGCGTGACCGCGAACTGGGAGGCGTCGATCAACGCCGCGCGCCGCGGCGCCGACGCGGCCGCCGTCTCAGAGGTTGCGATCGATGCGCGCCGGCGCCTCGCCCGCGCCTTCGACGCGGCGGGGCCGGAACTGGCGGGCCTTTTGACCGACGTCTGCGGCTATCTCAAGGGCTTGGAGATCGTCGAAAGCGAACGCGGCTGGCCGCCTCGCTCGGCGAAAGTCGTGCTCAGAATCGCGCTCGATCGATTGGCGCGCCATTACGGGCTCGCGGTCGAAGCGCGCGGCCGCGAGAGGGCCGAGTCGCTGCTGCATTGGGGCGCGGAGGACTACCGGCCGAGGGTGTGAGCCTCAGGTCGTCATGGCCGGGCTTGTCCCGGCCATCCACGACGAGCAGCTTGGGCACAAATAACAGAGTATGCGCCGCGACGCCGCGTGGATGCCCGGCTCAAGGCCGGGCATGACGCGGAGAGGAGGCGCGCTACGCCGCCATCGCCTCTTTCGCTTCTCTCTTGATCCGCTCGACCATGGACCGCAGGCCGTTGGCGCGTTGCGGCGTCAGATGTTCGGCGAGGCCGAGCTCCTTGAACAGCGGCGCCGCGTCGGTGTCGACGATCTCCTGCGCGGGCCGCCCGGAGTAGAGCGCCAGAACCAGCGCGACGAGGCCGCGCACAATATGCGCGTCGCTGTCGCCGCGAAACGACAGCGTGGTGCGCCCTGCGTCGCGCGTCGGCGTCGTTTCGAGCCACACCTGGCTGGCGCAGCCGCGCACTTTGTTGGCGTCGGTATAGGCGTCTTTCGGCAGCGGCTCGAGCGTGCGGCCAAGCTCGATGAGATAGCGGTAGCGATCCTCCCACTCATCGAGCAGTTCGAAATTGCCTATGATCTCGTCGATTTGCATTGTGTTCGCATCCTCGCGGCGAAGGCGCATTCTACCTCATTTCGGCGCTCAGCCGCGCCCTTTCCTTGGCGAGGGCCACGCCTTACATTCCGCGCGACGATCGCTGGCGCGCCGCGCCGTCTCACGGAGATTTATATGAGCGACTTTTCCCGCTGGCGCGCCGTCGCCGCCGCGATTTTTCTTAGCCTGAGCCTTTCAGGCTGCGGCTACAACACGATTCCGACGCTCGAAGAAAACGCCAAGGCGAAATGGTCGGACGTGCAGTCGCAATATCAGCGCCGCGCCGACCTCATCCCCAATCTAGTCGAGACCGTGAAAGGCTACGCCAGGCAGGAGAAGGACGTGCTCACCTCCGTCGTCGAGGCCCGCGCCAAGGCGACGTCGGTCAAGGTTGACGCGGGTTCGCTGACCGATCCTGAAAAGATGAAACAGTTCCAGGAGGCGCAAAACCAGCTGACCGGCGCGCTCGGCCGGCTGATCGCGGTGAGCGAAGCCTATCCGGATCTGAAATCCAATCAGAACTTCCTCGCCCTGCAGTCGCAGCTCGAAGGCACCGAGAACCGCATCAACGTCGCGCGGCGCGACTACATCGACGCGGTGCGCGAATTCAACACGTCGCTGCGCACGTTCCCGACGCTGCTCTGGGCGAAGACCTTCTTCGCCGGAACGAAGCCGATGGCGGAATTCTCCGCAACGGACACGGCGCAAACGCCGCCGCCGGTGAAGTTCTAGACGATGGACGCCGACGCGCCGACAGAAGAGCGGATCGCGCGGGAGGCGATGTGGGCGCATATGCGCCGCGAAGCGGAGGAGGCGCTGCGTCTCGATCCGTCGCTGACGCCGCTGATGCGCGGCGCCATCCTTAATCGCGCATCGCTCGAAGAGGCGGTGGTCCATCGCATCGCCGCGAGACTCGGCGCGTCAGCGATGGACGCCGAGACGATCGCCGCCGCCTTCCTGCAGGCGGTGCGCGACGATGCGACGATCGCGGCGGCGTTTCGCGCCGATCTCGCCGCTTATGTCGAGCGAGATCCGGCCTGCGGGCGGATGATCGAGCCGCTGCTCTATTTCAAGGGCTTTCACGCGATCCAGTCGGCGCGGCTGGCGCATGCGCTGTGGGGCGCGCGGCGCCACGACTTCGCTTTTTATATCCAGAGCCGCGCCTCCGACGCGCTCGCGGCCGACATCCATCCGGCGGCGCGCTTCGGCAAAGGCTTGTTCCTGGATCACGGCACCGGTTTCGTCGTCGGCGAGACGGCGGTCGTCGACGACGATGTCTCGATCCTGCATGGCGTAACGCTGGGCGGCACGGGCAAGGTCGCGGGCGACCGTCATCCGAAGGTCAGGCGCGGCGTGATGATCGGCGCGGGAGCCAAAATTCTCGGCAATATCGAGATCGGCGCCTGTTCGCGGATCGCCGCGGGCTCCGTGGTGCTGCAGTCGGTTCCGCCGAATTCGATCGTCGCCGGCGTTCCGGCGAAGGTGGTCGGGACGCAATCGCGTATGGAGCCGGCCCGCGACATGGACCAGATCCTTCGCGGCCTCGCCTATGATTCTTTCGATTACGTCATCTGAGCCGCGTCTTCGCGGCCGCTGAAGGCGGGGGCGATTGAGGGTTGCGCAGGGCCTCGGTTCTCCTGCTATGTGTCGCCGGGCGGCGGCGCCGTCGCCAAGGGCTAGCGCAGGGCGGCGGGCGCCCGGGGCAGGGGGATCGATGCTCGAGATCGCGGTCCAGATGGACCCCTTGGAACGCATTAATTTTGCTGGAGATTCGACCTTTGCGCTGATGCTGGAGGCGAAGCGCAGGGGCCATCGCCTATGGTTCTACACGCCGGATCAACTGTCGCTCGAAGGCGACAAGGTGACGGCGCGCGCGCATCGCATCGACGTTTTCGACGATCCGTCGCGCTATTACGCGCTCGGCGAGGCGACGGACCTTGAACTTCGCGCGATGGACGTGGTGCTGCTGCGTCAGGATCCGCCGTTCGATCTTGCCTATATAACCTCCACGCATTTTTTGGAGCGGCTCGCGCCGAGAACGCTCGTCGTCAACGATCCCGAGCATGTGCGCAACGCGCCGGAAAAAATCTTCGTGATGGCGTTCGCCGATCTGATGCCGCCGACGCTGATCACGCGCGACCGCGCGGCGATCGAGCGCTTTCGCGCCAAGCATGGCGAAATCGTCATGAAGCCGCTCTATGGCCATGGCGGCGCCGCGGTGTTCAAGGTCGCGCCACGCGATCCGAATTTCGGTTCGCTGTTCGACATGTTCGCGACGACCTTCCGCGAACCCTGGGTCGTGCAGCGCTTCCTGCCCGAGATCGTGAAGGGCGACAAGCGCATTCTTCTCATTGACGGCGAAGCGATGGGCGCGATCAACCGGATTCCGGCCGATGACGACATCCGCTCGAACATGGTGCGCGGCGGGGCGCCGGCGGCTACAGAACTCGACGCGCGAGAGCGGGAAATTTGCGGCAGGCTCGCGCCCGAGCTGAAACGGCGCGGCCTGGTCTTTGTCGGCATCGACGTGATCGATGGCTGGCTCACCGAGATCAACGTGACCTCGCCGACGGGGCTGCGCGCGCTAAAACGCATCGGCGGACCGGATCTCGCGCCGCCGCTCTTCGACGCCATCGAGGCGCGTCTGCATGCCCTGCGCGCAGCGGGCCGATCGCCGGAATTGACTCCATGAACGAAGCGGCGCCGCTCAGCGTTTTCGCCGGGCTTGATCCCAACGAGCAGTTTCGCGGTCTGCGGCTGGCGCTTGCCCCGGCTGTCGCCGCGATCTGCAAGAGGGAGCGCGGCCATGCGCGGCGCACGGCGATCGTCGAATTGTTCCGCTCGGCTTTGGCGGAAGGACGCGAGATCGCGCGCGCGCGGCTTGAGGCGCGCGGCTCGGGACTGGCGTGCGCGAGATTGATCTCAGGGCTCGAAGACGAGCTGATCGGCGCCATCTACGACTATGTCGTGCGCTATGTTTACGTCGTCGACAATCCGACCTTCGCCGAGCGTCTCGCCATTATCGCGGTTGGCGGCTATGGGCGCGGGACGCTCGCGCCGGGCTCCGACATCGATCTTCTGTTTCTCGTGCCGTACAAACAGACGCCATGGGGCGAAAGCGTCATCGAGGCGATCCTCTATATTCTTTGGGATCTGCGTCAGAAGGTCGGCCATGCGACGCGCTCCGTCGCCGAATGCATGCGTCAGGCCCGCGCCGACATGACCATTCGAACGACGCTTCTCGAAGCGCGCTTCATTCTCGGCAACGCCGAGCTGTTCAGCGAGTTCCGCGAGAGCTTCGATCGCGAGATCGCCCGTTCGGACACGCGCGAATTCGTTTCCGCCAAGCTCGCCGAACGCGACGCGCGCGTGATGCGCGCCGGCGCCTCGCGCTATCTCGTCGAGCCCAATGTGAAGGAAGGCAAAGGCGGCCTGCGCGATCTCAACACGCTGTTCTGGATCGCCAAATATGTCTATCGCGTGCGCGAGGCGAGGGAGCTCGTCGCCGCAGGCCTCTTTACCGCGGCGGAGCTCAGTCTCTTCGAGCGTTGCGAGGAGTTTCTGTGGCGTGTGCGCTGCCATCTGCATTTCGCGACGGGCCGGGCCGAGGAACGGCTCGCCTTCGACGTGCAGCAGACGATCGCCAAGCGTCTCGGCTATCACGACCGTAGCGGCCTCTCGCCGGTCGAGCGCTTCATGAAGCATTATTTTCTCGTCGCGAAGGAAGTCGGCGATCTCACCGCGATCGTCTGCGCGGCGCTTGAAGAAAAGCAGGCGAAGCCCCGCGCCATCTTCGAGCGCTTCCTGCAGCCGTTTCGGCGCCGGCGTAGTCGCGCCCCGCAAGGCGACTTCATCGTCGATCATGACCGCATCAGCATCGTCGACGCCGACGTGTTCAAGCGCGATCCCGTCAACATCATCCGGCTTTTCTGGATGGCCGATCATCACGGCCTGCCGCTGCATCCCGACGCCCTGCGCGAGGTGACTTTGTCGCTGCGTCTGATCGACGCCAATCTGCGCGCCAACAAGGAAGCCAATCGGCTGTTTCTGGAAATCCTGCTCTCGCGCAACATGACGGAAATCACCCTGCGCCGGATGAACGAAACCGGCGTGCTCGGGCGTTTCATTCCGGATTTCGGCAAAGTCGTCGCGATGATGCAATTCAATATGTATCATCATTATACGGTCGACGAGCATCTGCTGCGCGTGGTCGGCGGACTATCCGATCTCGAAGCCGGGCGCATGCCGGAGCATCAGCAGCTCGTCGACGAAATCCTGCCGACGATCGTCAACCGCAAGGTGCTTTATCTGGGCCTGCTCCTGCACGACATCGCCAAGGGCCGAAAGGAAGACCACTCCCTCGCCGGCATGGAGGTGGCGCGCAGCCTGTGTCCGCGTCTGGGCTTCACGCCCGGCGAGACCGAGTCCGTCGCCTGGCTCGTCGAACATCATCTCACCATGTCGAGCTTCGCGCAGAGCCGCGATCTCTCCGACCGCGTCACGATCGAAAATTTCGCCGCCATCGTTCAGACGATGGAGCGGCTGAAGATGCTGTTCGTTCTCACCGTCTGCGACATCAACGCGGTCGGGCCCGGCGTGCTCGACGCCTGGAAGGCGCAGCTGCTGCGCGTGCTCTATTGGGAGACCGAGGTCGTGCTCGGCGGCGGCCATTCGGCGGTCGATCGCAAGAGTCGCGTCGCCGCCGCGAAAGCCGAGCTGCGCGCGGCGCTGCCGGAGTGGAGCGACGAGGAGTTCGACGCCTACGCCAAGCGTCACTATCCGGCCTATTGGCTCAAGGTCGACGTCGCCCGCAAGCTGCGCCACGCGGAGCTGCTTCGCCAGATGAACGGCGCGTCGGCGCCGCTGGCGACCGCCGTCGAACTCGACAGGACGCGCGGCGCCGTGGAACTGACCGTTGTGGCGCCCGACAATCCGCGTCTGCTGTCGATCATCGCCGGCGGCTGCGCGGCAGGCGGCGCAAATATCGTCGACGCGCATATTTTCACCACCGCCGACGGTCTCGCGCTCGACACGATCTTCTTCTCGCGCGCCTTTGATTTTGACGAAGACGAGATGCGTCGCGCCGGGCGAATCGCCGGCCTCATCGCCAGAGCGCTGCGCGGCGAGGTCATCGTGTCCGAAGAGCTGCGGGCGCGCGCCAAAGCGCACCTGCCGACCGACGCCTTCTCGGTCGCGCCTGAGGTCGTCGTCGATAACAGCCTGTCGAACGTCTATACGGTCATCGAGGTTTCGGGACTGGATCGCGAGGGTCTGCTGTTTGAGCTC
The DNA here is from genome assembly GCA_036560365.1 of Methylocystis sp. Lineage (GTDB taxonomy): Bacteria > Pseudomonadota > Alphaproteobacteria > Rhizobiales > Beijerinckiaceae > Methylocystis. Next base: position 30,811 of record DATBRI010000012.1, read on the forward strand.
ACCAATTCGATTTCGCGGCTCAATCTCAATATCGCCTCGGCGCATATCGTCACCTTCGGCGAGCGCGCCGTCGACGCCTTCTATGTCACGGATCTGACGGGCGCGAAGATCGCCTCCCCCCAGCGGCAGGCCGCGATCAAGCGCCAGCTCCTGGACGTGTTTCGCGGCCCTGGCGCGCGCGGGACGAAAACGCCCGTCGCCGCCGCGACTTGATTTTGACGTTTCGCCAGCAGATATCGAAGCCTTTAGAAGAATGATGGTGACAGCATGAGCGATCCAACGAACGCGGACAAAAAGCCGGACTCGACGGAGAATCGGGGGGGCGCAGAGCCCTCGTCCCTGTCGCAGCCGTCGGCCGAATCCGACATTGCGCAGCCGGAGCCGTTCACCGAGCTCGAAAATCTTTATGCCGAAAATGCAGGGTTGAAGGATAAGCTTCTTCGCTCCCTAGCCGAAGTCGAAAATGTGCGCCGTCGCGCCGAGCGCGAGATCGCCGACGCGAAAGTTTACGGCGTGGCGAATTTCGCGCGGGAGATGCTGTCGTTCGCCGATAATCTGTGTCGCGCGATCGAGAGCGTGCCCGAGGCGGCGCGCGGCGAGCCGGCGGTCGCGTCGCTGCTTGAAGGCGTCGACGTGATGGAGCGCGATTTCCTCGCCCGGCTCGCGCGCTTCGGCGTCAGGAAGATTGACGCTCAAGGCGCGCGCTTTGATCCCAATCAGCATGAAGCGCTGTTCGAAATTCCCGACGAGACGCAACCGGCGGGCACGGTGGCTCAGGTCGTTGAGCAAGGCTACATGATCGGCGAACGCGTCTTGCGCCCGGCAAAAGTCGGCGTCGCGCGCGGCGGATCAAAGCCTTCCTGACCGGTCGAGGACGCGCATGGACGAGCGAGCGAGCGCGACAAAGCCTACGGAAGCCGGCGTCGTCGCAGCGGCGGTCTATCTCGAAGGACGTAAGGTCGCCGATATCGAGATCGACGGGGCCGGGGCGTGGTCCAAGCGCGAAGGCTATGTCGTCTGGATCGGGCTCTATGAACCTTCAAAAGAGCTTCTGGAGCGCGTTGGTCGCCAGTTCTCGCTGCATCATCTCGCGATCGAGGACGCGTTCAAGGCGCATCAGTTCCCCAAGCTCGAAGAATATGATGACAGCGTTTTCATCGTCGCGCGCACCGCGCAGATGGTCGACGGGCGCATCGCCTTCGGCGAGACTCATCTTTTTATCGGTATCGGCTATGTCGTGAGCGTGCGCCACGGCGCGTCGAGCTCTTATGCGCATGTGCGAGAACGCTGCGAGGCGCGCGCGGAACGACTCCTGGAGGGCGAAGACTTTATCGTTTACGCCATTCTCGATTTCATCGTCGACAATTACTTTCCGGTGCTCGACGCGATCAACGATCAGGTCGAGGACATCGAAGATCATGTTCTCGCGACGACGATGGGCAAGCTGGAAATCGAGCAGCTCTATGGTCTGCGGCGCGACCTTCTGCATCTGCGCAACGCCGCGACGCCGCTTTCGGACGTCTGCCGTCGCTTGGAGCGTAGCGACGTCGTCGCCATCGATCGGGAGATGCGGCCGCATTTTCGTGACGTTCGCGACCATCTGCGCCGCGTCCAGGAACGCATCGACACGATGCGCGAGACGCTCGCCTTCGCTTTCGAGTCGAGCTTGATGAACGCGCAGATTCAGCAAACCGACATATCGCGCCGGCTCGCCGCCTGGGCCGCGATTCTGGCGGTGCCGACGGCGATCGCCGGCATCTACGGCATGAACTTTCGTCACATGCCCGAACTCGACTGGAAATATGGCTATTACGTCGTCCTCGGCGTGACGGCGAGCGTCTGCGGCTATCTGTATTATCGGCCACGTCGCGCCGGCTGGCTGTGATCGCCGCCGCCCGCTCGGGCCGACGCGCGTCGCCAATGCTCTCGCGCCCCGCCAGTGTCAGGCGCAGCGGTCTGCGACCATTTCCTTGGGCTCAGCGCCTTACGAAAGTTTCATCCCGCCGCCATTGGCCGGCAAAGCGGTGATCTCCATCTTCATCTTGCGGCGACGTTGCGCTTCTCCCCCACGCGGCGTCGTCCAAGATGGAGATTTCGAGAAATGCCTATCGCAAACAATCCTCGCGCCCGCGCCATTGAAGCGCCGCGCCGCGCGTCCCGTCTGGCGCTGATGGGCGCTGCGGCCGCGTTCGCCCTGAGCGCTGCGATCGGTCCGGCGCCGCTGACGCCGGCTTACGCCGAAGCGCCGCTTTCAGGATCTGTCACCGCCGGACCCGCCTCCTTTGCCGACGTGGTCGAGCGCGTCAAGCCGGCCGTCGTCGCCATCAAGGTCAAGGCCGTCGATGATCAGCAGGGCGGCGGCGTCTTCGAGATGCCAGACGTGTCGCCCGACGATCCGATGTATCGCTTTTTCAAGCGTTTCGGCGAAGATCAGGGCCGTCCGCAGAAACATATGACGATGTCGCAGGGCTCTGGTTTCATCATCAGCCCCGACGGCTATGTCGTCACCAATAACCATGTCGTGGAACACGCCAGCGAAGTCGATATTGCGCTCGACGACGGAAGAACGCTGCCCGCCAAGGTCGTCGGCACGGACAAGCGCACCGATCTGGCGCTGCTTAAGGTCAGCGACGGCGCTAGGCTGCCCTATGTCGAATGGGGCTCTGGGGCGCCGCGGGTCGGCGACTGGGTGATCGCGGTCGGAAACCCCTTCGGTCTTGGAGGCTCGGTGACCGCCGGCATCGTTTCGGCGCGCGGGCGCGACATCGGCGCCGGGCCTTACGACGACTTCCTGCAGATCGATGCGCCGGTCAATCGCGGCAACTCCGGCGGTCCGGCGTTCGATTCACGCGGCAATGTCATCGGCGTCAATACGGCGATCTATTCGCCTTCGGGCGGTTCAATCGGCATCGGCTTCGCCATTCCCGCCGAGGTGGCCAAGGACGTGGTCGCAGCGCTCAAGGAAAAGGGCTCGGTGTCGCGCGGCTGGATCGGGGTCAAGATTCAGAATGTGACGCAGGAAATCGCCGACAGCATGGGGCTGAAGTCCATGAAGGGCGCGCTGATCGCGCAGCCTCAGCGGGGCGCGCCGGCGGAAGAGGCCGGTCTGAAGGCCGGCGACGTCATCGTCGCCGTTAACGGCGAGAAGATCGACACGTCGCGCGATCTCGCACGGCGCATCGCGGCCCTTGGCCCTGGCAAGACGGCGGACATCTCCTATCTGCGCTCGGGCGCCGAAAAGACGGTGAAGCTGAAACTCGGCGCCCTTCCCGACGAACGCGAAGCGCGCGCTGACGATGAAGGCTCCTCGGAGCGCGGGCCACAACTGTCCGGCCTCGGGCTCGAGGTCGCTCCAGCGGGCGAGGTGCGCGGCGCCGGCCGGGAAGGCCTGATCGTGACGGATCTCGATCCGTCCGGCGCGGCCGCGCAAAAAGGCTTGCGCAGGGGCGACGTGATTATTGAGGCTGGTGGGCAGCCGGTGAGCTCCCGTGGCGAACTCGCCTCCGCGCTCGAGGCGGCGCGCAAGGAAGGCCGGCGCTCCATGCTGCTGCGTGTGAAATCTGCGGACGGCGCGAAATTCATCGCCGTGCCGGTGAAAGGCGGAGCCGGTTAAGGCCGCTTAGGAGCTTCTTGCGTTGAGACCGTCGTACTGCACCCGCCCGCAGCCGGTCCCCGCAACGAAGAGCGTCGGGTAGAGCCGGTCCCCTCCTGGCTCCCGAACGCGGGGCAGGCTGGCGCACAATGCGCCGGCCTGCCGTTTTTTTGCAATCTCGGCTATAGTGAAACATGCGCATTTTGATCATTGAAGATGACAGCGAAGCGAGCGAATACCTCGTTAAGGCGTTCCGCGAACAAGGCCATGTCGCCGAACACGCCGCCGACGGGCTCGCTGGCTATGGACGCGCCAGCGAAGGCGACTACGACGTGCTGATCGTCGACAGAATGCTGCCCAAGATGGACGGCCTGTCGCTGATCTCTGGCTTGCGCGAGCAAGGCGTTCAAACGCCGGCGCTCATCCTCTCCGCGCTCGGCCAGGTCGACGACCGCGTGAAGGGTCTGCGCGCCGGGGGCGACGACTATCTGCCAAAGCCCTACGCCTTTTCGGAACTGCTGGCGCGGGTCGAGGCGCTGGCGCGCCGCCGCTTCGGGCCAAAGGGCGAAGAAACGCAGTATCGCGTCGGCGATCTTGAGCTCGATCGCTTGTCGCACAAGGTGACGGTCGGCAGCCAGGAGGTGGTGCTTCAGCCGCGCGAGTTTCGGCTATTGGAATACCTCATGAAACATGCCGGCCAAGTGGTGACCCGCACGATGCTGCTCGAAAACGTCTGGGACTATCATTTCGATCCGCAGACCAATGTCATCGACGTGCATATTTCCCGTTTACGCTCCAAGATCGACAAAGGCCGCGAGAACCCGCTTCTGCATACGGTCCGCGGGGCTGGGTATATGATCCGTGACGGCGCTCGGTAAGCTTTTTCGAACGACAGCGTTCAAACTGTCGATCGCCTATCTCGTGCTGTTCTCGATCGGCGCGGGGCTCGTGCTCGCGCGCGTCGGCGCACGCGTCAAGGAAGTGCTCGACGAACAGATCGAGCAGACCGTCGAAGCCGAAATCCGGGCGCTCTCTGAACAATATGCTCAGGGCGGCCTGCGCCAGCTCGGCAATGCAGTGGAGCGCCGCGTGCGGGCGCCGGGCGGTTCGCTTTATCTGCTCTCGAGTCATTCCGGAGACGTCATCGTCGGCAATATCGAGCCGCCGAATTTCACCCCCTCCGGCGGTTCGGAGCTCGTCGAGACGACTTATGAGCGACGCGGCGAACCGGGCGTCAAGCATCCGGCCTTGCTGCGGCTGTTCCTTCTTCCCGGCGGCTTTCGCCTGCTCATCGGCCACGACATCGAAGACCATGAAGTGCTTCGCGACATATTGCGCCGCGCGCTCGGCGTATCATTGTTCTGGCTCGCGCTCGTCGGCGCGCTCGGAGGCTTGTTCGTCTCGCATCGCATGCTGGAGCGCGTCGACGTGATGTCGGGCTCGGCGCGCCGCATCATGGCGGGCGATATGCACGAGCGGCTCGCCATCTCAGGCGCCGGCGACGAACTCGACCGCCTGGCGGAAAATTTCAACGCCATGCTCGAGCGCATCAGCGAACTGATGTCCGGCCTGCGCGAAGTTTCCGATAATATCGCGCATGACCTCAAGACGCCCTTGACCCGATTGCGCAACCGCGCCGAGTCGGCGGTGCGTGCGGGCTCAAGCGACAGCGAGCATCGCGCCGCGCTCGCCGCCGTGATCGAGGAGTCCGACAATCTGATCGGCGTCTTCAACGCCTTGTTGATGATCGCGCGCGCGGAGGCGGGATATTCGAGTGACAATATGGCCGTCTTCGACGCCGACGCCGTCGTGCGCGATATCGCCGAGATGTACGAGCCCGTCGCCGACGAGCAAGGCGTGCGTCTCGAGGTCGCGGCGCAGGACGGACTTGCGGTCACCGGCAGCCGCGAACTGCTCGGACAGGCGCTCGTGAACCTCGTCGACAACGCGCTGAAATATGGCGGGACAGGCGACGAGCCGCGCATCGCCATAGAGGCGCAGCGCGTCGGCGATCGTGTGGAGATCGTCGTCGCGGATCGCGGACCGGGCATTGAGCCATCGGATCGCGAGCGCGTGGTGGGACGTTTCGTGCGGCTCGAGAATTCGCGTTCGCGGCCGGGGTCAGGTCTTGGGCTGTCGCTGGCGGCGGCGGTTGCGCGGATGCATCATGGCGCGTTGCGGATCGAGGACAACGCGCCGGGATTGCGTGTCGTGCTGTCGCTGCCCGCGATGCGCACAACTGTGGGCCCGACGGCGCGTATGGAGCGCGCATAAGGAGCAACCTTCGCCGTTCCGCCGGCTTCGACCGCCCGTGCTTTTAACGGGGTCACCGTCGCCGAGGCCGCCGGCAGCCGCATCATGACGACCGTGCCTTCTCCAAGCCGGGAACGGAAGCGCAGCGCGCCGCCATGCAATTCAATGAGCGCGCGGGCGATGGCGAGGCCGAGTCCGGAGCCGCGCATGCCGTTTTCCATCAAATCCGCGCTTTGTTCGAAAGGCTTTCCGAGCTTGGGAATGGCGCGCGGATCGATGCCCCGTCCCGAATCTTCGACGTAGACGTCGATCGCGCCGCCGTGCGCCCGCCCGCGCACCCGCACCACGCGTCCGCTTTCGCTGAATTTGATGGCATTGGACAAAAAGATACTGAGCGTCTTGACGATCGCCGCTTCGTCTCCGACGCAACGCAGGTTCTCGCGGACGTCGCCGACAAGCTCGATGTCCTTCACTTCGGCGTGCGCGCGCCAGGCTGCGACGGCTTTGCGCAACGCTTCCGCGACGTTGATCTCGCGTTCGGCAAGTCGGACGAGGCCGGCTTCGAGACGCGACATGTCGAGAATGTCGGACAGCACTTCATTGAGGTAATTGCCGCCCTGGCGTATGCCGCAGCAATATTCGCGATATTTTGGCGAACCGAGCGCGCCGAAAGGCTCCGCCTCCATCATTTCGGAAAAGCCGATGATGGCGTTGAGCGGCGTCCGCAGCTCGTGGCTCATATTGGCGAGGAACTCCGATTTGGCCACATAGGCGGCTTCCGCCTCCGCCTTTTGGTGATGATACTGCTCGGCGAGCGTCGCGAGCTGCTGCGCCTGCATCTCAAGCGTCTGTCGCGAGCGGGTCAGATCGGCGACGCTCGCCGTGAGGCGGCGCTCCGATTCACGCAGCTTCTCCTCGTTGCGCTTGAGCGCTGTGATATCGGCGCCCACGGAGACATAGCCGCCATCCTTGGTGCGGCGTTCGTTGATCTGAAGCCAGCGCCCGTCGATGAGCTGCGCCTCGTAGGTGCGGGCGTCTGGCGAAGGTCCGTCGGGCGAAGCGACCTGGGTGCGGATCAGCGGCGCGGTGGCGCAGCTCATGATCCGCCGATAGTTCGCTCCGACGGCTGCCGCTTCCAGCGAAAGCCCATGCAGCGAAAGAAATTTCGAATTGCAGGTTACGAGGCGGTTTTTGCAGTCCCACAGCACGAAGGCTTCGGAAATGGCGTCGATCGCGTCGCGCAGGCGCAAATTGGCCATCTCCGTTTGTTCGGCGAGCGCGCGTTGCTCCGAAACGTCAATGGCGATCCCAATGAGATGCTTGCCGGCCTCGCGGCCGTCTTCGACGATCTGCGCCCGCGCGCGCAGCCAGATCCATTCTCCCATGGCGTTCTTCAGCCGAAACTCGTGATCGACGCTATTCGTGCCTGCGCTCGCGACCATGTCGGCCATCGTCTGGAAGTCGCCGTCGTCGGGATGCAGCAGCGCACTCAATTCCGTATAGGAGAGAGAGTGGCGCTCGGCCGGCAGCCCCAGCATTTCATACATGGAGTCCGACCAGTAGATCCGGCCGCGCGCGATGTCCCATTCCCAAAGGCCGCAGCGGCCGCGTGAAAGCGCCGCCTCGAGGCGTCTTCGGATCAGCGTATTGGCGCGTTCGACTTCCTGGCGGCGCCGGCTCTGGCGAAAATAGGCGAGGACGATGACGAGCAGCAGCAGCGTGGTGCAGGCGAACAGCAGCGCATAGCGGGACGCGATGACGCGCCACTCGACGAGCACATTGTCGACGGGATAGATCATCGCCACCTGGCCGAACGGCGCCGGCAGCTTCCTGACGCTCACGAGCGCGGGAACGCCTTCGGGCAGAGTGACGCGCAAGACGCCGGCGTTGTCGGCGAAGTCGACGAGCGCATCTTCGGCGCCGATGGCTTGCGACAGCGTGAGATCTTTCGAAGGAATCGGCGGAAAGGCGGCGGCGACGCGGCCGCGCTCGTCTGTCACCAGAACGCGTCGCCCTCGCGCCAGCGCGCCTTGCGGCACAAGTTGATCCAGCGGCGCGCCAAACGGCTTTTGTGCGTCGATCTTGATTTTTTCGCGCAGGTCGAGGGACACGGCGCGCACGAAAAGGTCGAGATCGTCGACGGCCTGCTCGACCAGTCGATCCTGCATCGCGCTGGTCAGCGACACGACAAAGGCGGCGAGGGAGACGAGACAAACCGCGCAGGCGGCAAACGCCAGAGGACGGAGCCAGGAGAAGTCCTTCAGCCCCTTTGCGCCGTCCTCATCGAACCGGTACGCTCCCCACACCGTATGGGCGTGAGTCTTCACGCGGGCAGCGGGAGCGCGCGCCATCGAGAGCCTCCAAAATGAATGTGATGCGAACGCGGTTTTACGAGCGAATCACCTTCATTCGAATCTCTCGACGCGCGATTGTCCAGACCTTAACGCGACGTTAACGACTCTTTTTTGGGCGCCTCAGCCAAGCGGCCTCAGCCAAGCGCCCGCGTTGCGATGTCGCGTAGGTCCGCCGAGAGATTTTCCTGCGCGACGATATGCTTGAGCCGGGCTTCAATGAGTTCGCGCCGCCGCGACTCCATCGTGCGCCAGGACCGCAGCGCCGAGAGAAGCCGCGCGGACACCTGGGGATTCTTCGGATCGACTTCGAGGACCACGGTCGACAGCAGATCGTAGCCTGACCCGTCGAGCGCATGAAAGCGCGTTAGATTGCCGTTGGCGAAGGCCCCGATCAAAGCGCGCACGCGGTTGGGATTGCTCATCGAGAATTCCCGGTGCGTCATCAGGCCCAAGACGCGTTGTGTGGTCGCCTCTTCCGGAATCATCGCCTGCAACGAGAACCATTTGTCGATGACGAGCGCGTCTCCGGCGTATTGTGCGTAGAACCGAGCAAAGGCCTCCTCGCGCGCATGGCCGCCGAGAAGCGCCAAGGTGGCGAGGGCGGCGAGCTTGTCGGTCATATTCCCGGCGGCTTCGAACTGCGCCATGGCCAACGACCGTCCTTTTTCAGCATCGCCTGCGGCCAGGAGATCAAGCGCCACGTTGCGCAAGGCGCGGCGTCCCGCGCTCGCGGCGTCGGGCGTAAAGGCGCCAGCGGCGGAAAAGCGTGCATGGATCGCCTCGAGCTCGGCGCTGAGCGACCTGCCGATTTCGGCGCGCAGCGACATGCGCGCGGCAAAGAGCGCGTCAGGGTCGACGTCGTTCCCCTTTTCGCGCGCAAGATCGATGTCCGACGGAAGCGACAACGCCTGTGCGACCAACGCCGGATCGTCTTCGGCCTTGGCGAGCAGGAGTCGCAACGCGTCGCTCAGTCCCTTGGCGTCCAGAGCGCCGGTTTCGAGCCGGCCGAAGATCGCCCGCAGGGCGAGGCTTTGCGACGCCTGCCAGCGATTGAACGGATCATCGTCACAGGCGAGCAGACGTTCGAGATCCTCGCTCGCCGGCGCGGGCTCGAGGCGCACAGGCGCGGAAAAGCCGCGCAGCAGCGAGACCACGGGCCGCGAGGGAATCTCGCGGAAACGGATGACGCGTTCGGCGCTGTCGAGTTCGATCAAACCACGGGCAAGCTCCGTCGGCGCCGCGTCTTCGCTGCAGAGATCGAGCTTTAGCCCGTTCTCGCCAAAGAGCGCGAGCGCGAGCGGGATCACGACCGGCTTCTTGTCGCTTTGACCCGGCGTCGGCGCCGTGTTCTGACGCAGCTTCAAGGCGAATGTCCGAGCGGCGGGATCGTATTCGCCCGACGTCGTCACCACGGGCGTTCCCGCCTGACCGTACCAAAGCGCAAAATGCGTCAGGTCGCGGCCGGAGGCTGCGGCGAAGCAGGAGAGGAAATCTTCGATCGTCGCGGCCGTCCCGTCGAAGCGTTCGAAATAGAGATCCATGCCGCGGCGGAAGTTGTCCTCGCCGATCAGCGTCCGCAGCATGCGGATGATTTCGGCGCCTTTTTCGTAAACGGTCGCTGTGTAGAAATTGTTGATTTCTTGATAGACGTCCGGACGCACGGGATGCGCGAGCGGGCCTGCGTCTTCGGGGAATTGCGCGAGGCGCAGGCCGCGCACGTCGCCGATGCGCTCAACCGCGCGCGAGCGCATATCAGCCGAAAATTCCTGATCGCGGAAAACCGTCAGCCCTTCCTTGAGGCAAAGCTGGAACCAGTCGCGGCAGGTGATGCGATTGCCCGTCCAATTGTGGAAGTATTCGTGCGCGATGACCCCTTCGATGCCGGCGTAATCGCCATCAGTCGCGGTGTCGGGCGAGGCGAGCACATATTTGTCGTTGAAGATGTTGAGGCCCTTGTTCTCCATCGCGCCCATGTTGAAGTCGGAGACGGCGACGATGTTGAACACGTCGAGATCATATTCGCGGCCGAATTTCTCTTCGTCCCAACGCATCGACCGTTTGAGCGCGTCCATCGCATAGCCGGCGCGCGATTCCTTGCCGTGTTCAACATAGATGGCGAGCTCGACGCCGCGTCCCGTCATCGTCGTGAATCGGTCGCGGACGACGCCGAGATCGCCGCCGACGAGCGCGAACAGATAAGAGGGCTTCGGGAACGGATCGCGCCAGAGGGCATAGTGGCGATCGGACCCCACAACATCGCCATGCTCGACGGGATTGCCGTTCGACAGCAGGATCGGCGCTTCGCTTTTCTCGGCTTCGATGCGCGTCGTATAGACGCTCAGCACGTCGGGCCGATCGAGGAAATAGGTGATGCGGCGAAAACCTTCGGCCTCGCACTGCGTGCAATAGGCCGAGCCGGAGCGATAAAGTCCTGAAAGCTGCGTATTGCCGCTCGGATTAAGCTCGGTCTCGATTTCCAGGGTGAAGGGCCCGTCAGGGACTTTGGCGAGCGTCAGTCGATCCTGCGTCGCTTCATAGTCGCCAGGCTCGAGCGTTCGGCCGTCGAGCTTCACGCCCAGCAGCATTAACTCGTCGCCGTCGAGCGCGAGTGGCGCAGAAGGATCCCCGGCTGGATTGCGGCGTAGCGCCAATCGCGCCAAGACGCGGGTCTTCGTCGGATGCAGGCTGAAATCGAGCTCGACTGAATCGATCGCGAAATCGGCAGGACGATAATCCGCGAGCCGGATGGCGGCGGTCGAAGGATGACGCATTTCGCTCCTCAGGGCTAGGGCCACGTTTCTGCGGTGATTATAGAACGGGGGCGGTCGTTTGCGACGTCCAGATCCGACGAATACGGACGCGTGCGGCCTGTTTTTTTTTGGAAAATCTCCTGCGAACGGCCGAATTGCCTTGAGCCTGTCACCGCATCCGGGCAAAATCAGCGTCATCGCGGCACCGTATATGGAGGGCCGCTGTTGAGCGCATCACTTCAGCGTGCGCCGCTTCGCCTCTGGAACGATGCTGCTGCCCTCGCAGCGGAAGCACGCGGGCCGCCTGTAAAGCGAAGGTACATGAACATTCACATACGGCGGACGCTTGCTCATTTCTTTGGCCTTTCCATTCTCTCCGGCCTTTCCATTCTTGGCGGCCTTCTGACCTTCAGCGCTCCGACCGTCCAAGCTGCGGCCGCCGAATCCCAGAACCTGGAGCCGATCCTCGTCAAGATCAGCGAAGATCAGATGCGCGTCGCCGGCGTCGAGACTCAGCCCATCGAGCCGGAGTTGGGCATGGGTGAGCTCGTCTTGCCCGGCGTCGTCGCCGTGCCGCCGCAGCAGCTCCTTATCGTGGCCGCCCCCGCCGCCGGTCTCGTCGAAACTCTGCTGGTCGCAATCGACGAGGACGTCAAACAAGGCGCGCCGATCGCGACATTGAAGTCGTCGGAGCTCATCGAGGCGCAGCGCGCCTTCCTGCACGCTGTCTCGGAGGCGAATCTCGCGGCGGAGAAGTTGCGGCGCGACGAGCAGTTGTTCAAGGAGCATATTATCGCTGAGCGGCGATTGATCGTCACGCGCGCCGAGGCGACTCAGGCGCGCTCGGCGCTCGATGAGCGCAGACAAATTCTGTCGTTGGCCGGCATGACGGATCAGGAAATCAATTCACTTCAGCGTGATCGCAAGCTCGCAAGCTCGCTTGTCGTGCGCGCGCCGGTTACCGGCACCGTCCTGCAGCGGCACGGAACGACCGGTGAGCGCGTGCAGGCCTCGACGCCGCTCATCACGATTGCGCGGCTCGACCCCATTTGGGTCAATCTGCAAGTGCCCCTTGGCCGCGCCGCAGCGCTCGACAACGTCGACCGCGTGCATTTGCCCTTGGCGGGCATCGACGGCAGACTGATCCGCATCGGCCGCACAGTGGACGCGGCGACCCAATCGGTCACAGCGGTTGCTGAATTTCGGCCGGGATTGAGTTCGCTGCGCCCCGGGCAGGCGGTCCAGGCGATCCTGCGTCTCAAAGGCGGCGGCGACAAGCAGTGGCGGGTTTCCGCGGACGCTCTCGTGAACTTCAAAAACCACAACTGGGTGTTTGTGCGCTCGCCGGAAGGCTTTGTCGCGACCCCGGTGACGCTGCTGTCAGAGACGCCGCAATACGCCTCGGTCCAGGGCGCGCTCAAGGCAGGCGAGCGGGTGGCGACTCGCGGCCTGCTGACTTTGCTGGCGGAGCTCGCCGAAGCTGAAAGGTGACGATAGGCAATGCTTGAAAGACTGATCCGTGTCGCGCTCCAGCAGCGGCTGCTCGTCTTTCTTGGCGCGCTCGGTCTCGCCGCGTGGGGGGCGGTCAGCTATTTCAAACTTCCGATCGACGCATTTCCAGACGTGGCGCCGGTGCAGGTGCTGGTCGCGATGCGCGCGCCGGGCCTCACGCCAGAGGAGTTGGAGGCGCGCGTCACCGTGCCGATCGAGATCGCGGCGAAAGGCATTCCCAGCCTCGTGCGCATGCGCTCGACCACGCGTTATTCGGTGACGCTGATCACCTTTGAGTTTTCCGAAGGGACCGATATCTATTGGGCGCGCGCGCAGGTCAACGAGCGTCTGGCGCAGGCGCAAAGTCAGTTGCCGGACGGCGTTTCCGGCGGCCTCGCGCCCATCGTCACGCCGCTTGGCGAGATGGTGATGTTCACCATCGTCGGGGGCGATCTCACGCCGACCGAGCAGCGCACGCTGCTCGATTGGACGATACGCCCCGCCATCCGCGGCCTGCCGGGCGTCGCCGACCTCAACGTGCTCGGCGGCTTTGTGCGCACCTTCGAAGTCGCGCCGTTTCCCGCCGCCATGGCGTCTCGCGGCGTCACCGTCGAAATGCTCCAGTCGGCGCTCTCCAACAACAACAAGAACGACGGCGCGGGGCGCGTGCGCGATGGTGAGGAAGCGTTGCTCGTGCGCGCCGAGGGCCGCTTGCGATCGCTCGAGGAGATACGATCCGTGGTCATCGCCGTGCGGGACACCGGCATCGTGCGCGTCGGGGACGTCGCCGAAGTGCGCAATGGCGCGTTGCCGCGCAATGGCGTCGTCGTGCGCAACGGCGAAGGCGAGGCGGTGTGGGCACTCGTTCTGGGTCTGCGCGGCGCCGACGCGAGCATGGTCGTCAGCGGCGTGAAGCGCCGTCTGGCCGAAATCGAGCCGACGCTGCCGAAAGGCGCCAAGATTGAAATCTTCTACGATCGCAGCGAATTGATCGGCAAAGCGGTCTGGACCGTACAGAAAGTGCTGATCGAGGCCATCGTCCTTGTCGTCATCCTGCTAGTCTTGTTCCTTGGCGAGCTTCGCGCCGCGCTCGTCGTGTCGGTCATTTTGCCGCTCGCGGCGCTCGCGACGTTCGGCATCATGCGCTGGTGGGGGCTCTCGGCGAATATCATGTCGCTCGGCGGTCTCGCGATCGCCATCGGACTTTTGGTCGATTGCGCGGTCGTCGTCGTGGAGAACGTCGAACATCGCATGGCGAACGCGCATGACGTCAGTCTTTCCGATCGCATCTTCATGACGTTCGAGGCGACCCGCGAGGTCGCCGTGCCGCTCACGTCCGGCGTCATCATCATCGTTACGGTGTTCCTGCCGCTGCTGTCTCTCGAAGGGCTCGAAGGTCGTCTGTTCGCGCCGGTGGCGCTGACCATCGCGTTCGCGCTCGGATCGGCGCTTCTGCTGTCCCTCACCGTCGTGCCGGCGCTTAGCGCGACGTTGCTGAAGCCAGGTCATGCCGACGAGCCCTGGCTGGTGCGCAAGCTCGCCGCCGTCTACGAGCCTCTGCTCAAGCGCGCGCTCGACAAGCCGCTAATTGTCGGCGCCGCCGCCGTCATTGGCCTTGTCGTCGCCTTCACCGCTTATGCGCGCATCGGCCAGACCTTCATGCCGGTGATGAACGAAGGCACGCCCGTCATCACCATCCGCAAACATCCGACGATCAGCGTCAATATGGCCGCGGAAACTGACATGCGCATCCAGCGCGCGATCATGGAGCGCGTGCCGGAAGTCAAAGGAATGATGGCCCGCGCCGGCGCCGACGAACTCGGCATCGATCCTGTCGGCCTCAACGACACCGACAATTTCCTCACGCTGGCGCCGCAAAGCGAATGGCGCGGCAAGGACACTGATTGGCTGATGGGCGAGATTCGCGCCGTGCTCGACAGCATGCCCGGCATTTCCTACGCCTTTTCTCAGCCGATCGACATGCGCGTGCAGGAAATGATCATCGGCGCCCGCGGCGACGTGGTCGTCAAGATATTTGGCGACGACATCGATGAGCTCAACCGCCTCACCCGCGAGGTGACCGCCACATTGCGCAAGATAAAAGGGTCGCGCGACGTTTTCGGTCTGCAGAACGACGGCATGCGCTATCTGACGGCGCGCGTCGATCGGCTGGCCGCCGGGCGCTTTGGCCTCAACGCCGGCGACATTCAGGACGCTCTGCGCGTTTGGGTCGACGGTCAGCCAGTCGGCATTGTGCTGGAAGGGCCGATCCGCACGCCGCTTGTCATCCGCGGCTCGGAGATCTCGCGTCGCTCATCCGTCGATTTCGCACGGCTGCCAATGGTGTCGTCGGAAGGGAAGGTGGTCGAACTGTCGCAACTTGCCGACGTCCGCGTGGAGAACGGGCCGATCCAGATCATTCGGGAGGAAGGCCGTCGCTTCGCCACCGTCCTCGCCAATGTGACGGGACGCGATCTTGTCGGATTCGTCGACGAAGCCAAGAAAGCCGTCGCCAAAAACGTGAAGACGCCGCCAGGATATCGCTATGAATGGGGCGGGCAGTTCGAGAATCAGCAGCGCGCTTCGGCCCGACTCGCGATCGTCGTGCCGATCGCGCTGGCGCTGATCTTTCTATTGCTTTATCTGACGTTTAACTCGGTGCTGCAGGCGACGCTGGTGTTCTGCAACGTGCCCTTCGCCGCGATCGGAGGCATTCTGGCCCTTTGGCTTTCGGGGGAATTCATCTCGGTGCCATCATCAGTCGGCTTCATCGCGCTCATCGGAATCGCGGTTCTCAATGGCGTCGTGCTCATTTCCTACATCAACAAGCTCGTATCGGAGGGCACGCGCACCACGCGCGAAGCGGTCCTCGAAGGCGCGCGCCGGCGCATGCGGCCCGTTATGCTCACCGCCACCATCGCGGCGTTCGGCTTGATCCCGTTCCTGTTCGCGCATGGGCCCGGCGCCGAGATCCAGCGCCCGCTTGCGGTCGTTGTCATCGGCGGATTGATCTCGGCCACCGTGCTGACCTTGATCCTGCTGCCAATTCTTTACGACCGCACCGCCAATCTCGGCTCGGTCATTCGCCGGAAGGTTCGCGCGCGAACGGTGCGGGAACCTGCGCCAGTGCGTGAGCGCGGGGACGCTCGCGCATGAGGATGGGCGCGGTCTTCACGGCATTTTCCCTGATTGCGTTCGCTTCGCTTTTCGAGAGGGGAGTTTTTGCACAGGAGCAGGGCGAGCCGGAGATGCAGATCAAGGCGTCTGTCAAGCCGTCACCCAAGAAAGCGCGTGAGACATCGCCCAAAAAAGCCAGCGCGCGGCCGCCATCTCAGCTAAGCGGCGGCGTGCTGGCGAAACATCTTGAGATGGCTGTTTTGATCGACGCGCAGAGCCGGTCGCTCGAGGCGCAGTTTCGCGCCATCTCCGCGCGTTACGCAACGGTCGATTCGCTCACGCCAGGCTCCCCTTACGTCGCCGGCTATCAGCGCAACGCGGCAGCCGGCAATTTACGAAACTACAACGAAACCGAACTTGAGGTCGGCATGCCGCTATGGCTGCCGGGGCAGCGTGACGCCCTCGCGGGAACTGTCACAACCGGACTCTTCGAGGTTGAAGAGCGGCTGGCGCTTCGGCGACTAGAGGTCGCCGGCGTTTTGCGGGACGCCTGGTGGAACGCGCAGCGTGCGGCGCGGGAGGTTTTGATCGCGCGCAATCGTGTCGCCACTGCGCGCGACATCGGCGCAGACATGACGCGCCGCGTTGAGCTTGGCGACGCCGCCCAGACGGATGCGCTGCTTGCGAAGAATGAAACGCTCGCCGCCGAAACGGAGCTTGCCCAGTCGGAGGGCGCGGTGAATGTGGCGCGGGTCACTTACATGGCCTTGACCGGCGGCGCGCCGCCGAGCGGCGCGCTGGAATCGGTGCGCCCGGCCATCGACATCGAGGAGCATCCATCGCTGCGCGCGCCGCGCGCCGCGCTTGCGCGCGCGCGGGCGCAGGCGGAGCTTGTTGACGCGACGCCGATCGATAATCCCGAAATTGGAATTTTTGGCCGCCAGGAACATAACGATCAATATTCGACCGGCCCGTCGCAGCAAATTTCCGACCAGCGCACTGATGCGACGACCGTCGGCGTACGGTTACGCATCGCGATTCCGACCGCCGGTAGAAATGAGCCAAGACGCGCCGAGGCGCTCGCCGAAATGGATCGCGCGACCGCCCAATATGAGCGCGCGAAGCGCGTCGTGGTGGCGGAGATAAAAGCTGCGCGCGAATCATTGGCGGCGGCGCGGCGCGCAGCGACATTCGCCAACGCCCGTCTCGTCGTCGCCAACGATCAATTCGAGCTGTCGCGTAAAGCGTTCAAGCTCGGCGAGCTCAGCGCCTTCGATCTTTATCGCGTGCGTCAGATTCAACTCGAGGCGCAGCGCATGGAGGCGAGCGCTGATATCAACGTCGGCGTCGCGATCTCCCGGCTCAATCAGGCTCAGGGCTGCGCGCCGTAAATCGATCGGCCTGTCTCGGCGAGGCGAGGTCTATGGACATTTGCGCACGAAGTCCGCGATGCGCGCGATCGTCGGCTGATCGAGCAGCAGCGGCGCATGGCCTTGGCCTTCGACCCAGGCCCGCTCAATGCGCGGCGCGCGCCGGGCCATCTCGTCAAAGACTTCGGGTGAGAGAATGTCGGAGTTCGCGCCGCGAATGGCGAGAATCGGAACATTCGACAGTGCGGCGAAGTCGTCCCAATATTCCTCGGGCTCGAGGTCCGGCTTCACGGCGTCGAGCGTGTGCGACAATTCAGGATCGTAGCGCAACAGAACCTTGCCGTCTTTCTCGACGAAGGTGAGGCGCGCATAGTCCTCCCACTCCTGCGGCGAGACGCCGGAAAAGTCGACGCCGGCGGTCATTCGCATCAAGGCGATCGCTTCGCGCATGGAGGCGATCGGCGGCAGTCTCCCGACGTAGCGCTTGATGCGAAGCAGGCCGGCATGCTCGATCTTCGGTCCGATGTCGTTGAGCACGGCGCCGCGCACGACGCCGGGCTGGCGCGCGGCGATGCGCATCGTGTGAAGACCGCCGCGTGACGTCCCGATGAACGTCGCTTGCGCGACGCCCGCGTCGGCGAGTTGAGCCATGATGTCGGCATGCTCGACGTCGAAGGCATAGCGGCGCCAATCCTGATCCCAATCGGATCGGCCGCGCCCTCGGTAGTCGAGGGCAAGAACCCTCCGGCCGTCCGCTTGCAGCGTCCTGGCGACGCGGTCGAAATCATCTGCCGAGCGCGCAAGACCGGGCAGGCAAACAACCGGGAGCAGCCCGGCGCCGCCGCCCGGGGACGCGGGATAGTCGAAACAATGCAAGCGGAGCCCGTCGGCGCCGTGAATGTAGCGGCTAACCGGCTTTTGCGCAGACGCCATGGAACGACCATTCCCGCATCATGAAACCAACTCCGTCGACGGCGACTTTGACGCTCTGAATAGAGTTTCGCAACTGCGTCGCTGGCGCTTTGGGTTCCTTGACTTCAAAGCCGGTTACGGCGAGTTTGCCCGCGCCCGCGAGGCGCCCCTCGCCTAAAGGAAACCGCCGCCTCAATGCGCTCCTATCTCGACTTCGAAAAGCCCGTCGCAGAACTCGAAACCAAGGTCGACGAACTGCGCGCGCTGGCCGAAAAAGGAGAGGCCGTGTCGATCGGCGAGGAGCTCAGCAAGCTCCAGGCCAAAGCCGCGAAGGCGCTGGCGGATCTCTACGCCGGCCTTACGCCCTGGCAAAAGATCCAAGTGGCGCGGCATCCGCAGCGGCCACATTTTTCCGACTATGTGAAGCAGCTTTTCGACGAGTTCACGCCGCTCGCCGGCGACAGGCTGTTCGGCGAGGACTTTGCGATCGTCGGCGGTTTCGGGCGCTTCCGCGGCGAGCCGATCTGCGTCATCGGCCAGGAAAAAGGCTCGGACACCTCGAGCCGTCTTCATCACAATTTCGGCATGGCGCGGCCGGAAGGCTATCGCAAGGCGGTTCGCCTGATGGAGCTCGCCGACCGTTTCGGCCTGCCGGTCGTCTCGCTTGTCGATACGGCTGGCGCTTTTCCGGGGATTGACGCCGAAGAGCGCGGCCAGGCCGAGGCGATCGCCCGCTCCACCGACGTGTCGCTTCTGCTCGGCGTGCCCAATGTCGCGGTGGTGGTGGGCGAGGGCGGGTCAGGTGGGGCAATCGCAATCGCCGCCGCCAACAAAGTGCTGATGCTTGAGCACTCGGTTTATACCGTCGCGTCGCCCGAAGCCTCGGCCTCGATCTTGTGGCGCGATTCCGCCAAGGCCCAAGAAGCTGCGACGAGCATGAAGATTACGGCGCAGGATCTCTTAAAGTTCGGCATCATCGACCTGATCGTGACGGAGCCGGCGGGCGGCGCCCATCGCGATCCCCAGGCGGCCATTGGCGCGGTCGGAGAGGCGCTCGCCAAAGAGCTTGCCGGCCTGGCGAATTTTTCGCGCGAACAGCTCAAACAGCTCCGCGCCGAGAAATTTTTGGCCATGGGCCGGAAACTCGAAGAGAAGCGTTAACGTAAATTCCAGAAGATCGGCCCTAAAAGCGCCTGCGCGCGCGATTCTTCGCAGATTTTGACACGTTCTCGTCCCATTGTTTGTTTTTCGTGATCAGGCGCGGCGGCTCGCTTCCGAGACCCTCGCGAGGCGGCTGCGCCGCCAAAAGGGGACAGTATGAAGACTCGAGGCGTAGCGCCGGCGCTGGGGCTTGCCGCCCTGGCCGCCTTTGCGCTCTCGGCTTGCGAGCAGAGCGGTCTCGCGCATCGCTCGCTTGCGCCGATCCCCTCCGAGACTGTCGCCCTGATGGAGCAGGCCGGCACGACCAAGGAAGCGCCGATGCTGATCCGCGCCTACAAAAAGGAAGCGGAGCTCGAAATCTGGAAGATGCGGTCCGATGGTCATTACGTCCATCTGAAGACGTTTCCAATGTGCCGCTGGTCGGGACAGCTTGGACCCAAACATCGCCAGGGCGACCGCCAGGTGCCGGAAGGCTTTTACGCCATCGGCCCGGCGCAGATGAATCCGAACTCAAGCTATTATCTGTCGTTCAACGTTGGCTATCCGAACGCGCTCGATCGCGCCCTTGGCCACACCGGCGGCGACATCATGGTGCATGGCGCCTGCTCGTCGGCCGGCTGCTTCTCCATGACCGACAAGCAGATCGCCGAGATCTACGCGATCGCCCGCTCGTCGCTCGCCGGCGGTCAACGCGCGATCCAGATGCAATCATTCCCCTTCAAGATGACGGCGGAAAATCTCGCCAAGCATCGTCTCGATCCCAACATCGACTTTTGGAAGCAGCTTAAGGAAGGCTCCGATCATTTCGAGGTGACTTTGCAGGAGCCGCAGGTCGCCTTCTGCAACCGGCGTTACGTGTTCAACGCCGCCGGCGCGGCCAATCTCGATCCTGAGGCCGCCTGTCCGCCACTCAAACAGGACCCGGAGATCGCCCAGGCGGTGGCCGAGAAGAGCGCGCAGGACGAAGCCAAAATCGCCCAGCTCGTGCAAAGCGGCGTGAAGCCGGTTCGGATCGTTTATCAGGACGGCGGCCAACACCCGGCCTTTGCGTCGCGCATCCCAGAGACCAGCCGCCCGGAGACGATCGTTCCGCCGACCGAAATCACCCTCGACGACAAGCCGAACCGAGGCGCCGGGGCGGCCGCTGTCAAGGTCGCGGCCACGCCGCCGATCGTGACCTTGGCCGCAGCGAAGGCCGCCGACGAAGGCCGGCAGACGCGCGTCGTCGCCATGGCGCCGATGCGCAGCGACCACCGCGACCTGTCCGCGCTCGCAGCCACGGATCCCAGCCCCACCAACAGCGTGAAAAAATTGCTGCGTCCCAGCAAGGACGCATTGGCAGGACATATTCCGACGCCGCCTGCCTCGATCGGCGTCAGGAAATCCGCCGCCGCTCATTCCGTCCGAGCTTTTTAAGACTCTCGAATCCTTCGAGCCAACTCAAAGCCGCGCCTTGGCGCGGCTTTCTTTTCTCGTCAAACGCGGGAGGAGGCGGATGGCTGTAGCTTTACTGTGTGGCAAAAAAATCTTGACTCTTGTGCGGCGCAGCAATATAACAGTGCGACGCAGCGAGAGTTGTCTTGCTTCGTAGCCCTCCTTGGGCGTTTCCTCCCTTGACTTGGGCCGCTGGTTCGTCCGGCGGCCCTTTTTTATGCCATCAAGTGAAAAAAAGAGCCGGAGACGCCGTTTCTCGCTAGTCCGGCTGGGCGCTCGTCATCGCTATAAGCGTCACGCGCCAGCGCGAAGGGCGCGCCTTCTTCTCGAAGCACAGTCGCGTAGTGAAATTCATGCCCGCGTAGTCGATATCCGACGGCGCCCAGCGGATGGTCGACGGCCAATCTCGCTTGGCGATAGCCAAGATGCAGCTTGCGCTTGGCGAAGCTCGTTTCCAGTTCGAGCAGTCCGGCCATTTCATGAGCGGCGCCCGCCGCGTCGATCAGCGCGCGGCCAAGAACCATGTAGCCGCCGCATTCGCCGTGGAGCCATCCTCTCTGCGCGAAACGCCGCAAGCCCTTTATGAAGCCTTGCGCCGCCGACAGCCGAGCGGCGTGCAGCTCCGGATAGCCGCCCGGCAGCCAGCAGAGATCGCAATCTTCGGGCGGCGGTTCGTCGGCCAGCGGCGAAAAGAAGAAAAGCTCCGCGCCGGCGTCGCGCCAGCTCTGCGCGAGATGCGGATAGAAGAAGGAGAACGCGTCGTCGCGCGCCACCGCGATGCGCTGCGCGGGAGGCGGCATTGGCGCGCCGCCGGTCATTCCCGACGGCCGCGAAGCGGACGATCGGGAATCCAGCGAAATATGGGAAAGCTCCGCCGTTTTGGCTCTGGATTCCAGATCAGGCCTACGGCCTGTCGGGAATGACAAACCGGAGGCCTCCGCAATCCCTGCGACATCCACATGGGCCTCAATGAAATCGGCGAGCCCCTCGAGTCTCGCATCGAGTTCCGTCGTCTCGCCGGCCTGCACCAAGCCGAGATGGCGTCCGGGGAGAGTAACCGCCTCATTGCGGGGCAGCGCGCCAAACACCCGGACGCCCAGCGCCTCAATGGCGTCGCCGGCGAGCCTGCGATGGCGTTCAGAGCCTATGCGGTTGAGGACAACGCCCGCGACGTTCACCCGCGCGTCATAAGACGCGAGCCCGCGAACAATCGCCGCCGCTGTCTGCCCCTGGCCGGAGACGTCATGGACGAGCATCACCGGCCAGCCAAGCAGGGCGGCGACATCGGCGCTGGCGCCGATTCCCGCCGCGCCGCAGGGCGCGCCGTCGAAGAGCCCCATCGCGCCTTCGGCGATCACAATGTCAGCGCCCTCGCTCACGCGCGCGGCGAGCCGCCCGATCAAATCGGCGTCCATCGCCCATGAATCGAGATTGATGCCCGGTCGGCCGGTGGCCGCCGCGTGAAAGGCGGGGTCGATATAGTCCGGCCCGCATTTGACCGGGGCGATGCGCAAGCCGCGCCGCATCAGCGCACGCATCAGGCCGAGCGTCAGGGTCGTCTTGCCCGAGGAGGAACGAGCCGCGCCGATCAGCAGGCCAGGCGCGTTCACCTTTCGCCTCTTGGCCGAAAGCGCCGATCGTAATCCGCGTCATAGAGCGCGCTCTCCCGGAAATCCTCGCTCGCGAGCGCCGGTCCAACGAGAATGAGCGCGGTGCGCTCCATCGGCGTCTCGGCCGCGCGCGCCTCGATGTCGGCGAGCGTTCCGCGCACGACGCGCTCATCGGGCCATGAGGCGCGATAAACGAGCGCCACGGGACAGCCGCCGCCATAATAGGGCGTCAGCTCCTCTACGACGCGCGCGAGAACATGGATCGAGAGATGGATCGCGAGGGTCGCGCCGGACTGCGCGAATGTCGCGAGCCTTTCGCGCTCAGGCATCGACGAGGCGCGCCCCGAGGTGCGCGTCAGCACCAGCGACTGCGCCACTTCCGGAAGGGTGAGTTCGCGCTTCAATGCGGCGCTCGCTGCCGCGAAGGCGGGAACGCCCGGCGTCATTGTGCAAGGAATGCCGAGCGCGTCGAGGCGGCGCATCTGCTCTCCCACCGCGCTCCAGATCGAGAGATCGCCCGAATGCAGCCGCGCGACGTCGAAGCCGGCGTCATGGGCCTGCTGCATTTCCGCGATGATAGCGTCGAGGGACAGCGGCGCGGTATCGACGATGCGCGCGCCCGGCGGACAATGCGCGAGCACGCCGGCAGGCACGAGCGAGCCGGCGTAAAGGCACACCGGACATCGCGCGATGAGATCGCGCCCGCGCAAGGTGAGCAGATCAGCGGCGCCGGGGCCCGCGCCGATAAAATGCACGGTCATGAGCCGTTCTCTTCGGCGCGCTTCGCCAGAGCGCAAGCGGCGACCGGCGTCGTCACGCGCGGCGCGACGAGGCGACTGTTTGGTCCGGCGCCGACGAGCGCCGCGGCTTCGGCGACGCTGCCGACTCCAAACATCGCTTGCACGCGCGGCGAATGCGTCGCCGCCCGCGCCTTGCGGGTCCGCAGCGAGGCGAGCGGCAGAAAAACGAGTTCGAGACCAAGTTCGCGCGCCGCCTCGTGCAGCCCGGCCTCCTGCGCCTTGCTTTCGAGCGCGAAGAGCCTAGCTTGGCTGAAATCGACATTATGGGTCTGCGCGACGCGGCGCACGAGTTCGACGATATCTTGCGCGGCGACGCCGCGTCTTGCGCCGAGCCCCAAGGCGTATGTCACGTTCATCTCTTTGTCGCTCGCCATTGCGTGACCGCCATCGCGGGATCAAGCGTATGGAAGCGGCCGATCGGCCGCGTATGCGCGATCTGCAGATGTAACAGCTCGCCGCCTTTGTCGCGATAGGCGTCGGTGAGCAGCGCTTGCGTCTCAATCGTTACGGCGTTGACGACGATGCGTCCGAAACGAGGCAGGGCGTCCCAGGCGGCGGCAAGCGTCGCCGCATCGGCGCCGCCGCCGATGAAGATCGCCTGCGGCGTCTCGAGTTCGGCGAGCGCTTGCGGCGCTTCGCCCTTGACGACGCCAAGATCCGGAACGCCGAGCGACAGCGCATTGCGCGCGACGCGCGCCGCGCGTTCCACGTCCCGCTCGACGGCGATGGCGCGGTTAGAGGGATCGCTCAGCATCCATTCGATGGCGACGGAGCCGGCGCCGGCGCCGACGTCCCACAGCAATTCGCCCTTGCGCGGCGCGAGCGCGGAAAGCGTCACGGCGCGGATGTCGCGCTTGGTGAGCTGCCCGTCATGTTCGTACCACGCGTCAGGCAGGCCCGGCGCAAGCGGAATGACCACTGCGTCTCCGCCGGCCTCAACTTCGACGGCGACCGAGTTGAGCGGCGCAATGTCATTGAGCGCGAATGCGTCGGCGCGCGCGTCGCGCACTCGCTCTTGCGGTCCCCCGAGACGTTCAAGCACATAAAGCCGCGAGCCGCCCATGCCGCGCAGGGCAAGATGGCGCGCAAGGCGCGCCGGCGTCGTCTCGTCCCAGGAGAGCGCGATAATCCGCGCGCGCGGCTGCAAATGCGGCGTGACGCGTTCAAAGGCGCGGCCGTGCAGCGAAAGCAGCGCGCAATCCTGCAGGCTCCAGTTGAGCCGCGCGGCCGCGAGCGAAAACGCCGAGGGCGCCGGAACGCAGAAAATTTCGTCACGCGCGACGTGGCGCGCGATGAGATCGCCGACCCCGTAGAAGAAGGGATCGCCTGAGGCCAGAACGACCGTGGGCTTGCCGCGCTGGGCCAGAATTCTCGGCAAGGCGTCGGAAAGCGGCGAGGGCCACTGCAGGCGTGCCGCCGGCGCGTCGATCATCGCGAGATGGCGCGCGCCGCCGACGATCAGCGAGGCTTGCGCGACGAGCGCGCGTGCCGCTGGCGACAGCGCGTCGGCGCCGTCTTCGCCGAGGCCGATCAGCGACAGCCACGGCGCGTTCATGTCGCCTTCCGCGACGTATAGACCCAGTCCCGCGCGCCCTGGCGCGCGATGCGCCGCGTGCCGCGGGCGCCGATGATGACAAGCGTCGACATATCGACCTTGTCGCCCTCGGCTTCATCGAGCCGCGTCAAAATGATTTCCTCATTCTCGCGGCCGACGGACTTCGCGAGGCCGACGAAGGTCTCGCCGGGAAGATGACGACGCAGCAGTGCAAAGGCGTCATTGATCCGCGTCGGCCGCGCGCGCGACGCCGGATTGTAGAGCGCGATGACGAAGTCGCCTTGCGCGGCATGTTCCAAGCGCTTGGCGATGACGTCCCACGGCTTGAGGTTATCGGACAGCGAAATCGCGCAAAAGTCATGGCCGAGAGGCGCGCCGAGCCGCGCCGCCGCCGCCTGCATCGCCGAAACGCCGGGCAGCACGCGAATGTCGAGATCTCGCCATTCGTGTGGGCCATTGTCGACGGCTTCGAACACGGCCGCCGCCATGGCGAAGACGCCGGGATCGCCGCCCGAGACGACGGCCACGCGGCGACCCCGCGCGGCGCGCGCCAGCGCCTCCCGCGCGCGGTCGATTTCAACGCGGTTGTCGCTTGCAAGCCGCGTTTGCCCCGCGCGCTCGGGAATGCGCGCGACGTAAGGCGCATAGCCGATAATGTCCTGCGCGGCGTCGAGCGCTTCTTGCGCCTCGTGAGTCAGCCATCGCGCGTCGGCCGGACCGAGGCCGACGATGTCAAGCGCGCCGCTCAAGGGCGACGGCCTCGTCCCGGCACAAGCGCCATCGAGAAATATGGGGCCTCGTCGTCGCGCTTGTCGGCGAAGCGCATGATCTTTTCGCCGGGCATGGCGCCGCGTTCAACATAGATCGCGCGATCGATGACGCCGGCGCGAGTCATCGCGCGGCGCAGTTTGGCGAAATTGCCGCCAAGCTTCATCACCACCGCGGCGTCGGTCTCGGCGAGGCATGAGGCAAGTCTATCTTCGTCGAGCGTCGCCGGCAGAACGGTGAGAATGTCGTCGCCCCAGGCCATCGGCTGACGCGCCGCCGCGAAACATCCCGACATGCCCGAGACGCCGGCGCAAATCTCGATCCGAAAGCGCGCGTCGAGCCGCGCGAACATATGCATGAAGGAGCCATAGAGCAGCGGATCGCCTTCGCAGAGCAGCGTCACGTCGCGACCGGCTTCAAGCTCGGCGCGGATGCGCGCGACGCAATCTTCATAGAAGCGCTGAAGCGACGAAACATATTCCGGCTGAT
This sequence comes from Methylocystis sp., assembly GCA_036560365.1. Classification (GTDB taxonomy): domain Bacteria; phylum Pseudomonadota; class Alphaproteobacteria; order Rhizobiales; family Beijerinckiaceae; genus Methylocystis. Next base: position 56,467 of record DATBRI010000012.1, read on the forward strand.
CGAAAGGAATCTCCGTCGTCACCGGATAGAGCAGCGCAATCTCTTCACACCCCGGCGCGAGATAGGGCGCGGCGATCGCGCGCGCGTGGCTTGCGCGTCCGCGCTTGGCGAAGAAGGCGACGAC
>DATBRI010000013.1:0-3498 GCA_036560365.1 Methylocystis sp.
GCGCGCCGGACGCCCTGAATCTGGGCGCGGCTGAGATCCTTGAGACGGCCCACGCCGCCGGCATTCATGTCGAAATCGACGGAAACGACCTCCTCCTGGAGTCGCTCGCTACGCCACCACCCGCCCTGATTGACGGGATGCGCCGTTACAAGCCCGAGATCATTGCTCTGCTCCGCTCCGCGGAAAAAGAGCAAGAATCTTCTTCCGACCTGTCGCGGCGTTTAGGCGTCGAGGTCGTCTTAGTCGGAGACGAGGCGACCGCCGAACGCGAGATCGCGGCCCTGCTCGCCCAAGCGGCGGTGATCGGGCTCGACATCGAGACCACACCGCGTCGTGAACACTTGGCTGACGCGGAAGCGGCGCTCGATCCGCTGAAGGCGGAAGTTCGTTTGTTGCAGATCGCGACCGAGTCGAAGGCTCTGGTGCTCGACCTGCGCAAGGTTCACTTGTCGTCGCCGGCGCTCATGCCAATTTGGCGCGGCGCGCTAGTCGGGCATAATCTGAGCTTCGACATCAAGATGCTCATGGCCAATGGCGTTGATTTTGGCGACACTGAAATCATTGATACGATCTTACTCTCTGGCTTGTTCCTGCGAGGCGAGCCCGACAATCGACGAGAGGGAACGCGCCGGCCTTCACTTGCTATCGTCGTCAAAGAGGCGATCGGCGTCACGCCTCCGAAGCAGATGCAGCAATCGGATTGGGGTCGGGACGAATTGACCGGAGAGCAGATTGCTTATGCGGCTCTCGACGCCGTTATGGCGCGGCGGTTAAGGACGCATTTCCAATCGGAATTAGAGAACCAGCGATCAGCGCCAGACGGCGTGACGCTCTCGACCCGCTTGAACAAGGCCATATTACCGATCGCGCGCATGGAACTCGCCGGCGTTTTGCTCGATACCGAGGCGCTGGCGCGGCTCGACGCCGGCTGGAGGTTTGAAACGGCGCGCCTGCGCAAGGAGATCACGACACGTTTTGGCGTCGAAAATCCGAGGAGCGCGCTACAGGTCGAGGCGTGGCTACGCCGCGAGCTGTGCAGGCTCGGCAAGGACAGGGAGTGGCCGCGAACGCAAGCAAAAAAGCTTTCGACGCAAGCGGAGCATTTGAAGCGTTTGATCGGCGAATTGCCGGGCGTCGAGTTGTTTGTCGAATTGCCGCGGGTGCAACAGCTCGCGTCGAATTTCGGTCAGAAGCTGCTGGACCGGGTCGGGAGCGATGGTCGGCTCCATGGGTGTTTCCAACTCGCGGGCGCCAAGAGTGGCCGCTTCACCAGTTCGAAGCCAAACCTTCAGAATATCCCTCGCGCACAAGAGTTACGGTCGGCCTTTATCGCCGCGCCGGGCTGCTCGCTGGTCTGTGCCGATTACAGCCAGCTCGAACTGCGCGTCATGGCGGCGATCTCCGGCGACCCGGTGATGACCGAAGCCTATCGCGAAGGGCGCGACTTGCACGCCATAACCGCCGCCAGAATGCTTGGCGTCGCCATCGAAGAGTTCGACCCGGCGAATCCAGCTCACGCCGATGCGCGCAAGAAAGCCAAGGCCGTCAATTTCGGCATCATATTCGGGTCCGGCGCGAATGGCCTACGTGAGTTTGCGCGCGACGCATACGGCGTCATGCTCACAGCTCAAGAAGCGAATGACATGATTCGGCGTTTTTTGCGGGCCTACAAAGGCGTCGGGAATTGGATGGATAACCAGGTCATGCGCGGCCACCGTCTTGGATTTGTCGAGACTATCGGCGGGCGACGGCATCGGTTCCTTTGGGAGGCTGGCGGCAAGTTCTCGCCCAACCTCGCGTTGAACTTACCGATCCAAGGGACGGCGGCGGAGATCGCCGTTGAGGCCGTCATCCGGATCGATGCGCGCCTGTTCCGCGACCTGTCGCCGGGCAAGCAGATCCTACAGGTTCACGACGAGTTCGTGCTTGAGGTTCCGCACGGGTCGGAGGACTTGGCCAAGCGCATCTTGGTCGAGGAGATGACGGCGGCGTTCTCGGCGTTATTGCCCGATGCGCCCGTGACCGGTCTCGTTGACGCGCACGCTGGACCGAATTGGGCCGCGGCGAAGGGAGGGTGATCATCTAAAGCATCAGGTGATGAAAAACCCTGGACGGCTGTAGTAGGTAGGGAATTTTGCCTCCGCACCGCCCGTGGCGTGTTTTGCGGGGCTTAACCGCAGCCACGGCGGTCGTGAGCCGTCGCCACTGCCTCGCGTTCAGCGGCCGTCAGATTCGGGCTAAATGCTTTATGAAGCTTCGAAGAAGGCGGTGTTATCCCCTTGCATCGTTCGAACCAGAAGAGCGCGATCGAGGAACAAGTTTCGACTTTCGCAACTTGTCTCCGCGATGAGCAAGCATCCATGACACGCCGCGCCATGCGTCGCCCTATCGCCGCTCCGCTCGTCGGGTTCATGATCGGCGCAGATCGGATCGTTCGAACAGATTTCGAGGCGTCGTAGGGCGGCTTGCAGGATGTTCGCGAAACGCGGCGCCACGCCGACGAGTCCGCCAAGCGTTCCTTGCGCGCCCGTGCTCGCCGTGTAAATCAGGATGCCGCATTTGTCGTAGGCGACGCCGCGCGACGATCTCAAGGCATAGACGCGCTCCTTGAGCGAACTCGCCGGGTATCCGCAGTCCAACGCAATTTCTTGCATGAGAGCGTGGGACAGGCTGTGAAGCAGGACGTAGGGCGTTCCGGGAAACTCCGGTCGCTTTCCGGTGAACCGGGCGGCCCAATGCTGATAGCCGTCCAATAATTTCTGTTCGCGCTCGCGAACGGCTCCATGATCAAGCCAGGCCATGATGGCCGCATGATCGAAATGGATGAACAGGCCTTCGCCGAATAGTTCGATCGCGGGCAGCCAATCAGCGTCCTTGGAGATCGGCGCGCCGTGAACCGCGAGCTGGATATCTTCGATGTCTCCGTCCGTCGATGTCGGCGCCGCTTCGAACCGGGTGAAGCCATAGAGACACGACACCTCTCGCAGCCGATGGACGGCGACAAGACTATGGATGGTCCGCGCCGCGCTCGATCGTTCAGGATCCCATTTTTCCCTTGCGAGCGTTTCCGCATAGAGCTTCGCGTCGGGGCTGTTTCTCCCGATCTCGCTCTTGCCGTTGGCGAAAACATCGAATTCCGCAAGCTTGGGCGACTGGTTTGAATTCGTTAGCGCGCCTTCGCGAATGCGTTGCAATCGGTCGAAAATCTCGGCGTCGCTGAACTGCCCCAAGGCGGCGGAAATCTTTTGATTGAACTTCTTCGCCGCGCTGATGTCGCCGACCGAAGCGACGTTGACCAAATCCCCGAGCAGCTGGTCGATGAGCATGGTCAGATCGTCCTCTTCGGAAGGAAGGGATATGACCGTAAGAACTTGAGGGAAATAGGTGTTGGTCGCCGTTCTCGTCAGCAATTTCAAATCCTGATCGCAGCCGTCCGGATCGCGATCAAGGAGCCAGGGACGTTCGCCAACGCATTTGCCGAGCCGCCCTTTCTGGAAC
>DATBRI010000014.1:0-10547 GCA_036560365.1 Methylocystis sp.
CGCGCGGGTCCGCGTCACCGGCATTTCATCGTCACGCCATAGCCCCGGCCCGGCCGTAACGATGCGGTGACATGAGCGACGAGCGCGTCGTATTTTTCCTTCTCGGCGGCGGGGTATTCGATGAAGAGGTCATTGGCGACCTGGTCGCCGCAGGACAGCAAAGTCTTGCGATAGAATATTCGATCGCCCTTGGTTCCGGACACGACGACCCATTTGCCTTGCCGCTTTTTGAAGATGATGTTTTCGCCTTGTCCGGCCTCGAGCCTCGACGCCAATTCGTCGTTTGCATCGACATTGGCGAAAATGCCCGAGATGGTGAGTTGCGCATGTTGATCGGGCGAGGTGAACTCCCGGCCATCGTCGTTCTCCGGCTCGGGCCCCATCGTCCAATTCGCGGGCGCGTCCGCCGTGGTCCCGAACCGCTCGTTGTGGTAGCTGCGCCAGCTCTCCGCACGGCCGCCGCCGGCGAGCAGGATCGCAATCGAAGCCAAGAAAAGCGTCGTTCGTCGCGCAGTCATGAGTTCGCCTCCACCATGCAAGGGTCGTTACCCCACGACGTCAGTTCGTGCGTGACGTCGGTCGCTGAAAGATGCGTCGTCCTTGAAACAGACATTCACCAGACTCAGCGTACCGTCACGTCGTAGATGAGCGTGGAGCAGCCCTTGCGGGCGCCGATCGTCGCGCAAGCGCGAATGGTGTAGCGATCTTGCCCGCTGAAATTCGGAAGCGCGCGATAGGCGAAATGATTGGGGCCGAGCGTCGCGATCAAGCCGTGACGCGGGACTTGAACCACCGAGACTTTCGTGAAGCGATAGCCCGGCCCTTCCCGGAAAGAGTTGTCGCAAAAACTCGCGGCGTCGGTTTCGGCGACGACGCGCACGCGATCGTTGCGGTCGGGAAAAAACGCAAAGGGGCTAAGCGAACACTCGGCTCGCGCGGTCGTGGCGGACAGCAGGGCGACGAGGGTCGCCGCCGCCGGCAAACGCAAGCTGGTAAGCATGTCAAACCTCCATCATTCGGCAGTGCGAGCGCGGCGCGGTTTCGTTCAACGTCCTTCGCTCGGCGTAGCGGAGTTACAGGCTAAATTTGCACTCTCGCGGTCTGGCTCGAACTGGCGTCGCGCAAAGACGCTCCGCCGGCGTTACATCGCTTCGCTACCTTTTTCGAACGATGAGGCCGTTTAGCTGTGAACGCAACATGCGCTGCATTTCAGCGCAGGGCTGTGTGACCGCGCACCTTGCAAATGTCGGGACGGGATGCGCATCGCCGCACGCGCAATCTCTCGCGATCCTTGTTCGATCATGCACCGTGATGGCGACGCCAACCGTCGCGGTACGCAGGCGGCAATCAGCCGATCCCCTCGTAGCTCATGAGCTTCTTGGCCACGGAATCGGCCGCCACGTGGAGGAGCAGCCTTTGGCAGTTTGGATGGACCAGTAGGCTGTCCGGCAACATCGCGCGCGCCCAGCACAAGATCGGCAGGACATAGGCGTCGAGGAACGTGCGGCGCCTGCCGAGGACGTGATCCTTTCCGGCGAGATGCGCGTCGAGCAGGTCTAGCTTTTTGGCGACCAGGGCTTGCTCGGCTGCCTTCACTGCTTCCCGCGCCGCCCTGTCCTGCGAGGTCGCGAACCGCGGCGGTGAGAACAACGGGAAGAAGGCCGGATGTCAGTGAGCGGTTCAAACGCGACGGGAATTCAAGAACCGGTGCCAGCGAATCGGTGTTTCTTTGATGCAGACGCTCCTACCGTGCATGCTCGTCGAGAAACCGGCGACATGCATTAAAGTCCTGCTGATAGCCTTCGGGCAAGGTCACCTTATTGGAGCGTGCGAGGTTTTGCGCGTAAGCGACCATTTTGTCGGTCGGCGCCTTTGAGCGAGCAGCTCCTTCCTCATGGGCACGCGCGGCTGACGCGGTAGGTTTCGTCGTCGACGCCTGAGCCGCTTGCACTCCGCGACGTGAGCGAGCCGGTTTCGTGTCCTTCAATTTGGCCCGGCTGCCGGCCTGTTCGCTGGGGCGCCGGCGTCCCGGTCGACGCGGCGGAAGATCGCGGAGGTAGCCAGATCGACCGTCCCGCTCGATCGTTTGAGCAATGCGTCGATCAACTCATGGGCGGCGGCGGCGATACCGTCGATCACCTTGCGATAATCCGCCTTGCCGACGACAACTTCGTCGAGGCGCATCTCCCACAACGCCGTCATTCCGGGATCGACGAGCGCCGGCGCCGCGCCGCGCAGAAGCTCGAAAAGTTGCAGTCCTGCTGGAGTCGGCAGCACCAGTTTGCCATCAGCGGCCAACAAATTTTGCCGCTTCAAGCCCTTGATGATTTCAGCGCGGGTCGCCGGCGTGCCGATGCCCTTGGCTTCCTTGAGGCGCTCGCGCAGGGCCGCGTCTTCGACGAAGCGCCATGCGTTCTGCATGGCGTCCACCAGCGTGCCTTCGTTGTAGCGGGGAGGCGGTTGGGTTCTCTTCGCCTCGACCCGTGCGTCGGAAAGGCTCGCGGTCTCGCCGTCGCCGAGGGACGGCAGCGTTTGCTCGGCCTCCGCCGCGGTGTCCGGGTCGACCGCCTGATAGACGGCTTTCCAGCCGAGCCGCAATGGAATGCGCCCGACGGCCCGGAACTCTGCTACGGAGCCGGCGGCAATTGGAACCGACATGGTGACGACGGTCTGGCGATATTCGTAGTCGGGCATCACGGCGGCCAGATAGGAGGGGCAGATCAGCGCGAACAGCCGCTTTTCATCCTCGCTCAGGCGCGTCAATCGGGTTTCAAGGTCGTCGAGAACATTGACGTTGGGCACGACGGCATGGTGCGACACGCCTTCCAGAACCTTGTCGCAGAAATGGCCCGACTTGCCCCGCCGGATCACCGGCGGGGTGATTTTTAGATGGGCGAAGCCACGCACGCGCGTCAGCGCGGCGACGATCGCCGGCGCGTCGGCGATCTGGTTTTCAGTCAGGTATCGCGCCTCCGCGCGCGGATAGGTGATCAGTTTCTTGCCGTCGCCGTCATAAAGCTCCTGCGCCACGGACAGCGTCTTGTCGGCGGTCCAGCCCCAACGCTGGCCGCAGGTCTTCTGCAAGGACGGGAGATCGAAGAGGCGCGGCGGCGCTTGACGCTTTTCGTCGATCGAAACACCAAGGGGCCCCTGAAATCCAGTGGCGGCCTTGGCGATCGTCTCGGCGTGGGCGCGGTCCTTGATCCGTATCTTGGCCGCGGGGGCATGACGCATCTCGAAGCTGCCGTTTGCGACAGTCGCCGTGGCGACGACCTCGAAATAGTCCTCGGGCCGGAAATTTCGGATTTCCAGTTCGCGCAGGCAGACGATGGCCAGCGTAGGCGTTTTGACCCGGCCAATCCCGATCACGCCGCGAACCCCGGGCGTCAGCAACGTCTTTGTCGCGGTCCGGGTGAGGGAAAGATTGAAGATCTGGTCCGCCTGCTGGCGCGCGACCGCCGCTTCGTAAAGCGGACGCATCTCGGCGTTTGGTTTCAAGCGGGCGAAGGCTTGCTGGAGCGTCTTGGGATCCTGCGCCGTGAACAGGGCCCGCCGCACGCGTCCGCGATAGCCGAGATGATCGAGGATTTCCTGACCGATCAGTTGGCCTTCGCGGTCGCAATCGGTCGCCAGGATGACGTCGTCACACGACTTGAGCGCCGCAGCGATGGCCTTGAGTTTCGCCGGCTTGCTTCCTTCGGGGGCCGCGCGGGTCGGATACAGCCCGTCCGGCTTGAGGACGACGCAGGACCACTGCTTCCACGCGGCGTTGACTTCCTCGGGCTCCGCCAGCCGCAGAAGATGGCCCTCGGCGGGCAGAATTTGTTCGAACCGTGCGCCAAACGCGGCTCGGAGATCCTTCGCCTGACTGGCCTTTTCCGTAATGATCAATGTCGCCATGGTTTACGCCGAATCGGATGGAGACCTCAGCGTAGTCCAACGATGGGAACAAATAAAGAACATTGGGGGACGTCGGCATGCCGGCAATTCATTGCCGTTGACGATGAGAGGCTGCACTTGCGCTGCGTTCAAGTCCGGGCGGTCTGTCGCGTCGCCGAGTTCCTGCGCCGGCCGACGTCTTGCGTCGCCGGCTGCTTGTTGGCCGCAAGAACGATCTGCGCGCAGGCCATGGCGTCGGACAGGGCCTCATGGTGGTTGAGAGCGATCCCGAGATGCCGGCACACATCGGACAGCTTGGTCGGATGGATGTTCCACGTGCGCCGGGCCATCTGCACAGTGCATCGAAACGGCAAGGACGGCGCGGGAATTCCGTGGCTGGCGCAACAAGCGTGAAGCACCCCTTTATCGAAAGAGGCGTTGTGCGCCGCCAAAAACTCGGCCCCCTCGAAGAACGGCGCGATGGTCGGCCAGAGTTCCCCAAAGTCGCCCGACTTCGCCACGTCCTTCCATGTCAGCCCGTGGACATAGGTGAACACGAATTCTCTGGTTGGCGGTTTGATCAAGTGAACCGCCTTGTCCACGATTTTACCGCCGACCATTTTCACAAGGCCGACCGAGCAGGCGCTGTTGGACCCGTAGTTCGCGGTTTCGAAATCTATCGCGACGAAATTCATGATCCCCTCGAACTTGGCGGTGGGTATCCGGGGCACGAATCCTAATCGAATCGTTCGGAGCGGAGTCCATAGAATATTCGCTTTTTGCGGCGGATGGCACGGTAATTCTCCCGCCAAATTGACGCGCAAATGGGCGCGAATAAAGAGGTCGGTCTGTCGGCGGCCCATGGCGCACAGCAAAAATACTGCTCCGATAGCGCAGAGCCGGAATCGAAGGACGACCGGACTTCGAGAGGGATGATGAGGTTCTGGAACGCTCCGATGGTTCACCGGCCGAGGGACAAGCGCGATGATTCGCGCCGGTCCAGCTGATCAGCCTGCAATCTTGAATCGGCAGCGCGATACTGATGCTCCCCGTTGGCAGGAGTTGGTCGAGGTTTGTTAGATTTTCCAAGCCGTTTGGCGTTCGCTTCAACCACAACCCTTCACCGCGCCGCCCTGCACAGACTCCGTTTCCACTTTTCGCCGGCCTTGAGCTCCGCGTCGAGGCGGCGGCGCTGATGGATCGATCGGCGCTCGCGATCCAGCGCGGCGACGTTCGGTGTTTCTCGCGTGATTTCCTTTGTCGCTTGCTCGTCAGGCGCGTACGTCGCGGCGCTTGCCGGCTGAGCCTTAGTCTTCGTCGGTCGAAGGGCAGAAATTTCTTCGGCTTTCCCGACCCCGCGCTTGCGGCGTGACTTTTTGTCGGAGTCGGCCAAGCGAATCGCCAATGGGTCGCCGTTGTCAATGAGGCTGGGCAACACGCATCCCACGGAGACGCTGGAGATCGGCGCCGTCTCAGGCGCGGGCGAAGCAGGGTCGCTGCGCGCGAAAACCGCGTTGGCGGCCTCCATCACAGCCTCGTATCCGCTTCCCTGGCTGCTCCGAGCGGCGACGAATTCGCTCGTATCCAAGAACGACGGCTTAGAGATGTTCTTGCCGTAATCCTCCGTCGCTGCCGGGCCAAGCGCCATTGATTTGGCCGAGCGGTTCTTGAATTCAACTTTGAATGAACGCGGGGGTGAACGCATGGGACCTCTTGGGATGATCGGCTGTCCGATGTGCTGGGGGAGCCGACGGATTGATTTTACGATATCGGCTTCCATGACGAGCAGTCGGCTCTTTTGGGAATCGTGTGCGACGACACAGCTATCCTTTGTGCAACCAGCGACGGAGTTTCCTACCATTTGCCGTTGGGGAAGAAGGTCACTGAAGCGGTTGCGTGGATAGGTGAATGGCGCCTGCCCGCCGGAGATTCCCCGACGGCGGTCGAAATACGGAGGAGCCGATCGATTCGTCGATGAGAGGAAATTTTACGTCAGTTATCGCGCCTACGCCATACTTGTGGTGACGAAGAGTCGCCGGTCGCGACGAAGGTCAGAGCAGCGTCCGCGGAATGATATGATCGCAAGCGACAGGTCAAAAAGCACAGGAGATCGCCATGGCCGCAACTTCGTCGCAAATCGTCCTGGACACGCCGCCGCCGGATTTCCAGCTTCCCGCCACCGATGGCCGAACCTACAAGCTGGACGACGTGACTGGCGAAAACGGCACGGTGATCGTCTTCATCTGCAATCATTGCCCCTATGTCAAAGGCGTGATCGACCGGCTGGTCGCGGACGCTCGCATTCTCTTGCAAGAGGGCGTCGGCTTCGCGTGCATTTGCTCGAACGACGCCGAGAGCTATCCAGATGACTCCTTCGACAAAATGAAGGAATTCGCGCAGGCGCACGACTACTTCCCCTTTCCCTACCTTCACGACGAGACGCAATCGGCGGCGAGGTCCTATGGCGCCACCTGCACGCCCGATTTCTTTGGCTACGATCGCGAGCGCAGGTTGAAATATCGGGGCCGTCTCGACGAGGGCCGCACGACGCCCCCTCCGGCCGGCGCGCGGCGCGAGCTCGTCGAGGCGATGCGCTCCATCGCCGCCACGGGAATGGCGCCGCCCGATCAAATTCCGGCGATCGGTTGTTCGATCAAATGGAAGGCTGCGTGAAGCTAGGCGATTGAGCCAGATCGGCCGATGCGCGCGCCAGTTCGTGAAAGAGGAAATGTCGGTGAAAGGGCAATCTCATGATCGCATCGCCTGCCCGAACGATCGCCGTCATGGCGGGCTCCGCCTCTTACCTCGGCCTGGCCATACTCGGATGGGGCGGGCTTGCGACCTTCTTGGCCCGAAGTAACGAAAGTGCCATCTGGTACGCATAAGGGGACGGAACTGGAACGGATTTGAATTGGTTCTCTGGAGAATCAGTGAGTTGTGGTTTTTTGACTGATAGCGATGGCGTTTTGAGGGTGACGGAAAACACCTGATTTCCGTCACCCTGGGGTCAACCCCAATACCAGCGTTGATTTCGCGCCAAAATATGTTCGACAAACCCTGTCGGAATGGCGCACTGTGCGGAAACCTGACGAGAGGGGTTTTCCGCACATGCTGATCGGCTATATGCGCGTCTCCACCGATGGTGATCGCCAGGCCTTGGACTTGCAGAAAGACGCGCTCCTCGCCGCCGGGGTCGACGAACGACATCTGTTCGAGGATCGAGTCAGCGGCGCCGGCGCCGCTCGCGTGGGATTGTCCAAGGCGCTCGCGTTTACGAAGCCCGGCGACTGCCTGGTCGTCTGGAAGCTCGACCGGCTCGGCCGATCTCTGCCCCACCTAATTTTGACGGTAGCCGATCTGAAGACGCGCGGCGTCGGCTTCCGCTCGCTCACCGAACAGATGGACACCACCACGCCGCAAGGCGAGTTTTTGTTTCATGTTTTCGGCGCGCTTGCCCAGTTCGAGCGGTCGCTGATTCAGGAGCGGGTTCAGGCCGGGCTCGCCGCCGCGCGCCGCCGTGGGCGCCGCGGAGGCCGTCCCACCGCAATCGACGCCGAGAAGCTTGTCGCGGTGACTTCGGCGCTTGACGGCGGCGCCTCCAAGGCTGCTGTTTGCCGAATTTTCGGCGTCAAGCGCAGCACTCTGATCGACTCGTTGGCCCGGATCGGATGGCCTGCCGGAAAGAAGACAGAGGAGGCGTGAGTGGCGCGCAGGCAACGATTGAGCGAAACGCAGATCGCGGAGCTGTTCGATCCGCCCGCCGAGCAGCGCGAACTGGTTCGTCACTTCACGTTGTCGCCGACGGATATCGCGGCGGTTCTGCGTTGTCGAGGCGACGGCAATCGTCTCGGCTATGCGCTCATGCTTTGTTATCTTCGTCATCCTGGCCGCGCCTTGCGCGTCGGTGAGAGGCCGTCCGCGGCTTTGCTCGCTTTCGTGGCCGAGCAGATCGGGGTTTTTCCTGAGTCGTTAGACGATTATCTCGTCGCTCTGCGGAACCGGCAGCGTCACGTCATCGAATGCCAACGCCAGCTCGGGCTTCGGCCCTTCGGCAAAAAGGCCGCCGCTGAATTAGCGAACGACCTCCTGCCGCAAGCCATCGAAAACGATCGACTTGCTTATTTGGCGCCGCTGGTGATGGAGTCCTGCCGACAACGCCAAATCATTGTCCCGTCGCTTGCCGTGCTCGAGCGTTTCTGCGCCGAACTTCGCCGCGCTGCTCGCCGAGAAGCGTATCGCCGACTGACTGAAGGCCTGTCCGCTGAACAACGCTCTGGGCTCGACGCGCTCACACAACGTCGGGAAGCAACCAATCTGAGCTGGCTCGCCTGGTTGCAGCAAATGCCGGAGACCGGAAAGCCCGCCGCCATGCTCGGCTTGATCGCACGCCTGAAAATGATCCGCGAAGTCGGCATCGAAGCAGGTTGGGGGCATTTGATCCATCAGACCCGTCTCGCCCAACTTGCACGCGAAGCGAGTCGCACCACGACGCAGCACATTGCCGGCTACGAACGCCGCCGTCGACATGCGACGCTGGTCGCCGTCAGCCTGGACCTATCCGCGAGACTGACCGATCACGCCCTCGACCTGTTTGATCGTCTGATCGGCGCGATGTTCCTCAAGGCCGAGCGGCGGCAAGCCCGCGCCTTTCAGGCCGACGCCAAGGCCATCAACGAAAAAGTCCGCCTCTATGCGCGCATTGGCGGTGCCCTGATCGCCGCGCGCGAAGACAAGCAGGACGCCTTCGGGGCAATTGCGGCGGTCATTCCCTGGGAGCGCTTCCGCTCGAGCGTCGCGGAAGCGGAGGCGCTGGCGCGACCGGAGGAGTTCGACGCCTATCAGAGGCTCGGCGAGCGCTATGTCGGCATTCGGCGCTGGTCTCCCGCCTTCCTCGATACGTTCGAATTCGAAAGCGCGCCGGCCTCCGCTTCGCTCATGCGAGCCATCGAGGTTTTGCGTGAGGCGAATCGCGCGAACAAGTCGACTCTGCCGAAAACGGCTCCGACCGGATTCGTCCGGCAGCGCTGGGCGCCGCATGTTCTGCCCGGCGGCGTCATCGACCGACGTTATTACGAACTTTGCGTGCTGTCCGAACTGCGAGATCGGCTGCGCGCCGGCGACGTGTGGGTTGCCGGCAGTCGGCAATATCGCTCCTTCGAGGAGAGATTGATCTCCAAGGAGACTTTTCGCGATTTGCGGCAAGCTGGCTCTCTGCCGGTTGCCGTCGACGCGGATTTCGAGAACTTCTTGACTGGGCGCCGCAAATTGCTCGACGAGCGGCTGGCGGCGATCGACGTCCGCGCCGCCGGAAGCCGAAGCGTTGGCCACGCGTCTTTACGCCGCGCTGCCACGTATCCGCATCACCGATTTGTTGACCGAGGTGGCGGGCTGGACGCTCTTCCCCGATTGTTTCACGCATCTGCGCACTGGCGAGTCCGTCGCCGACAGCCGCATTCTCATGGCGGGGCTGCTCGCGGATGGACTCAATCTCGGCCTGACGCGCATGGCCGAAGCTTGCAGCGTCGCGACCCTTGGTCAACTTTCCTGGACTTCCGATTGGCATATCCGCGAAGAGACCTATGCCCTGGCGCTTCAGTGTCTGATCAACCAGCAGCAACGCGAACCGTTCGCCACCATGTTCGGTAATGGCGCCGCTTCGTCATCCGACGGTCAGTTTTTCCAGGCTGGCGGGTTCAGCCGCGACGCCGGCCGCCTAAACGCCCATTACGGTCACAAGCCGGGGTTCAAGGTTTATACGCACATCTCAGACCGTTACGCGCCTTTCTACAGTAAGCTGATCGCATCGACGGCGAGCGAGGCGCTGCACGTGCTGGACGCTCTGCTCTATCACCAGAGCGATGTCGCAACACGCCGACACCATACGGATGGCGGAGGCGACTCCGATCATGTCTTCGCGCTCTGCACACTGCTGGGCTTCCAGTTCGCGCCGCGCATTCCGGACCTCAAGCACCGTCGCCTTTACAGCTTCCACAAGCCATCCGCTTACCCGACACTCGAGCCGTTGATCGCCGGTCGCATCAATGTCGCCCTGATCCGCGCGCACTGGTCGGATATCTTGCGGATCGTCGCATCCATCCGCACGGGCGCCGTGACCGCCTCGCTGATCATGCGTCAGCTCGCGTCATACCCGCGACAGAACGGCGTCGCCGCCGCGCTTCGCGAACTGGGGCGGCTTGAACGCACACTCTTCACTCTCGACTGGATCGACGACCCGGAGCTCCGGCGCGAGACCGGTCAGGAGCTCAACAAAGGCGAGTCGCGCAACAGTCTCGCGCGCGTCGTGTTCATCCACCGGCTCGGCGAAATCCGCGACCGCACCTACGAAAACCAACAGCATCGCGCGTCGGGCCTCAACCTCGTCGTGACCGCGATCGTCCTTTGGAACACCCGCTATCTCGAACGCGCCGTCGCCATGCTGCGTAAAAGCGAGGACGTCCCCGATTCCCTGCTGTCGCACCTGTCGCCGCTGGGCTGGGAGCATGTCAATCTCACCGGCGATTATGTTTGGGCCGCCGAACAGGAGGTGTCGGAAAACATCGACGGAATGAGACCGCTGCGCGTTCCCTCCGAAGCCTTCCTCAATGCCGCCTGACGTTCAGGCTTTGTCCCCTTATGCGTACCAGAAAGCCTTTTCGTTACCTCTGGCC
>DATBRI010000015.1:0-1518 GCA_036560365.1 Methylocystis sp.
CGCGCGCTCAAAACTCTCGCCCTTGCGGCTGTGCTGCTGGGGCCTTTAAGTGCCCAAGCGGTGGAGCCGAGCGAAAAGCTCGGCGATCCCGCGCAAGAGGCGCGGGCCCGCGCCATCGCCAGCGAATTGCGCTGCCTCGTGTGCCAAAACCAGTCGATCGACGATTCCGACGCGCCGCTGGCCAAGGATCTTCGAATGCTGCTGCGCGAGCAAATAAGGAAGGGCGCGAGCGACAAGGAGGCGCGCGACTACATCGTCGCGCGCTACGGCGATTTCGTGCTGCTGCGCCCGCCGTTCAAACCCGAGACCCTGCTGCTATGGGGCGCGCCGCTGATCGCGCTGACCGGCGGCGCCCTCGCGCTGTGGGCCGCCTACCGGCGCCGAAGGGTCGCCGCGGCGCCGGCGGGGTTGAGCGAGGCGGAGCGGGCGAAGCTGCGGGCGTTAGGGGTGGATGGGCCGGACGAGGGGTGAGGTTTGGCATGAACGATCCTGCGGTTCCCCCTGTTGAACTACCCGGCTTTGCGCTAGGAAAAGCCATGCCGATCACGCTCACGCCCGAACAGGAGGCTTGGCTGCGAGCTCATGTCGCGGCCGGCGATTTCGCTTCAGTTGAGGACGCCGCGCGCCAACTCATCGACGAACGCATCGCCGAGCGCGCAGCTGAAGACGACGAGGATATAGCGTGGGCGAAGCCCTTGGTGGACGAAGCACGCGACGCCGTGGCGCGTGGCGAGTTCGTCTCCCTCGATGAACACAAGGCGCATATCGCGGCGATTCTCGAGTCTCTCAAGGCGTAATGTCGCGTCTCATCGTCTCCCTGAAGGCGCAGGCCGACACGAGCGATATTATCAAGGATCTGGCGAACAAAGCCGGTCACGGCGTCGCCGTCGCCTACGCCGCGTTTTTCGCAAGGGTCAATGAACGATTGGCGGAGTTTCCCGACAGCGGCGCGCGGCGCCCGTCCTTGGGCCGCGCGTGCGCATTTGTGTCGTTTCGCCGTACATCGTCATTTACGAACACATGGAAGCCGACGACACTGTTGTGGTTTTGCGCATCGTTCACGGACGTCGCAAAATCAGACGAAAATCTTTGAGGGAATCGTGAGCGGGCCGTACTTGCGGCGCTGGACCATCTACCGCCGGCGCGAAAGGATTCGCTTCGCCCCGTTTCATGGATTCGCTTTTAGCATGGAAGGAACCTCCGTTTCCACGGCGCGGCATGGCGCCCCGCGCCGGCGTTTGATCGCCGCGATTCGATTTCATCCAAATCATGGATAAGACGCACGCCTTCGCCCTCAACCCTGGTCCCGCCATGTCCGACCCAATCGACTTCCTCCCCGGTTTCGCCTCGCACTGGATCGACACCGACGCCGGCCAAATTTTCGCCCGCTCGCATGGCGCTGGGCCGCCGGTGCTGCTGTTACATGGTTTTGGCGAGACCAATATCGCCTGGCGCAAAATCGCGCCGGCGCTGGCGCGGAACTTCACCGTCGTCGCGATGGATTTGCGCGGCTATGGC
>DATBRI010000016.1:0-14755 GCA_036560365.1 Methylocystis sp.
GGTTTCAACGCGATCCTGACCCCACAAAAAGCGCGCAAAGCTCAGATTGATCAGATTGAGCCCTGCATAAACCAGAACTGCGGCGAGGCTCGCCACGGGGATGATGCGCAGCACGTCCGGCGCGAGCGTGACGAAGAGCAGAATCCACAGGCCATGCAGAATGGTCGAGAGCCGTGTACGTGCGCCAGCCGTCACATTGGCCGAACTGCGCACGATGACGCCCGATACGGGCAGCACGCCAAGAATTCCGCAAAGGAAATTGCCGACGCCCTGCGCGACAAGCTCCTTGTTGTAACGGGTTCGCGGCGTCCGGCGCTGCATCGCATCGACGGCGGTCGCCGTCAGCAGCGATTCAGCGCTCGAGACGAAGGCGAGCGACAACGCCGCCGCCCACAGCGCGCCCTCGCCGATTCGGCCTAGGGTGTGAGTTGTCGGCAAATTCACCGCAGCCAAAAGATCGTCCGGCGCCGGGACATATTTGATGTTGAGGGCGAAGAACGCCGCGGCCGCGGTCGCCAGGCCGACGCCGACGAGCGGGGCGGGGAGGAAAGACAACCATCTCGGCGCCCAGCGACGCCACGCGAGAATAGCGGCGACCGTGAGCAATCCGATCAACGCCGCTGGCTGATGCGGCTCCATCGTGACGCCCTTCCAAATGGCGAGCGGCAGCGACCAAAGATTGATGACGCCGCCAAATTCAAGTCCCGTCCCGGGCGGCGTATCGTCGACCATGACATGAAATTGCGAGGCGAAAATCAGCAGGCCGATTCCGGCGAGCATGCCTTGAATCAGCGCGGGCGCGACCGCCCGGAACACTGGTCCAAAGCGCAGGGCGCCGGCCGCGATCTGAATCACGCCCGACATCATCACGATGAGGCCGAAGACTTCGAAGCCGAGGTCCTTGATAAACACGGCGGCCATCACGGCCGCGCCATTCGCCGCGCCAGTCACTTGCAGGGGACAGCCCGAAAGCAGGCCGACAATGACGCCGCCGATGACGCCGCTGATGAGGCCGACGGCGGCGGCGTTCTCGAAGGGAAAGCCGGCGACGAGCGCGAGACCCATCGACAAGGGAAGGGCGACGAGCAGGACGACGACGGAAGCGAAGACGTCGTCTTTGATCGCCGAGAGGCGGGAAGGCGCGACATCAGCTTCTAAAGACATTTTCGCATCCTTTAATGGTTTGGTTCGCGAATGCGGCGCGAGGTCAAACCTCGACGCTGACGCGTTCTCGCTCTTTGCGCACAGGCATTTCCGACGGCGTTGGCGCGAGAGCGAATTGACGCGTCGCGGGGTCATAGACAAAGACTTCGCCGCTCTCGATCTTGTAGACCCAGCCATGCAGCCTGAGTTTGTCCTGCGCGAGCGCCGAGGCGACGACCGGATGCGTGCGCAAGTTTTCGAGTTGCGCGAGCACATTCTCCTGGATCGCGACATTGAGCTGTTCGGCGCCAGTTCTGTCCGCGTATTTTTCGAGCATGATGCGCCGCGTCGCTTCGGCGTGCGACAGCCAGTCGCTCAGCGCGGGAAAGGCTGTGGCGGGCGGCGGATCGAGCAGGCCCTTCATCGCGCCGCAGTGCGAGTGGCCGCAGACGATGATGTCCTTGACGCCGAGGCCCGCGATGGCGAATTCGATGGTCGCCGCTTCGCCGCCGCGCACGGCGCCGTAGGGCGGCACGAGATTGCCGGCGTTGCGCAGGATGAAAAGGTCTCCGGGGATCGACTGGGTGAGCAGGCAAGGGTCGATGCGCGAATCGGCGCAAGTGATGAACAGCGTCTCGGGCGCCTGACCTTTAGCGAGGCGCTCGAACAAGTCGCGCTGGCTGCCAAACACTTGCGACTGGAAGTGGTGGAGGCCCTCGATCAACCGCTGCATTTTGAGCTCCTATCGCTGACGAACTCTTGCCGCTGAATTAGCGCTCCGCCCCGAATGGGAAGAGCGAACGCCTTTCTCTGACGACCGCGACGCCGACGTCTTCAAGATGGCGCAAGGGGTTGAGATTGAAAATAAGGATATATAAATTAATTATATCGTTAAAAACTATGGATTCCCTCCATGGAACGTCTGAACTATCAGCACCTCTTCTACTTCTGGAACGTCGCCCGGGAGGGCGGCGTCACCCGCGCGAGCGAAAAGCTCGGATTGGCGCAGCCGACGGTCAGCGGCCAGATCGCGGTTTTCGAGGCGTCGATCGGCGCGCAGCTCTTCCGCAAGGAAGGCCGCAATCTCGTGATGACCGAAACCGGACGCACGGTGTTCAATTACGCCGACGAAATATTTTCGCTGGGCCGCGAGCTCGGCAGCGCCTTGAAGAATCGGGCCGGCGCGGTCAGCGTCAGGCTGAGCGTCGGCGTGTCAAACGCCTTGCCGAAACTCGTCGTCTATCGTCTGCTCGAACCTGCTCTCGCCGCGCATAATCAAGTCGTGTGTCATGAGGATAAGACCGAGCGCCTTCTGGCCGAACTGCCGTTGCACGGAGTCGATCTCGTTCTTTCGGACTGGCCGGCGACGGGCGGCGCGGATGCGCGGATCTACAATCATGCGCTCGGCGAATGCGGCGTGGCGGCATTTGGAACGCCGGAGTTGCAGCAGCGCTATCGGAAGAATTTCCCGCGTTGCCTCGACGGCGCGCCGCTTTTGCTGCCAACGACCAACACCGCGTTGCGCCGTTCGCTCGATCGATGGCTCGACGCCAACAGGCTCTTTCCAAGAATCGTCGCGGAAGTCGAGGACAGCGCCTTGCTCAAGACATTCGGGGCGGCGGGCGCTGGCGTCTTCATGGCACCGACGGCCGTCCGCGCCCAGGTCGAGGATCAATATGGCGTCAAATATATCGCCACGCTCGACGGCGTCAGCGAACGATTCTATGCGATCACGGCGCAGAGAAAAATCAAGCACGCGGGCGTCGTGACGATTCTCGAAAGCGCTCGAGACTGGCTCGTCTAATCGCTGAACACGCGCGTCACATGTCCCATCTTGCGGCCTAGTCGCGTCTCTTTCTTTCCGTAAAGATGCAGACAGGCGCCATCGTCGCGCGCCAGTTCCGGCCAGGCGTCGACCTCGTCGCCGACCAGGTTGCGCATTTCGACGCGCCCGTGACGGCGCGTGGAGCCGAGCGGCCAGCCGGCGACCGCGCGCATATGCTGCTCGAACTGCGAAGTCGACGCGCCGTCGAGCGTCCAATGTCCGGAGTTGTGCACGCGGGGCGCAATTTCATTCACGATCAAGGATTCGCGGTCGCCGTCGCGGACCACAAACATCTCGACCGCGATCACGCCGACGTAATCGGCGGCCTCGGCGATGCGCCGGGCCACGTCGACTGCGCTCTTTGCGGTTTCCTCGGAGATCTCCGCGGGCGCCAGCGTCATCGCCAGAATGTGTTGTTCATGGAAATTCTCGCACACGTCATAGGCGCGAAACTCGCCGGAGAGTCCGCGCGCCGCGACGACGGAGACTTCCTTTTCGAAGGGCACGACGCTCTCCAAAATGCATGGCGCGCCGCCGAGCGTGCGAAAAGCGACCGCGAGGTCGCCGCCGTCGCGTAACTGCGTCTGACCCTTGCCGTCATAGCCAAGGCGCCGCGTCTTGAGGATCGAGTTGCGGCCGAGCCGCGCGACGGCGCGCGCGAGCGCGCCAGCGTTGTCGACCGGGACGAAATCGGCGGTGTCGACGCCAAGGCTCTGCACGAACTGCTTTTCGATAAGCCTGTCCTGAGTGAGCGCCAACGCCTTGGGGTTGGGCCGCACCGGCCGATGCGCCTCGAGCACGTGCGCCGTGCGGGCGGGCACGTTTTCGAATTCATACGTGACGACGTCGACCGCTTCGGCGAATTCGGCGAGAGCGGCCTCGTCGTTAAAGCCGGCTTGCGTGCGGGCGGCGCAGACATCGAAGGCTGGGTCGTCGGCGACCGGCGAGAAGACATGCGTCTTCAGTCCGAGCCGCGCGCCCGCCAGCGCCAGCATGCGCGCGAGCTGGCCGCCGCCAAGGATGCCGATCGTGGCGCCCGGCGCGAGCATCAAGCGCCATCGCTCGGCGTCGCCGCCACGCTATCCGTCTGACGCGCGCGATAGTCCGCGAGTCGCGCGGCGAGCGCCTTGTCGGCGAGCGCAAGAATCGCCGCGGCAAGCAGCGCGGCGTTGATCGCGCCCGGCTTGCCGATGGCGAGCGTGCCCACAGGCACGCCGCCCGGCATCTGCACGATCGAGAGCAGCGAATCGAGGCCTTTCAGGGCTTCTGATTCGACGGGCACGCCAAGAACCGGCAGCCGCGTCATCGCGGCGGTCATGCCCGGCAGATGCGCGGCGCCGCCAGCCCCGGCGATGATGACCTGAAAGCCTTCCGACTCGGCGCCCTTCGCGAACGCCGCCAGTCGATCGGGCGTGCGATGGGCCGAAACGATGCGGGCGTCGTAGCCGATCTCGAGCGCCGCGAGGGTTTCGCCCGCGTGGCGCATCGTCGCCCAGTCGGACTGCGACCCCATGATGACGGCGACAGACGGTTTCGACTTCCCCACTCTGCATTCCTTTGAAAAGGGAAGCCATGCGGCATAGACGATGGCTTCTCGATAGGCAAGCGCGCGATCAGCGCGGGTCGTGGGCCGATTTCGCTTCGCGCGCAGGCGGCGCTCGCGTTAAGAACTCCCCATGATTTTTCTCGATCGGCGTGGTTGAATTATGGATGAAAGCCTGAGGCAGGCGGTCGCCGTGCTGGCGGTGGCGATGATCGTGGCCATCGCCGCCCGTCAAATCAGACTGCCCTATACCGTTGGGCTGGTCATCGTTGGCGCGGTGGTCGCACTGTCGGGCGCCGATTTCGCGCCGCATCTCACGCATGATCTGATTTTCGATTTGATCTTGCCGCCGCTCCTGTTCGAGGCGGCGCTGACTCTGTCCTGGCGCGAACTGATTCGCGACTCGCTGCCTTTGCTGGCGCTCGCCGGACTTGGAACGGTGGTTTCCGCGGCCTTCGTCGCCGCGTCGATGACGACGCTGCTGGGCTGGCCTTTATTTTCGGCGATCGTCTTCGGCGCGCTGATCGCCGCCACGGACCCTGTCGCGATCATCGCGATGTTCAAGGACAACAAGATCAAGGGCCGCATGCGGCTTCTGGTCGAGAGCGAAAGCTTGCTCAATGATGGCGCGGCGGCGGTGCTCTTCGTCATGGCGCTCGCCTATGCGCGCAGTGGCGGCGCGGATCAGACCGCTGCGGCCACCGCATTGACCCTGGGGAAAATCGTGTTAGGCGGAGTCGCCGTCGGGGCGCTGTTTGGCGGCGCCGCCATCCTCGCGTCATTGCGCACCTCGGAACATGTGATCGAAGCGGCGCTGACGACGATCGCCGCATTCGGCTCCTTCCTTGTCGCCGAGTATTTCCATGTCTCGGGCGTGTTGGCGACAGTGACGGCCGGCCTCGTCATGGGCAACCTCGGCCTATTGAGCGACCAGGAAGGCGGCTACATCAGCCTCAAGGGGCGCGAATTCGTTCTGTCCTTCTGGGATTTTGCCGCCTTCTTGGCCAATTCCGTGGTGTTTCTGCTGATTGGCGCGGATGTCGCCACCATTCCCTTTGGCGCCGTCGGGGCGACGCCGCTGGCCCTGGCGATCGCGACGGTTCTGGCGGCGCGCGCCGTCACCGTCTATCCGCTGAGTTCGCTGTTCTTCGCGTCGCGATGGAAGATCTCGTGGCGCGAGCAGCATGTGCTGTGGTGGGGCGGGCTGCGCGGCGCGCTTGCGCTCGCTCTGGCGCTGTCGCTTCCGGACGATCTGCCGCTACGCGATGAAATACTCGCCACCACTTTTGCGGTGGTCGGTTTCTCGATCGTGGTCCAGGGCCTGACCATGCCGCTGCTGCTGCGCGCCCTCGGCTTCGTGCCAGGACGGCACTAAGCGCGATCCGAGCTCAAGCGCCCGAGAAGCGAAGACACCGCAGCTTAAGCGATGATGTCGGGCGTGAGCTGATCTTCGAAATAGGCGATGCGGTCGCGCAGCAGCAGCTTGCGTTTCTTCAGCCGCTGAATCTGCAGCTGATCGGCGACGCCGACCGCCAGCAGCGCGTCGATCGCCGTCTCCAGATCGTGATGCTCCAGCCGAAGCCGTTCGACTTCAGCGCGAATGGCGCTCGTGTCGATCTCGCTCGGAGTGTCGTTCATCAACAGCCGCCCTCGAACGCCTTCGAACGCTCGGGAATCGATTGCTCTGGAGCGCGATTATTGCGCTGCAGCCAAGCAGCGTTCAAGCGAATTGCACTGTCGTCATTCATAGGCGCTCCGCATCTCCTCGATTGCAGCGATCTTGTCGTAAAGCGGCGCCCAGTCGTCGCGCTCGGCTATCGCCGCCCAAAGCGCCTCGACTTCGTCGATCAGCATCGTGCAGGGCGCCGCGCGCCGGAAATAGGGGTGATCCAGGCGCGCCGTCGGCGACGGCTGATGTTCGGCCAAAGCGGCGCGCAGCGGCGCGAAAGCCTCCGCTTCGTAATGAGCTGCGGACGGACTGCGTTTCGCGCGGGCGGCGGACGCCAAGCCGCCGCGCCAGTCGAAGAAGGTCTGTTCGAACGGAGCCTGCGTCATTGTGAGAAAATCGACAAAGGCCTTCGCCAGCGCGGCGTCGGACTCGTCGCCTGCCGAGGCGAGCCCGAGTCGATTAAGCAGCGCCGCGCGAAATTCCTGCTGAATACGCGTGGGAAAGGCCCCCAGAATCTTTTCGGCGGCCTTCAACCCGATGAGATGGATCATGCATTCGGCGAGGCGGGACAAATTCCAGCCGAGCGCGCCGGGCTGACGGCCAAAGGCGTAAAGTCCGCTTTCGTCGAAATAGGCGGCGGTGAAGGTCGGGTCGTAGACCGGCGCGAAGCGCCATGGCCCATAGTCGAAGCTCTCGCCGGTGACGTTGATATTGTCGGAATTTAGCACGCCGTGAACGAAGCCTGACGCCATGTAGCCGGCGCCCAGCTTCGCGACCCGCGCCATGACCGCTTCGAGAAAGGCGAGGGCTCTTTCGGGCGCCGGCAGATTGGCGATAGCGGGGAAATAATAGCGGCAGACGTGATCGAGCAGCCTGTCGATCGCCGCGGCGTCGTCATGGAAGGCGAGGCGCTGAAACGTTCCGATGCGAATGTGCGAATGCGACAGGCGCACGAGCACGCTGGAGCGCGTTGGCGACGGTTCGTCGCCGCGCATCAGCGCCTCGCCCGTTTCGATCAGGCTGAAGGTCTTGGAGGTGTCGACGCCGAGCGCCTCCAGCATCTCCGTCGCCAGAATCTCGCGCACGCCGCCTTTGAGCGTTAGCCGCCCATCGCCGCGCCGTGACCAGGGAGTCTGGCCGCTGCCCTTGGTGCCGAGATCGAGCAGACGGCCGTCCTTGGCGTCGCGCAGCTGCGCGAACAGGAAGCCGCGGCCGTCGCCGAGGTCCGAGTTGTACACGCGGAACTGATGGCCGTGGTAGCGCAGCGCCAGGGGGTGCGCGAACCCGCCCGGGAGGGGCGAAAAACGCCCAAAATGCTCGGTCCACTCCGCATCGCTCAGCCCCTCGAGGCCGACCCGCGCCGCCCAGCGCTGATTGCGGTAGCGGAGTCGACGTTCGGGGAACGTTGCAGGTTCGACGCGGTCGAAGAAGGGCTCGCCCAGACCTTCGTGCAACGTCTCGGCGCGATAAAGCTCGGTAACGGGCATAAGCACCGGTCTCGCAAATCGCGCGCCGCGGCGCGAATGCTAAAAAAATAAGGCGGAGATCTCTCTCCGCCCATGGCGTGATGCAGAAAGTGAGCGAAGAGAAACGCTAATGTCGCGTTTCGCTAATCGACAATTTGACGAGCTCGTCCTTGATCTGCAGCTTCTTGCGCTTGAGTTCCAGGATCTTCAATTCGTCCGCTTGGGGATGCAGCTGTTCCTGCTCGATCTCCTTTTTGAGCGCGTCATGGCGACGCTGGAGTTCGACGATATGGCCCTGCAAGGACATGCGAAACCTCCTTAACTTCTCTCCGCTCGACAAACGGGAGCGGCGTTAAGTCTGCCACAAAGCGGGCTCGCCGCAAGGCTCGAAATCGCCCAACGTCACAAAACTTTCGCTTACGAAGCCCACTGCCTTTACGGAACGTCAATCCTTTCCGTGGCTTGCGGTCAAGGCTGATTCCCAACGTCGCAGGCAAAGCCCGCTTGCGCGTCGCCGCGTACGTCAGTATAGACGGGCGCTCCGGCCCATGGGCCTGGGGGCGCGTAGCTCAGCGGGAGAGCACTACGTTGACATCGTAGGGGTCACAGGTTCAATCCCTGTCGCGCCCACCATTAAAGCGGCCATTTCCCGGTCGCCTATCGCCGCAAGCCTACAAACATTCCCTACAGTCTGTCGTCCCGGTCTCAGTCAGGCAGCGACAAATGGCGCTTTTGGCTGGTCGCTTGCCCAATCATATTCGGCGCTCCATCTGCCGTCTTGCCGCGTTTGCAGATGCGGGGCGAGCGTATGTGGAAGTATCTGGTCCTTACACTGCTTGGCCTTGCCTTTGCCGCCGGCGCTGCCGCGTCGAAAGATCAAGCAAAGGCGCCTAAGAAGTGCTTGCCCATCCTTCGCACGCCAGGTGGCGCCCCGACGCGCCCTTACGGTCAGATCCCCTACTCGGTCTGGTACTACGCCCTTTATCAACCATTTTGCGACGGTAAGTCCGCCAAGAAGTGCGTTTGGGCGTGTGGAAAGCCGGCCGCCCAGGAGGGCGGCACTGAATAAATGCTCGCAGGTAAAGCGACTTCGCCCTCTCGATTGCCCCGTTCCTTTGCCGCGTCCATAGCTGCTCCGATACGCCCTGACCGGGCGAAACGGGAGGAGACCATGGACCTGCCTGCGATTGACCCGCTGATTGGGATTGGCGTCGCTGTCTCGACCGCCATCACCGACGCGGTCTATGTATTCTTCAACGCCGCCGTATCGGAGCGCCGTCGCGTCGCCGCCGCGAGCTGGAGCAGCATCTGGTATCTGCTCTCGGCCTTCGCGGTGATAAGCTATACGTCGAACTGGGTTTACGTGGCGTTCGCGGCGGTGGGCGCCTGGGTTGGCGGATTTTTGTCCATCACCGTGCTGAACCGGCTCGTGCCCCTGCGCAAACCTTAGTAATTCGGCGCAAAAAAAACGCCGCTTGCGCGGCGCCGAGGAGCAAAAAAGTCAGCGCGCTCAGTCGCGCATGACGGGCTGATTTAGATCTTGGATCAGCAGCAAAGGCAGGCGTTTGCCGGATGCGCTGGCGACGCTCACCTCCTGCTTGTCGCGCGCGAAACCGGGCGTCTTTCTTTCGTGATTGACGTTGGTGGCGAGGCCCAGGGCAAGAAAACCGACCCAAAACGCCAGGGGCACGAAGCGCGAGTTCGAAAACGGCATTTTGGTCTCCCTAGATGTTCAGGGCGCCTTGGAATTGGGACGACCGCAGCTTTTCCCAATGCGCGTCCAAGTAAAAGCGCCAGGGGCAAGGAACCTGATGGCGCCAGATCGAAACATCTCTGGCTGTCGTCCTCGCCTGCTCGTCCGCCAAACTTGGCGCCAATGCTTACGTTCTCTGTGGACCTATGCGTAAGGGTCAGAAGCACATTAGCTTCCGCCCAGGGGAGATTGCAGCGATGACCTTCACGACCACGGATCGTCCAGCGCCGATCGTCAAGAGCGGGCATGTGCAACTGTCGATCATTCTGGCCGACTCAGAAAAGAACACTCTTCAGAACCAGATCTTCGACCAGATCCGCTCGATGATCCTCAACGGCCAGCTCAAATGCGACGATCCGATGCCGACAACGCGCGAGCTGAGCAGCCAGCTTAGCGTCTCGCGCAATACGGCCGTGCTCGCCTATGAGCGGCTGATCGCAGAAGGCTATATCCGCACGAAGCCCTACGTCGGCACCTTCGTCTCCCCGGATCTGCCAGATACGGCGTTTCTGTCGGCCGATCACCGCACGCCGCAGAAGGAAGAGCAGGGCGCTGCGATCGACGCTCCGCCGGCCTGCGGCGTGTTGCGCACGCATCGCCTGGCCGACCCGGAGCGCCGCCGTCTCGCCGCCGATTTCTGGGTGGGCCGGCCGGACGCGCGATCCTTTCCGCTCAAGGCCTGGTCGCATCACATCAAGAATCGCCTGAAGGCGGTCGGCGCCAATCTCACGAGCTATAACGACCCCGCAGGATTGATGGAGTTGCGGCGCGCGGTCGCCAAACATCTCGCGCCGGCGCGCGGCGTGGTCGCCGATCCGGAGCAGATCGTCATCGTCGGCGGCTGTCAGGACGGGTTCAATCTCGTTGGCCGGCTGCTCGTCACGCCGGGCTCCACCGCCGTCGTCGAGTCGCCCTGCTATCAGGGCGCGGCCTTTGTGCTCGAAAGCCTCGGGGCGACGCTTCATCCCGTGCCCGTGGACCAGGACGGACTCGACGTGTCGCGACTGCCGAAAACCAGGGGCGCGGTCGCCTATGTGACGCCGTCGCATCAATATCCGATCGGCGTGACCATGAGCCTGCAGCGTCGGCTCGAGCTTCTCGCCTGGGCGACGCAATATGACGCCTACATCATGGAAGACGACTATGACAGCGACTTCCGCTTTATCGGCTCGCCGCTCACGGCGCTGAAGGGCCTCGATCGCAACGAGCGCGTCATCTATCTCGGCACCTTTTCAAAGTGCATGGGACCTGGCCTGCGGCTCGGCTATGTCGTGCTGCCCCGCCGTCTCGCCGAAGCCGGGCGGCGCCTGAAAATGTTGATGAACAATGGCCAAAGCTGGCTTGAGCAGGCGGCCATGGCGGATTTCATGTCGAGCGGCGAATTCGGGCGCCATTTGCGGCGTATCCGCCAGCTCTATCGTGATCGGCGCGACGCGCTGCTCGGCGCGCTTAAGACTCACTTCGGCGCCTGCGAGATCTATGGCGACCAGGCTGGCATGCATCTCGTCTGGAAGCTGCCGGATGGTTTTCCGGACGCCGCCGAGGTGGAGAAGCGAGGCCTAGCCGCCGGCGTCGGCGTCTGTTCGCTGGCGACAGGTTCGGCGCTGCGCTTCGACGACAATGACGGCGGCGACCGGCTGCTGATGCTCGGCTTCGTCGCGCTCACCGAAAAAGAAATCGAGACCGGAATCGCCCGGCTGGCGCAGGCGCTGAAGGCGTAGCGTTTAGGGCGCGTTCCCTCTGCCGATGGGAGAGGGTCGCTGCGAAGCAACCGGGCGAGGGGTTTCCGCTTCGCGTGAGTTCGCGTATTGCGATGAAGGAACCTCTTCTGTCCGTCATTATGAGGCTATAGCCCCTCACCCCGGTCCTTCGGACCGATCCTCTTCCAATGGGAGAGGGTTCGCGCGTGCGAGCTTTAAAAGTTCATGAGCGACGTCAGCAGCCTCTTCCGCCTGCGCGCCATCCCGTCCGGGGTCTGGGCGCTCGGGCTCGTCTCGCTGCTCATGGATTTCTCTTCCGAGATGATCCATGCGCTGCTGCCGATCTATCTCGTCGGCGCGATGGGCGCCTCGATGGCCGACGTCGGCGTCATCGAGGGCGTCGCCGAGGCGACCGCCTCGATCGTCAAAGTCTTTTCGGGCGCGCTGTCGGACTGGTTTGGCCGGCGCAAGCAGCTGGCGGTCATCGGCTATGGGCTCGCGGCGCTGACCAAGCCGATGTTCCCGCTGGCGCCGAATGTCGCCTGGATCATGGCCGCCCGCTTCCTCGATCGCGTCGGCAAGGGCATACGCGGCGCGCCGCGCGACGCGCTCGTCGCCGATATCGCGCCGGCCTCCGTTCGCGGCGCGGCCTTTGGACTTCGCCAGTCGCTTGACACGATCGGCGCCTTTCTCGGGCCGGCCGTCGCGGTGGCGGCGATGTGGTTCTCGGCCAACAGCATCCCTTTCGTGTTCTGGATCGCGACGATTCCAGCCGCTCTCGCCGTTGTGGTCCTGGCGCTCGGCGTGCGCGAGCCGCAAGCGTCCCGGCCGCCGCGTCCGGCGCGCTTTCCGCTGCATATCGATGAAATTCGCCGGCTCGGCGGCCCGTTCTGGATCGTTGTGGCGATCGGCGTCGTCTTCAGTCTGGCGCGTTTCTCGGAAGCCTTCCTCATTCTCAAGGCGCGCGCCGTCGGTCTGCCGGAAGCGCTCGCGCCGCTAGTGTTGGTCGCGATGAATGTCGTCTATGCCGGCGCTTCCTATCCCGTCGGAGTCTTCTCCGATCGCGGCGATAGAAAAACCCCGCTGATGGCGGGTCTTGTCGCGCTGATCGCCGCCGACGCCGCCCTGGCGTCCGCCGAGCATTTGCCGCTGGTGTGGCTCGGCGTGGCGCTCTGGGGTTTGCACATGGGCCTGACCCAGGGCCTGCTCGCGACGCTCATCGCAGACGTCGCGCCGCTGGCGCTGCGCGGCTCGGCCTTCGGGGTTTTCAACCTGGCGAGCGGCGTCGCGCTGCTCGCCGCGAGCGCCGGCGCCGGGGCGCTATGGGACGCCTTCGGTCCGCGGGCCGCCTTCTGGGCTGGCGCGCTTTTGGCCTCGCTGGCGCTCGTTGCATTCAAGGCCGGGGGCGCGCGGCTTGTGGGACCGCCGGAAAATAAGCCGGCGCGTTAAGGGCTTCGCGTCGAAAATCGGGCGCCTTAACCGCTGGCTAAGCATGTCTATTAAACATTGAAAATGAACGATAAAATTTCGCATTTGCGCCATTGTTGACCATCATTTCGGAACCGGCGGGGGCGCTGGCGTTTCAAAACGCACCATCGAGGTTCCAATGAAAAAACGAGCTTTCGGCCTCGCCGTCGCGGCCTTCCTGGCCGCTCTGTCGGCCTCGGCCTCGGCCGCGGACTTGCCTTCGCGCAGGGAGCCGCCGCCGGCCTATTTTCCGCCGCCGCCAGTCTTCACCTGGACGGGAATTTACGTCGGCCTCAATGTCGGCGGCGGGTGGCTCGATCGATACGACTATGGACACTGGCTGGCGCCTTCGAGCGGGTCGAACACCGGCGGCGTCGTCGGGGGCGCCCAGATCGGCTACAATTATCAGTTCACGCCGCTCTTCGTGGCTGGTCTCGAAGCGGATTTTCAAGGATCGGGCGTCGGCGGCGGCGGCAATCAGGGGTGGGGCGCGACGCGCAGCGTCGACTGGTTCGGCACGGTGCGCGGTCGCGCGGGCGTGTCGCTGCTGAACGCCCAGCTGCTCCTTTACGGCACGGGCGGCCTTGCCTATGGCGACCTGCGCCTCAACTACGGATGGCTGGGCTCTCAGGCCCGCGCCGGGGCCGGTTGGACGGTCGGCGGCGGGCTCGAATACGCTTTCCTGCCGAACTGGTCGGCGAAAGTCGAATATCTCTACACAAACTTTGGCGCGAACTACGACCCGATCTATGTTGCGCCCTTCATCGTCGAAACCCAGCAGCGCGCGCATCTCAATACTGTGCGCGCCGGCGTCAACTACCGTTTCAACTGGCTGCTGGCGCCTCCTGGTCCCCCGGTGGCGGCCTACTGAGCGCGAATGCTACAGGGACGAGCGGCAAAAGCCCCCGGCGAGGATTATCTCATCGACGCAAACAGACCTATGGTACAGGGCGCGGCTGCCGCCAGGCTTCGAACGTGGTGCGCGTTGACAGACCCAACGCGCACCCTTCCTCTTGGGCTATGAAATCGAACAATAGGTTCGATTGTTTAGCTTCCGATAGAGTCATCATCGGCATATATTAATGCGCTCTCCATGTGCTGTTATGGCTGCTACTCGAGCAGGCTCGAGTAGCCTACTCGAGCGCCCCTCGAGTAAATGTGGATTATCATTTTGACACAACAACTTAGCTTGCTAGAGATTTTAGAGCGCCCAACGGTTGAGGCGCTCGTCAAACCCGATCATGTGTTCGCTTCAGACGACTGGCAGTTCGTCGTGAGCCACCCAGAGAACACGAGATTCGACAGAAAATCAGGCAGGATTGATCCGAAGGATTTGGCAATATGCCTATCATCTTTTGGCAATGGCCCGGCCGTGGAGGGCGGGGTAGTGCTTATTGGAGTCGAAAAAGACGGGACAATAACAGGATGCCGGTCAATCCCAGAGACGAAGCTCCAACAATTAGAATACATGGGGCGCGATCACTGCCCAGACGGCCGATTTGCGACAAACAGACTTGTTGTCACTAACGCCAAAGGCGAACAAGATTTCGTGATCCGAGCGCGCATCTTCTTTGTTGAAGATAGGCTCGTAGAACTGACCAATCATACGGCTTATTGCCGAGAGTCAGATAAAAGTCGCCAACTGACAGAAGCTGAAAAAGCTGAAATACGTATCAATAAGGGCGAGCGCGCATTCGAGCTTGAGCCATGCCCGCTCGCGTATCCCGACGATTTCCGAATTAATTCTCTAACTAAATTTGCTTCACAAATTCGCTCTTCCCGAGACGGATCAGCCGACATTTCTGACGAGCACATATATGAGTCGATGCGGCTGGGTCGAACCCGAAACGGCGTATTTGTCCCAAATAATGTTTGCGCTCTCGTTTTTGCGAAGGATTCAAGGCAAGTCTTCCCTGGGGCCTATATCCATTTTCTTCGATACAAGTACTGACGAGCGTACTGGCAAAGAATACAATGTCATAAAGGATAAAATAATAGAAGGGACGCTGCTTGAAATAATCAACGACGCAGCATCAACGCTTGATGCAAACTTGAGAGAATTTACCGAATATAAGTCCGGTAAATTTTACCAGAAGCCCGAATATCCTCGGGACGCTTGGTACGAAGTTATTGTAAATGCGTGCGTTCATCGATCATACCACGCAAAAACACGCCCTATATTTGTTAAA
>DATBRI010000017.1:0-44244 GCA_036560365.1 Methylocystis sp.
AGATCGAGCGAGGGTTTCAGCGGCTGGTCTTGGAGCGTCTGCGTCGACAAGGTGACCCCGCGAAAGCGCGACAATTCGGCGGAGACCAAACTCAACGGGTCCCCCCAATGTTCCCAAACCGAACCAATTTGCGGCGGAGCTTCTACAGACCGGGAAAAATGTCCTTTCCGTCTTCAGCGAGCTTCGCTTCGCCGATCGACTTTTGAAATTCTCCGACGACAATCTGCGCCAGTCCGGTGAGCGTGAGATGGCTAGACTGTGTGGCGAGCCCGAGGGTCAGTTTGGTCTTGCCCATGGCTTCATTGGCGTAGCCGCGCATCTGATCCGTCGCGCCCGACTGCACGATGTTGTCGAGCGCCTCCCACATTGAATCCTTTACTTGAGCGACCGAGTAGCGGGCGCGCGCCGGCGGCTCTGGATCGACAGAATTGGCTTCTGGCGGCGTCGGTGGATTCGATGTATTGCCGAAACTGCATTCTTCATCGGCACAGATGATGGGGTCGCCGCCATTTTCAGTTAACGCATCCATTGATTCGATACTCCTAAATCTCAATTCCTGGGTTCGGCCGATGCCGCCCGCCAGCATGAAAACTTATTTGAAGGGTTCTATGTTCCGCGTCTCCGCGCAGGCGCTTATCAGCGCAGCTGAGGCTCGGAGCGGCTTCAGAAGAAAAATGCGTAACGAAAAGAACCGATACTGATTTACTTGAACGGCTTCTCGACGCCCGGCGGCAGTTCGACGTGGAAGCCTTGATTGATTGACGAAAACAT
This sequence comes from Methylocystis sp., assembly GCA_036560365.1. Lineage (GTDB taxonomy): Bacteria > Pseudomonadota > Alphaproteobacteria > Rhizobiales > Beijerinckiaceae > Methylocystis. The sequence goes on from DATBRI010000017.1 coordinate 772, forward strand.
CTGATAAAAACCGGATAAGACGACGAGCTCGACAAATCCTTCAACGCCGAAAATCCGAATGGCTTCGTCCTGCACGCGCTGCGGAATATTTTGCCATGACAATGTCGACGCCAGCACCGCGGCGACGAGATCATAAGGCGAGGACGCGACGCCGCCTAAGTCTTCGCCTTTTTCCAGAGCGCTGATCAACGAGGAGGGAACGCCCGCCGCTTCGGCGTGCTGAACATGATCAGCCCATTCGAAGGCGGCGCCGGTCCGACGGGCAACGAACAGCACGACGAACTGATAGATCTCGCGCGGCAGATGGCCCTGGAACTTCAAATAATAGCCGAGGTCCTCGATCTTTTCGCAAAGCTGCGGATGATTCATCAGCGCGGCGTAGGGCCCGCCGAAGCCCGCGCCCTGCGCCTTCCGCCGGTCGACCATGCGGTCGTAGCGCGCGCGATCGGCCGGCGAAAGCGTTGAAGGATCAAAAGGCAACTGAGCCATCGGCGCCTCCCCTTGTCACTCGTGGTAGGAATAGGCCGCAATGGCCTCGGCCCAGTCCTTCACGGGTGTCGTGAAGGCTTTGTCGGCTTTGACGTCGATGAGGCAGGGGCCTTCGCCCTGCAACGCTCTCTCGAACGCGCCGGCAAGATCGCCCGGCGAGCGCACGGTTTCCGCGCGAGAGCCCAAGGCCTGCGCAAAGCCCGCCCAGTCGTGATCCGGCAATCGCGTGAGTTCGTCGGGCGTTGGACCCAGTCCATGCGCGCGCAACCAAACATTGCCAAGCGCGGCATTGTTGATGACGACGTAGATCACCGGCAGCTGGTAACGCGCCGCGGTGGCGATTTCCATACCGCCCATGCGCATGCATCCATCGCCCGTGACGACCGCCACGCGGCGGCGCGGCTGCGCGCATTGCACGCCGATCGCGGCGCCGATCGCCCAGCCCATCGGGCCGAGATTGGTGGCGGACACATAGGTTTTGGGTTCGTAAGCTTCCCAGTAATGGCCGGCGAAGGCGCGATGCGCGCCGGAATCCACGACAAGAACGCCGTCGCGCGGGAATATCTTTCTCAGCTCGCCGATGACGCGGGCCGGATGAATCGGAGCCGCATCGCTCTCGCAGTTTTCCGGGTCCTGCAGGCGGGGTTGATCGCGGATCTCGGACATCCAAGCTCCGCGTGCGGAGAGCGTCGGCTCGAGAGACGCGCGCAACTTATCGCTTTGATCGAGCAGATAGCCAAGATAGGCGCCGCAACTGCCGACGATCCCGCCATCCTGAACATGCGTCCCGATCGCTGAGGGCAGCAAATTCACGCAGATCGTGGCGTTGGGCTTTACTTGCAGCGCCCAGTGCATGGTGTCGCGCTCATTCAGTCCCGACCCCAGAATGATCAGAAGATCGAGCGAGGGGTCCATCAACGCCGCGCGGGAATGGTGCGTCCCCGCATAGCCGAAAACGCCGAGCGAAAGCGGATGGTCCTCTGGGAAGACGCCCTTGCCGCGCAGCGTCGTCGCGACGGGGATGCGCCAGGTCTCGGCAAATTCCTTCAACGCATTGGCGGCTTTCGAGTGCTCGACGCCCGCTCCGGCCAATATCGCGATCTTGACGGGCGGCTTGCCGCCAGAGCCGCCATAAAAATGGCGGAGCGACGACTCGGCGGCCGTCATCGACAGCGCATTGTAGTCGATCAACGCCCGGTCAATCGGAGAATGGGTGACGGCAATCTCCGCGGCCAGGCAGTCGCCTGGCAATGAGAGGTGCACGGGCGCAGCGGGACCGGTACGAAGCTGGAGCAGGGCGTGCTCAAGCAAATGCGGCATATTCTTTGGATTGTCGATCGAAGAGGAATAGCGCGTCAGCGGCTTCATGATCGCGACGTCATCCAGCGTCTGGGGACTCGCGTCTTGAAATACGCCCAAGCCCTCAAGGACAGTCGCCACTTCGCCGCTCATCAAAAGAAGCGGCGAGCCGTCGGACTGAGCGGTCGCCACCGCGGTGACGGTATTGGTAAGGCCCGGTCCGCCGATGCAGAGCGCGGCGCCGAAATTTCCGCTCGCCCGCGCGTAGCCATCGGCCATATAGGCGGCGCCGCCTTCTTGTGCGGCGACGATCGGCGTCAGCGCCTCCTGTCTTCCAAAAGCGGGCAGAAAAGGATCGACGAGGCCGCCGGGCACCATGAACACATGGTCCACTCCTTCGCGCGCCAGCGTTTCGAGGATGAAATCGACCCCCAGCTTCATTCCCAGCTCCCATTCAGGATTGGCGCGCTAGACGGTATGGCGAAAAGCGCATTTGCCAGCAGTCCATATAGTCGAGCGCAAGCTTGAGGATCAATGGACGATTTTGACGGGACAGGCGCAACCGAAATCTCGCAGCAAATCGCGAACTCGGCCGTCGCCGCTTAAAGTGAATCCGTGCGACCGAGTTACTATCTATGCTGTCGGCACTGCATCAAGGGCGCCGGCGCGCTTTTCACGTCTTCGGATAGATGACCAAGGATCTGATCGTTCCCGCCGCAGAGGGCCTCTACTGCCCTCCTGGAGATTTCCACATCGACCCCTGGCGCCCGGCGGCTCTGGCGGTGATCACGCACGGCCATTCCGATCACGCGCGATGGGGCAGCGGCGCCTATCTCTGTCACGAGGATTGCGCGCCGATCCTGCGCAGACGACTCGGCGACGTTCGCATCGAGACGCTGGGTTACGGCGAAAGCCGCGACATCGGCGAAGTGCGGCTCTCGCTGCATCCAGCCGGCCATGTCATGGGCTCGGCGCAGGTGCGCATTGAGCACCGGGGCGAGGTCTGGGTCGCCTCCGGCGACTACAAGCTCGAAGCGGATGGCGTAAGCGCGCCTTTTGAGCCTGTCCGGTGCGATGTCTTCATCACCGAATCGACCTTCGGGTTGCCGATTTATCGCTGGCGCCCGCAAGCTGAAGTGATGACCGACATCAATTCGTGGTGGGCGGAAAATGCGCGCGCGGGACGCGCCAGCGTCATGCAGGCTTACGGGCTCGGCAAGGCGCAGCGCCTGCTAAAACATCTCGACGCGAGTATCGGACCGATCGTTTGCCACGGCGCGATCGAACCACTCAACCAGATTCATCGCGATCTCGGGATAGCGCTGCCGCCCACGCACAACGTCGGCGCGCTCGACAAGTCGGGGCTTTCGCGCTGTTTCGCGCTGGCGCCGCCCCATGCCGTGCAAAGCGGATGGATTCGACGCTTTGGCGATCATTCAGACGCTTTCGCCAGCGGATGGATGCGGCTGCGCGGCAATCGGCGCCGCCGCGGCGTCGATCAAGGCTTCGCGCTTTCGGATCATGCCGACTGGCCAGGTCTGTTGCAGGCGATCGCCGCGACCGGCGCAGCGCGGATCCTTGTCACCCACGGAAGCGGGGAGGCGCTTTCGCGCTATCTGCGCGAAAAGGGATATGACGCGCGGCCGATGGCGACCGAATATGGCGACGAGGAGGGCGAGGCGGAGCCGAACGTCGACGCCGACATAGACGGCGTATGAAGACCTTCGCCACGCTCTACCGGCGCATCGACGCCGCGACGTCGACGCAGCATAAGAGACAGGCGCTGGTCGACTATCTGCGCGCTGCGGTAGGCGATCCCGAGCAATACGCCAGCGCCGCCTGGACGGTCTATTTTCTCGCCGGCGGCAAGCCGCGCCAGATGATCTCGACCAAACTCCTGCGCCAGTTCGCCCTGGAGGCGACGGATCTGCCCGAGTGGCTCCTCGACGAGTGCTATCACAGCGTCGGCGACCTCGCCGAGACTTTGGCGCTCTTAATGCCGCCCCCAAGCCGCGAGGAAGACGCGCCGCTCGATCTTTGGATGAACGAACGGCTATTGCCCTTGCGTGAGCGCGATGACGCTGCGCGGCTCGCGGCGCTGCGCGGCTGGGTGGACGCCATGCCCTCCGACGACCGATTGCCATTCTTCAAGCTCGTCACCGGCGAATTGCGCATCGGCGTTTCGAAGCTGCAAATGACTCAAGCGATCGCCGCGGCGACGGAGCTTGACGCCAAGCTCGTCGCGCAGCGGATGATGGGCTATACGCAGGCGAACCGTGCGCCTCAGGCGCAGGATTTCGTCGCGCTCGTCGCGCCGGCCGAAGCGGGCGAAGAGGGCCGGCCTCTGCGCGGTCAGCCTTACCCGTTCTTTCTCGCGCATCCGCTGCAGGCGCCGCTTTCCGCTTTTCCAGAACTGCTCGGCCCCGTCGACGACTGGCTCGTTGAATGGAAATTCGACGGCATACGCGCGCAGTTCATCCATCGCGCCGGAGAGTGGTGGCTGTGGTCGCGCGGCGAAGAGCTGGTCAGCGACAGCTTTCCGGAGCTTTCAGCGCTGGTCGATTTTCTGCCCGACGATATTGTCCTCGACGGGGAGCTTATCGTCGTCGCGCCCCGTTCGGACGCGCGCTTCGCCGTGGACGATCTTAGCGATCTGCGCCCCTTTTCTGAATTGCAGCAGCGTCTCGGACGCAAGGTTCTCACGCCAAAAATGCTGCGCGAACGGCCGGTGGCGCTAATCGCTTATGATCTGCTTGAGAAGGATGGCCACGATCTGCGTGAAAAGCCGCAGCGGGAGCGCCGCGCGCGCCTCGAAGAGGTCGTGTCGCGCGCGCATGCTTGCGCGATGCAGGTCGGCGCCGATCTGCCCCTGCGGCTCAGCCCGGCGCTGACGCAACCTGATTGGGAGTCCTTTGCAAGACAGCGGGAAGAGGCGCGGGCGCGCGGCGCCGAAGGCATGATGCTCAAGGCGATGGGCGCGCCTTATGGCGTCGGCCGGCAAAAGAGCGGCGCCAATTTCTGGTGGAAATGGAAGCTTGATCCGATGAGCGTCGACGCCGTGCTGATCTACGCCGCGCGGGGACACGGGCGACGCTCCGGCGTTTACAGCGACTACACATTCGGGGTGTGGAGCGGCCCGCCGGAGCAGACGGACCGCACGCTGCTGCCCTTCGCCAAGGCCTATTCCGGGCTTTCCGACGAGGAGATGCGCAAGGTCGACGCGACGATCAGAAGGACGACGATCGAGAATTTCGGGCCCGTGCGCAGCGTGCGCCCGACGATGGTTTTCGAGCTCGGCTTCGAGGGCATCGGTCCGAGCAATCGCCACAAGAGCGGCATCGCGGTTCGATTTCCGCGCATGTTGCGCTGGCGACAGGACAAGCCCGTGGAGGACGCCGACACGATTGAGGCGCTGCGCGCGCTGCTGCAGGCTCCCAGCGCATGAGCGATCAGCTCACAAAACCGTCGGCCGCGAAGACCCGGTTCGCGCAGCGCGGCTGGAAGCCGTTTCCCTTTCAGCGCGAGGTGTGGCGGGAGATGGCCAAAGGCCACAGCGGCCTCTTACACGCGACGACAGGCGCGGGCAAAACTCTCGCAGCCGCGCTCGGCGCCTGGCAGGCGTTCGCCGTTGACGAGGAAGAGCCGCCGCGTCTCTGCGTGCTCTGGATTACGCCGATGCGCGCGCTGGCTGCCGATACCGCAAGAGCGCTCAGAGAGGCATTTGAGGGTCTTGCGGAGCATGGACAGCGTTGGACGGTAGGGGTTCGCAGCGGCGATACGCCCTCCGCCGAACGCGCCCGTCAGGCGCGCCGTCCGCCAAGCGTATTGATCACGACGCCGGAGAGCCTGTCGCTCATGCTGTCTCGCGCCGATGCGCGCGAGTATCTCGGCGCAGTGAGATGCGTCGTCATCGACGAGTGGCACGAACTCATCGGCAATAAGCGCGGCGTGCAGACGCAGCTCGCGCTGGCGCGATTGAAGCGCTGGCGCCCGGATCTGCTGATTTGGGGAATGTCGGCGACGCTCGGAAATCTCGAAGAGGCGAAGCGAGTCCTGCTCGGCCCAGATGATGCGCCGCATGGCGCGATCGTCGCGGGCGGCTTGCAAAAAAAAATCATCATCGACACGCTGTTGCCGGAAGATTTCGCGCGCTTTCCCTGGGCCGGGCATCTCGGGATCAACATGGCGCCGCAGGTGGTCGCGGAGATTGATCAATCTACGACGTCGCTCGTTTTCACCAATACGCGTTCGCAGGCGGAAATCTGGTATCACAACCTCTTGCGCGCACGGCCGGATTGGGCGGGACTCATCGCTGTTCATCACGGCTCGCTGGCGCGGGAGTCGCGCGATTGGGTCGAGGAGGGACTCAAGGCCGGCACGCTCAAGGCGGTCGTTTGCACGTCGAGTCTCGATCTCGGCGTCGATTTCCTTCCCGTCGAACGCATTCTGCAGGTCGGTTCGCCGAAAGGCGTCGCGCGCCTTCTGCAGCGTGCCGGGCGTAGCGGCCATTCGCCGGGGCGGACGTCGCGCATTACGCTCGTGCCGAGCCATGCGCTGGAACTTGTCGAATCATCGGCCGTGCAGCAGGCGGTGCGGCAGGGCCGCATCGAAAGCCGCCGCACGCCGAATGCGCCGCTCGACGTGCTGGTGCAACATCTCGTCACCATCGGACTGGGCGGCGGGTTTAGGCCTGACGACTTGCTCGAGGAAGTCCGTTCGACAGCTGCCTATGAGCATCTGTCCGATGCGAATTGGCGTTGGTGTCTCGACTTCGTGAGCGGCGGCGGACCGAGCCTCTCCGCCTATCCCGAATATCGCCGCTGTGGTCCGGGCGCCGACGGCGTCTGGCGCGTGGCGAACAAGCAGGTCGCGCTGCGCCACCGCTTCAACATCGGGACGATCACGGCCGACGCGAGCGTGCTTGTTCAATACGGACCCGCGCCGCCGGGTCAGAAGCTCGGTGTCGTCGAGGAAAGTTTTATCGCTCGGCTCAAGCCGGGCGACAGCTTCTGGTTTGCTGGTCGTCTGTTGGAATTCGTGCGGCTTCGCGAGCTCATCGCCTATGTGCGCCCGGCGAAGACGCGCAGCGGCGCCGTGCCGCGGTGGGACGGCGGGCGAATGCCGCTTTCGACCACGTTGGCCGACGCCATGGTCGAGCAATTGCAGCAGGCGGCGAAGGGGCGGTTTGATACGCCAGAGCTTCGCGCGGCCGAGAAAATGCTCAGACTGCAGGCGCGCTGGTCGCACCTGCCGACGCCGACGACGCTGCTCGCGGAGACATTGAAAAGCCGCGACGGCTGGCATTTGTTTCTCTATCCCTTCGCGGGCCGCAATGCGCATGTCGGCATGGCGAGCCTGATCGCCTGGCGCGCCGCTCAGAAGACCGCCAGCACGTTCTCGATCGCCGTGAATGATTATGGCTTCGAGCTGCTGAGCGCCGACGCGCGCGACTGGGCCGCCTTGCTGCCGGAATTGATCGCCCCCCGCGCCGTTCGTGACTTGACGGGTGAGGTGCTCGCGAGCTTGAACGCTGCGGAGCTGGCGCGTCGGCGGTTTCGCGATATCGCTCAGATCGCCGGTCTCGTCGTCACGGCCTATCCGGGGCAACACAAGAGCCTGCGCCAGTTGCAGGCCTCCTCCAGCCTGTTCTATGAAGTGTTCCGCAAATTCGATCCCGAAAATGGACTCTTGCGCCAGGCTGAGCGTGAAGTGCTGGAAGATGCGCTCGACATCGCCCGTCTTGCCGAAAGCTTCGAGCGGCTGCAGAATAGAGAACTCGTCCATGTCGCGCTTAAGCGCTGCTCGCCGCTTGCCTTTCCGCTGATGGTCGAGAGAATGCGCGAACGTCTCAGCAATGAAACGCTCGCGGCGCGCATCGAGCGCATGACGTCGCAACTGGAGCGCGCCGCCGACAAATGCTAAATTCTGCGACGTCGCAGCGAGACGGCTCCGGCTTAATGTCTTCCCACGAGCATCGCGGCTTGGTTTTGCTGCCGCAGCGCGCCGTCTGGCGCGCGGAGACGCGCACCCTCTTCATCGCCGACGCGCACCTTGGCAAGGCGGCGACCTTCCGGGCGCTGGGCCAGCCGACGCCCCGGGGAACGACGCGCGACAATCTCGACCGGCTCGACGCGCTGATCAAGAGCTTCCATCCCGCGCGGCTCGTCTTCCTTGGCGATTTGTTTCACGCGCGGCAGGCGCATACGCCGGCGGTGGCGGCCGCCTTCCTAAACTGGCGCAGACGCCACGCCACGTTGCGCGTTACGCTCGTGCGGGGGAATCATGATCGACGCGCAGGCGATCCGCCGGAACAGTTTAAAATCGAGCTCGTCGACGAGCCCCATGATGCAGAAGGGATCGTCGCGCGTCATCACCCGCTTGCATTTGACGCATGCAAAGGGGAGGGTACGATCATTCTTGCCGGCCACCTGCACCCGTGCGTCCGGATGAACGGCGCGGCGCGCGACAGCCTTCGTCTTCCGTGCTTCCTTTTGCAGGAACGTCAGATCGTGCTGCCGGCATTCGGCGCATTTACGGGCGGCGCGCTGGTGCGTGGGCGCGGCGCAAAGACCTGCGCGATCGTCGATGAGCGATGGCTCGTCGCAAATCAGATGCGCGTGGAATGAAGTGCTGGGGCGCTGGGTAGCGCAGGCCGCCGCGGAAATTCTATCTCGTCGGCGAGCACGCCGAGCGCCTGCACCTTGGCGTAATCCGCCGCGATCAGCCGTTCTCCGATGTCGCGCCGGAAGCGCATGTTGGGAATGTGCACGCGCTTGATGAGACGATAGGCGTTGCGTCTCGCGCCCTCTATCGTTCGCCCGCAGCCCGTCGCCACCATCGTCCAACCATAGGCTCCGGCGGTGACGAGTTGGCCATTGTCGAGGGCCACTTCGCAATAGTGGAGATTTTCTTCGTCCTTTCGCGACAAGGCGCCGTCAAAGAGGATAGGCATGCCGATCGGCTCTTCCGCCTGCCGTCGCGAATAGGGAAAAGGCGGTACGGTCAGCACGACGCCAACCGAGAAGCCTTCTTCGACATCCAGACGATCGTGATCGCGGCGTGCCATTGCTCCAAACAATTCCGACCAGGATGTTCGCTGCAAGGGAGACAAAATGGCGAAGCCGGGATAACCGAATCTGCAGGTGAATTCGAGCGGCCAGATGCCCTGTTCATTGACGATAGTATTGAGGTTCACATAGCCGCAGTGGCCATGACGCCTAAGCAAAGGCTCGATCCTGGCCAAAGTTTTATCGAAAAAGAGCGTCGAACGCTCGAATGTGGCGACCGTGCCCATCTCGCCTGTCAGCTCTCCGAGGTCGCCCGGAAAGAAGCGCTTGTGCTCCCAGTCGAGACAGGCGGGCCGCAAAAACTTCTCGCCATCAAAATATGCGCCAACGCCCATCTCGACGCCATCGAGGAACTCCATAAGAACGAACCCGGCTTCGTCAGCCGGAGCATCAGGCAGATTCTGCAGCAGCGCGGAGATGTCGCGTCCGTCGTCGAGACCGCTGACGAAGTTGCGATGCGCCAAGCCGGGCGAATTGAACTTCAAAACATATCGTCCGGGGCGCTCGCGAAGAAACTGCAATCCTGCTTCGCGACTCGAAAAATGTCTCGTCGCCGCAGTTGAGAGGCCAAGCTCGGCGAGAAGACTCTGCGCATAGGCGCGGTCGATTTCGAGTCGGTCGCCAAAGGCGCTTCCGCCAACGACATTGAATCCGTCTCTGCGCAACGCGTCCTGCAAATCGCCGCACGAGACGTTTTCGAATAGGATGATTCCTTCGCCGCCGGCGGCCTTCACCCACTCTAGCTCGGCGCGCCAGTCATCCGTCTTGGCGACCATTCCGTTCAAAATGTTTCGACAAAGAGGCGCATCGATAAAGACCTTGACGTCATGCCCCTCCGCAGAAAGCCGAAGATACAACGCGGCGAGATCGCAGTAGTCGCCAATCCCCAAAATACGCATGGAGACTCCTAAGCCGCCTCTCGCGGCAGAATCATTGCGAGCTTGAACTGCCGGCGGTAACGCTCGAAGCATCGCGCGCCATGCCAGAGCCGGAGAACGGCGCCCTCGCCGATCGCCTGCGCGCGGCGCGGATCTTCCTCGACGAGGGGACCCAGCACTTCGCGATTCCACGCCTCGGAATGTTTTACGTCGAGAATCGCGTGGAGCGAAAAATACTGGCGCTGTTTGCCGGGCACCCTAAGACGCCGCAGTCCGCGTTCGACTTGGATCGCGCGCCCCGGCGCCGTCATCTCGATCGCGCCAAGCGCGCCGATGGAATGGAAAGCGTAGCGGCGGTTGCTTGCGAGCGCCACCATCGTATTGCCGAGGGCAAGCGACTCCGCGCAAACGCGATCGGGCCGCGCGTCGACCCCGAAATAGGCCGCGAGCCGCGTCAACATGGGACCGTGCATGCCCCGTGCATCGCCTCGTCCCATTTCGTCCCAATAGTTTCGCGCCAATTCGAGCTTCGGGATGGCCGGCATCTTGATCTGCGTCAGGGCGACCAGATCGTCGAACCCCGCTTCACCGGAGACTTCCTGCTCAAGAAACCATTTCATCTCCTCGAAGCTCGCCTGTCGCTCAAGCCAAGGGAACAGCTGATCGTTCTGCCCCGGTCCACTGTCGGCGAGGCGCTCATACCACCTGAGAAAAGCGTCGGCGTCTTTTGGAATATCGGCGACGAGCGGCGCGATCGCCTCGCGAGCGCTCTCCACATAAGCGATTTCAGCCTCCGCGAGAGCGGCGCGCTCTTGGACATCCTCGCGCCAGTCGCCGGATGGAGTTTGAGGCTCGAGCCGAACGCCGTTGCGTCGGGAGAGCTCTCGTTGAAATCGCTCAAAGCCCGGGCCGTTTAGCGTCGGAGCTAGAACGATCCAATCGGGGTCACGCATGCGTCACTCTTCTTTTTTGATGTTGAGGAAAACCGCGGCGATGCGATCGACGTTGTGATAGGCCGCGCGCTCTAGCTCTTCGCCGAAGACGTCGGGGTCTACCTCTTCGTATTCGTAGGACACCGGCGAGGCGTCCAGGATCGGCGTCACGGCCGCAAGGAACTGATCCACCCCGCCGACAATGGGCGCGCCGGTATAGAGAAGCAGCCGTCCGTTGTGCGCGAGATGCGGGATGCCTTCCCGCACAATGTCGACAGAAAGCGCGATGCCCCACTCGCCGCCGCCATGCCGATAGAGGCGTTGGTAGTCGTCGACCAGATAGGGCGGATTGGCGATGATATAGTCGAACGGCCCGCGAACGTTCTCGAAGAGATCGCTGTGAATCGCCTGTGCGCGCGTAAATCCGTTCAGCGCCGCATTGAGACGCGCATATCGCACCGCTCGGGGATTGACGTCCGCGAGTAGCAGGTCGATGCCGGACGTTACGAGACTCGCGGCGAAGACTCCGCCGGCGCCGCTGCCGCATCCGATGTCAATGAGACGGCGGGGCGCCTGGGCTGCGGAAGGCTGAGAATGAAGGACAGATTCGACGCAGCGCGCAAAACGGTACGTGTCAGGTCCGAAGAAAACCGAATCGGCGGCGTCCGTAGGAAAGGCCGAGTGCGCAAAGAGCTGGTTCTTGAGAGTCGAGAATCGCACCTTGCTGCGCAAGAGTCCGTTGCAATGCGCAAGCGCCTTCGCCTCGGCAAGTGTGCGTAACACCGGCGCCGGCAAATCGCTTGCAGAAAAAGGCAGACTCCATCCGAAGACGCGCGTCAAATTGGAGCCGTCGACGGTTGCCCGTTGCAAAACGCGACTATGCGTCAGCGGGGTCGTCGTGGTGAATCTATAATTCTGCTCCCGGAGGAACCCGCCAATCCATAGCAACGCCTCGTCCGCGACGTCGAGGACTTTATGAGAGACGGTCGACGGTCCGGCCGCCGTTTCGTCTGAGCAGAGATCCAGTTGCATCAATCGCCAACGCCCAGCGTCAAGAGAGGTCTCAACTCGCGGCGATGACGATAGTTCCGATACGTTTGCGCTTGCGCCAAAGTTGGAGCGCTAGGCTCCGGAGCCGAGAGAGGGCAGCTAACTCTTGGCGTCGAGCCCGCGCAGTTCCCCCGACGGAAGCGTATCGGCGTCGTCTTTGAGTTCCACGCCGGTCAGATGGCGTCGGCGCGCTTCGTTGCAAAGGTAAAGCAGTTTGCGCGCGGCGTCGGCGTAGGGGAGTCCTTGCGGACGAATATTCGAGAGGCAGTTGCGCTCGGCGTCGGTGCGGCCGACGCGCGGCGCAAATGTTAGATAGACGCCCATGCTGTCGGGCGAGGAGAGGCCCGGCCGTTCGCCGATGAAAACCGCGGCAAGCCTTGCCCCAAGCGTTTCGCCGATATCGTCACCCAGCGCCACTCGACCTTGTTCGGCGAGAACGATCGGCGCGATTTTCCACGATGTTCGATCGAGAGATTGCAGCGCTCTTTCGAGCACTGGAAGTGCATGCCGAACGATCGCGCGGGCGGAAAGTCCCTCGGCGATGATGAACGAAAGGTCGTAGTCTCCCGCAAATGGTTGGAGATGCTCGCGCGACGCCTCGTCCAGTTTCCGACCGAGGTCGGGACGCAACAGAAAGCTCCGCCGATCGCGCGCCGCGCTCTTCACACGGACGGCCGTCAGCCCGCGCGCGGTCAACTCGTCGAAGAGCGAGTCGACGTCGAGTCGCTCTTCCACCGCATCCCGCGCTTCAGCATGCGCCAGCTGGAAATCGAGCGTAGCGCGCGTGGTCAGCGCCGCTCCGGCGCGCGGTAGGAATATTCTCGCCGGCGTCGCCGAACGCAGCATCGCAATCCTGTCGAGAGGCGTCGGGCGATCGTCGGCCATCCTCAGGCTCTTTCGAGAAGCGGCGCAAAGGATACAGGCAGCGCCGGCGCTTGCAATTCCCCCTTCGAATCCGTCAACCCCACCTCAGTGAGCCATTGCGCAAATTCCGGAGCCGGCGCCAGATTCAGCATGCGCCGAACGGCAAGCACATCATGATAAGAGGTGCTTTGGTAATTCAGCATGACGTCGTCCGCGCCAGGGACGCCCATGACATAATTGACGCCGGCGACCGCCAGCAGCGTCAGCAGATCATCCATATCGTTCTGGTCGGCTTCGGCGTGATTGGTGTAGCACACGTCACAACCCATCGGCAGTCCCAGCAGCTTGCCGCAGAAATGGTCTTCGAGCGCCGCCCGCGTGATCTGCTTGCCGTCGAAGAGATATTCAGGGCCGATGAACCCGACGACGGTGTTGACCAGCAGAGGATCGAACATTCGTGCGACGCCATAGGCGCGGGCTTCCAGCGTCTGCTGATCGCAGTTCCAATGGGCATTGGCGGAAAGCGCGCTGCCCTGGCCAGTCTCGAAATACATGACATTGTCGCCGATCGTTCCGCGCCTGAGCGCAAGCGCCGCCTCGCGCGCCTCGCGCAACAATGCGAGGTCGATCCCGAAGCTGGTGTTGGCGGCTTGCGTTCCGCCGATCGATTGAAAAACCAGATCGACGGGCGCACATCGCTCCATAAGCTGCAGCGTCGTCGTGACATGGGCGAGGACGCAAGACTGCGTCGGAATGCTCATGGTCTCGCGCAAATCATCGAGAAGGCTCAGGAGCTCATAGCATTGTTCCGGACTGTCGGACGCCGGATTGACGCCGATGACCGCGTCGCCATTGCCCAGCAGAAGCCCGTCGATCGCGCTGGCGAGAACGCCGCGCGCGTCGTCGGTCGGATGGTTGGGCTGAATGCGCGAGGACAAACGCCCGCGCAAGCCGAGCGTATTGCGAAACTTGGTGACGACACGCCGCTTTGCGGCGATCAGAATCAGGTCCTGGTTGCGGCAGATTTTAGAGACCGCGGCAGCCATTTCGGGCGTCAATCCGAAGGTCAAGGCTGCAAGCGCGTCCTCGTCGACGGCGTCGGAGAGTAGCCAGTCGCGAAAGTCTCCGACGGTCAGGGAGGCGATCGGCGCAAAAGCCTTTCGGTCATGACTGTCGAGGATCAGTCGCGTGACCTCGTCCTGTTCATAGGGGACAAGCGTTTCGTTCAAGAACGCACTCAAGGGCAGATCGGCGAGCGCCATCTGCGCCGCGACCCGCTCGGCGGCGCACGTCGCCGCGATGCCGGCGAGACAATCCCCGGAACGCAATGGAGTCGCCTTCGCCATGAGCGTTTTAAGGTCTGGAAACCCGTAGCTCGTTCCGCGAATGGTGGTCGAATACATGGCCCGACCTCGAACGGTCTTGTCTCAAGCTATGGCGCCCCAGCTGACATGTCACTGTCCGTTTGTAAGGTTTTCCCCAGGGCCCTTCGTCGCCCCATGGCCTTTGCGCGCCAGCCGCATATATTAGCCGAGCCACAGTTTGTTTTGCGCCGCGGACGCCGATGTCAGCCCACACCCTGAACCCCGAAACTCTGATACGCGCTCTTCCGCTCTGGCGCGGGCGGATCGAGATCGCGCCGTTGCTCGGCGGCATCACAAACAAGAATTATCTCATAAGCGATGGCGATCGACGCGTCGTCGTTCGCCTTGGCGGCGACATCCCCGTTCATGGCGTCATGCGCTTTAACGAATTGGCCGCAAGCAGGGCCGCGGGCGCCGCCGGCATATCGCCGAAAGTTCTGTATGCCGCGCCCATGGCGATGGCGCTCGAATATATCTCGGGCAGCACGTATACGGCTGAAGACATGCGGGCGAACCGCAGACGCTGCGTCGATCTTATCAAGCGCGTTCATCGTGAAGTTGCGCTGCATTTGCGCGGGCCGACCCTGGCGTTCAACGTCTTCCACATCATTCGCGACTACGCCCACACGCTCGTCGAGGACAAGAGCCGGATGTCGGCAAAATTGCCGCGCTTGCTCGCGACAAGCGAGGCTCTGGAGGAGGCGACGGGGCCGATTGATCTCGTTTTCGGCCACAACGATCTGCTCGCCGCCAATTTCATCGACGACGGGCGGCGCCTCTGGCTCCTCGATTGGGACTATGCCGGATGGAATACGCCGCTGTTCGATCTTGGCGGACTCTCTTCGAATAATGGCTTTGACGCCGCGGACGATAGCGCGGTTCTCGAAGACTATTTTGAGGCGGCGCCCACCGATGCGTTGCGGCGGCGCTTCAAGGCGATGGTTTGCGCCTCGCTGTTGCGCGAAGCGTTGTGGAGCCTCGTGTCGGAAAGTCGATCGTCGATCGATTTCGACTATGTCGCTTACTCTGATCAGAACATGACGCGTTTCGATGAGGCCTGGGCGGCGTTCCAGCGGATGGAAAGAGCATGACGGATCTTCCGCAAAGCGCCCAGATCGTCGTCGTCGGCGGCGGCATCGTCGGTTGCTCCGTCGCTTACCACCTCGCCAAGCGCGGCGTGGAGACGCTGCTGCTTGAACGACATCAACTGTCCTCGGGTTCGACCTGGCATGCGGCGGGACTGATCGGTCAATTGCGGACCAACGCCAATATCACGAAGCTCCTCGGCTATTCGGTGGAGCTTTACGACCGGCTTGAGGAGGAGACGGGCTATGCGACCGGCTGGCGGCGCAATGGCGGTCTTCGTCTCGCATGTAACGCCGATCGATGGATCGAAGTGAAGCGGCAGGCGACGTCAGCAAGGAGCTTTGGCCTCGATATGCAGCTCCTGAGCGCCAAGGAGGCGCAGGCGCTCTGGCCGTTGATGAATGTCGATGACGTCATCGGCGCGGCTTTCCTGCCGACCGATGGACAGGCCAATCCTTCTGACATCACCCAGGCGCTGGCGAAGGGGGCGCGGCTAGCCGGCGCAAAGCTTGTCGAGGGCGTCGCCGTCACGGACTTCATCATCGAGAACGATCGCGTGCGCGGGGTCGTCACGAATCGCGGCGTCGTCGCCTGCGAAAAGCTCGTGCTCTGCGCAGGCCTGTGGACTCAGCCGCTGGCGGCGCGCGCCGGCGTCGCCGTTCCGCTTTCGGCTGTGCATCACCAATATCTCGTGACCGAGAAAATTGAGGGCGTCACAAGCGATCTGCCGACGCTGCGCGATCCAGATCGGCTGACCTATTACAAGGAGGAGGTCGGCGGCCTCGTCATGGGCGGTTATGAGCCCAACCCCGTGCCTTGGTCGTCCGGCGCCGTGCCAGAGGATTTCGCCTTTCGGCTTCTCGAAGATGATTGGGATCATTTCGAGCCGATCATGAATCTCGCGCTTGGCCGTGTGCCGGCGCTCGCCGAGGCCGGCGTCAAGCAGATGATCAACGGTCTCGAAAGTTTCACGCCCGACGGCAATTGGATGATCGGCGAAGCGCCGCAGGTGCGGAATTTCTTCGTCGGCGCCGGCTTTAACGCCTTCGGCATCGCGTCGGCGGGCGGCGCCGGCATGGCGCTGGCGGAATGGGCGGCGGACGGCGAGCAGCCGTTCGATCTCTGGCCGGTCGACATCCGCCGCTTCGGCGCGCCGCACAAGGATCCGAACTGGGTGCGGGCGCGGACGCTCGAAGCCTATGCGCGCCATTACAGCATCGCCTGGCCCTTCGAAGAATTTACGTCTGGCCGGCCGCTGCGGCGCTCGCCGCTCTATGACCGGCTCAAGGCGAAGGGCGCGTGCTTTGGCGAAAAGATGGGCTTTGAGCGGCCCAACTGGTTCGCTGATTCGAGCGTCGGCGAAGCTCCGCAGGATCGCTACTCATTCGGCAGGCCCGGCTGGTTCGATGCGGTCGGACGGGAACATCGCGCCTGCCGGGAGGCGGCGGCGCTTTTTGATCAGACCAGCTTCGCCAAGGCGCTCATTGTCGGCAAAGACGCCGAATCGGCGCTGTCCCGGATCGCCGCCAACACTGTCGCCAAGCCGCCGGGCGCCGTCACCTATACCCAGTTGTTGAACCACAGGGGCGGGATTGAATGCGATCTGACGATCACGCGATTGTCGAAGGACCGGTTCTATGTCGTGACGGGAACGGCTTTCGGCACGCATGATTTCGACTGGATCAGGCGATCGATTCCTCAAGGAATGGACGCGCGAGTGATCGACGTCACATCGGCGAATGCCGTGCTGGCGCTGATGGGGCCGCGCGCGCGAGAGATTCTGCAATCGTGCTGCGACGACGATCTTTCGAACGCCGCCTTCCCTTTCATGAGCGCTCGCGAAATCCATTTGGCGGGCGCGCCAGTGCTGGCGATCCGCGTCACTTATGTGGGCGAACTCGGCTGGGAGCTTCACATCCCTGTCGACTTCGCCGTCTCGGTCTATGACGCGCTGATCGAGGCAGGAGCGCCTTTGGGTCTCGTAGACGCGGGTTATCGAGCGATCGAATCTCTGCGTCTCGAGAAGGGCTACCGCGCTTGGGGCTCTGATATCGGTCCAGATCACACGCCGCCGATGGCGGGTCTCGGCTGGGCCGTCAAGATGAAGTCAGGCGCGCCTTTTCAAGGGAGAGACGCGCTCGTTCAAGCCGCCGCGGAGTCATTGCCGCGTCTTCTCGCCGGCTTCGTCGTCGACGATCCTGAGATCGTGCTGCTTGGGCGCGAAACGATCTATCGCAATGGCCTGCGCGTCGGCTGGCTGTCGAGCGGCGGCTACGGCTATTCGATCGGCAAGGCGATCGGCTACGGCTATGTCCGCGACTCGGACGGCGTCGATCCGACGTTTGTGCTCTCTGGCGACTATCAACTCGAAATCGCCGGCGAGCGCCGGCCGGCGACCGTGTCTCTTTCGCCGTTCTATGATCCGAAGGGCGAACGCATTCGCGCATAGGCGCTGCAGCTATGCTTCAAGTGGATGGTCGACGTTGGCGGCGTCAGGGCGATCACGCGGCGCATGAAACTTTGCGATCGCTTCCTCGACGGCGTCGAGCGCGAGATCGAGATCCTCTTGCGAAATCACGAAAGGCGGCGCCAAGCGAACGACCGTGTGATGCGTCGCGGTCGTCAGCACGCCCTTTTTCAGCAGGCTTTCGCAGATTTCTCGCGCGCTCGCGTAGCGCGGGTCGATGTCGACGCCGGCCCACAGGCCACGCCCGCGAACCTCGCTGATCGCCGGGGCGCGCATCGCGTGCAGCCGCTGCAGCATTCTCGCGCCAAGCGCCTGGCTGCGTTCGACCAGCCGTTCGTCGCGAATAACATGCAACGCTTCAAGACCGACGGCGGCGGCGAGAGCGTTGCCGCCGAAGGTCGATCCGTGCGAGCCCGGCGTGAAGACATCCATCACTTCGCGTTTCGCCACGAAAGCCGAGACGGGCAGCGCGCCGCCGCCGAGCGCCTTTCCGAGCGTCACGCCATCGGGAAGGACATTCTCATGCTCGAAGGCGAACCAGGCGCCGCTGCGCCCCAAACCCGATTGAATTTCGTCCAGCAGCAGCAAAACGCCGCGTTCGTCGCACAGTCGGCGCAGCCCCGTGAGCCAGCCGTCCGGCGGCACGATGACGCCCGCCTCGCCTTGGATCGGCTCGACGAGAATGGCGGCGGTCTGCGGGGTGATGGCGGCCTCGAAGGCCGCGAGATCGCCAAACGCCGCGGCGCGAAAGCCCGGCATGAACGGACCAAATCCATCCCGATACTCGCGTTCCGAGGAGAAGCTGATGATCGTGGTGGTGCGGCCATGGAAATTGCCCGCGGCGACGATAATCTCGGGATTGGCGATTCCTTTGACGCGATTGGCCCAGCGGCGCGCCGCTTTAATCGCCGTTTCCACCGCCTCCGCGCCGGTGTTCATCGGCAGAGCGACGTCGAGTCCTGTCAGGGTGCAGAGCTCTTCGAGAAAGGGCGCGAGTCGATCATTGTAAAACGCCCGCGACGGGACCGCGAGCCGCCGCGCCTGCTCGGCAAGCTTTGCAAGAATTCGAGGATGCGCGTGACCAAGGCTGACAGCTGAATAGGCGCTCATCATATCGATGTAGCGCCGACCCTCGACGTCCCACATCAATGCGCCCAGGCCGCGTGTGAGCACGACAGGCAGCGGGTCGTAGTTTGTAGCGACGTGCGGGTTCCTGAACGCCGAGTTGTCCATATCCGAGAGCTTTGGCGCGCATTCGCATTGGATAAATGCGTGCGAACGATCATGTGCTGACTACATTACATGGGCACATGCGGAGCGCGGCGCCAGCCGCGCATCAGCCGCGACCATCGGGAGTTGAAATGGAGGCGCGCGCTTTAGATGCTGGCCTCGGCGGGGAAGCTACGGCCCTCCTGCGCAAGCTCGGCGTCCAGTCGCGGGCGTTCGAGCGAGGCTCGCTGACGACGCGGTCGCCAATTACCGGCCAGATCATCGCGCGCATCGACGGCCTGGATTCGGCCGCTGTGCATGACGCCATCGCCCGCGCGGAGAAGGCGTTTCACATCTGGCGCAACGTCCCAGCGCCCCGCAGGGGCGAATTCGTGCGCTTGCTGGGCGAGGAGCTACGCGCCGCCAAGACCGAGTTGGCGCGTCTTGTCACCATAGAGGCGGGCAAGATCACGACGGAAGGTCTCGGCGAAGTCCAGGAGATGATCGACATCTGCGACTTCGCCGTGGGCCTCTCTCGCCAACTCCATGGCTTGACGATCGCCACCGAACGCCGCGGCCATCGGATGATGGAGACCTGGCGCCCGCTCGGCGTCGTCGGAGTCATCACCAGCTTCAACTTTCCGGTCGCGGTTTGGGCCTGGAACGCGGCGCTTGCGCTCGTCTGCGGCAATACGCTGGTTTGGAAGCCCTCTGAAAAGACACCGCTTGTCGCGCTCGCGACTCACGCGCTGTTCGAGCGCGCGGCCTTTCGTTTCGGCGAGGCGCCGGACGGACTTTCGACCGTGCTTGTCGGCGGACGCGACGTCGGTGAAATGCTTGTCGAAGATGCGCGGGTGCAACTCGTTTCCGCGACAGGTTCGACGGCGATGGGGCGCGCCATCGCGCCGCGCCTCGCGTCTCGCTTCGCGCGATCGCTTCTGGAGCTTGGCGGCAACAACGCCGCCGTCGTTTGCGCCTCTGCGCCCCTTGATCTCTCAGTTCGTGCAATTGCATTCGCGGCAATGGGCACGGCGGGCCAGCGCTGCACGACGCTGCGACGATTGATCGTGCATGAAGACGTTTATGACGAACTTCTCGGTCGCTTGCGGCGCGCCTACGCCACAGTTCCGGTCGGAGATCCTCGCGACGGCGCCGTGCTTGTCGGCCCGCTCATCGACGAAAGCGCCTATACAGCGATGCGCGCCGCGCTTGACGAAGCGCGCGCAGCAGGCGGCGACATCCTGGGCGGAGAACGCGTGCTGACGGAGAAATACCCGAACGCGTTCTACGTGCGCCCGGCGATCGTCGAGATGCCGGGGCAGACCGAGGTCGTGCGGCGAGAGACATTCGCGCCCATCCTCTATGTGATGAAGTTCCGCAGCCTCGACGAAGCGATAGAGCTGAATAATGATGTCGCACATGGCCTTGCGTCATCGATCTTCACCGCGCGTCTGGACGAAGCCGAGCGCTTCATGGCCGCTGACGGATCGGACTGCGGCATCGTCAATGTGAACATCGGACCCTCCGGCGCCGAAATCGGCGGCGCCTTCGGCGGCGAGAAGGACACCGGCGGCGGCCGCGAAGCGGGATCGGACTGCTGGAAGTTCTATATGCGCCGCGCCACCAACACGATTAACTATTCAGGCGAACTCCCGCTGGCGCAGGGCGTCAAATTCGATCTGAGGACATGACGCTGCGCTCATGATTTCCGCAGCTGATGAATTACTTACCCGAGCGTAGCCAAGGTCACAAAATGAACGACGCTTCCGCTGACGCCATTCGGACGATGTTCGCCTCGGCGGTTTCAGATATGTATCAGGCCGAAGCGCCGCAGTATCGCGCGATGAAGGCGCTCGTCGCGGACGTGAATCAGCAGTCGCTCGCCGAGGCGCCGGACCTCAAGCAACGCCTTTCGGAGAAGGGCGAACTCGAGCGACTCGACGTTGAGCGCCATGGGGCGATCCGCGTCGGAACCGCCGAGGAGCTGTCGATGCTGCGCCGGCTCTTCGCCATCATGGGAATGGCGCCCGTCGGCTATTACGATCTGTCGATCGCCGGAATTCCGGTGCATTCCACCGCTTTTCGTCCCATCGGCGAGAACGCGTTGCGGGCTAATCCGTTTCGTATCTTCACCTCGCTTCTCAGACTGGATCTCATCGCCGATGGGCAGGCGCGCGAGACCGCCGCCAAGGTTCTGGCGCGGCGCGACATTTTTACGCCGCGCTGCCGAACGCTAATCGATCTCTTCGAAAGACGTGGGTTCGACGACGCCGAGGCGGGCGAATTTGCCCTGGAGGCGGCGAAGATTTTTCGCTGGAACGGGCAGGCGACGGTTTCATCGGCAGTCTATCGAATGCTCTACGCGACGCATCCGTTGCTCGCCGACATCGTCTGTTTCAAAGGGCCGCACATCAATCATCTCACCTTGCACGCGCTCGATATCGACGCCGCGCACAGCGCCATGGCGGCGCACGGTATGAGCCCTAAAGCGATTGTCGAGGGCCCCCCGCGTCGCCGCTGCCCGATCCTGTTGCGCCAGACAAGCTTTAAAGCGCGGCCGGAGCCTGTCGAATTCATTGAAGATGATGGTCGGCGCGTGACGGGCGCCCATGCTGCGCGTTTTGGCGAGATCGAGCAGAGAGGCGTGGCGCTGACCGCGAAGGGCCGCGCGCTCTACGACAGGCTGCTCGCTGAAGCTCAGGCCGCGGTTCCTCTCGCCACAGACGGCGCCGCTGCGCTGGCTTACAACGCGGAGTTGGCGCGACGCTTTGCGGCGTTTCCCGATAATTATGAGACGCTGCGGCGCGAAAAGCTCGCCTACTTCCGCTATGCGCTGGGCGACCCGAGCGCGAGAGCAGGGGAGTCCATGGCTCCTTCGTTGGATGATCTCCTACGCACAGGAGTGCTGCGCGCCGAACCGATCGTTTACGAGGATTTCCTGCCGGTGAGCGCCGCAGGGATCTTTCGTTCGAATCTGGGAGGGCAGGGTGAAGAGAAGGCGATCGAGCGCGCCGACCGACGCGCCTTCGAGGCTGCGCTCGGCGCCCCGGTTTTCGACGAACGCGCGTTCTATGAGGATGCGGAGACGCGCTCCTTAGGCGCGAGCTTGCAGGCGCTTGGCATTGATAGCGCCGCTTGTGTTCAACGGGCAAAAACGGGCGCCGCGGCTATTGGCGCGGCGGAAAGCAGCCATAACTGAGGAGTATGGCGCTCGACGCAGGGGCGGAGGCGCCGCGGTATCGGAAGGCGCATGCGACGCATCTTAGTTACAGGCGCCCTCGGCCAGATCGGCGCCGAACTGACGCCAGCGCTGCGAGCGCGATATGGCGCCGCGCATGTCATCGCCTCGGACCTCGCAGAGGCTCGGCCAGGTGACGATCTCTATGAACGGCTTGACTGTACGCAGGCCGAAGCGGTCGCCGATCTGATCAGCCGGCGCGACATCGACGTCGTCTATCACCTCGCAGCGCTGCTCTCGGCGGTCGCCGAGGACAGGCCGCAAGACGCCTGGAGCGTCAATATGAGCGGCCTCTACAATGTGCTGGAGGCGGCGCGGCGCTTCGGCTGCCAAGTGTTTTTCCCAAGCTCGATTGCAGCGTTCGGCCCGTCGACGCCACGCCGCGGCACGCCGCAGATAACGATTCAGCGGCCGACGACCATATACGGCGTCACCAAGGTCGCCGGCGAACTGCTCTGCGACTACTACGCGACGCGCTTTGGCGTCGACGCGCGCGGATTGCGCCTGCCGGGTCTCGTTTCTTCCGTGGCTCCGCCGGGCGGCGGCACGACCGACTACGCCGTCGAAATGTTTCGCGCGGCTGTTCGGCGCAAGCGCTATTGCTGCTTTCTCGCTGCGGAGACCCGTCTCGACATGATGTATATGCCGGACGCGACACGCGCGATCATGGACCTTATGGAGGCTGATCCCGAGCGCCTGCGATATCGCAATGCGTATAACGTCACCGGCATGAGCGTCACGCCGCGCGAGATCGCCGCTGAAATAAGCGGACACGCGCCCTCTTTCGCCGCGGATTACCGCAGCGACCCGTTACGCCAAGCGATCGCTGACTCCTGGCCGCAGTCGCTTGACGCCAGTGCCGCGCGGGAAGATTGGGGGTTTGCGCCGCGCTTCGATCTCGCCGCCATGACGCGGGACATGCTCGCGCGTCTTAACGCGGCGACAGGCCCATTTGACGATTCGATTTCTCACGGGGTCCCCAATGCCAATGCAGGGTTTGGCTAAGGCGCTCGCCGCGCAGCTCGGCGAACTCTCGCAGGCCGGGCTGCTGAAAGGCGCCGAAAGCGTGCTCTGCGGCGTCATCGCGCCACGCGACGGATACGGTCCACGCTTTCTCATCGAAGGCGAAGGCGATACGCCGTTCCTGCGCATGAACGCCAATAATTATCTCGGCATGTCGCTGCGTGGAGAAGTCATTGGCGCCGGAGAAGCGGCGGCGACGAATTATGGCGCCGGACCGGGGGCGGTGCGCTTCATCAGCGGCACCTGGTCGCCGCACGTCGCCTTGGAGCGCCGGCTCGCCGTCTTTCATTCGCGGCCTGAGGCGATCATCTTTTCATCCGCCTATGCGGCGATCATGGGGCTAATTCCGCAGCTGGTCGGCAAGAAGACCGCGATCATCAGCGACGCGCTCAATCACAGTTGCATCATCAACGCGATCTCGCTTGCGGCGCCCGCGGAGAAGCGAATCTACAAACACCTCGATATGGGCGAACTCGAGCGATGTCTCGACGAGACCGCGAAATCATGCACCCGCGCCATCATCGTGACCGACGGCGTGTTCAGCATGCGCGGCGATCATGCGCCGCTCGACCGCATCATGGCGCTGGCGCGCAGTCGCGATAACGCCTTCGCGGAAGGGGCGATCGTCGTCGTCGACGATTCGCACGGCGTCGGCGCACTCGGCGCGACTGGGCGCGGCGTGGAGGAATGTACGCGGTCAGCGCCGGTCGACATTCTCGTGGCGACGCTCGGCAAGGCCTTCGGCGTCAATGGCGGCTATGTCGTCGGCGACGAGATCCTCATCCGCTACCTGCGCGAGCGCTCGCCCTTCTACGTCTACTCGAATCCCATCACGCCGGCCGAAGCCGCCGCCGCGCATAAGGCCATCGACATCCTGGACAGTCCGGACGGCCTGTCGTTGCTCGCGCATCTGCGCGCTATGACCGCGCGCTTCAAGGCGGGGCTCGTCAGGCTGGGCTTCGAGACCCTGCCCGGCGAGCATCCGGTCGCGCCGCTCCTGACCCGCGACAGCGCCCGCACCGTCGCGCTTGTCCAACATCTGCGGCGGCGAGGCGTTCTGGCCACCGGCCTGGCCTATCCGGTCGTGCCGAAGGGGGACGAGGAAATCCGCTTTCAGATCAGCGCGGACCACACGCCCGCCGACATCGACGCGGCGCTGGAGGCTTTGGCCGAGATGGCGCAGTCGAACGCCTCGCCGTTGCGGGCGAAGCAGCTTTAGCGCGCTATTTACCGTGGCGGCGCCGCCTGTTCATTCGCGCCCGCGAGAGCCGAGGATTTGACGATGGACAGCGCGCGTTACCATAAGGCGAGCATTGGAAACCGCCTGCTTCAGCCGGAAACGCTCATGCTGGGCTACGGCTACGATCCGACGCTGTCGGAGGGTTCGGTTAAGCCGCCGGTATTTCTGACGTCGACGTTCGTGTTTCGAACGGCCGAAGAGGGGCGCGACTTCTTCGACTATATGGCTGGGCGCCGTGCGCCGCCGGAAGGGAAAGAGACCGGACTCGTCTATTCACGGTTCAACCATCCCAATCTCGAGATTGTCGAGGACCGCCTCGCGATCTACGAGCACGCCGAATGTGGTCTCGTCTTTTCCTCCGGCATGTCGGCCATCGTCACCACGATTCTGGCGTTCGCGCGCCCAGGAGAAAGCATTTTGCGCAGCCGTCCGCTCTATGGCGGCACGGAAGTTCTCATCGACAAGACGCTGGCGCAGTTCGGGTTGACCGGCGTCGGCTTCACCAATGGTCTCGACGAAGACAATATCCGCGCCGCAGCGGCGCGCGCGATGGCCATTGGACGCATCGCGATGATCTTCATCGAGACGCCGTCCAATCCGATGAACAGCCTGGTTGATATCGCGCTGG
Source organism: Methylocystis sp. (assembly GCA_036560365.1). Classification (GTDB taxonomy): domain Bacteria; phylum Pseudomonadota; class Alphaproteobacteria; order Rhizobiales; family Beijerinckiaceae; genus Methylocystis. The sequence continues at coordinate 25,606 of DATBRI010000017.1, forward strand.
TAAGACGCATCGCCGAAGGCGTCGCGGAAAGGCAGGACTCGAGGCCGGTCATTTGCTGCGACAACACATTGCTTGGCCCGGTTTTCCAGTCGCCGCTCCGGCACGGCGCGGATCTGTCGCTCTATTCGCTGACGAAATATGTCGGCGGACACAGCGATCTCATCGGCGGCGCAGTCGTCGGGTCCTGTGCGCATCTGAAGACGATTCGCACGATGCGCAGCGCCATCGGCACGCAGCTCGACCCGCATTCCTGCTGGATGCTTGGTCGTTCGCTCGAGACATTGTCCTTGCGCATGAACCGGGCGGCGGAGAACGCAGCGATCGTCGCGCAGTTTCTCGCGGGTCATCCCAAGGTCGCCTGCGTTCATTACCCGCCGCTGCTGCCGCCTGATCATCCCGAGCGGTTGCTGATGGAGCGCCAGTCGAGTTCCGCCGGCTCGACCTTTTCGTTTGAGGTGGTGGGCGGACAAGCCGAGGCCTTCGCCTTCCTCAATCGGCTGCAGATCTTCAAGCTCGCGGTCAGCCTCGGCGGAACCGAATCCTTGATCTGTCATCCGACGACCACCGTTCATTCGGGGCTCAGCGAGGAGACCCGCCGGGAAATCGGCATCACGCCTTCGCTCGTTCGCGCATCGATCGGCATCGAACATCCGGACGATCTTATCGCCGACCTGGCCCAGGCGTTCGGTTGAACGCGCGGGATATTGCCGCGACGGCCGCCACCCACGACGGCCTGAAGCTACATGCTAGGCACTGTTAATCGGGCGCTGCAGACATATCTATTCAAAGGTCTTTCTGATCCAAATCGAGCTGAGACTGGACAATGAGAGTAGCGAAGGAAGTGCGAGACGACCGAACGGTTCTGAGCATCCAGGAGGATCGCATCGATGCGCACAACTCCGGCGAACTCAAGGACTTGGTGCTAAAGACGCTCGAAGGCGGCGCTCAAGGCGTAGTGATCGATTTGGCGAGGGTTCAATTCATCGACAGCTCCGGGCTGGGGGCGCTACTCTCCGGCTACAAGAATGCGAGCCTGCGCTCGAGCGGGTTCGCCTTGGCGGGGCTGCAACCGCGTGTCAGGTCGATGTTCGAACTGACGCGACTGCACCGTGTGTTCGATATCTATCCAAGCTTGCAGTTGGCGCTGAGCGCGTGAGTCCGAGAAGGGGCGGGCGGTGATCGAGATGTGCGAGACAATCGTCAATCTGGACATCGTCGTTCCCAATCAAACGCGATATCTGCGTCTCGTTGGCGCGATCGCCGAGCAGCTTGCAAAAGAGCTGGACGTTAAGGAGGACCAACGCGACACTCTCGCCTATCATCTCAATCTTGCGCTGACAGAGGCCGTCGCCAACGCTATTCAGTATAGCGCCCCGACAGATTCGAACGACACCGTTCGAATCTGTCTTGCGGTCGATGACGGGTATCTATCCGTTCGGGTTTTCGATCATGGCGGAGGTTTCGACCTCGATGCTGTGCCGTGGACCGACTTGGACGAACTTCGCGAACGCGGCCGCGGCATATTCTTCATTCGCTCTGTGATGGACTCGGTTCAGTATCACAAGACGGAATCAGGCAATGTTCTCGAAATGCGCAAGAAGATCGCTTAGCTGTGGTTTCCCGTGCTTCGTTCTGTGGACACATTGACGTCTAAGACGCCCCGCGTCGGCGATTGGGATGCCGCGGTGCGGGAATTCCTTCGCCGCGCCAGTCGCCGAACAGGGCTCAACCTTTCGGCCGACGCGCTCGACGCGCTGCCCAAATCCTATCGCTATCTCGTGCCGGCTCGGCGCGCGGCGCGCGATCTGGCGCTGATCGCGGCAAATGAAAGCGAGCGCGAGATCGTCGAATTGCGTCCGCTGCACGGCGTTGGCGCGCGTGACGGCGGATTCGAGGTTCGCCTGATTGGCACCAAGGATCAGGCGCTCGACGAACTTCTGCCGATGCTGCAGAATCTGGGGCTGCGCGTCGCGGATCAAATTCGCTTCGCGCTCGATCTCCATATCGGGCCACGGTTCATTCGAAGCTTCATCGTCGAGCCCTCGATGAGCGGGGGCGCGAACGTCGCGCGATCGCATCGTCGACTGTTGGAGGCGCTCAAAGCCGTGCTTGCAGCCGAGGCTGAGAGCGACGCCTTGAACGGCCTGGTCCTGGTCACCGAGCTTGATTGGCGACAGATCGATCTCTTCCGCGCCTATAGCAACTATTATCAGCAGCTCGGCCTGCGGATCGGGCGCGCCCGCATCTATCGCGCGCTTTTGCACAGCCCGGCGGTCGTCCAATTGCTCTATCGCTATTTCGAAGCGCGGTTCAAACCGGATCGCGGACGCGACTCCTTTGAGATCGAGCTGGAGCTGCTCACCCCGATCAGAGCTCAGCTCGTCGAGGTATTGGACAAGGTCACGGACAGCGGCGACGACCGCATTCTTCGCGACCTCTTCAACCTCATCGACGCGACGGTGCGCACGAACTTCTATTTTTCCGGCGACTGGGCGCGAACGTTCATCGCGCTAAAGATCAGCAGTCTCGGCGTGTTCAACATGCCGGCTCCAAAGCCCATGGCGGAGATTTACGTTCATTCTCCCTCAATGGAAGGCGTGCATCTGCGGGGCGCGAAAGTCGCGCGCGGCGGCATACGCTGGTCGGATCGGCCCGAGGATTTTCGCGGCGAGGTCCTTGCGCTGATGCAGACCCAGATGATCAAGAACGCCCTCATCGTGCCGCAGGGCGCCAAGGGCGGCTTTGTTCTGAAGCTTCCCTTTGACGACGCGACGCAGCGGCAGCGGCTCGGGAGAGAGGCCTACTCGCAATTCTTGCGCGGCCTTCTCGATCTCACGGACAATTTGAAAGATTCAAAGATCGTCCGGCCGCCAGAACTCGTCGCCTATGACGGTCCAGATCCTTATCTCGTCGTCGCGGCCGACAAGGGCACCGCCACCTGGGCTGACGTCGCGAATGAGATTTCGCGCTCCTATGGTTTCTGGCTCGGCGACGCCTTCGCCAGTGGCGGCGCGCATGGCTATCATCACAAGCGATTGGGCATTACGGCGCGCGGCGCGTGGGTCTGCGTGAGGCGCCACTTCCACGAACTCGGCCGCAACGTCGATGCGGAGCCGATCGCCCTCGTTGGAGTCGGCTCGATGGATGGCGACGTCTTCGGCAATGGCATGCTGCACGCGCCGACCATTCGGCTGCTCGGCGCGTTCGACGGTCAGTACATCTTCATCGACCCCAACCCGGATCCGCTCATTTCCTTCGCCGAGCGTCGCCGTCTGTTCCAACTGCCACAGTCGACGTGGCGCGACTATAACCCGGCGCTGCTCTCTCAAGGGGGAGGCGTCTATCGGCGCGACGCCAAGGATATCCCGCTAAGCCCGGAGGTGCGCGCCTGGCTTGGCGTGCGGCATAGCGCCATCGATGGCGAAGCGCTGGTCCGCTGGCTTTTGATCGCGCCCGTGGATCTGTTGTGGATGGGCGGCGTCGGCACCTATGTCAAGGCGAGTTCGGAGACAAATGAGAGCGTCGGCGATCGCATCAACGATGGCGCGCGCGTCGATGCGCTACAGCTTCGCGCCCAGGTCGTTGGCGAGGGCGCCAACCTCGCCTTCACGCAGCGCGCGCGCATCGAATACGCGCTGCGAGGCGGCCGGATTAATACCGACGCTGTCGACAATTCGGCAGGCGTCGATCTCTCCGACCACGAAGTCAATCTGAAGACTCTGCTGCACACGCGGCCGGACGAGAACGCGCCGGACGTCGGAGATCCGAACCGCTTGCTTGAATCCCTCACGGAAGAGGTTTGCGCGTCCGTATTGCAGGACAACGACCAACAGAGTCTTTGCCTGTCCTTGGACCGCGCACGGTGCCGCATCGATCTCGATCCCTTCATGGATCTCGCGGAGCAGCTTGAAAACGCCGGCTATATCAATTCTGCGGCCGAGGCCTTCCCGACTCGAAAGGACGTCTCGGCGCGTGAGACGAAAGAGCTGACGCGACCGGAGCTCGCTGTGCTGATGGCCGGTTCGAAGTTGGCGCTGAAACAGAGGCTGCTGGAGGACGAGGCGTTTCTGCAGGGCTCCTGGTCATATCAATTTCTCGCGAGCTATTTCCCAGAATATTTGCGCACCCATTTTTCGGAGCGGATCAGGAGTCATTCACTCGCGCGAGAGATCGCCGTCACGATGATCTGCAACAAGGTCGTCGATCAGGCGGGAGTCTGCTTCCTGCTGGGGGGCGAGGGATTGGTCCCAACTCTGCTGAGCTATGCCGTCAAGCTCTATCTGTCCTTCGATGCGATCTTCGAGGGCGATCGATGGCGCGCCAGTTTTGACGAAAGCCGCGAATTGGACGCCGTGAGCCAATATCGGCTGATTCTCCAGCTTGAAGATGCTTTGGCGTATATGTGCCACTGGGCGATGCGACGTGGTTATCGGCTGAGCCCCGACGACCAAGACATCGAGCGCTGGCGTTCCGATCTGCGCGCCTATCGTGAACGCGCGAGCGACGCGCATGACGCGCAGTCTGCGGCCGCGCCCGATTTCGATCGGCTGCGGAATTTTCCTTTTCTTGTCGCGCTCACCCGTGAATCGGGAGAGGACATGCGCGTCGCCGGCGCGTGTTTTGATAAGGCCGCCAATCTGTTTGGATTGCAAAAGCTGACCGCCTCCCTCGCGGACGTGAAGCCAAGAGACCTCTGGGAGCAGCAGTTGCAGGCCGCGCTCGACGCGCGAATGCGGGATGCGTCAGCGCGCATCGCGTCCATGCAGTTGCTCAACGGCATCGGCGACGCCCGGACATTATTCCGCAATGTCGGGTTGGAGTTTCGTCTCGCCGGGCTTGAGCGGCTGTCGTTTAAACTCGAGGCTTCGCTCTTTACGACATTGACGCCCTTCGCAGCGTTCGTCGCCGAGTTGAACGCCCTCGTCGACGCCTGCGACGCCGCGTATCGCAACCGCCCGGCAAAGGACGCGGAGAGCGCGCGAAAGCGACGGGTCCGGTCTTCGGAAACGGGAGCTTCGTAGCGCATGGAAACCCTTGCGGTCGATCGCGCCATTCTCGACGCTTTCGATGAGGCTCTTTGCATCGTGGAGTCGTCGGGCGCCCTGCGATCGATGAACCGGGCCGCCGAACGTCTCACGGGTTATTGCGAAAGAGAGCTTCGCGGCCAGCCGTTCTTTTCGCGGGTTCTCGCGCCAGACGCCGACGAGTGCGCGCCGCCGTCGCCGTCGCCGCCCGCGCGCGAGCGCCTGTCCCTGCGCATTCGGCGCAAGGATGGACGAACGCTCGACGTTCGCTGCGAGATCGACGCGCTTTCCGGCAATGGCGATGGCGGATCATTGCTCAAACTTCGTTCACGCGACGGGCCGAATGAGCTGGACGCGCTCGACGATACTAAGAAAAAGCTCGAATCCATCTTTGGCGGCATGGTCGATGGTCTCGTTGTGATCAACGAGCCTGGCGACATACTGCTGTTCAGCAAAGGCGCGGAGAAGCTGTTTGGCTACCGCGCCGAGGAAGCGCTCGGAAGGAACGTCAAGCTGTTGATGCCATCGCCTTACCGCGACGCCCATGACGGCTATCTCGCCGCCTATAGAGAAACCGGCGTCAAGAAGATCATCGGCGTCGGCCGTGAGGTCGTCGGGCGGCGCAAGAACGGCACGACCTTCCCGATGTATCTCTCGATCGGCGAAATCTGGCTCGAAGGAACGCGCTACTTCGTCGGCGTCACCCATGATCTGACCCGGCTCAAACGCGCCGAAGACCGGCTGCTGACGCTCTCCGCCGCCGTCGAGCAAAGTCCGATCGCGGTGATGATCACCAATAAGGATGGCGAAATCGAATATGTGAACAGTCGCTTCGCCAGTCTGACCGGCTATCCGCCGCATGAGCTCATCGGCCGGAATCCGCGGATGCTTCAATCGAAGCAGACCGAGGGCGATCAATATCGGCGGCTCTGGGAAAGCATTCGCGCCGGCGTCGAATGGCGCGGGCAGATTCAGGACAGACGCAAGGACGGCAAGCTCTATTGGGCGTCCGAAATCATTACGCCGCTGCGCGACGCGAATGGCGAGATCACCCATTATCTCGCTATTCAGCAGGACATCACCGAACAGAAACGCGACAAGGAGGCGCTGTTCGAGAGCGAACAGCGTTTCCGGCAGATCGCCGACATGGCCGGCGATTGGCTGTGGGAGCAAGATCAGGACGGCCGCTACACCTACAGCAGCAGCGCCGTTGTGGACGTGATGGGCATGACGCCCGAAGAGATACTCGGCAAGACCTATGTCGATCTCTTCGCTCAGGGCACCGCAAACGACGCCGCTCACAACAAGGCGCCGAACCCGATCGCGCTGCGCCAGGCCTTCCATCGCGTCGTCAACCACTATCGGCACAAGAACGGCGGCGACGTCTTCACCGAGTCGACCGGCGCGCCGATCTTCGACGATGGCGGCCAACTCATAAAATGGCGGGGCGTCGACCACGACATCACCTCGCGCAAGACATTTGAAGATGCGCTGCGCGTGCGCAATCGCGCCATCGAATCCGTCCCGATCGGCATTGCGGTCTGGGACGCTCAGGCGCCCCGCGTTCCGAACATCTACGTCAATCCGGCGCTGACCCGCATCACCGGCTTCAGCCGCGAAGAGCTGCTCGGGCACAGCTTGCATCTGTTGCGCGGGCCGGAGACGGACCCTGCGGCGCTTGAGGAAATCCGCAACGCCATCGTTCATCGCACGAGCTGCGAGGTGGTGGTGAAATTCTATCGCAAGGACGGCGTCTCCTTCTGGGACGAACTGTCCATCTCGCCGGTCGCCAACGAGGCGGGACGCATCACCCATTTCGTCAGCGTTCACGCGGATATTTCCGACCGGCGGCGCGTCGAAGAGAATCGTCACGAACTCGAAATCGCCAAGCAGATCCAGCTGTCGCTGCTGCCGAACGCGCCGCTGCGCACCCCGCATATGGAGATCGCCGGAATCTGCGTGCCCGCGACGCATGTCGGCGGCGATTATTTTGACTATTTCGAAAATTCCGGCGTCATCGACATCGTCATCGCCGACGTTTCCGGCCATAGCGTCGGCGCTGCGCTGATCATGACCGAAGTGCGCAGCACGCTGCGCGCCGAAACGCGAAAGGCGACCAACGCTTTGAGTGGGCCGGCGGAGCTGTTGCACGACCTGAATGAGCTGCTGCATGAGGACCTAACCGCCGCGGACCTCTTCATCACCATGTTCTATTGCCGCTTCCTGCCGCGCACGCGCACGCTGCAATACGCCAACGCCGGCCAAAATCCGCCGTTGCTGCTGCGCGCGGACGGCGCGGTCTGCGTGCAGCTCGACGCCGACGGCCTGGTGCTCGGCGTCGTGCGCGCGGTCGATTTCAAGGAGGGGAGCCTCGCGCTCGCCGCGGGCGACAAGCTGCTGTTCTACACCGATGGAATCACCGAGGCGCAAAACCGCCAGGGCGATTTCTTTGGACTGGAACGCCTCTCCGCCGCCTTCATGCAGCATCGCGGGCTTTCGCCCGGAGACCTCATCAAGGCGGTGCTCGCCGATGTGCGCGCTTTCCGCGGCGAGGCGCCGGCGTCGGACGACGTCGCCATGGTGGTGGCGCAAGTGTGCTGACGTCGAAGCGATGAACTCAAGGTTCGACGGTCAGCATTTTCCCGGCTTTGTTCGCGGCGATCCACTTGTTCAGCTCGGTGACGTGACTAAGCTCTTCCGCGACAAACTCCTTGGCCAGCGTCTTGATCTCCGGGTCGGACGTCGTGTCGAGAACATGCTGGTAATATTTGAGGCCCGCGGTCTCGGCGTCGAGCGCAATCTCAAGCGCCTGTTCGCGTCCAATGAACGGATCGGCGGCCCAGATCGCCGCCGTCTCCGGGCTCTCCAATCCGGGCCAGACGAAGTCATCCGGCTTCATTTTTGGCAATTCGCGAAAGCCGCCGCGGGCCTGCGCCTCGGCCAGATGCAATCTCGAATAGTCCGCCAATCGACGAAACAATTTGCCGACTTCGTGATTGCCGCCTGACTCCATCGCGTCGGCCAATTGCCCGTAGCGATTGGCCGCTTCGAATTCGAGATGGATTGCATAAGCGAGAAATTCCTCGACCGATTCCATGTCTCCCCCTCGCGCGCTGAGTTCAGATGCGTCAGCGAGCGGCGGCCAAAAAGGTCGCCGCCGCCTCAAGCCGATTAGGCCCCTCGCTCAAGCGTTGACGCTCGACGGATTCTTTATGGTCCATTCTTCGCGCGTGATCCAGGCTTCGAGAATTTTGACATGCTCGGCCTCTTCCTTGACGAATTCCTTGGCCATCGCTTCGATCTCCGGCGATTTGGTCTTGGCGGCCACGGACCGATAAAACTCGTAGCCGCGGCGCTCGCCCTGCAAGGCGGCCTTCAATCCGTCGAGCCGCGACAGCGTCGGATCGGCGGCCCAGATTTCGGTGCGCTCCGGGGTCGCATGATTTGGCCACACGTAATCGGGCGGAATGACCGCCGACAAATCGATCGATCCGGCGCGCTTCTTGGCCTCGGCGAGATGCAGGCGTGAAAAGCCGGCGAGCTGTCGAAACAGTTTTGCGACTTCCGCGTTGCCGCAACTTTCCATCATCTCCGCGAGTTCGTCGAAATGAATCGCGGCGTCCTCTTCGACCTTCACGGCGTAACCGATAAATTCATCCACCGTGGCGATCTCGATGCCGCCGGTGAAGCGTTTGGCGGCATGGGTGATATGGGCGCCTTGCGCGGGCAGCGTTTGATCGCCTTCAAATTTGACGAGGATGTCCTCGTTGCGGACGAAACATTGGCACGCCAGGCGATAGCGCGGCGGCATGTCGTTGACCTCGGCGGCGTCGATCTCGGCTTTGGTGATCTTGCCGAGCTGGCGCAGCATCTCCTTTTCCTTCTCGGTCAGCGCGATTCCATATTTGGGGTTGCGGCTGAGGTGCGTGACCTCGACGATGCAGGAGCCGCATTCGCCGTCCTGACAGTCGAAGGGAATGGGGATTTTGTGGGCCTTGGCCACCGCCAGGATCGTGCCGCGGTCTCCCGCGATCGCATAGACAGTAATGTCGCGCGCAAGGACAGGTGAGGAGAATGTCACATTAGCCACTATTTTTGCTCCTTTTGTCTGAACTCAGACATCGTTCGTCGTTTAAGGGGCAATCCGGACCAAAATGTAAGCTCACCGGAGTTATTCTAAGCGGCAGCCGAGCCCGTTATCTTGCCTGAGACTTCGCAAAGCAGAAATCTCGCCATCCAATACGGGGCGATCTAGGGCGCATTGTCGCACGCGCGCTGTATTACTGAGCAAACGCAACAAAGTCTGATGCGCTACGAGATCGCAGCGCGACGCGGTGCGACGGCTCTTGCGATGAAGCGCGGCGCGCCAAGCAGCGGGCGCGCAGCGGGCGCGCGAAAATTTCCCGCCGCCGTGCGGCGCGGGGGGCGAGCGGTCCGGGACGCCCCGGCCATCGCTGGCCGCAGCGTAAAATTGCGTCGACGGCCGGTTTCTCCCGGACACGGATCGCGTCGTCTCGCCGCCTCCGGGCTGAGGGAGCCGCTCCCCATCGTTCGGGTAACCGACGCCTGCGCCATCCTCGGATATTGCGGTCCGGGCTTTCAAAGCCTGCACATGAGCTTCGCTAAGCCTTGCGGCTCATCGAAGGGCTCATGCGTCTCCGCGCAAAGGAGAGAAGCCCAAACCGGCGACGCGCCGCCGGACCGGGACGTGGGTCGTTCGTCCCGCCGTAGAGCCGTCGCCCTTTGATGCCAGCAAGTGCCACGTCGGCGCGCATGGCTTCGTCAAAGACGAGTTTGACCCGCGATACGCGCCCGTATCTATAAAAGCGACGATAGAACGCCTGGAACTACGTGAGGATTGCCGCCTCAGACTGGCGTGACGATCCATGTGCCGCGCGAAGGTGCAGGCGCCCAAGCGCGCGTTGGGCATGACTGCTTTGCTCGCGTGTTTCAAACGACAGCGCAGCTCTTGCTGCGCCTCTTGACGCGCCGCTTGCGCAGCCAATGTCACACACATATGCCCAGCGCTAGCGAGGGTCAGACAATGGCGATTTATCGCGTTCGCGAAGTCAAATTCCTTGAGACCGAGGGCGGCCACGTCAAGTTGAAGCCGCTGCGCGAATATGAGCGGGAATCCTCCGATCCGGCGAGCGTCATCGCCGAAGTCAGCCGCTTCTTCGAGATGGAGCTCTCCAGCCCGAAGGCGCTCGACGTCGTTGATTTCGACGAGGTGATCATCCTCGACGAAAGCGGCGCCGTCATCGCGCGCTTCGGCGTCGCCGACTTCTGGGAGCAGGAGTGGAACGCCGTCGCCGCCAAAAGGCCCGCCGCCATGCAGATGCGACGCTCGGCTTAAGCGGAATCGCCGCGAAACGCCGCTTCGACCGCCGCCGCTTCAAAGCGGCGGCGCTCGTCGGATCAGCGACCGCGACTCAGTTTGGCCCACATGTGTTGATGACGACCTCGACCCTTCGGTTCTTCGCGCGCCCTTGCGGATTGTCGGAGCCGTCGGCGTTCTCGTTCGCCGCCACCGGCCTGCTCTCGCCGTAGCCTTGAGTCGCGAGGCTGTCGGGCGCAAGGCCGCCGCCGACGAGCGCAGCGCGGACCGCCGAGGCGCGGCGGTCGCTGAGCTTCTGGTTGTAGCCGTCCGAGCCGATGGCGTCTGTGTGGCCCTCGATCGTCGCCCTTTTTCCCACAGCCGTAACGCGATCCTGAAGCCTGGCCAGCGCTGGCGCTGCTTCAGCCCGCAAATCCGCACGATCGAAATCGAAGAGAACGTCCGATCCGACGCGCAGGCGCTCCTCGCATTTCGACGTGACGACTTCCACCGCCTGCTGCGGCGGCGCAGAGGATGCGGCTCTGACGCCAGCCATCGCCGGACAGGCGTGTGCTTTCGCGGCAGGAAAGGCCGAGCCGCCCATCAATACACAAAAGGCGCCGGTCTCCTCGCCTTCGACAGTGACGCGAAGCACGCGTCGCCCGGTCGACTCGATCGCAAAGCTCTTCGTTGTTTCATCCTTGGCGCCAGACGCCGCGCGCACGAAGGCCGACGCTGCAACCGCGCCGGAGGCGTCAAGCAATTCCAGCGTCAATCGACGTTCGCGCTTTTCGCGTCCGGCGATCAAAAGTTGCGTCAAGAGATCGCCCGGCGCGAGGTCGAGAGCGACATAATAGGAGCGCGGGCCGCTCGCGCCGGGCAGATTCGCGGAGATCATTCCGGTCGACTGTGTGGGCCGCATGATCGAGGTGGAAAGCTCCTCGCTGAGGGCGACGGACAGCGGCGCCGCGACGCCGAGCGCCGCAAGGAAGGCGATGAGTCTGCGCATGGCGTCGCTCACTTCGCCGCAAGGGCGTCGCCGCCGAATTCGATTTTGTAGGCGTTGGTCTCGACGCCTTGCACGGTGAGGCGCAGAACATGCCGACCCGAGCGGTCGATGGCGAAGCTCTTCGTCGCGTCGGCGCTCGCGTCTGTGCGCGACAGATGATATTGCTGATCGACGCGTCCCTGCTCGTCGAGCAGCTCCAGAGACGCCCATTTCATCGCCCCTGCGCGGCCGGTCAAGGTGATCTGCGTCATCAGCTGTCCGGCTTTCAGATCTCCCGCGAAATAATAGTAGGAAGAGGCCGTCCCTCCCGGAAATTTGCCGTTCACGACGCCATCGGCGGGAATCGGCGTTGGATCGAGAAATGATTTTGAAGCGCCGGACGCCGTTTCCGCCGGCGCGCGGCCCGGCATCGCCGAGCCGCCGAGGGCGACGCGAAAGGCGCTTGCTTCCGGTCCTTCAGGCGTAACTCGGATGATATAGCGGCCGCCCGAGTCGATCGGAAACACCCGCGTCGCTTCTCGGCCGTCTTCGCTCGCGGTGACGTAATAGGAATCGAGCTTGGCGCCCGCGCCGTCGAGCAGCGCGAGCGTGAGCGTCCTGTATTTAACGCCGCGCTGCGTCGAAATCTGACTCGCAAGCGCGCCGGGCTTAAGATCGACGGCAAAATAGTAATTTTCTTGGCCGCCGCCGGTCGGATAGTCTCCGGCGACGACGCCATTCGCAGGCAGCGACGCGGGATTTAGCGCCGACGTCGAAAAATTTCCCGCATGCGCGGCTACGGGAAGAAGCGCGCTCAGCCAAAGCGCCGCGGCGAACTTGCGTTCGAACATCTTCCATCTCCTCGGATTGCGCTCCTATGGAACCAACCGGGAGTCGTAGTTCGGACGGGTATTCGCGCGATGTGCGACCGTACACAGATGTGCGATTGCGTAAATTATGCGCCCTTGAACGCTCTTTCGACCGCGGCGAGGTCGATCTTGACCATGCCGAGCATCGCCTGAAAGGCGCGGCCGGCCGCGGCGCGATCGTCATCCATGAACATGCGCGGCAAGGCTTCCGGCACGATCTGCCAGCGCACGCCAAAGCGATCTTTCAGCCAGCTGCATTGGATCTCGGCGCCGCCGCCTTCGAGCAGCTTTTCCCAAAGCGCGTCGGTCTCGCGCTGATCCTTGGTCATCACCGAGATCGAAAAGTTTTCGTTGTGGATCGTCTCACGGCCCATGTTCAGCGCCTGATAGGGCGCGCCGGCGAGGGTGAAGGAGGCGAGCAGCGCCGGCCCGTCCGGCTCGCGGCGGAAGGCGCCTTCGAAGACGGAATCGGGAATGATCGAGACATAGAAGCGCGCCGCTTCCTCCGCCTGATCCTTGAAGGCGATACAGGTTCTGACTTTCGATGGCATGATTGCTCCTTGCTTCGTGTCTGTCATTTCTACGCGCGATCGGGTCCAACGAGCGATCGGGTGAAGGTTTCCTCATCCTAAAGGCGCGGTGCGGCGCACGCGTCTCGAAGGACGAGGAAACCGTCACACGCATTTTCTTGAACTCGCCCGCGTGCTTTGAGACGGCTACTGCGGAGCCTCCTCAGCATGAGGGCGAAGTGGGGCGGTGTTGCGAAAGACTCGACAATTTTGATAAAGGTTGATATCAACATAACGTCGTCATGTCAAAGAAGCTGCCGATCGAGGTTGTTCATGGAGTCCGCGACGCCTGTCTCTGTCTGGCGACGCAGCGCGCGGCGCGCACGCTCGCGCGCCGCTTCGATCGCGCCTTCGCGCCGCTTGGACTCACCAATGGCCAGTTCTCGCTGATGATGTCGCTCAACGCGCCGCAGGCGCCGACCCTCGGGCGACTCGCGCAGGCGCTCGCCATGGATCGCACGACGCTGACCGCCGCGCTGAAATCCTTGCAGCGGCGCGGCCTCGTCGAAACGCGCCTCGACGCGAAAGACCGACGCGCGCGCCGGCTGTTTCTGACCGACGCCGGCGCCGATCTGCTCGCCGCCGCATTGCCGATCTGGCGCAAGGAACACGCCGCGCTCGACGCGCAATTTTCACAGGGCGAAGGACAAGAGCTTCGGAAAGCGTTGCGCCTATTAGGGGCTGAATCACAAACCGCAGGAAAGGACGTTAAAGCATGAACGCCAATGTTGAGAATGATCGTCAATGCATGCGATCGATCACGCCGCATCTCATCTGCGCCGGCGCTTCCGACGCGATCGAATTTTATAAGAAGGCCTTCGGCGCCGAAGAGATGATGCGCATGCCCGGGCCTGATGGGCGGCTGATGCATGCGGCGGTGAAGATCGGCGACTCCATGGTGATGCTTGTCGACGAAATGCCGGAATGGGGCGCGCTGGGACCGAAGGCGCTTAAGGGTTCGCCCGTCACGATCCATCTCATGGTCGACAATGTCGACGAGGTGTACGCGCGCGCGGTGGCTGCAGGCGCAACGGCGAAAATGCCGGTCGCCGACATGTTCTGGGGCGACCGCTACGGGCAGGTCGTCGATCCCTTCGGCCATGTCTGGTCGATCGCGACGCATGTGCGCGACATGTCGCCGGAAGAGATCGCGGCGGCGGGTCGAGAGGCGATGTCCAAGGGCTGCGCAGAGGCGCCGGCCTGAGGAACGGACGTCCCCGTCCTTCGAGGCGCGTGCTGCGCGCCTCAGGATGGGGACGCGCTTCACCCGCACGGCCTAAGGAAGGAAACGGGCCGCGACGCCGGCCCGTTCACCCCGGGGACTTAGTCGTCCTCAAGCCTGTAACAGGAAAAATCGCGATCGGAGAAGCCGGTGCGCCAGTCTTTCAGATCGTAACGGTAGCCCGGCGGATAGGGGAATCGACAGTCTCCCGCATAGGCGGGCGGTCGGGCCCTTCCATACCAGCCGGGCGGACCTGGGTATGGCGGAGACTGGGCCAAGGCCGAGCCGGCCATGGCGCTGATCAGCGCCAAACCGAAGGCGCCGGCGAAGAGCTGTCGCTTGCAGGCTTGCATTGCTCGCCTCCCATCGAACCGCTAGACGCGAGAACAACGCGGCGTTTTCCGGGATGTTCCGGCGGCGGGGCGCGCGCGGCGTTTTTGCGGGCGTTTCATTTATTGGCGCCGCGCGAGAGTCGAACGGCTCCGCCTGCTGGCCCTTTGGGCGCAACTCGTGTAGGGCATCCCGTGAATGAGCCAGGAAACAGAAGGCAAGAAGCGCGGCATGTTCTCGCGCCTGTTTGGCGGCGGCCAGAGCGAACCCGCGCCTGAGGCGGCGCCCGAAGCCGCCCCCCAAGTGGCCCCGGAGGAAGAGAAGCGCTCCTGGTGGTCGCGCCTGTCCGGCGGCCTCTCGCGCACCTCGCAAGCCCTCACCCAGGGCGTCGCCGACGTTTTCACCAAGCGCAAGCTCGATGCGCTCACGCTTGAAGAACTTGAAGACGTGCTGCTGCGGGCCGACCTCGGCGTCGGCGCCGCGACGCGCATCACCCAAGCGGTCGGCAAGGCGCGCTACGAGCGCGACATCGAGCCCGAGGAAGTGCGCGAAATCCTCGCGCGCGAAGTCGAGCGCGTGCTGGCGCCGGTCGCGCAGCCGCTGGTCGTCGACGAAAGCAAGTCGCCCTTCATCATCCTCGTCGTCGGCGTCAATGGCTCGGGCAAAACCACGACCATCGCCAAGCTCGCCGCCAAATGGACCGGCGAGGGCAAGACGGTCGTGCTCGCGGCGGGCGACACCTTCCGCGCCGCGGCGGTCGAGCAGCTCAAGGTCTGGGGCGACCGGCTCGGCGCCGAAGTCGTTTCGGGCGCGGAAGGCGCCGATGCGGCGGCCCTCGCCTTCGACGCGATCAAGCGCGCGAAAGAGCAGGGCGCCGATATTTTGCTCATGGACACGGCGGGGCGGCTGCAAAATCGCGCCGAGTTGATGGCCGAGCTTGAAAAAATCGTCCGGGTGATGAAAAAAGCCGAAGCCAAGGCGCCGCATGCGGTGCTGCTCGTTCTCGACGCCACCGTCGGGCAGAACGCGCTGCAGCAGGTGGATGTTTTCGAGCGCGTCGCCGGCGTCACCGGCCTCGTGATGACCAAGCTCGACGGCACCGCGCGGGGCGGCATTCTGGTTGCGATCGCCGAGACTTACGGCCTGCCGATCCACTTTATCGGGGTGGGCGAAAGCGCCGAGGATCTGGAGCCGTTCGCGGCGCGCGACTTCGCGCGGGCGATCGCGGGGCTTGAAGAATCGTCAGAGGCGGAAAGCTAAAGAGAGATGACGCAGGAAACGGCCGTCGCGGCAAAGAAGAAGCTCAATCCCTGGCTGAAGCTGGCGCTGGAACTCGGACCGCTCCTGCTGTTCTTCGTCGTCAACTCCAAATACGGCATTTTCGCCGCGACCGGCGTGCTGATGGCGGGCGTCGTCCTGACGCTTGCCGTCTCCTGGGCGATCACCCGGCATTTGCCGGCGATGCCCGTCGTGACCGCCGTGCTGGTGCTGGTTTTCGGCTCGCTCACCTATTTTTTGCATGACGAAACCTTCATCAAGCTGAAGGTGACGATCCTATACACGCTCTTTGGGGCCGGCCTCATCGGCGCGCTCTATTTCGGCAAATTGCTGCTGCCGATTGTGTTCGACATGGCGATCCACATTGACGACGCGGGCTGGCGCAAGCTCACCCTGCGCTGGGGACTGTTCTTTTTCGCGCTTGCTGGGCTGAACGAAGTCCTGCGCCGGATTTTAACGACCGACGACTGGGTGAATTTCAAGGTCTTCGGCATCTTGCCGCTGACGCTCGTCTTCGCGCTGGCGCAGGCGCCGCTCATCATGCGCCACGAAATTCGCGCCGAGGACGAAGACCCCGAAACGCATTTTTGAGGCTTGACGTCGCATCGTTCGAACGAAGCGCGTCGGCGCAAATTCGCTTCGCGCGCGGAGCGCTGAGGTCGTATAGGCGCTCGAACATGAACGTCTTTTCATGATTGCGCGCCGCACCGCGCCCTGCATCGCTGGCGTCCGGGTTGCAATCGCCGCGCGTTCGGGCGAATAGAGTCGCAGGCTTTACGGGGGCTCAGTCGATTCGTTGCCTAGTCTCATCCGCTTTCTCATCGTCGTCGGCGCGATCGCCGCGATCGTCTACGGCGCCATGGTTGCGCTCGTCGCTTATGTGACGCCGCAACCGCGCCAGATGACCTATACGATTCCGGCGCAGCGGTTGAACAAGTGAGGGCTGTCATGCGCGACGCCCGCGCAGGTCGACGCGGCGGGTCGCGCGCTTGATTTCCAACGCAGCGCGCCAGCTCGACGCCTTTCTCGACATGCTGGCCGCGGAACGTGGCGCGGCGCGCAATACGCAGGACGCCTATCGGCGCGACCTTTCCGATTACATCGCGCATCTTGCCGCAAACGGCCGCGATCCCGGCGCGGCGACGACGGAAGACATCCGCGCCTATCTCGCCTCATTGGAGCCGCGCGGCATGTCGGCGGCGACCGTGGCGCGGCGCATTTCGGCGATTCGCCAGCTTCATAAATTTCTCTACGTCGATCGCCATCGCGGCGACGACCCGGCCTCCGGGCTCGATGGACCACGGATGCGGCGCAGCGCGCCCGGCGTCTTCTCCACGGCGGAAATCGATCGGCTGCTTGCTGTTGCGGGCGAAGGACTCGACGACGAGGCTCGGCCGGTTCGCGAGCGGCTGCGGGCGGCGCGTCTCTATGCGCTGCTCGAAACGCTTTACGCCACCGGCCTGCGCGTCTCCGAACTTGTCTCGCTGCCAAAAAGCGCCGCGCATTCGCGCGATCCTTTCATCGCCATTCGCGGCAAGGGCGGGCGCGAGCGCTTGGCGCCGCTGACCGATTGCGCCCGCCGCGCGCTTCTTTCCTATCGCAAGCTGCTTGAGGAGACCGCGCCCGACCGCGCCGGCTCGAGCTTTCTCTTTCCCGCCGACAGCGACAGCGGCCATCTGACGCGCCAGGCTTTTGCGCGCGATCTCAAGGCGCTGGCGAGCGCCGCCGGGCTGCCGGCGGCCGACATGCATCCGCATGCGCTGCGCCACGCCTTTGCCAGCCATCTGCTGCAGAACGGCGCCGATCTACGGGTGGTGCAGGAACTGCTCGGCCACGCGGACATCTCGACGACGCAGATCTATACGCATGTGCTCGACGAACGCATGCGGGCGATGGTGCGCGATCTGCATCCGCTGTCGGAGACGACGGAGAAGCCGCGCTGAGCGCTCGCGCGCGCCTTTTTCCGTTGAATGTTGCGACGCGCTCAACGTAAGCTTTTTCGTGCAGCGCGCGAGCGAGGAGCTTGGGATGGCGAAGAACGCGATGGATTTTCGACCCGAAGAAGAGAATGTCGCCTATATCGGCGCCGGCGTGACGCTCAAGGGCGAAATCTCGGCCTCGGATCTCATCATCGTCGACGGGGCGATCGAAGGCGACGTCTCCGCGCGCGTCCTTCAGGTGGGGCAGGGCGGCGTCATCCGCGGCAATGTCAGCGCCACGGAAGCCGACGTCAGCGGCTGGATTTCCGATCATATCGAGATCAAGCAACTGCTCGTCGTGCGCGCCACCGGACGGGTCGAGGGTAAGATCACCTATGGCGAGATCGAGCTGGAGAAGGGCGCCGTCATTGCCGGCGAACTGACCGCGATCGAGGATTATCGCGCGGCGAAGCCGGCGCTGGCGGCGAAGCCCGCCGCTGAACGGCTGGAGGTCGCGGGCGCGCCGCCGAAACCCTCTTCGATCGATCGCATCAATGAGGCGGTGCGCGGCGCCAAAGGCGGCAAGGGCGCTCTCTATCTCGCCGCCGAAGGCGAGGCGAAGCGCGTCGCGACGCGGACGCTGCTCGGCCGCAAGACTTCGGCGGGCGCGTGAGGCTGATCCTTGCGCGACAGCTTGCCCGGCGGGCGACGGCGGTCTATAGAACGCTCCTTCCCGCTCCCTTCGTCTAGCGGTCTAGGACGTCGCCCTCTCACGGCGAAAACAGGGGTTCGAGTCCCCTAGGGAGCGCCAATAAAATCAATTGTTTGGGACTGAAGTTTCGCCTCGACGGCCCAGCCATACGGAAAAAATACGGAAAATGCATTGCTGAGCGTGACTCGCTCGGCATAGACTCCGCGCGACATGATTTGCCAGCGGAGGCCTCGTGGAGCTCTACACGATCGTCCGGACGACAGCCGATCTACGCCGCGCGATTGACGAGCGCAGACGCCAGGTTGGCCTCTCGATGCTCGAACTTGACGACGCAGCGGGCACTCAATCGGGCTACGCCGCAAAGCTTCTCGGGCCGGGCCGCATGAAGAACTTCGGCCATATGTCGCTTGC
>DATBRI010000018.1:0-38158 GCA_036560365.1 Methylocystis sp.
GGCGCGCCTGCGTTCGCAAGCCCTCAACATCGCCAGGGCAAACGGCGTCGCCAACATCGCCCAAGCCCTTTGGAACGGCGCACTCGATCCCGCTGTCACCCTTTCATACCGCGGCCTGTAAAGAGCGTTGAACAGCCCTGGGGATGACCAGGTGCTGTTTTTGTCGGACATTTTCCCGACGGGCTATATGGCGGCCGAATTCTGCGACATCAAACCAGGCGACGTCGTCGCGATCTGGGGATGTGGCCCGGTTGGCCAATTTGCGATCCGCAGCGCATTCCTGCTCGGCGCTGAGCGCGTCATTGCGATCGATTCGGTTCCCGAGCGGCTCAGCCTCGCCAAAGCGGCCGGCGCGGAGACGCTCGACTATGGAAATGTTGACGTCTACGACGCGATCCAAAGCCTGACGAAGGGCCGAGGCGCCGACGCCTGCATTGACGCGGTCGGAACCGAACCTGACCCGACCGCGAGCATCGACTCGATGATCGACCGCGCCAAGGTCGCAACATTTCTAGGCACCGATCAGCCGCATGTGTTGCGACAGGCGATCCATTGCTGCCGCAATTTCGGAACGGTGTCGATCGTGGGCGTCTACGCTGGATTTCTGGACAAAGTGCCGCTGGGATCGGCGATGAATCGCGGCCTCACCTTCCGCATGGCGCAGACCCCCGTGCAGCGCTATCTGCCGCGTTTGCTTGAGCGCATCGAGTCGGGAGACATCGATCCATCCTTTGTGATTACGCACCGCGGATCGCTCGAAGACGGTCCCGAACTCTACAAGACGTTCCGCGACCGGAAGGACGGCTGCGTGAAAGTCGTGCTCACGCCTTGATTTGCAAGCGCTAGTCGCCGGACGCGGTCGGAGGATCGCTGTCGCGCACCTTCCCGCGGCGGCGCAAAATGTTGCGCGTCACCGCGTCGACGCGAAAGGCGAAGACCAGGGCGATGAGCAGAAATGTGGCGCCGATGAACCACGCCGCGAATCCGACAACGGCGCCGATAGCCAACCAGACCACACAGAGGGCCAATCCGATTATTGCTCGTCCGGTAGTCATTCTGCCCGATTGTAGTTGTCCGTCACGAAAACAGGAGACCGCCGCCACGTTCCACACGTCATGAGGCATACTCCAATTCTTTTCAACTGGGACGGGAAATCTCGCGAAATCTCCTAATACATCCGATTTTATTCGCGTAAAAAGAGCAAATCTCATCGCGTGTTAAATCTCAGGTTGCAGTCTGCTGGCCGATAGCAGGCGCGCCCGTCACACATGGGTTGCGCATCCGGGCGTGACAAGCAGAAGCTCGGCGAAATCGCGCAGAGGCGCAAATAGGGCGGGGTCGGCGCCGGTCATCCAGACTTGGCCGCCAAGCGCCTGAAGCTCCTGGTAGAGCGCCTCGCGGCGCTTCACGTCGAAATGCGCCGCGATCTCGTCCAGAAGAAGAATCGGGGCCTGTCCGGTCATGGCGCCGATCAGCTTCGCATGCGCCAAGGTCAGCCCCATCAACAGGGCTTTCTGCTCGCCGGTCGAACAGGCCCGCGCCGCCTCGTTCTTCGGGCCGTGACGCACCGCGAGATCACTCGCCTGTGGGCCGATCAGCGTGCGTCCAGCGGCGGCGTCACGGCGGCGGGACGCGGCGAGTTCGCCGCGGTACCATTCCTCCACCGCAAGCGCTGGCTCGAGCGCCAGCCGCCGCTCCAGCTCGCCCTCGATCGTCACGTCCGCCCAGGGAAAGGGCGAGGCGTCGTCGCGCCCTGCTACAATCAGCGCGGCGAGCCGCGAAACCGTCTCGCGTCGCGCGGCGGCCACGGCGACGCCGAGCGCGGCGATCTCCTGCTCGGCGGCGTCGAGCCAGCGCCGGTCCGCGACGCCTTCTTCGAGAAGCCGGTTTCGATTCCGCAGCGCTCGCTCCAGCCTGTTGGCGCGCGCGCCGTGCTCGGCGTCGACGCCAAGCGCCAGCCGATCCAGAAAGCGCCGTCTTTCACCCGCCGCGCCCGAAAAAAGCCCATCCATCGCCGGCGTGAGCCAGAGCACCCGCACATGGTCGGCGAAGGCGCGCGCGGAGTTCGCCGGGACGCGATCGATGCGGAAAAGCCGCTCGCCTGACGGCGTCAGACCATGGCCGAGCTGCGTCGCCGCGCCGTCGGTTTCGATTTCGATCGAAACGGCGAAACCGCCGCCGCCGCCACGCCTCGCGCATTCGGCGAGTTCTGCGCGGCGCAGACCGCGACCGGGCGAGAACAGCGACAGAGCTTCGAGCAGATTGGTCTTGCCCGCGCCATTCTCCCCAGAGAGCGCAATGATCGTCGACTCGAACCGGCAATCGAGCGCCGTATAGGAGCGGAAGTCGCTGAGCGTCAGACGGCGCACGCGCGGCGCGCTCTTGGTCGCAAATGTCATCATGACGCCGTCGCGTCAAAGCGACGCGGCGCCTTCGCGGGAGCGATCATTGCGAGCGGGAAACACGGCGTCCCGGCGAGAGGATGGCGTAGCTGTGGGGTCCGGTGAAGGACGTCATAATGGCCTCGATCAAAGGCTCGTCCGACCCTTCGGCGGTAGACCAGTCGACCGTGAAACTGGCGCCCGTGCCGCCGCGAACGTCGTCTTGCGCGATCAAGACCTGCAGTGAGGCGTATGGCTTCAGATAGATGGGATCATTCAGGTAGCTTTCGATCAATTGACCCGAGCCGTTGCGGTATTCGATCTTTTCGATCGCGAGGACATTCGTCGCCGAGGCGTTGTGGATCGAGAGCGCGCCGGAGAAGTTCAACCGCGTCACGCCGCCTTGCCCGATGAGCGTCGAATGCAGCGGAATGAGCGTGCGCCCGCGAAGCGCGAGTTTCTCCGCCGGAGCGGATGTGGTGGCGTCGGGGCTGACAATGACGGGCTGAGCCAAAGGCGACGGCGAACGCGCCGCGCACTCCGTGACGAAGCCGCTCACGACGAGCGCGAGCGCAAAAACACGCGGGGCAAGGCTAAGCGGCATTGCGCACACCTTATTCCTTTCGACTCGACATATGCGGCGCCGGCGCACACTAGCATCGCCCCGCGAAAGGTCTAATCGAATGTCATTCGCGAGGGAGCCCGACGGTTGGGCATGCGCGACGCAGCGTCGCATCGCACAGCCTAACGCGTTTCAGTGATCCTCGAGGCCTGCGAATCCGCGCTTCAACGGGGAGAGACCGTGCGTGTCGGCTGGGTCCGCCGGAAAGAGCGAAGCCCTTTGGTCTTACGCATAAAATCTGTATTCTCCGCCTGCGGCGATCGGAGTTTTTTCAGTGGCGGGCGTGGGTTGTGCGCGAAGCCTAGAGGCGAAGCGCGTCTTGCTGATCGTCGGCGGGGGGATCGCCGCGTATAAATCGCTGGATCTCGTGCGGCGTCTGCGCGCGCGCGGCGCGCGGGTGCGCGTCGTCATGACGGCGGCGGCGAAGGAGTTCGTGACGCCGCTGGCCTTCGTCAGCCTGGCGAACGAAAAAGTCTATGACGACCTCTTCTCCGCGACAGACGAGCAAGAGATGGGTCATATCCAGCTGTCGCGCGAGGCCGACATACTCGTCGTCGCGCCCGCGACGGCGCATATTCTCGCGCGCGCGGCGCGCGGTCTCTGCGACGACCTTGCGACCACCCTGCTGCTCGCAACCGATAAGCGCGTTCTTTATGCGCCGGCGATGAATGTGCGCATGTGGCTTCATCCCGCGACGCAGCGCAACGTCTCGACGCTGCACGGGGACGGCGCTTGGTTCATTGGTCCCAGCGTCGGCGACATGGCCTGCGGGGAATATGGGCCCGGGCGCATGAGCGAGCCGCTGGAGATCGTCCAAGCGATCGAGACCGCGCTGATGCAGGACACAAGGCTGCCCGCGCCCGAAGGCCTGCTGACGTGCGGCGGCGCGCTGGACGGGCTGCATGTCGTCGTCACCTCCGGCCCCACGCACGAACCGATCGATCCGGTCCGCTATATCGCCAACCGCTCGTCAGGACGGCAAGGGCACGCCATTGCGGCGGCGGCGGCGCGGGCAGGGGCGCGCGTGACGCTGATCTCAGGGCCGGTCGCCCTTCCAGATCCCCCGGGCTGCGAGACTATGCATATAGAGAGTGCGCGAGACATGCTGGCGGCGGTGGAGGCCGCGCTTCCGGCGGATATATTCATCGCCGCGGCGGCGGTCGCCGATTGGCGCGCGGAGCCTGCGGGCGACAAGATCAAGAAAGGCGAGCGCGGCGCGCCGAGCCTGTCGCTTGTCGAAAATCCCGACATTCTTGCGAGCGTCTCACGCGGACCGAACCGTCCTCGGCTCGTCGTCGGCTTTGCTGCGGAAACGCGGGACCTGATTCGCCACGCGCAGGAAAAGCTCGCCCGAAAAGGATGTGATCTGATCGTCGCCAACGACGTCAGCGAGGGCGCCGGCGTATTTGGCGGCGCCGTCAATGAGGTCCACCTCGTCTCGCTAAAGGGCGTCGAAGACTGGCCGCGTCTTCGCAAGGAAGACGTCGCCGAGCGGCTCGTGGCGCGCCTCGCTCAGATGATCGGCGGCGAGGCGTCGTCATGAAGGTGGCGATCCGCCGACTGCCGAACGGCGAGGGTCTGCCGTCCCCGGCCTACGCAAGCGAAGGCGCGGCGGGGATTGATCTCCATGCCGCGCTGGCGCCGGGTCAGAAGCTGGTGTTGGAGCCCGGCGCCCGCGATCTCATCCCCACAGGGCTCTCGATCGCCCTGCCTAAAGGCTATGAGGGACAGGTTCGGCCGCGATCGGGCCTCGCCGCGGAGCACGGGGTCACCGTGCTCAACGCCCCGGGCACCATCGACAGCGACTATCGCGGCGAGATCAAGACGCTGCTGATCAATCTCGGAGGACAGCCCTTCGAGATCGTTCGCGGCATGCGCATCGCGCAGCTCGTGATCGCGCCGGTGACGCATGTGACGCTTGAGGAGGTCGACGATCTCGACGCAACGACGCGCGGCGCCGGCGGTTTCGGGTCGACGGGACTGACCGGAGAAGGCGCGTGATGAAGCTTTTGCCGCGCGCCGCTCGCTTCGCGCTGATGGCGACGCTCGACGTGGCGCTTCATGCGCGCGGCCGACCAGTGTCGTCAAAGCAGCTCGCCGCGCGTCACGATCTCCCTCCGCGCCGATTGGAGACGATCCTGCAGGCCTTGGTGAGAGCGGGCATTCTCAAAAGCGTAAGAGGGCCAGCGGGCGGTTATGCGCTGGCGCGCGAGAGGCGGCGTCTTTCGGTCGGCGAGATCGTTCGCGTCGCCTTGCGCGTTGAGGAGGAAGAGGCGCCGGACGTGGCGCCGCCGTTGCTTTCGGCGGTGCTGGAGCCGATCATCGCCGACGCCGAAGAGAGCGCGCTCCAGCGATTGGACGACGTGACGCTCGACGATCTGCACGCCCGCGCGGTCATGCTCGGTTTCGGAGAACGACCGGACGCGAGCGGCGATTTTGAGATATGACGCGCGAGCCGGCGACGTCGCCGGATTGGCGAGGAGGCCCGCATGACTTATGAAACGATCGAGATCGAGACGCAGGGCCGAGTCGGACTTATACGTCTCAACCGGCCTGAAGCGCTCAACGCGCTGAACGCCCAGCTCATCGCCGAACTCGACAGCGCGCTCGCCGGGTTTGAATCGAACGATGGCGTCGGCTGCGTCGTCCTCACGGGCTCCGAGAAGGCCTTTGCCGCTGGCGCGGACATCAAAGAGATGCGCGACAAGGGCTTCGTCGACGCCTTTCTCGGCGATTTCATCGGCCGGTGGGACGTCGTGGCTCGGGCCCGCAAGCCCATCATCGCCGCCGTCTCCGGTTTCGCGCTGGGAGGCGGCTGCGAAATCGCCATGATGTGCGACTTCATTCTCGCGGCGGACACGGCGGTATTCGGCCAGCCGGAAATCAAGCTGGGCGTGATTCCCGGCGCCGGCGGCACGCAGCGGCTGACCCGCGCCGTCGGCAAGGCCAAGGCGATGGATCTCATCCTGACCGGCCGGATGATGGGCGCTGAGGAAGCCGAGCGCGCCGGCCTTGTCGCGCGGATTGTCCCGGCCGCCGATCTTCTCGCCGAGGCGATCAAGACGGCGGCGACGATCGCGTCTATGTCGCTTCCCGCGGTTCTCATGGCCAAGGAGGCGGTCAATCGCGCTTTCGAATCGACGCTCGCGGAGGGAATCCGGCACGAGCGAGGGCTTTTCTATTCGCTTTTCGCGACGGGCGATCAAAAGGAAGGCATGAACGCCTTCGTGGAAAAGCGGAAGCCGGCCTTCGCCAATCGATAGGGCGGCCATTGACGAAAGGCGGTCGCCGCGCTTATAAACCACGCCACTTGGCCGCGATTTCGCGGCCGTTTGGTTTTTGGGCGGCGGATCGCCGTCACTTTCAAGGACACGCAAAGCATGGCCAATACGAGTTCGGCCAAGAAAGCCGTTCGCAAGATCGCCCGACGCACTTCGGTCAATCGGGCGCGTCGCAGCCGCATGCGCACCTTTGTGCGCAAGGTCGAAGAGGCGATCGCCTCGGGCGACGCCTCGGTGGCGGCGGACGCGCTGCAAAATGCCGTGCCGATCGTGATGCGCGCCGCGCAGCGCGGCGTCATTCACAAGAACACGGCCTCGCGAAAGGTTTCGCGATTGACCGCGCGGGTGAAGGCGCTGGCCGCACAAGCATAGAGAATTCGTCGCGTGTAACGTGGACGCAACATTCATGAAGCCCGGCGAGAGCCGGGCTTTTTTATTGCGCCAGGCGGCGACGACGAATTCGTCGCAATAAGCGCAGATGACACGGTCGTGATTTTTTTTCGCGTCAATAGTGCGTGATCATTCAAAATTCTCCCGATTCAATCTCTTGCAATGAAGTTGTCACGAACGGGAAAAAGCCAGGCACTTGACACGATTTTCGCGTTGGTTCCGCGCGGCGTTGGCATGCGGCGAGCGACTCCAACGCGCCTGTCGCCTGTGGAATTTTATAGGCGGCGAATCATCGGCTTATGGCCAAAGATGACAAAAGATCGCGGCGCCACGCTAGTGAACAAGAATCATTGTGACGGATTTAATCACGAGCGTCGTTGCGCGTGATGGCGCTGACGTGTAGCCTTAAACGGTCGAACGAAAGGCGGTCGGCGTCGGTTTTTCATGGGCGCGCAAATATGAGGGGAACGACCTGCGTTCCCCCGTGCGAATGGGCCCAAAGCGAGACGCATTGTCGCCTTCCAGCCGTTCGGTTTGAAAACATCAAGTGATCAGTTCGCAAGGGCGTAGAGTTGAACCCGTTTCCTGCGACGCGCATTAATCCGGGATTCTCAATCCTGGATGAGGGGAGACTTTGTCATGGCGAAGGGGCGATTTGCCGAGGCAGTCCAAGGAGCGCGCAGCGTCAACGATCGCATGAATATGCTGTCGTTCGCGGCGTCTCGCGGCTTCTGTTTCATGCGGGAGGCCAACGTCGGCAGATGCGCGCGGTTCGCGAGTGGGCCGCCTTCAGGCTTCTGATTTAGCGCCGTTCGCGGCGGCATTTTCTCGATCCCACTAGGTTCCTTTCGATCAGCGCCTGCGGCGACCTACGCCGGGGGTTTCCTTTCTGGCGCTCGTTTCGGAAAAAAGGTCTGATATGTCCGATCATAGAGAACAATTGGCAAGCGACCGAGTAACCCCTGAAGATCGCTCGAAATGGGACCGAGTCCGACATAGACTGAGGAGCGACCTCGGCGACGCCGTTTACAATTCCTGGTTCACGCGATTGGAGCTCGAGCGCATCGATGGCGGCGCGGTGCATCTGACGGTGCCCACGAAATTTCTGAAGAGCTGGGTGCAGTCGCACTATGCGCCACGCATCAAGGCGCGCGTGGCGAGCGAATTTTCGAAGGTGGAGCGCGTGGTCATCGACGTGCGTTCGCCTGTGCGCAAGTCGCGGTCGCGCGAAGATGGCGCCGATCAGGGCGAGCCGAACACGCAGCACTTGGTCGAGCGCGCCGTCGCATCATTCGCGCCTGCTCTCGAAGCGGCCAACGAACCAAGCGGACGCCGCGCAGCTCGCCCGACGACCTTGCGCCATGACGCCGACGCATTCGTCGGCTCGCCGCTCGATCGTCGACTGTCCTTCTCGACCTTTCTCGTCGGGCCGTCGAACCAGCTCGCCTACGCTGCCGCCTGCCGCGTCGCGGAGGCGCGCGCCGGCGATCTTCCCATGTTCAATCCGCTCTACGCCCACGCGGCGGTCGGGCTCGGCAAGACGCATCTCCTGCAGGCGCTCGCGCATGCGTCGAACGACAACCGCCGTCATACGATTTATCTGACGGCTGAACGCTTTATGAGCGGCTTCGTCTCTTCGCTGACAACTCATACGTCGCTGGCGTTCAAGGAGAAGCTGCGCGGCATCGACGTGCTCATCATCGATGACGTCCAGTTTCTCCAAGGCAAGTCAATCCAACAGGAATTCTGCCACACCTTGAATGCGCTGATTGACGCCGGCCGTCAGGTCGTCGTCGCCGCCGACCGGCCGCCATCGGAGCTCGAAACGCTCGATGAGCGCGTGCTGTCGCGATTCAAGGGCGGGCTTTGCGTGGACATCGGCCCCCTCGACGAGGCCTTGCGCATCAAGATCCTCGCGGCGCGCATTTCTTCTGCGAAGGAGTCGCAATCCGGTTTCCATGTGCCGCCGGAGGTCATCTCCTACGTCGCGCGGACGATCGCGACCAACGGCCGCGATCTTGAGGGCGCCGTCAATCGGCTGCTCGCCCACGCTACGCTGAGCGGGGCGCCGCTAACCGTCGAGACCGCGGAAACGGCCATTCGCGATCTCGTGCGCACGCAGGATCCCAAACGCGTCAAGATCGACGATATCCAGAAGCTCGTTGCGAGCCACTACAATATTTCACGCTCCGACATTCTGTCGTCCCGGCGCACCGCCAATGTGGTGCGACCCCGACAAATCGCCATGTATCTGTCGAAAGTGCTGACGCTGCGCTCGCTGCCGGAGATTGGCCGCAGATTTGGCGGTCGCGATCACACCACGGTGCTGCACGCGGTGCGCAAGATCGAGGAGCTGGCCTCCAAGGACAAAGGGCTCGCCGAAGTCATCGAACTCTTGAAGCGGATATTAAGCGAACAATAGACGGCGCCGCGCTCGGCTGGGGTTCATGCGTAACCCGCGACGCGGTCCGTCGGGAGCCTGATCGGCGCGCGAGACCATCTCATCGTCCGGTCTTCACCGTCGTCCACATTCTGGTGATCAGTTTCTGAGTCGTCTGATCGGGCGCCGTGACCGTAAACAGGCGTCGCATCGTGAGGTCGTTTGGATAGACCGACGGATCATTCGCGACCGCCTTATCGATCAGGGGCCGTGATGGCGCGACGCCATTGGCGAAATTAGTGGCGATCGAATTGCGCGCGGCGATGTCCGGTCGAAGCAGATAGTCGATCAAGATATAGGCTTCGTCGAGATGGCGCGCATCCTTCGGAATCGCGAGATTGTCCAGCGATAGGAGCGAACCCTCGGTCGGCACCAAATAAGCGATATCGACGTCTGTTCCGGCTTCGCGGGCGCGATTGCGCGCTTGCAGACTGTCGCCCGACCAACCGATCGCGACGCAAATGTCGCCGTTCGCCAGCGCATTGATATATTCAGAGGAATGGAATTTCTTCACATAGCGGCGCAGACTGCCTAAGAGGCCGGCGGCCCGCGCAAGATCCTTCGGATTTTTCGAATTTGGATCGAGCTTGAGGTAGTTGAGCGCGATCGCGAACATGTCCTCAGGGCTGTCGAGCATGTAGACGCCGCAGTCGGCGAGCTTCTTTAGATTTTCCGGCCGCAGAACCTGGTCCCAGCTCGTTATCGGCTTGCCAAGCCGTTCTTGGACCTTGGCGACATCGTAAGCGACGCCCGTCGTGTACCACATGTAGTTGACGGCGTAGCGGTTGCCCGGATCGAAACGCGAAAGCCGAGAGTCGATGTCGGGCCAGACATTGCGCGCGTTGACGAGCTTGCTTCGATCAATCGGCTGCAACACGCCGGCTGCGATCTGCCGCTGAAGGAACGTCGCCGACGGCACGACGACGTCGTAGCCGGTGTCGCCGGCAAGAAGCCGCGCCTCGAGCATTTCGTTCGAGTCATAGGTGTCATAGATGACTTTGATTCCGGTCTCTCGGGTGAAGTCCTCGAGCACGCTTGGATCGATGTAATCGCTCCAATTGAAAATGTTGACGACGCGCTCTGCGCCCAGGACGGGCGATGCAGCGGCGACGAGCGTGAGGAGGCATGCGAGGAGAAGCCGTTTCATGCGACAAGCCGTGTAGCGGATCAATGGGCGAACCTATCATGGTTGCGCGTGGTTTGGCGACGCGCCATGCTCGCTTGAGCGGGGGCACGCCCAGCGGAGAAAAGATGACCGCGATCCTCATAGAAGGCGCGACGGCGCTCGAAAGCCGCGCCGACGTGACCAAATGCGTGGTCCGCGGCGCCCGGCGCTATCTCCGGGCCTGCGGCTTCTCGGTCGTTTGCGAAGCGTCCCTGCCGAACGGTCGACGCGCCGATCTCATCGCGCTCGCGCCCGACGGCCTCTTGCGCATCGTCGAGGTCAAGTCGAGCTACGCTGATTTTCGGGCGGATTTTAAGTGGCCGCAGTATCGCGGCTTTTGCGATCGGTTCTATTTCGCGATCCCCGCATCGCTCGATCCGGCGATATTTCCCGACGACGCGGGCTTGATCGTCGCGGACGCCCACGGGGGTCTTCTCACCCGCGAGGCCCCGGCGTTCCCGCTCGCGCCGGCCCGTCGACGTTCAATGCTGTTACGCTTCGCAATGATGGCGGCGGACCGTTATTGTCTGCTGGCCTTCGGCGACGAACAGGCGAATTGACGCCGTCAGCGCGGCGCACGCTTGGCGAGAATGCGTTGCAGGGTGCGGCGGTGCATGTTGAGCCGCCGCGCCGTCTCCGAGACATTGCGGTCGCAAGACTCGAAAACCCTCTGGATATGCTCCCAGCGCACCCGGTCGGCGGACATGGGATTTTCTTGAGCGTCGGGTTTGTCGACCTGAGTCGCCATCAGCGCGTGATAAATTTCGTCGGCGTCGGCGGGTTTCGCCAGATAGTCGAAGGCGCCGAGCTTAACCGCGGTGACCGCGGTCGCGATGTTGCCGTAGCCGGTTAAGATAATTCCGCGCGCGTCCGGACGCGACATCTTCAGCTTTGAGATGACGTCCAGGCCGTTGCCGTCATCCAACCGCATGTCGATGATGGCGAAAGCAGGCGGATGCGACTCCAGGGCCGCAAGACCTTCGGCGACCGATTCGCACGGCGTCACCACGAAGCCCCGCGCCTCCATGGCGCGCGTCAATCTGCCAAGAAACGGCTTGTCGTCATCCAGGATCAGCAGCGAACGATCCTGAGGCAGCGCTGAGGCTTGCTCAGGCTCCAAGAGGCCTTCTTGATCCGCCTTCAATTCTTCGGCCGACATTGCGCGTTCCAACCGTGATTTTTGTCAAATCTATCTTATCGCCACCGTCGCGTCGATTCTATTTGTCCTGCTGGGGAAGTTTCGGCCTGGCCGCGGCGGGCTCGAGCGCAGCGCGCGGCCACGTGATTTTCACCATTGCGCCGGTCCGCGGCGGAGAGACGTTCGTTGTTTCGACCGTGGCGCCAGAGCGCTCCAATAGGGTTTTGGCGATGAAGAGGCCAAGACCGAGCCCCGACTCGGCATCGTTTTTCGTGCGCCGTTCCATGGGCCGACCCCGCAGATAAGGATCGCCTAGTCGGTCAAGAATGTCTGGAGAGAAGCCAGGCCCGTCGTCCTGAATGACAATCGTCACGTAGCTTGAACTCCACCACGCGTCGATCTTCACGCGTGAACCGGCGAAGTCCATCGCGTTTTCGACAAGATTGCCCAGGCCGTAAAGAATCGCCGGATTACGCGCCAGCACTGGCGCGTCGGACGGTCCGTTTTTGGAAATTTCGACCTCGACGCCGATCTCACGCTGCGGCTCAACCACTTCCTGGATCAGCGTGTCGATCGACAGGAGATTCATCACGCTGCTCTGGTCCGTTGCGCCCAGCGAAGCCAGCTTGCCCAATATCTCGCGGCAGCGCCTGGTCTCCTGCGCCAGAAGGGTGAGGTCGTCGCGCAGAGCCGGCGCATTCTCCGGCAGGGAGTTTTGCAATTCTTTGATGATCAGCGTGATGGTCGCGAGCGGCGTGCCAAGTTCATGCGCGGCCGCGGCGGCAAGCCCGTCGAGTTGCGAGAGGTGCTGCTCGCGCTCGAGCACCAATTCCGTCGCCGCGAGCGCGTCGGCCAGGAGCCGCGCCTCGTCTGACACCCGCGCGGCGTAGATGCCGATGAACGCCGCGCTCAGCGCGAGCGCCGCCCAGACGCCGGCGCGGTAAAGGAGCGGGAAGCTCAGCGGTTCGTCGGGATACCAAGGCAAAGGGTAATATTCGACCGTGAGCACCGTCGCGACCGCAACCATGACGATGCCGAGCAGCAGCGTCAGATTGCTGGGCAGCGACACCGCCGAGATGATCACCGGCGTCAAAAACAACATCGCGAAGCTGTTCGTCAGCCCGCCGGTGAGATAGAGCAGAAATCCCAGCTGGATGATGTCGTAACCGAGCAGCACGGCCGCCTCGACGTCGCCGAGGCGGAAACTGCGCGGCGTGCCATAGCGCATGCCGATGTTGAGCGTCGCCGAGGCCGTGATGAAGACGAAGCAGAGGCCGACGGGAAAATCGAATCCAAGAAAGAAGTAGACGCCGATACATGCCGCCGCCTGACCGGTGATGGCCACCCAGCGGAGCATGAGCAGCGTCTCCATGCGCAGGCGCCGGGCCTCATAATCATATTCGAGGGTTGTCATTTCAGTAATTCCATAGGGCGCTGCTTCCGGCGGGCGTCACAATCCAAGGCCCCGCGACGCGCGCCAGATGCGCCACTGTCTCCGCAGCGGCGAGGGTTCGCCGAGCGGGCGAGACCGATCGTAATCGCTTCGCGCCAGCCGCTCCAGATAAAGTGGCGCGGTGGCGCAGGGGAGCAGCGCGGCGCGGGCAGGGCCGAGATCTACGGCCAGACGGCGCGCCTGCTCGTAGCGGGAGCAGGCCTGCGCGTGCAATTTCCTTACGATCGGACCAAGCTCGCTCTGCCGACCTGAGGGTCCGCCGTCACCCGCGAACGCCTCGTCCGGCAGGAATTTCTCCTGAACGGGACTCTCGGGAAGCGCGCGCAAAATTCGCGTGAGGCCGAGCGCGACGCCGGCGGCGTCGAAAGCGCCCGCCGACGCGGCGTGAAGATCAGCGCCGAGAATTCGCGCCGCCCAGCGAATCGGGGCCGACGACGTCGCGCGGCAATAATCTTCGAGCGCCGTCCAGGTGGGCATCGCATCGTCGTAAAGATCAAAGATATGCGCCTGCGCCAGCGCGACCAATTCGCTGCGAGGCAGGGAGAATCGCTCGATCGTGTCGATCAGCGCATCGGCCACGGGATTGGCGCGCACGCCTTCGCCTTGCACGCCTTCGTCTTGCACGGCGTCGGCCTCCAGCGCGTCGATCCACCATTGCAGCCGCATCTCGCCGAGCAGCGGCTGCGTGACCTTGCCGCTGACGTCCGCCGCTTCCTGGGCAAAGGCGTAGAGCGCATGAATGTGCGGGCGGGCGACGGCGGGCGCGAAAAGACAGGCGAGCCAGAGGTCGCGATCACGCGCCCGCAAAAGCTCCTCGCACTGCAAATAATGCTCCTGCGAGGCGGCGGTCATGACGTCACACGGCGATCAGCAACGCGCCGACCCGCCGATTCTCATCGACGAGCACATTGTAGGTCCGCACGGCGGCTCCCGTCGCCATGGTTTCGCAACCGACGCCCGCCGCGCGCAGCTTCGCGCGCAGACCGCCGGAAAGCGGCAACAAATCCGTTCCGGTGCCGACAACGAATACGTCCAGGCCGCCGCTTTCGGAGAGCGCGCTATCGATCATCGAGTCGTCGATCTGCGCGGCGCTGGTAAGCGGCACGGCGCGCACGCCGGAAGGCAGCGCGAGAATTGAGCCGCGGTGGGACATATCGGCGAAGCGGAAGCCCCCGCCGCCATAGTCATCGATTTTGTGACGGCCGGGAACATAGCCGCCGTCGCTCGCCGTCACGCCGGCCTCGTCTTGGCCCGCTTGCCGGACGTCTTCCGAGAAGGCGCGGGCGTCTTTTCGGCGGATTTCGGCGACGCGGAGACCGGCGCCTCAGCGACGTCCTCGCGCGCGGAAACCGCCGCCTCGGCCTTGCGCTCCGTCTCGTGCTTCTGCGCCGCCTTGTCAGCGTCCTCATTGCGCAGCCCGAGATAGATCAGCATCGGCGAGCAGATGAATATTGATGAGTAGGTCGCGACGAAAATGCCCCAAATCATCGCGACCGAGAAGGATCGGATCACTTGACCGCCGAAGGCGACGAGCGCGAACAGGGCGAGCATCACCGTCGTCGCGGTCATGATCGTGCGCGGCAGGACGGCGTTGATCGACATGTCGACCATCTGCGCTGTCGGCAATTTTTTATATTTACGCATGTTTTCGCGAATTCGATCGAGCACCACCACAGTTTCGTTCAACGAGTAGCCGACGATGGTCAAAATCGCGGCGATCGATGTGGTGTTGAATTCGAGCTGCGTGATCGAAAAGAAGCCGACCGTGAGCAGCAGATCATGCATCGTCGCGATCACGGCGCCGATCGCGAATTGCCATTCGAAGCGGAACCAAAGATAGGTCAGCACCGCGATGATCGACAGCACGACGCCAAGCGTGCCGGACTGCACCAATTCGTTTGAGACGCGCGGGCCGACGACCTCGACGCGGCGCAAATCATAGTATGCGCCGACGGAGCCGCGCACGCGCTCCACCGCCGCCTGCTGGGCGACGTCGCCGCCGGGTTGCAGACCAAAGCGCAAGGTGGCGTCCGCCGGATTTCCGAACGCCTGCACCTCGATTTCGCCCAGCTGGAGGCCTTCGCCAAGCGTGCGCAGCGTGCCGACCTCCGCAGCGCCAGACTTGGCGCGCAGTTCGATCACCGTGCCGCCGGCGAAATCGATGCCGAAATTCATGCCCTTGAAGACAAAGAGCGCGACCGCGATCAGCGACAGCAAAGCCGAGAATGGATAGCTCACGCGGCGGAACCGCATGAACGGGAACTTGGTGTTCTCCGGGGCGAGGCGCAGAAGTTTCATAAGTGTCGCCCCTTCAGATCGGCAGTTTTGTCGGCCGCGCGTAATGATACCAGACGGCGATCATCATGCGCGTCATGGTCACTGCGGTGACGATGGTCGTCAGAATGCCGAGCGCAAGCGACACGGCGAAGCCGCGCACAGGTCCCGAGCCAAGGAAATAAAGGATCGCCGCGGCAACGAACATGGTGACGTTGGAGTCGACAATGGTCGCGAAGGCGCGCGTGAAACCGGCGTCGAGCGAGGCGAGGATCGAGCGCCCAGCATGATTTTCCTCGCGGATGCGCTCGTAGATCAGCACGTTCGAGTCGACCGCCATGCCGATCGTCAACACGATTCCGGCGATGCCCGGCAGCGTCAGCGTCGAGCCGAGCAGCACGAGTCCGGCGAAAATGAAGGCGACGTGCACAAACAGCGCGAGATTGGCGAAGACGCCGAAGACGCCGTAGGTGACGAGCATGTAGACGACGACGAGGCCGGCGCCGACATAGGCGGCGCGTTTGCCGGCGTCGATCGAGTCCTGACCGAGTCCCGGGCCGACGGTGCGCTCTTCGACGATGTTGAGCTTCGCCGGCAGCGCGCCGGCGCGCAGCAGGATCGCGAGGTTGTTCGCCTGTTCGACGGTGAAGCGTCCGGAAATCTGGCCAGAGCCGCCGGTGATCGGCGTCAAGATCCGCGGCGCGGAAATGATCTTGTTGTCGAGGATGATCGCGAAGAGGCGCCCCACGTTCTTCGAGGTCACTTCGCCGAAGGCCTGTGCGCCGC
Source organism: Methylocystis sp. (assembly GCA_036560365.1). Taxonomy (GTDB): domain Bacteria; phylum Pseudomonadota; class Alphaproteobacteria; order Rhizobiales; family Beijerinckiaceae; genus Methylocystis. The sequence continues at coordinate 15,931 of DATBRI010000018.1, forward strand.
GGATGTTGAAGCGAAAATTCACCACCGGCTCGCCGGTTCTTTGCTGGTCGAAGCCGGGCTGCGCGTCGGTGAGATCCTCGCCCTTGACCATCACCTGTTTTTCGACGCCGAGCTTGCCTTCCTGTTCGACCTGATCGAGCTCCTCGACTTCCGAAGGATTTTGGCCCGGATCGGCGACGAGGCGGAATTCGAGCTTGGCGGTTTTGCCGAGGATCTCCTTGAGCGTCTCGGGGTCCTGAAGGCCAGGCACCTGCACCAGCACGCGGTCGTCGCCCTGTCGCTGAATGCTCGGCTCACGCGTGCCGAGCGCGTCGACGCGGCGCCGAATGACTTCGATCGATTGCTCCACGGCCTTGCGCGATTTGTCCGTCAGGCCCGCGTCGGTGACGGTCACGCGGATGAGGCCGTCGGGCGACGCGTCGACGTCGAGCGGCGCGGGCCCGCCCAAGAGAGCGCCGCTGAATCCGTTGCGCAGCAGCCGCAATTTCGGCAGGACTTTCTCTCGATCGGCGGGGTCGGCGACGCGCACCTGCACGCCGCGCGTGGTCGTTCCAATACCGCCGGAGATGGCGACTTTTTCTTCTCGCAGGATTCGGCGAACGTCATCGCGCAGATTTTTCACCTGCGTGCCGATGAGGTCGGCCTGGTCCACTTCGAGCGTCACATGCGAGCCGCCTTGCAGATCGAGGCCGAGCACGATGGTCGGAGGCGTAAGCCAGGAGGGCAGGCGCGACTTCAACTCTTCATAATGGGACGGCGACAACATGCTCGGCGCGACGACGAGCATCGCAGCGACGGTCATCGCCACGATGGCGAAAAATTTCCAGGTCGAGAATCGCAGCATTGTCCTGCTATTGGCTAGGGATCGAAAGGACCCGCGTCAGCTCTGTGAGCCGGATTTGGCGTCGTCGGGCTTGCTGTCGCCCGCCTTGCCGTTGCCGGTCTTGGCGTCGCTCGACTTGGTCTCGGCTGACTTCGCCGACTTTCCGGTGCTTTTGGCGCCGGCAGTCTTGGCGGCCGGCGGCGTCTCCTCCCTGACGGGTTCGCCCTTGGCGCGGACTTCCGCGACGGCGGTGCGCAGCATTCTCACCCGCACGTTGGGCGCGAGCTCGACCTCGATTTCAGCGTCGTCGATGGATTTCGTCACCTTGGCGACGAATCCGCTCGTGGTGACGAGCGTGTCCCCGCGTCGGACGTTGCGCAGCTGCGCGAGCTGCTCCTTCTCGCGTCGGGAGCGCGGGCGGATCACCAATATGTAGACGATGCCCATCACCACGAAGATGGGAATAAGCTGTCCCAGCATCTCCGGCATGGTCGGAGGCTGATGCGCTTCTGGCGGCGTCTCGACGGCTTGCCCCGTTTGGGTGGCGGTTGGAGCATGCGGCGGGGTCGGCGACGCGGGCGTGGAAGGCGAGGTCGGCTGCGCCGGCGGGCTCGGAGGCGCCTCGGCGGCAGGCGGTGAGGTCGTCTGGGCTTGGGCCAAAGCGTCCGGGATCAGCTTCATCGCAAAATCTCTTTAAGGGCTCGGAGCCCGGCGCGGATTATTTTTGCAGCGCCGGAACGGGCGCGGACTATAGCCGCTCACTTCACGAAAGCAATGCCGCGCGCAGACTTCGCGGCGATGCGCGCGCACGAGCGCGCGCCGCGGAATGTGCGGCCACGCACCGCCCTTCGCCGTTGGAGAGCATAGTCAGTGCAAGTCGCCTTAGGGCGTCTTTGTTGGACCGTGCTGAGCAATTCAATAAGGTGAAGCCATGTCAGCTTTCAAAAACATTTCTATGGTCGCGGCGCTCCTCGGCGCGCTGGCGATGCCTGTTGCAGCCGACGCTGCGGGCGGCGGCAATTGGGGCGGCGGCGGGCACGGCGGTGGCGGGCAAGGCGGCGGCAATTGGGGGGGCGGCGGCCAAGGCGGCGGTCAAGACGGCGATATGGGAGGCGGTGGCCAGGGCGGTGGCGGCGGTCAGGGCGGTGGCGGCGGCAAATGGGGCGGCGGGGGAGGAAAGGGCGGCGGTGGCCATGATGGCTCCCACGGCGATTGGGGTGGCGAACACCACGGCGATTGGGGTGGCGAACACCATGGCGGTTGGGGTGGCGATCACCACGGCGACTGGGGCGACGATCACCATCGCGGCTGGGGCGGTCGCCATGGCGGCGGGCGTTGGTGGCGCGGTCGCTGGTGGGATTACGGCGTCGGCAGTTGCTGGCGCTGGCATCCCTACCGCCAGACGTGGATTTGGGTCTGCGACTGACGCAGGATCTTTATACGCGAAGTTGCTGCGCGAGGCCGCGCAGGAACTCCAGACAGGCGGCCAGCTCGGCGATGTCGATATATTCATCGGGCTGGTGCGCCTGGTCGATGCGGCCGGGGCCGCAGACGACCGCAGCCACGCCCGCGCGCTGAAACTGACCGGCCTCGGTCGCATAAGGGACAGCGATCGTCGCATTGCGCTTGGCGAGCCGCAGCGCCAAGGTTTCCGCCTCGGAGCCCGGCTGCGGCGCGAGCCCCGGCGCCTGATTCTCAACCGTGGTCTCGACGCCAGCGTCGGGAAAGCCAACGAAAGCCGTTCGTCTCAGAGCGTCGCAATAGGCTTCCAGCCGGTCATAGGCGAAATTCGGCGGGGCGCCCGGCAAGGCGCGAAACTCCCAATAAAATTCACAGTCCTTGGCGACGATATTGCGCGCCGTTCCGCCGTGAATCACGCCGACGTGAATCGTCGAGAAGGGCGGATCGAAGCGCCCGCTCGGATCGCCCGCCGCGCGCAGCTCTTCGCCGAGGCGCTCCAATTCGCACACGAGCTTGCAGGCGACATGCACGGCGCTGACGCCGCGGTGCAAATTCGCCGAATGGATCTCGAAACCGCGCACCCGCGTCACATAGGTGGCGACGCTCTTATGCGCGTCGGCGACTTCCATCGAGGTCGGTTCGCCGACGATCACGGCCGCTGGGAGCGGCAGGTCCGCCCCGAACCGCGCGATGACGTCGAGCGGGCCGAGACAGGTGGTCTCCTCGTCATAACTTAAGAGGATGTGAATCGGGCGAGACAGCCGCGCCGCCTTGAATTCCGGGATCATCGCGAGACAGGCGGCGTCGAACCCCTTCATATCCACCGCGCCGCGCCCATAGAGTCGCGTCGCGTCGCGCCGCAGCGTGAACGGATCGCCGCTCCAGGCTTGCCCGGCGACCGGCACGACGTCGGTGTGGCCGGACAGGAGCACGCCGCCGTCAACGTCGGGGCCGATCGTGATGAAGAGGGCGGCCTTGTCGCCGGAGGCGTTCGGCGCGCGCACGAAGCGCACGTCCTGCTCGAGCAGGTAGGCTTCGACAGAATCAATAAGCGGCAGATTGGATTTGGAGCTCACCGTGTCGAAGGCGACCAATCGGGAGAGCATATCGATCGCGTCTTCGAGACGGTCCATCTCGCCGGCCTAATTCAGCGTCGGACGCGACAGCGGACTGTCGAGCGAGAAGGCGGGCACTTCGACGTCGAAGGTTTCACCGGAGTCGGTGATCATCCGATAGCTGCCCTGCATCATCCCTGAAGAGGTGCCAAGCGGACAGCCGGAGGCGTAGCGAAACGTCTCCCCAGGCTCCAGCACCGGCTGTTCGCCGACGACGCCCGGTCCGCGCACTTCCTCGCGGCGCCCGTTGGCGTCGATGACGATCCAGTGGCGCGACAAAAGCTGCACCCGAACGCGCCCGAGATTGGCGATCTCGATCGTATACGACCAGAAGTAGCGATCCTGGTCGGGGTCCGAGCGATCCGGCAGAAAGTCGGGAAGCGCCGTGACCTGAATGTCTCTGGTGATGGAGATGTACATGGATGCAAGATTAGAACGGGCGCCAACAAAGTGAAATGTTTTTGATTGGGCAATGATCGGCGCGCGAACGATCACTGTGACCCAATAGACACACCGACTGCTTTTCGGACTCGTTTCGTCGCGCCGCGACTATCGGCGATGCGGCGAATTGTAAATAGTGCGCAGTCAGGTTTGACCGGAATCCAAATGCGGCTCACGACGCTTCGCACCCTGCTGCTGATCCTGGCCATGGTCTTCCAGACCATCGCCGGCGGAGCTGGGCTGGCGCGCGCCGCTTCGATCTCTCCCGAAGAGACGATTGCAGCGCATTGCCAGCAGGTGCGCGCAGGGGAACAGTCCGCGCCCAATGACCGGCTTGGCCATCGGCACAACTGCCAATCCTGTCTCTTATGCGGCGAGCCGCCGCCGGCCTGGGTTTCAGCGGCCTCGGACTATGCCGTCGCGCTGAGCGAATATGCGCTGATCCCCGCGCCCATATATGCGGTTCGGTCGCTCTTCGAGCGATCGTCGCGGGCGCATAGCGCGCGAGCGCCGCCCCTCTCGCACGTCTGAGGCGCTGGCGCGCAAGAGCGCAGTCCGGGTCTCGTCTGCCGCCCAAGGCAGCCTCCACTTCGCTGGTCCCTGTGCACGCTGCGTTAACGCGGCGGCCGCTCTCCCATTATGCCGACTAAACGTCGGCGCCCAAGGAACACCGTCATGATCCGTCGCTCTCGCCTCTTTGGAGGGGCCTCTCTCGCCGTACTCAGCCTTTTCGCCCCGTCGGCCGCGGAGGCGCAGCAGGCGCTTCCCACGATCAGCGTCGGCGGCGCCCGCGGCCCGGTGCGGCCGGGTCCTGTCGGCAGACCGGTTACAGGACCGGCGCGCGTCACGACGGCGGCGCCCAACCCTGCCCAACCGGCGCCTCCCGGATTCAGCCCGCGCAAATTGGCGCTGCCCGTCTATCGTGATCCGACCGGACAGACGTTCACGACAATCCAGGGCAAGGATTTCGAAAATATGCCGCTGCTCTCCGTTCGGGAGTTGCTGCAATACAGTCCCGGCGTCTCCTTCAAGCAGGGCAACGGGCCGCGTGACATCGTCATCTCGATCCGCGGCTCTTCGGCGCGCAACGGCTTCGGCGTCCGCAACATCGTCCTGCTCGAAGACGGGTTTACCGTCACCCAGCCCGACGGCTTGTCGCGCACCGACCTGACCGATCCGCACGCCTATGCGGGCGTGGACGTCTATCGCGGTCCTTCGTCCGCCCTGTTCGGCAACTTCGCCAATGGCGGCGCGATCAACTTCCGCACCCGAACCGGCGCCGAGATCAACGGCGTGCAGGTCGGCAGCGAATTCGGATCATTCGGATATCTGAATAATTTCACAGCGATCGGTAAAAAGACCGGCAATGTCGACATCGCGATATTCGCGAGCGACGTGCGCGGCGACGGCTGGACGCTTCACAATCGCTTCGACACGCAGACGGTCAATGCCACAGCGCGGTGGCAGGTGACGCCAAACGACCTACTGACCTTCAAGTTCATTCACAATCAGCTTTATAGCGATCTTTCGTCCCGGCTGTCGCTCAACCAATACTATCTCAATCCATACCAGAGCGGCTGTTATGCGGTCACTCAACAAGGGGCGGCGACGCCCATCGGCAATCTGAATCGGTCGGTTTGCGCGACAGCCAGCCTTTCGCTTGCCGGCCTGAACCCCGTTGGGGCTACGGGATATCTGACGACAGCCGTCCTGGCGGGCCTTAATCGCAACGATCGTCGCGACGTGCTCGGTCTGCGCTGGGAGCATAGTTTCGACAACAACACGGTATGGCGCACGCAGGCGATTTATGACGACAAGAACATCATTCAGCCGACCGGCAACACCGCCGCCCTGCAGGACGAGCCGGCCGTAAACGCCAGCACTGACGTCACGCAGTTCGGTTCGCTCGCAGGCTTTGAAGCCAGACATTTCGCCGGCCTCTATTTCAACCGGACGCGCTATACCAGCTTCACCAACAATACGTTGCCGTTCGGGACCGGCGCGACCGGCGCGATCCAGGCGAAACAAAACGCCATGATGCAAAATCTCGGCGCGCGCGGCCGAGAGGAAGTCGCGCTTTCGCGAGACGTAACTCTCGTGCTCGGCCTCGCTACCGAAATGACAAAGATCGCCGCCGTCCAAGACCAGTTCACCTATGTCAACGCGCTGGCGAATCCCAGATTTTCCCAGATCGCTTCATGGCAGGGCGTCACCGCCAATAAGACGTACTGGAACTTCGGCCCGGAGGCGTCGGTGACCTGGCGCATCGTGCCCGAGCTGCTGACGCATTTTCGCGCCTCGAGCGGCTACGGAACGCCCAATCCGGGGCAACTCTTCGTCAATCAGCAAGGTCAGCCGGGCGCGAACACCGATCTGAAAACGCAGCGCAACACCGGCATCGACATCGGATTCGACTGGAAGCCGAACGAAACGCTGCTCTTCAGCCTCACGGGGTTTCACGAATGGTATCAGAACGAGCAGATTCAGCAGAGTCCAGGCGCCGGCTTGCTCAGCTATACATTCAACGCGCCGGGGTCCGTGCATCGCGGCATTGAAACGCTCGCCGACTGGCGGCCGATCGACGGCTGGAAAGTGCTGGCGAATTATACCTATAACAATCAGATCTTCACCAACTTCAACGAGCAGCTGGCTGCAGGCGGCGTGACGAGTTACTTCGACCGCTCCGGCTACAAGATACCAAATGTCCCTTCGCATAATGCGACGGCGCGTCTCGGCTATGACCAGCCCTTCGGAGACTACAAGGGGTTAGGCGCGTTCGTCGAATATGTCTATCAAAGCTCGTATTACCTGGATAACGCCAACATCCTGACGATTCCGAGCTACGGCCTCGTCAACGCCAATGTCCACTTCGATAGAGATATGGATTTTTGGCCGGTCAAGAATTTCTCGGTCTATTTCGAGGTGCGAAACATCTTCGATCGAAACTGGGTCGCCTCCGCCAATAACGTCACGAACACGGTGGCCTTGGTGAATGGCGTCGTCGTTCAGAACGGATATGCGCAGCTCGCGCAAAATGGGACGGGTTCGATCTACGCCGGCAATCCGCGCCTGTTTCAGGGGGGCGTGAAGTTCAAATTCTGATCGGATAGGCGCGACTATCGCTGAGACGCTTTGCCGCGGCGTGGCGATCGTCCCAAGATTAACTTGTCGCGGCCTTCGCTTTTTGCTTACATCAGCGCGCGCATGTGAATTCCACATGCGCGCCGATTCCAGGGCTCAAGACTCTATGCGCCGTAACTGGCTGACAGTTCTGCTGTTCGCGCTCGCGCTGACCGTTCAGGCCTTCGCGCCTGCGGCGGCGCAGGTCGCGTCGCGGCTGGGCGTCGGCGGGGCCGTCAGCGAGTTTTGCTTTAACGACATCGCCTCGAGCGACCAATCGCAGGCGCCGGCCCCCGCCAAGGGCCACCGCGAAGCCTGTTTGTTTTGTCAAAACCATTGCGATGGCGTCGCGCCGCTAGCTGCGCGCGCCATTCATCTTGGCAAGGCGCCCGTCCAATGGACAGCGCTTGATTGGACGGTGGCGGACCGCGCCCTGCCGACCCCCCCGCAGGATTATTCCCGACAGGCGCGAGCGCCTCCCGCCAACTCCTGATCCTTCGCAGGCTGTCGCGCCGCTTTGCGCTCTCGCCCGGACTCCGGGCCCGCGCACAGCATCGAGCGCAGCTTAAGGACAATGCCGCCTCAAGCGGCGGGACGGGAGTAGCCCATGTTTCGTAAACGCAAGCCGAGCGCGCGGGAAAGCCTCGTCGCCGGCGCGACGCTCGAATCCCTGATTGAACGGGAGCGCGCGCAGCCAGGTCATGCGCCGGGCATGGCGGCGCTCGCCGCCATCGTGCCGACGCCTCTATTTCGCGGCGCTGATCAGCGCGTCATCCGCCTCATCGATCTGGAACGCCGCGCGAGATTCTCGCGGCCCTTGACCGACGCGACCTGAACCGATGACGCCGTCGCCGTTCAGGCTCGCTTCGCTGCGTCGCGCGTATGCGCGGCTTGGCGCGACGCTGCTGCTCTCGGCGGCGTCGCTCTTTGCCGTCGCGCCGCTCGCGCGGGGCGTCGCCGAGTCGGGCGTCGGCGGCCGTCTGGTCGCTCAACTTTTTATCTGTTTCGCGTCGGGGGCCTCCCAACCCGGCGCGTTTGCGGGGCGGCTGGGCCCCAAAGACGATCGCTCCGCCTGTCTCCTCTGCCAGGCGTTTTGTAGCGGTCTTGCGCCTCTGGCGGCGCGGCCTGGCCCGATCGGCGCGACGCCCGTCCCGAGCTTCAAGCTCGCGCGGACGGTGGCGGACTGCGTCGCGCCGACGCCCCGTCCCAGCCCGGCGCACCGCCGGAGGCCTAGCGCCGCGTTGCGAAACGGCCTGCGTCGGCGTCCACTCTCTTCTCCCGCCGCCGCCGCGGGCCGCCGCTTCGACTTTCACCATTCCGCCGAGAATGCTTTCCAAAGGGCATGCTGATGAATGAACTGATCACGGGCGTCGTGCTTGAGACGCTTTGCGCCATACTCGCCGTGTCCTATTTCGTCGCCGAATGCGCGATGCAGGAAGCCAAAATCTTGATCCGCCGCGAAAAGCGAGGCGGCGCGTCGCCGTAGCTCAGGCGCGCGCAGCGGCCCAAAGCCCTCGCGCGAGATCGTCGACGAGATCGTCGGCGTCCTCGATGCCGACCGACAGGCGCAGCAGGCCCTCGCCGATGCCGAGCGACGCGCGCGCCTCCGGCGTCAACCGCTGATGGGTTGTCGTCGCCGGATGGGTGATGAGGCTCTTGGCGTCGCCGAGATTGTTCGAAATCTTGATGACTTCCAGCGCATTGGCGAGACGGAACGCCGCGGCCTTGCCGCCCGCCATGTCGAAGCTCACCAGCGTGCCGCCGCCCGTCATCTGGCGGCGGGCCAGATCGGCCTGCGGGTGATCGGCCCGGAAGGGGTAGAGAACGCGGCTGACGGCTTTCTCCGCAGCCAGAAAATCGGCGATTTTGGCTGCGCTTGCGGTCTGTTGCGTGACGCGCAGTTGCAAGGTCTCGAGCCCCTTCAGCATCACCCAGGCGTTGAACGGCGACATGGCCGGGCCGGTCTGGCGCAGGAAATTATGGACGCTTTCTTCGATCAGCGCCTGCGAGGCGAGAATCACGCCGCCGAGACATCGGCCTTGCCCGTCGATGTGCTTGGTCGCCGAATAGACAACGACGTCGGCGCCAAAATCGAAGGGCTTCTGCAGGAGCGGCGTCGCAAAGACATTGTCGACGACGAGCTTCGCGCCGGCCTCATGCGCGACGTCGGCGATCGCCTTGAGGTCATAGACCTCCAGCCCGGGATTGGTCGGACTTTCCAGGAAGAAGAGCTTCGTCTCGGGACGGACGGCCGCCTTCCATTGTTCAAGGTCGGCGCCGTCGACGAGCGTCGACGCGATTCCCAGTCGCGGCAGCAAATCCTCGACGACATAGAGGCATGAGCCGAACAGCGCGCGCGCCGAAACGACATGATCGCCGGCTTTGAGCTGCGCGAGCAGGCTGGCGGTCACCGCCGCCATTCCGCTCGCCGTGGCGCGGGCGGCCTCGGCGCCTTCCAGAAGGCACATGCGCTGCTCGAACATCGCCACGGTCGGGTTCGAGAAGCGTGAATAGATGAAGCCCGGCTCATCGCCCTTGAAGCGCGCCTCGGCCGCCTCCATCGTCGGATAGGCGAAGCTCTGCGTGAGGTAGAGCGCCTCCGACAATTCTCCAAAGGAAGAGCGCTGCGTCCCGCCATGCACGAGTTGCGTCGCGGGTTTGAGCGGCCTGCGGGGCGGGGCGTCGGCGGACATTGGTTCTCCCTCGGCGCAAAGGCGCGCCATTGTCTTGATGCGCGCCGAACGGCGCGGGCACGCAAAAAGCGGGCTTCCTGAGGGAGACCCGGCCTTTTAGCGCGTTGTTTTTCGTGGCGGCAAGCCGGCCGGCTTCAAATAACCACGTGCGCTTATAGAGGCCTGACGGACCTAAGCTGTCAACAGCTTCGGCTTGAAAGGCGACGCGATTTGGCGCTTATGCCAGCGCAAAGGAAAGGCGACGGGGCGATAGACGAATGGGCGGCGTGCTTTCCAGCCGGCAGATTCAGGCGATGGCCGAGGCCGGGCACATTCGCCTTGCGGCGCCCCTGGCGCATGGCCAGATTCAGCCGGCCAGTCTCGATCTGCGGCTCGGCCCCAAGGCCTATCGCGTGCGCGCCAGTTTTCTGCCGGGAAAGCGGCGCGGCGTCGACGAACTCCTCGCTGCGCTGAAATATGACGAGATGTCGCTCGAAGGCGATGGCGCCATTCTCGAGCGCGGCTGCTTTTATGTCGTGCCGCTGATGGAAAGTCTGTCGCTGGACGCGGATGTATCGGGCGCCGCCAATCCAAAAAGCTCGACGGGGCGTCTCGACATTTTCACGCGGCTGATCACGGATCGCGGCGACCGCTTCGATGAAGTCGAACCAGGATACGCCGGCCCGCTGTTCGCCGAAGTTTCCCCGCGCAGCTTTTCCGTGCGCGTGCGCATGGGGTCGCGACTCAATCAATTGCGTTTTCGCGGCCAAGATCGCACCCTTGCGCCCCGCGCGCCTCTGAGCGGCGCGATACGCGATGCGGCGCTTGCGGAATTGCACAAGAAGACGCCGCTCGTCGGCGGGCCGCTCAATCTGCGCGACGGGGTGGTGCTGCGCGTCGCGCTCAGCGCCGAAGCCTTTGGCGGGGTCGTCGGCTATCGTGCGCAAAAACACACCGACGTGATCGACGTCGATCGCATCGGCGCCTATCGCATCGACGATTACTGGGACCGTCTGCCGTCGCGTGACGGGCGCCTGATTCTCGATCCCGGCGATTTCTATATTCTCGCCTCGCACGAGCGCCTCGCGATTCCGCCAGATCTTGCCGCCGAAATGGCGCCGATGGACGCGGCGATCGGCGAGTTCCGGGTGCATTACGCGGGCTTTTTTGATCCCGGCTTCGGCGCAGGGGCGGACGGGCGACCGGGGGCCCGCGCCGTTCTCGAAGTGCGCTCGCGCGAAGTGCCCTTTATCCTCGAAGACGGCCAATTTATCGGCCGCCTCGTCTATGAGCGCATGGCGGAAACCCCGCAGGCGCTTTACGGCCAAAGCGGCGTGTCGAATTATCAGGGGCAGGGGCTCAAGCTCTCGAAACATTTCATGGCGGAGTGATCTCATGCGCAAGGCGCTTCCTGGCGGCGCGCTATCGGCGTTGTTGCCGTTCTTGGCGCTCTTGGCGTTCTTGCTCGCGACGCCCGGGTCCGCCGAAGAGATCGGCGCATCGAGCGCGAAGTTCTGGTCGGTCCCGCAAGTCGACGCGCTGCCTTACGACGCGCACAGCCGGGTGATCCGGCACGGGCGCGATCTCATCACCGCGACCTATTCCCATATCGGCCCGGACATGCCCGACCCCACGCAGCGCTTTGCGGGCAACAATCTCGCCTGCGGCAATTGCCATCTCGACGCCGGCGTGAAGAAATTCGGTCTGCCGATTTTCGGACTGTCTGAAGATTTCCCCGCCTATAGCGCGCGCGTCGGCGCGCAGATCACGTTGCAGGAGCGCATCAATTCCTGCATGACGCGCAGCATGAACGGCCGCCCTTTGCCGGCGTCATCCGCGCCGATGCGCGCCATCATCGCCTATATTCAGTTTCTCTCGTCCGGCGTGCGCAAGGGGGAGAAGCTCTCGGGCCTCGGCGCGGGGACCATGCCGGAACTCGACCGCGCCGCCGATCCGGCGCGCGGGCGCGATATTTATCAAGCGCGCTGCATCGGCTGCCATAACGTGGATGGCGCCGGCGTGCAGAACAGCCTTCCGGGGCTTGGCGCCGGCTACGCCTTTCCGCCGCTCTGGGGCTCCGACAGTTTCAACGACGGCGCCGGCATGGCGCGGCTAATCACGGCGGCGAACTTCATCCATTCCAACATGCCGGACGGCGTCGATTATCTGCATCCCCGGCTCTCCCCGGAAGAGGCCTGGGACGTCGGGGCGCTGATGGTCTCCAAGCCGAGACCGGATCGGGCCGGGCTGGAAAAGGACTTTCCCAACCTTCTGAACAAGCCGATCGATACGCCTTACGGCCCCTATGCCGACGGCTTCTCCGAGGCGCAGCATAAATACGGACCTTACGGCCCGATCCGCGCGAAGCTGAAGGAGATTGAGAAGCAGAAGGGAGAGGTGAGGAACCCGAACGTGAGATGAATTCCCAGCCGTGCTCTTTTTTCGTGTGATACGCGTCTCGCGCATGGGGAACGACAACTTGCGGGTCAAGACACGCAGGAAGGTCCGGAGAGCGGGGCGTTCGCAACGGCGACTGAATCTTATTCCGAGCCGAGGAAACGCGCTTTAACGAGACACATGTGGCCTGTTTGCAACAGAGCAGCACAATCGCGAAGTTCCTCAAAAAACACTCTTCAACTTCAGCGCCCGACCGTCGAGAATAAGCTGTCGTGATCAGTTTATCATACACTGGCAGCTCCGCATGAACCGACGTCACCCGACGACCGCCTCGCGCCTCGCCCTTGCGGCTGGCCTGGCGTCCATATGCTTCAGCGAGGCTTCCGGTCAGACGGCGCTGCCGACGATCAATGTCGGCGGACACTCTATTAAGCGGACGGCGAACCGACAGGCGGCCCGTCCGGAAGGTCCGGCGCGGCCGACCAGGCTTGTCGAAGTCGCGCCGGGACCCTCCGGACAGTCGTCCGAGAACGACACGGCGCTAGGGCCGAAGATCGATTATCCGACCGGTCCGAAGGAAATGAGTTCGTCCAGTGAGAGGTTTTTCACCGGCGGACAAGTCAACGCGATCCCCTTCTATCGCCCCGGAGAGGCGCTCGAAATCGTGCCGGGTCTCGCGGTGACGCAGCACAGCGGCGAGGGCAAGGCCAACCAATATTATCTGCGCGGCTTCGATCTCGATCACGGCACCGATCTCGCGCTTTATCTCGACGGCATGCCGCTCAACATGCGCACCCATGGTCATGGCCAGGGATATGCGGATGCGAATTTCGTCATGCCTGAATTGCTAGCGTCGATTGATGCGCGAAAGGGCCCCTACAACGTCGAGGATGGCGACTTCTCGAACGCCGGCACCATCCGCATGCAATATCTGAATCGGGCGCCTACGGGCGTTTTCACGACAAGCGCCGGCGAATTCGGATTCGCGCGCCAGTTCGCCATGAAATCATGGGCGTTTATGGACGGCGACATTCTCGGCGCCGCAGAAGCGTCCGTGTACGATGGACCGTGGCTTGTGCCGAACAGAGTGCGCAAGATCAACGCCGTGATGCGCTGGATTCGCGGCACGGAGGCTGACGGAATCGGCATCACCGGCATGGCCTACGCCAATCGCTGGAATTCGACCGACCAGATTCCGCTGCGCGCCGTTGAACAGGGGCTGATGTCGCGTTGGGGAACCATGAACCCGACGGACGGCGGCGACACAACGCGCTTCAGCCTGTCCGGTCACTGGAGTCAGCTCAGTGAAACGAACTATTCGCGCATAGAAGCTTACGCCGTTCATTCGACCTTGGATCTCTTCAACGATTTTACCTACTTCTTGTCTCATCCCATTCTCGGCGACCAGTTCCGTCAGTTCGATCGTCGAACCATGCTCGGTTCGAACGGGGTTCACGGCATTAAGTTCAACGTCGCCGAGACGCCGTTCGAACTGCGTTTCGGCTATCAGGGCCGTTACGACGATATCCGCGTCGGGCTGCAGGACACTTATGTTCGCCGGCCCTACGATACGATTCGTAACGATCGCGTGGGCGAGGCGAGCATCGGCCTCTTCAGCGACATCAGAACAAAATGGGCCCCTTGGCTGACGACGGTCGTCGGCGCGCGCTGGGATTATTATTGGGCGAGCGTCGGCGGCCTTCAAAATTATTGGGCTTCGCCCATCGTCGGCTATATCGGCGACGACCCGAGCCAGCCGGTCCGGCTCTGGACCGCCCCCTTCAACAATGGCGCGAGCACTGGACAGCTGCTGAGCCCCAAGGCGTCGGTGATCATCAATCCCTTCGACAACAAAACCGACTTCTATCTCAACTTCGGACGTGGATTCCATTCGACCGACGCGCGCGGCACGACGCAGACGTTCTCGACGACTGAGGCGTCGGACGATCTCGGCTACACGTTCGCGCAACGACGACCGCTGCTTTCGCCATCGACAGGCGCTGAAGTCGGCGTGAAGACGAGAGCGATCGACAAGCTGGAGTCGGCGCTTACGCTCTTTTGGATCCAGCTCCAATCGGAAAATGTTTTTGCCGGCGATGAAGGCAATACGGTGTTTGGCCGTCCGAGCCGCCGCATCGGAGTGGAGTTCACAAATCATTATCGCCCATTTTCGTGGTTGGGATTTGAAGGCAACCTGACCATGACCGACGCGCGTTTCCTCGGTTTCGACAAGGATCAGGCAGACCTTTACTACGCGCTGCTGCAGCCCAGCGCGCTGCCCTGGGGCACGTTTCTCGGCAATAAGGCAGGAAACTATCTTATCAACGCCGCGCCTATTGTCGCGACGGCGGTGCTGGAATTGGGCGAGTCGACGGGGTGGTTTGGCGCGCTCAAATATCGATACATCGGCCCGCGACCCTTGACGGAGGACGGCTTCTTCAAGAGCCCGGCGATCGGCACGGTGAATGCGCGCATAGGCTATCGCTGGAAGGAAGGTTGGAAATTTCAGCTCGACGTCTTCAACATGCTCAACTCTCGTTCGCAGTTGATCGCCTATGGCTATGGCTCTCTGATCGGAACGGACGCGCTCTACCAGGCCTGCAACGGCGTCATCGCCGCGCCCGTGACCCCCGCCAACTGCGCCGTCGGCAGAATGGATGTCCATGCGCATCCGATCGAGCCGCCGTCGTGGCGTCTCACCTTCGGCGGACCCATCGAGTTTGATTCGTCCGTCAAAGGCCCTGACCTCCTGGAGCCATTCAATCTTGTGAAATTCTGGGAGTGAGGCGGGTTGGCCCGTTTCCCCTCATGAACGAAGGCGAGAATGGCGTGGGAAAGGCTTCCTCGTCCTTCGAGACGCGCCTGCGGCGTTCCTCACGATAAGGAAGCCTTCGCGCTTCCGCCCCCGGTCAGTCGTTGAAAGCGGAGGCCTCCCGCGTTACACAGGGGGCGCGCGGGCGTAGTTCAGAGGTAGAACGTCAGCTTCCCAAGCTGAATGTCGTGGGTTCGATTCCCATCGCCCGCTCCAATCCAGCCGCTGCGCGAAAATTCCGTCGGTCGCCGCCGGCCGCGGCTGTTGAGCATCGTCGCCAAAAGTGCGAAGCGGATGGCGATTGAATCGCGCTCGACCGAAAGTGACGATGCCGCACGCCGCCCATGCTCACGCTCCCGCCGCGCCGCTCAGCGCCCATAAATCCGGGCCGCTTTCGGGCCGCATGCGCCCGCCGGGCGACAAATCCGTCTCGCATCGCGCCCTGATCTTCGGCCTGCTCGCCATCGGCGAGACCAAAATCGAAGGGCTTCTCGAAGGTGAGGACGTGCTGCGCACCGCGCAGGCCTGCCGCCAGCTTGGCGCGAAGATCGTCCGCCATGACGACGGACGCTGGAGCGTCTGGGGCGCGGGGCTCGGCTCGCTTCTGCAGCCCACCGAGACGCTCGATTTCGGCAACGCCGGCACCGGCTCGCGGCTGATGATGGGCGTCGTCGCCGGCCATCCGATCCTCGCGCGCTTCGACGGCGACGCCTCGCTGCGTAAACGCCCGATGAAGCGCATCCTCGATCCGCTGGCGCTGCAGGGCGCCCAGGTGCTGGAGCAGGCCGAGGGCGGCCGCCTGCCGCTTGTGCTGCAAGGATCGAGCGAACCCTTGCCGGTCGAATACAAGACGCCCGTCGCATCGGCGCAGATCAAATCCGCAGTCCTGCTCTGCGGACTGAATTCCCCGGGGCAGACGACGGTGATCGAGGCCGAGGCGTCGCGCGATCACACCGAAAAAATGCTCGCGCATTTCGGCGCGAAGGTTTCAAGCGAGCCTCACGGCGTGCATGGCCGCAAGATTACGCTTGAAGGGCGCCCGGAGCTTATGGCGCGTGAGGTGAGGGTTCCCGCCGATCCGTCATCCGCCGCATTTCCGCTCGTCGCCGCGCTCATCGTCGAGGGCTCGGACATTGTCATCGAAGGGGTGATGACCAATCCGCTGCGTAGCGGACTGCTGACCACGCTGCAGGAAATGGGCGCAGATGTCGCCTTTGAGAACAGGCGCGAGGAGGGCGGCGAAGACGTCGCCGACATTCGCGCGCGTTTCTCGCACCTTGCCGGCGTCGACGTGCCGGCGGCGCGCGCGCCCTCGATGATCGACGAATATCCGATCCTCGCCGTCGCGGCCTCCTTCGCGACGGGCGAGACGCGGATGCGCGGGCTCTCCGAACTGCGGGTCAAGGAATCGGATCGGCTCGAGGCCGTCGCCGCCGGGCTCAAAGCCAATGGCGTCGACTGCGAGATCGTCGATGACGATTTGATCGTGCGCGGCGGCAGGGTCGCCGGCGGCGGCTTGGTCGAGACGCATCTCGATCATCGCATCGCCATGAGCTTTCTCGTCATGGGTCTCGCCGCCGAGAAGCACGTCACGGTCGACGACGAGTCGATGATCGCGACGAGCTTTCCGGCTTTTCGTGGGCTGATGGAGTTGCTCGGGGCGCGCTTCTCGTGAGCTTCGTCATCGCCATCGATGGCCCGGCGGCGTCGGGGAAGGGCACGCTGGCGCGCCGCCTTGCAGCGCATTACGGCCTGCCGCATCTCGACACGGGGCTGCTCTATCGCGCCACGGCCTGCGCGCTGCTCGAAGAGGGGCTGCGGCTCGACGATGTCGCGGCGGCGGTCACGGCGGCGCGCAGCCTGTCGCTCACCGACTTCGACGAAAAGCGGCTGCGCGCGCGCGACATGGGCGAGGCGGCCTCTGTCGTCGCCGCCATGCCGGCGGTGCGCGCGGCGCTCATCGATATGCAGCGCGGCTTCGCGGCGCGGCCGGAAGGCGCCGTCCTCGACGGTCGCGACATCGGCACGGTGATCTGCGCCGACGCGAAGGTGAAGATTTTCGTCACCGCGGCGCCGGAGACCCGCGCCACCCGCCGCGCGCTGGAGCTTGCGCGCGCCGGCGAAGACGCCGACTACGCCGCCATTCTCGAAGACGTAAAGAAGCGCGACGCCCGCGACAGCGCCCGCAGCGCCGCGCCGCTAAAGGCGGCCGCTGACGCGGTGACGCTCGACACCAGCGACCTCGACATCGAGGAAGCTTTCGCGGCCGCGCTCGCGATCGCCGAGGCGCGGCGCTGAAAGCGCCGGCGCGTCCGAATGTATGCTTCGGACGGCGGCCGACCGCTCGGCGATCCAGCAATCAGGATCGGCCGCGTCGATGATGGATTCGAAAGCCAGCATGTGTGATTCCAAGGGCGGCGCGCCAGGAGGCTCATGACGTCCAAGGAACAACGCGTTTTCCGTTTTGCGCCGTCGCCGAACGGCTATTTGCATCTTGGCCACGCCTATTCGGCGCTTTTGAATTTCGATCTCGCGCGCCAGTGCGGCGGGCGCTTTCTGCTGCGCATCGAGGACGTCGATACGGGCCGCGCGCGGCCCGAATTCGAGGCGGCGATTTATGAAGATCTCGCCTGGCTTGGGCTCGATTGGGAGCGGCCGGTGCGCCGTCAGTCCGAGCATTTCGGCGATTACGCCCGCACCTTCGAGCGCTTGGACGCGATGCGTCTCATCTACGCCTGCGATTGCAAGCGCTCCGACATCGCAAGGACTGCGGCGGCGAAGCCGGACTGGCCGTGCGACCCGGACGGCTCGCCGCTCTATCCGGGAACATGCCGCGTCAAGCCGCACCGGCCCGCCCGAGAGGTTCTCGCGAGGCGCGGCGTGGCCTTGCGGCTCGACATGCGCATGGCGTCTACGCTCGCGGGGCAGGGGCTTTCGGGACAGGGGCTCGCTTGGCGGGAGTTCCCGCAGGGCGCGACGATCGCCGCCGATCCGGCGCGATGGGGCGACGTCGTCCTCGCGCGCAAGGATACGCCGGCGAGCTATCATATCGCCGTCGTCGTCGACGACGCGCTGCAGGGGGTGACCGACGTGGTGCGCGGCAAGGATCTGTTTGAAGCCACGAGCCTGCATCGCCTGCTGCAACGCCTGCTCGACCTGCAGGCGCCGGATTACCGTCACCACGGCCTGGTTCTGGACGAGAAGGGCGAGAAGCTCGCGAAGAGCGTCGCTTCGACGGCGCTGCGGGCGCTGCGCGCGGAGGGCTGGACGCCAGCCGACGTGCGCCGGCGTGTGGGTCTATAGAACCGAGATTCCGATTCGCGCAGCGGGTGATCGCAGTCGTTTGTCCCCCGTCCAAAGCGCCGCCGGCGCGGCGAGCAGCGTTGCGGCGATCAGATGGGCGTCGACATATCTGAGGCCCGCGCCATGCAACGCGCGCCGGTCAATCAACTCCAGGACTTCGTCATTGTCGGCAAGCGGCGCCCTCGGAAGATTGCGCAACAGACAGCAGGGTGTTTCTGTTGGCCATATTGCCAAGCGCGAGCTCGCCGATGACGAAATTGTGCGTCAATGCTTCGCTGTTGTTCAGCAAGGCGGCGAGCCGCGCCAGTTCTCCGTGTGCGTCGGCGCACGAACATTTTTTGAGACTCCCGATAGCTTTCGACCATCGAATTTCAAAGCGGCACGGGAGAGCGAAATGTTCGAGACCATCCAAAGCCTGATCGACCAGGAAGCCCAAATTTGCGTTCCGGCGCGCCATCTGACGCCGCGCGCCAATCTCTATGAATTGGGAATGACGCCCTATACGGCGATCCGCCTGCTGCTGGCGATTGAGCGCGAATTTCGCGTCGAATTCCCGCGCGACTCGCTCAATCGGCGCACAATGGCGACGATGGAGACGATTGTCCGGGGCGTTCGCGCCGCCCAGTTCGCTCCCGCCTATGAATGGCGCCTGGCGGCCTAAGAGAGGTCGTTTCGGGCCGCCCAGCCCGGAGGCGATACGGCGATCGAAGCCTACCGGGCCTGACGGGTCGCCACTTTGGCGTTGTTGTTAGGGGCCTTCGCCATCAGCGAGTCGATGCGATCGCGCTCTTTCCTGAATTCTGCGAGAAGCCGGCCCTCGATCTCGCGCGTGCGCGCCAGCTTGACGCGCATCGGATCGACGAAATGGCCGTTGACCATCACCTCGTAATGGAGGTGCGGTCCGGTCGACAATCCCGTCGATCCCAGGAAGCCGATGACCTGGCCCTGCTTGACCCGCATGCCTTCCTTTACGCCGCGCGCGAAGCCCGACATGTGGTTGTAGGTGGTGATGTAGCCGTTGGCGTGCTGGATCTCGACGCGCCGCCCATAGCCCGAATCCCACTGTGCCTTGATGAGCGTGCCGTTGCCGGCGGCGAGAATCGGCGTGCCGATCGGCGCCGCCCAGTCGACGCCCGTGTGCATCTTGTAATAGCCGAGGATCGGATGTCGGCGCATGCCGAAGCCTGAGCGCGTCTCGCCGATGGCGATCGGCTTACGCACCAGGAATTTGCGGCTCGAGCGGCCATTCTCGTCGTAGTAGTCGAGCAGCCCGTCGTCCGGGGTGAAGAAGCGATAGTATCGATAAGTCTCGTTGCGGGTCGTCAGCGACGCATACAGCAGCGCGTCGCGGCCCACGCTCGCGCCTTCCTCGGCTTCATCGTAGAAAATGTCGAACGTATCGCCGCCCGAGACCCCGCGCTGCAGATCGGCGTCATTGGCGAAAACCCGCACGAGCTCGTTGATGATCGGCCGGGGAATCTGCTGCTTGAGAGCGGTTTCGTAAAGCGAATCATAGAGGCGCATCGCGCCGTCATCCTCCTCGACTTCATTGCGAGACTTCGAGTGGCCATTGTATGCCAGCGGCGCCGGCGCCGTCGGCGTCTGCACGAATGCGCCCCGGTCCGTGGCGGCGACGATCGATTCGATCGCCTCGTCGTTGTAAACCGACATGCGGGCGAGCTGCATATTTTTGCCCGAACCGTCGAAGTCGGCGAAGAGCAGCTTGACCCGCTGACCTTCGCGCACCGACTCGCCGCGCTTGTTCTTGAAGGCGGCGGCGACCGCGCCGGCGCGGCTTCTGGGCACGTCCACGCTGTCCAACACGTCGGCGAGCGTCTGTCCCCGCTTCACGACGACAAGCTTTTCTTCCATCTGCGTCGGCTGCGGCGTGTCGCGCGGCGCGACGGTGACGTTTTCCGCCACCATGCGCACTTCGATCCCGGAAAAGGGGGTGAGCGATCCGCCCGGCGTCGCATAAGCGAGGGCCAGGGGGTCGATCGCCGCGCGGCTCGTGCGCGTGAGCAGCATCTGGCCGGGCAGGGGCAGCGCCGCCGACTGCGGTCCGGCGGCGAGGCTGGATTTGACCTGCTCGATCACCTGCGCCTGCGCTTCCGCCAGCGTCAACTGGGCGCTTTGAGCCGTCGCCGCGACGGCGGCGAGGTCCCTCGTCTCGAATGAGACTTCCGCCTGATCTGGGGCCAAATCAGCATCGGCGGCGTTTTCGGGTGCGCGGGCGTCGGTGATGAGCTTCAGCGGATTATAGGGAGGCACTTCGCCCGCATAGCTCGACGGCGCGAGCGCGAGAGAGGCGGCGACTCGCGTGAAGGCGCGGTTGCGCACGACCTCTTTTTCCCCGGCGCGCGAGGTGGTTGCGGCGCGAAAGGTCTGCTTGGCCGCGACCACGTCGACCGCCCGCATCAGCCGGTCGCCCTTTTTGGGATTGACGGTCTGCTGCTCATCCGCGTCGTCGCCGCGCGCCGTCTGGGCGCGGGTCGGCGCTTCGGCGAAGCGCGTCTGTTGATCAAGCGCCGTATAGGCGGCCGCGCTGATCAGCAGCGCGCCCGAAAGCCCTGTCAGCACCGTGCCGGTGAGCCAGCGCGCTGAGACGCGCCGCCTGTCGTCCGCCGTGTGGCGACGACCGTCGACCTCGATCGCCGGTTCATCGCCCAACCAGTCAGCGCCGCCTTGAGTCGCTGGGGCGAGGCGGCCCGTCATCTGCAATCCCATTCAACCTAACCGTTGCGTTTCAGTGATGAAGTCGGGGAGAGCCGCAGTGACCAGCTTCTCCCACGCACGCCGCCGACGCTAGCGCCGACGGGCATTTTCCCACGCGCCTTTAACTTACGACGCCGAATGGCCAATTATTGCGTTCGGTTCGTCAAACCGACGCCTAGGACGAAGCCTTGGGTTTATGGCTCTATTGGGGCGCGCCAAAATGGGCTTGTCCACAGGGGCTTGTTTGCCGCCGAACCCCCGGAAATGCTGGGGTTCGCTGGTTGGTGCGACGAAATTGTAAAGTTTTTTTAGAAGCGAGTTGACACCCCGTGGGGAGCCGAATATATACCAGTCCATCGACGGCGGCGCTGCCAACGAGCAGCGGACGGTGTCGCTTCTTCGTCTGTCGGAAGTAACCAGCCACCCGGCTGATTGGTCGGGACGAAGACGCATCGCCGGAAAGCGCAAGCTTTCGCCTCAGAATACCTACGAAAAGCGCAAGCTTTTCGTCACAGAATACGCTGTTTGACAATCAAATCGGAAGAAAGAGAAACGTGGACGGCGGAGGTCCTTGCGGACCGCTTCTCCTCGGAGAGCGGTCGATGAGACACTCTGACGGTCACGTTTTCTAAGTACACCATTGTTTTCATCGTCGTGAGACGAGAAGACAAGTGTGCTTGGGACTCGTCAAGAGTAAAATGTGATCAGTCAGTATCAAATCTCAAACTTGAGAGTTTGATCCTGGCTCAGAACGAACGCTGGCGGCAGGCCTAACACATGCAAGTCGAACGCCCTAGCAATAGGGAGTGGCAGACGGGTGAGTAACGCGTGGGAACGTACCCTTCGGTCTGGAATAACCCAGGGAAACTTGGACTAATACCAGATACGTGCGAGAGCAGAAAGATTTATCGCCGAAGGATCGGCCCGCGTCCGATTAGCTAGTTGGTGAGGTAAAAGCTCACCAAGGCGACGATCGGTAGCTGGTCTGAGAGGATGATCAGCCACACTGGGACTGAGACACGGCCCAGACTCCTACGGGAGGCAGCAGTGGGGAATATTGGACAATGGGCGAAAGCCTGATCCAGCCATGCCGCGTGAGTGACGAAGGCCTTAGGGTTGTAAAGCTCTTTTGGCGGGGACGATAATGACGGTACCCGCAGAATAAGCTCCGGCTAACTTCGTGCCAGCAGCCGCGGTAATACGAAGGGAGCTAGCGTTGTTCGGAATCACTGGGCGTAAAGCGCACGTAGGCGGATTTGTAAGTCAGGGGTGAAATCCCGGGGCTCAACCTCGGAACTGCCTTTGATACTGCAAATCTCGAGTCCGATAGAGGTGGGTGGAATTCCTAGTGTAGAGGTGAAATTCGTAG
>DATBRI010000019.1:0-40061 GCA_036560365.1 Methylocystis sp.
TTCCTCGACGCTCTGGTGCGGGCCAAGCCAAGCGTGCGGCTCGATGAAATCATGCAGGAGGATCGGCGGCGGGTGAAGGCGACCGAGGACGGCGCCGAGGCGGCGCGGCTCTTCGAGCGCTACAATCTCGTTTCCGTGCCGGTCGTGGATGAGTCCGAACGGCTCGTCGGCGTTCTCACCATCGACGACATCGTCGACGTCATTCAGGAGCAGGCGTCGGACGAGATCCTGGCGCTCGGCGGCGTCAACCCCGAAGAAGAGCTGACCGACAATTTTTGGTGGATCGCGCGGAGCCGCTTCACTTGGCTCTCGGTCAATATGCTGACCGCCTTCATCACCTCCAGCGTGCTGAAGCACTTTCAGTTGCAGCTCGAGCAAATGGTGGCGTTGGCGGTGCTGGGGCCGATCGTCGCCGGCCAGGGCGGCAATTCCGCGACCCAGACCATGACCGTCGCGGTTCGGGCGCTCGCCACCCGCGAGCTGACCCGCGCCAACGCCATAAGGATTATTTTCAGGGAGCTGGCCATCGGCGCGGTCAATGGCGCGGCCTTTGGCCTTGTGACTGGCGTCGTCGCCGCCAACTGGTTCCATAATGTTGGGCTTGGGCCAGTGATAGGCTTGGCGATGTTCACGAATCTCGTCGCGGGCGCCTTGGGCGGAATCGTCGTGCCGCTTGCCTTCGACAAGCTGAAGTTCGACCCTGCCGTCGCTTCGGGGCCTTTCGTGACGACCATCACCGACGTGGTCGGCTATGGGGCCTTCCTTACAATCGCCAGTTTGTGGTTCCATTTGGGCTGAGGCGCGTCGGCGCGTTTACGCTCCGTTACCGCCTGCGGAGATAGTTTGACGAAATGCGCTCGCTGAAATGTTTTTCTTCGCCGTTCCTCGCTCTTGGATGCGCCGCATTGGCGGCGGCGACGCTCGCCGGCTGCGGCAGCTCCTATGATCCAAGCTTTTCGCACCGGCCGCGGTTCCAGACCAGCGCGCCGCTGATCAATCCCAAGCGCGACCCGAGCTTTCTCGCCTACGCCGTGCCGGAGACCGATCTCCATAAACTCCCGGCGACGCGCAGCGCCGAATTCGCCGTCCACGGCATCGACGTGTCGAAATATCAGGGGAACATCGACTGGGAGCAGGTGAAGGAATCCGGCGTCTCCTTCGCCTTCATCAAGGCTACGGAAGGCGGCGACCGGGTCGACTCGAAGTTCGCGCAAAATTGGGCGGCGGCGAAGGCGGCCGGCGTGCCGCGCGGCGCCTATCACTTTGTCTACTGGTGCCGTCAGCCGCACGAGGAAATCGGCAATTTCGCCAGCGTTGTGCCGAATGACCCGGACGCGCTGCCGCCCGTGCTCGACGTCGAGGCGACGCCGACGTCGGGAACCTGCAAACGCACGCTCTATCGCGAGGAGGTGCTGCGCGACATGAAGGACATGCTCACGCAGATGGAGCGCCACTACGGCAAGAAGCCGATCATCTATTCATCGGTCGACTTCTATCAGGCGATCCTGCATTCGGACGCTCTCTCCGAATATCCGATCTGGGTCCGCTCGACGAAATATCACCCGCAGGTGCGTTACGGCGATCGCAAATGGACTTTTTGGCAGTATCGCTCGGATGGGCGTGTGCCGGGCATCACCGGCGCGGTCGACCAAAATACGTTTAATGGCTCCGCCGATCACTGGCGAAGCTGGCTCGCGCATCAGACCGGCCTGGCGGCGTCGCCGGTCGCCGCGCGGCCGGCCGACGATCGCGGCGGGAAGCAGCTCATCGAGGAAGATCCGGCGATGCTATCGGGCGGTGAAAAGAACGCCTATGACAAGGCTGCGAGCGCTCCAGTCCCGCCGGCCGCCGTTCCATAGGCAGGCAGGATGAGACCCTCGGACGGCGGTTTCTTCAACGCCGTCTTTCGCGCCAACTGCTCAGGATCGCCTTCGTGCGATGGCCCCGGTAAAGCCCTTCGCCGGGGTAGCCATGGGGCGAGATTTCGCGTATAGGCCCAACGCCAGTTTCCGCCGCGCGGCGCTCCCGCCAGCGGCCTTCCGTTTAGAGAGAGATAAAATGGCCGTTCCGAAGAGAAAAACCTCGCCGATGAAGCGAGGCTTCCGCCGCTCCGCCGACGCCCTCAAGGCGCCGACCTATATCGAGGACAAGGATTCCGGCGAACTCCGCCGGCCGCATCACGTCGATCTCAAATCCGGCATGTATCGCGGCCGTCAGGTGCTGAAGCCGAAAACCGTCGAGGAATAACCGCTTCGGCGTGTGAGGAAACGAAAGCGAGCCGAGAGGCTCGCTTTTTTGTTTTCGAACAGTCATATGGGGGTAGATTTTTGTCCAGGGGTCAGGGATCGTTCCCGGCTCGCGAGGTTTGCAAGGCGTTCTTGCGGGATAGGGTCCTGCGGAGGAAAAACTCGTGACCAGCGTCGACATAGCTATAGTGACCCTTTTTGCAACATTGCTGGCAGGTTTGTTGGGATTTTCTATTACACTCCAGCTGAAAGAGAGCTGGCTTGATGGAATATCGAGGGATCAGTTCAAAGCAGTGAGAAATATGATTGCTTCATTGCTTGCGGTATGCCTCGGCTTTTTATTGGTGACGGCAAAAAACAATTTCGATAAGAAGGTTGACGAGGTCAGAACGCAAGCGTCAAAGGTTGTTTTGTTGCATCGCGTGTTGGATCTGTTTGGCGACGACGCCAACGAAGCAAGAACAAAAATCATGCGAACTGTGCAGGGTCAGATTGATCTATTGCAGCTCGCGAGCGACAGTAACATCGATCAAAAGGATGCTTTTAGAAAAGCCAAGATCGACTCATTTCGCGAAGCAGTGCTCAATTTAGAGGCCAAAGACGAGAAAAAATCATGGGCGAAGACGGCTGCGCTCAATTTAACACAAGAAATTGCCGGCATAAGATGGAAAATATATAACGACTTGAACGCCAATATACCGCTGGGGGTGGTCGTATTCCTGATCGCTTTGCTCGTGACGGTTTTCTTTAATTTCGGAGTCATCTCGCACCACCATTGGACCGCCGCGCTTGGGCTTGTCGCTGCGTCCCTATGCGTTTCGGGGGCGATCTTTTTACTGGTGGAACTCGATCGGCCATTCCAGGGATATTTCACCGTTCCCACCGACCCGCTGAAGTCGGCAGTCGATATCATTAAGACGGGGTAGGTAATACATAGAAATATGTACGTTTACCTTTGCCTGACAGATCTCGTCCGCGTTGATCAGCGCCGCTGCTGGGCCGTCGCGAGCAGCGGCAGCAAAAGCGCCCGCGGCGTCGCCGCCGCACCCCAAACGAACATCCGGTTGACGAGGCCCGGCACGATGACGCGCTTGCCGGCCATCAGCCCTTCATAGCCCTGACGCGCGACTTCCGACGCCGGCAGCATCGCCGGCTTTATCGCTTTCATGAAGCCGGCGAGATCCATCCCCGCGCGCGCCTGAAAGCCGGTCTGCACCGGACCGGGGCAGAGGCAGGCGACCTTCACCCCCAGCGGCTTCAATTCCTGCGACAGCGCTTCGCTGAACGAGCGCACATAGGCCTTGCTGGCGTAATAGACGGCAAAGCCGGGCCCCGGCATGAAAGCCGCAACTGAGGCGACGTTGAGCACGCCGCCCTTCGCGGCGACGATCGCCGGCAGAAAGCGCAAGGTCAGCGCGGTCAGCGCGGCTATGTTGAGATTGACGATCGCGAGCTGCTCGGCGGCGTCGAGTTCGATCGCGCGGCCCATCAGACCAAAGCCGGCGTTGTTGACCAGAAATTGCGGGGCGACGCCCGCTTCGGCGAGGCGCTCGGACAGCGTGTCGGCGGCGCCCTCGGCGGTAAGGTCAAGTTCGATCGGGAGCGGGCGGACAGAGCCATTGGCGGCGATTTCGTCCGCTAAAGCCTCCAGCAGCTCGCCGCGACGGGCGACGAGCGCAAGCTCATGGCCGTTGGCGGCGAAGGTGCGGGCAAGCGCCGCGCCGATGCCGTCGGACGCGCCGGTGATGACCGCGACGGTGCGCGTCACAGTCCGTCCTTATCGCGCGACCAGGGGCCGCTCGGCGCCGGGGCCGGCGCCGCGTCGCGGAACTCGCGGCGCAGCTCGACGCGTTCGCGCGTCGAGACGCCGAGCAATTCGGCGACGCGCCAGACGACATTCTCCTCGAATTCGTGCACCGCGCCGTCGGCATGCGCCATGTCCCAGAGCATGCCGACGATCTGGCGGCGTCCGTCTTCGTCGAGCCGGCGCTTCAAGACGCTGGTAAAGCGATAGAGATCGACGGCGTCGCGCTCGCTCGCCTGCGCGGCGTCGATGAGTTCGGCCGCCGCGTCGCCTGAAAGGCCAAAGCGCGCCTCGACGAGCTGTCGGATGCGGGCCTTCTCCCTGTCGTCGAATTCGCCGTCGACCGAGGCGATATGGACGAGAAGCGCGGCGGCGGCGAGCTGATAGTCGGCGGCCTCAAAGGCCTTGGGCCGCTCGGCCTCGCCGGTGAGTTCGTTGATGAAGTTTTTCAGGGCTGAGAGCATAGGCCGCGAAGCTAGCCGGGCGGGAGCTGCGTTGCAAATCCGTAGGGAGGCGGGGCGGGGCGCTTGGAAGAGCGCGCCTGCATCGAATGGCCGCTTATGACCAATGACGCCAGATGTTTCGGCAGAGGCTCAACGATTCATTGCGAGACGCCGCCGTATATTTTTTGAGGGAGCGAGCTAAGGTGTGCTGGGCGCCCGCTTGGTGCGGCACGATTGAACCTGCGATTTCATCAATCTCCTTGTCGGCAAAATGGCGCGAAAAAAGAAAAACAATGCCTCTGCCCTAGCCGTCCTGCCGTTGGCGGGGCTTTTGGCCTGGGCGGGTTGGCCAAGCCAGCTAAGTCAAATTATCGTCGGCTTTATCGTATTTGCCGGGCTTTTGATTGTAACGATTTGGACGACAAGCTTCCTGAAATACAGGCGCGCGTCGAAACGCGTTGACAGCAAATTGGAAGAAGCTGTCGCCGATAAGATCGAGGCTCTCGTCAGAAGGCGCGCGCAATTGCTGCAGCGCGACTCATATGGAAATTTGAAAGTAGAAAAGTGGGTAAGAGAGATAGACTATTTTATCTCAAAAAACGTCGTGCCGGGACTGATCGATTACGACCGACGTATCGCCGCTGCGCGCATGTTTGAGCTAAGAGATTATGTCGAGAAAATTGTCGCCGCGGAAACTGAGCTCGAACAACTCAGTGATGCATTCCGCGACGACATGTCACCCATCGATTACGAGCACTATTGCGCCGAAGAGCTCAAACTTAGCGGTTGGCATGCGCGGGTGACGATGGCGAGCCGCGATCAAGGGGTCGATGTGATCGCCCAAAAGGCTGGGATAAGGCTCGTCGTTCAGTGCAAGCTTTATAAGAGCCCGGTGGGAAACAAAGCGGTGCAGGAGATCGTTGCAGCCCGCGCTCATGAAACGGCTGATTACGCTATCGTCGTAAGCAACAATAGCTATACGCCCGCTGCCGTGGAACTCGCGCGAACGAACAAAATAATACTGTTACACCATCGCGACCTGGTGAAGATCGACAATATTCTGTCCATTGCCCCATCAGATCGTTTCGCAGGATCCGCAAGGCTTGACCTGCATTCAGAAAACGCTTCTGGGTGCATCGCTTCGGACGAGGCCTTCGCAGAAACAGCAGGTCCTGAGCAGAGTTGGCGGCGCCTTCTTTATACTGCGGCGGCAACGGGGTTCGTGATTGCCGCGGCCGTCTTTTTCGCGCGTTCTTATGGGATTCATTTGGACGTGGGCGCTGTCCCGAACCAAGAACATACGAGGCAAAATAGCGAAGTTCGTCGTGCGCCATCGCCAATTTTACCAAGCGAGACTCGCGCAACGTCATCCTCGGACCGAATTCACGCAGCTGTTTCAGGCGCCGCCGTCGAACATCCGTCGTCGCCTTCCGACGCAGCGACTCAAAAACCTGCAAGATCGAGCCTCGATCGAAGGACCGCATCTGCCGCAAAATTTAGCGATGATAGCCGGGCTGCGGTTGAGCGACTGGAGCAACCGGGTCCTCTTCCTCAGACGAGAAAGCCAGAAAGCCCTGTGGTCAATTCCCCGCTGGCGCTCCATTGTTCGCCAGCGGTCGCCGGGGACACGACTTCGATCGAAATTTCCATCGCAGGCGGGAATTGGACGGTATTACACCGTCAGAAAAAGGGTGCCGGCATTGAGCGTGCTGAGCAATATTACATCGTGGATACAAGCAGCGCGCACGAACGCTCTTGGCAAGGCGTGCATCGTCGAAATCGCGATTTGAAAATGGTCGCTTATCTGAGCCGTCGAAGCGCAAATGGAACGCACGTCTACAAAGAAGAGCTGATCGACGCCAACATCGGCAAGGTTGTAGCAATGACGGCTGTTTGCGAAGAATTGCGGACCTCGCCCACTGGCGCGCGGGTTCGTTAAGCGCGCGGCAATGTGACGGTCCGGTCGCGCCAAGCTGCGCATCTTTTGCAAGCGGCGGCCTCCCTCAAGGCAACGCCAATCCGGTCGTCTGAGTCGCCGCCGACGTCAGCTCTTGATACGCCTGCAGCAGCAAACGGGCGAGCAGCGCGCCCCAAGTTCGCTGTCCGCTCTCGCCGGCGATCAGGTCCTGGCGGATCTCGACCTCGACGTGCGGCAGGCCGCGTCGCTCGCCATGCGCCGGAATGGTGTAATCCGACTCGTCGGTCACGCTGTAGGGCTCATTGTCGCCGATGATGAGCCCGTCTTCGCGTCTGAGCGAAGCGATCAGCCTATTGGCGAAACGGGCGTCGCGATTGTAAAGCACGCCAGCATGCCAGGGCCGCGCCGCGCCCATGAAAACCGGGGTGAAGCTATGCATCGCGATCAGCGCCGCCGGCCGGCCCTGCCGCCGCCGCCGATCGAGTTCGGCGCTGATCCGATCATGATAGGGCTGAAAAATCTCGCGCAGCCGCTCATCCTTTCGAGCGTCGCTTAAGCCGACGTTTCCCGGTATCGGCGTCAACTCGCTGATTTCAGGGATTGAGGTCTCCGACCCCGGCGCGCGGTTGCAGTCGATGACCAGGCGCGAATAGTTCTGCTGCACCAAAGTGGCGTCGAGCGCGTCCGCCACGAAGCGGGAAACCGCGGCGATGCCAATGTCCCAGGCGATATGGCGTGTCAATTCGGCTTCCGGAACGCCGAGCCGGCCGAGCGCGCGCGGGATGAAATTGCCCGCGTGATCGACCACGATCAGAAACGGCGACTGGCCGTTTTCATTGTGCACCGTGACCGGTCCCGGTTCGTCGACCGCCAATAGGCGGCGCGGCATTCCATTCATTGGCGTTCTCTTTCGTTGGATGGGCGGCGACGCAAAGCGACAGACGGGTCCAGTTCCTGGCGCGGAAATTGCCTGCCATCGGAACTTGCGTTATGCGCAGCTTGGATCAGCGCGGGACCCCAATGCCGATTCTCACCGTCCGCCACGTCACGACTTACCATTATGCGCAGCCTGTCGCATTCGGCGAGCATCGGATGATGTTGCGTCCGCGCGACGACGATGACCAGATCGTGCTCGAGTCCGACCTCGATATTACGCCCGCGCCGAGCCAAATTTTCTGGACGCGGGATGTTTTCGGCAATCATGTCGCGACGGCCCGTTTCGCTGAACGCGCCTCCGAGCTTCGCGTCGAAAGCACCATGCGTCTCCGCCACGCGCCGACCGACTTCAAAGAAGGCGATATCGAGGACCTTGCGCGGACCCATCCGTTTGCTTACGGCGAGGAAGACAGGCCCGATCTGGCGTGCTTCCTCACGCCGCAGTCCCAGCATCCCCGCATCCATCGCTGGGCCGCCGCGTTCCTGCGTGAGGACGGATCGGCCGGCACCCACAAGCTTCTCGTCGATATGACGCAGACCATCAACCGCACCTTCCAGCATGTGGCGCGCCACGAGAAGGGCGTTCAGGACCCGGTACAGACTTTAGAGCTCTCGAGCGGAAGTTGTCGCGACCTTGCGACGCTCATGATCGCTGCGCTGCGCGCGCTTGGAATCGCCGCGCGATTCGTTTCCGGATATCTGCATCTCGACGATGATGACGACGAGGGCGACATCGGGGGCAACACCCATGCCTGGGTCCAGGCCTATATCGCCGGCCCGGGCTGGGTTGACTTCGATCCCTCGAGCGGCATGGTCGGGAATCGGAATCTCGTGCGCGTCGCAGTTGTGGACGAGCCAAGGGAAGCGATTCCGCTGCAAGGAACATGGATCGGAGCGGCGTCCGACCATCTCTCCATGAAGGTCGCGGTGAGGGTCGCCGCTGCTGCGGACGTCGACGTGGAATGCAGCGCCCGCATGAGCGCGGGAGGATAATGCCCGTCGGCGACGATTGCGACGGCTCCGCTTGCTCGAAACGAGGAGGCTTTCCCGATGAAGATTCGCGCCGGCTATGAAATTTCCTATGACTGCCCGCAGCCGACGCCCATGATTTTGACGCTGAGCGTGCATCCGTCACGGCTCGCCGACGTGCTGACCGCGGACCGCATGCGACTTGATCCGCCCATCCCGGCTAACACCTATCACGACAGTTTCGGCAATTTCTGCCATGTGATCCGCGCGCCCGCGGGCCGGCTCACAATGTCCTCGGACTTTCTTGTTCAAGACGACGGGAAGCCAGATCCAGTCGCCCTTGATGCCGAGCAGCATGTGCTCGAAGACCTGCCGGTGGAGGTTCTGATCTATCTGCTCGGCAGCCGTTACTGCGAGACCGATCGTCTATCGGATTTGGCATGGTCGCTTTTCGGTCAGGTTCCGAAGGGTTGGCCGCTGGCGCAGGCGATCTGCGACTATGTCCATGATCGCATCGCCTTCGATTACGAACATGCAAGCTCGACACGAACAGCTTGGGACGCCAATGCCGATCGACGCGGCGTGTGCCGCGACTTCGCCCATCTCGCCGTCGCCTTGTGCCGCTGCATGAACATTCCGGCGCGTTACTGCACGGGCTATCTAGGGGACATCGGCGTGCCGCCCGATCCTTCCCCGATGGATTTCAGCGCTTGGTTCGAAGTCTATCTCGGCGGCCGCTGGCACACGTTCGACGCCCGCCACAACACGCCGCGAATTGGACGTATCCTGATTGCGCGCGGACGCGATGCGACCGACGTCGCGATGGTAACCTCATTTGGCCCGTGCACGCTCGCGAGCTTCAAGGTGATCACCGACGAGATCCCCGGCGGCCAGGCCGCCAGACTTTGACATAAAGAAATCTTTATATCTTTATTGCCTTTATTCGCAGCCCCTGCTATAGGCTCGTCCGGCCGTTGGCGTGAGCCGGCGGAGGAATTCGGTTGAGCCGTTCATTGGCGTGTCATTCCCGGCGGGCAGCGGGCCTGCTGACCGGGAATCCAGAGCCGCTCCAGGAATGCTGGTCCTGCTCTGGAGTCCCGATCGCGCCTTGCGCGTCCGGGAATGACATTCGAGACCGAGCCGCGCAGGAAAACAGAGGATTTCGTATGACCGCACATCACTTTAACGATTTCGCCGTCACTGACCTTTCGCTGGCCGATTGGGGCCGCAAGGAGATCGCCATCGCCGAGACCGAAATGCCGGGCCTGATGGCGACCCGCGCGGAATATGGGCCGTCGCAGCCGCTCAAGGGCGCGCGCGTCGCCGGCTCGCTGCATATGACCATCCAGACGGCCGTGCTGATCGAGACCTTGAAGGCGCTCGGCGCCGACGTGCGCTGGGCCTCCTGCAACATCTATTCGACGCAGGACCACGCCGCGGCGGCGATCGCCGCGACCGGCACGCCGGTCTTCGCCAAGAAGGGCGAGAGCCTCGAGGATTATTGGGATTACACCCACAAGATCTTCGAATGGAGCGACGGCGGCTGCCCGAACATGATCCTCGACGACGGCGGCGACGCGACGCTGCTCATTCATCTGGGCCTGCGCGCCGAGCAGGGCGACGTCGCCTTCCTCGAGACCGCCTCGAATGAAGAAGAAGAGGTCCTCTACGCCTCGATCAAGAAGCGTCTGAAGGCCAATCCCGGCTTCTACAAGCGCAACGCCGAGGCGATCAAAGGCGTCACCGAAGAGACGACGACGGGCGTGCATCGTCTCTATGTCATGCACAAGGAGGGCAAGCTCCTCTGGCCGGCGATCAACGTCAATGATTCGGTCACCAAGTCGAAATTCGACAATCTCTATGGCTGCCGCGAGTCGCTGGTCGATGGCGTGCGCCGCGCCACCGACGTGATGATGGCCGGCAAGGTCGCCGTCATCGCCGGTTATGGCGACGTGGGCAAAGGATCGGCCGCTTCGCTGCGCAACGCCGGTTGCCGCGTGCTCGTCACCGAAATCGACCCGATCTGCGCCCTGCAGGCGGCGATGGAAGGCTATGAAGTGACGACGATGGAAGACGCCGCGTCGCGCGGCGACATCTTCTGCACGGCGACGGGCAATGTCGACGTCATCACCATCGACCATATGCGCGCCATGAAGGATCGCGCCATCGTCTGCAACATCGGCCATTTCGACTCGGAAATTCAGGTCGCCGGCCTGAAGAACCTGAAGTGGCATAATGTGAAGCCGCAGGTCGACGAGATCGAGTTCGCCGACGGCAAGCGCATTCTGCTGCTCGCCGAAGGCCGTCTCGTGAATCTCGGCTGCGCGACGGGTCATCCCTCCTTCGTGATGTCGGCGTCCTTCACCAATCAGACGCTGGCGCAGATCGAGCTATGGACCAAGCAGGGCCAGTATCCGGTCGGCGTCTACACGCTGCCCAAGCACCTCGACGAGAAGGTCGCCTCGCTGCATCTCGACAAGATCGGCGTGAAGCTGACGCAGATGACCGACGAGCAGGCCAAATATCTGAACCTGCCGAAGAACGGCCCCTTCAAGCCGGACCATTACCGCTACTGAGCGGGGTTCAGTTTTTTGCCGATTTGCGGCCTCGCTCCTTGCCTGGAGCGGGGCCGTCTTTTGAGATGGCCCCGCTTACGCGCCGAAACGCGATTCCGTTTTGGGCAATTGCGCTTTAGATTGGGGCTGATTCGTATGGCGGCGCGACGGGCGGCGGACGAAGCCCTCCGTCTTCCTGTCATCGGCGCTACCCGTGTCCTGCGCTCGGCAGGCTGCGTCCGCGTTCTGCAGGAACCGCTTACGGCGTTGTTGTGATTGAGCACCCGCAATTGACCGTGGAGACCGGTTCTCATGACGCGCCAGCTCGATCGCTTGCAAGCGGAGTCGTCCTCGCAATGACGGGAGGGCGCCGGCGCGCGAACAACCACTCTGGCGCGCATCCGGTTGCCGGCGCTTCCCTCGGGTCTTTGCTTCTATCGCTCGCGGCGACGCCGGCGCGCGCGGCAGGCTTTCTCGAAGATCTGGCGATCGATCCGCAAATCGTCAGCTTCGCCTTCGGCGGCGGCTTAACGATTTTCGCCGCGGCCATCGTCATCACGCATGTGCGCGAACGCGCCGCCTGGCGTCGCCGCGAAGCCGGCTTGAGCGTCGAACTCGAGGACGCCCGCGCCCAGCTCGGCCGGGCGAAGACCTTTCTCGCCTCCGAGCCGCAGATCTTCGTCGCCTGGACGGCGCCCGACGCCGAGCCCGATATCCATTCGTCGTCTCTGATCATGACCGGGTCTGTCGCCGCGCCGCGTCGCATATTGAGCTTCGGCGCCTGGCTTGCGCCCAAAGACGCCGAGGCGCTCGAAAGCGCGGTCGAGCGTCTGCGCAAGAGCGGCGAAAGCTTCCGTCTGGCGCTTGCCGGCGTCGCCGGTCGGCATTTTGACGCCGACGGAAGAGCGGTTGGCGGCAGCGTCGTGTTGCGCATCCGCGAAGTCTCCGGCGACCGGCTGGAGCTGATCGGCCTTCGCGCGCGCCACGCCGCGGCGCAGTCTGAACTCGCCGGTCTGCGCGCGATGCTCCAGGCGCTGCCTGCGCCATTTTGGATACGCGACGACGCGGGCGAACTCGTCTTCGTCAACGACGCCTATGCGCAAGCGGTCGAAGCGAAGACCCCCGAGGACGCGCTCGCCCGTAGGCTGGAGTTGCTCGACCAGTCGGCGCGCAGCGCCGCCGACCAAGCGCGCGCCAAGAACAGCGTCTGGCGCGAATGCGTCAACGCCGTCGTCGCGGGCGAGCGCCATCGGCTCGACGTCACGCAGGCCTCCGCCGCGGGCGCCGCCGCCGCCATCGCGATCGATCGTCACGAGGTCGAAACGGTGCGTGCGGATCTCGAACAGCAGATGCAATCGCATGTGCGCACGCTCGATCAGCTGCCGACGGCGGTCGCCAGCTTCGATCGCGCGCGCCGGCTCATTTACAGCAACGACGCTTACGCCAAGCTGTGGCCGCTCGACCCCAGGTTCCTCGAACAACGGCCGACCGACGGACAGATTCTCGACCGTCTGCGCGCCGAGCAACGCGTGCCCGTCGAATCGGATTACAGGGCTTGGAAGGAGCGGCTGTTCGAAGCCTATCGCTCGCCAGAGCCCATCCGTCACACGTGGCATCTGCCGGATGGCCGCATCATCGACGTCGTCGCGCATCCCAATCCCAAAGGCGGCGTCACCTATCTTTATGACGACGCCACCAAGGCTTACGATCTTCAGACGCGCTTCAACGCGCTTGCCCGCATGCAGAGCGAAACGCTCGAGACGCTGCACGAGGGCGTGGCGGTTTTCGGTTCCGACGGGCGACTGAAGTTCAGCAACCCCGCCTTCGCCCGTCTGTGGCGCCTCGATCCCGAGGAACTCACGCAGCGGCCGCGCTTCGACGCGCTCGCCGCGAAATGCCGCGCGCTGCACGCCAAGGAGGAGACATGGGAGGCGCTGCAAGGCTTCGTCACCGGCCTCAATGAAATGCGGGAAGGCTTCACGCGACGCATCGAGCGCAGCGACGGCGTGGTCCTGGATTGCGCCGCGCAACCTCTGCTCGACGGCGCGGCGCTCCTCACCTTCGTCGACGTTTCCGCCGACGTGAATGTCGAGCGCGCCTTGACCGACCGCAACACGGCGCTGCTCGCCGCCGAAAAATTGCGCAATGACTTCATCCATCACGTCAGTTACGAGTTGCGCTCGCCGCTCAACAACATCAACGGCTTCGTGCATCTCCTCGGAGAGGACTCGACCGGCCCGCTCAATCAGCGCCAGCGCGAATATCTGGGATACGTCAACAAATCCTCGGCGGCGCTGCTCGCCATCGTCGACGACATTCTCGATCTGGCGACAATCGACGAGGACGCGCTGGAGCTTGAAGTTTCCGACGTCGACGTTGAGGCGACGATGCGCGCCGCGATCGAAGGCGTGCAGGATCGACTCGCCGAAAATTCGATCGACGTGCAGATCGTCGCCATGGACGATGTCGGAATGTTCCGCGGCGACGCCAAACGCGTGCGCCAGATCCTGTTCAATCTGCTGTCGAACGCCATCGGCTTCTCTCGTCCGGGACAGACGGTGACGCTTGCCGTGTTGCGGCGCGAGAGCGAAATCGTCTTCAAGGTCACGGATCGCGGCCGTGGCATTTCGCCAGAAATTCTCGAACGCATCTTCGATCGCTTTGAGTCGCACACCGCCGGTTCCCGCCATCGCGGCGTCGGGCTCGGTCTTTCCATCGTGCGCGCCTTGATGGAGCTGCATGGCGGCCGGGTCTTCATTGACTCCGCCCCTGGCGAAGGCACGACCGTCACCTGCATCTTTCCGGCGCATGCCGCCCTTGAAGAGCCACGTCTCGTCGCGGCGAGCGCCGGAGGCGCCGAATGAGCGAGGAGGCGGCGCCGAAAGCGGTCTGGCGCCTCGATGTCGCCAGCGAAGCCGGGACAATCGAACTGGCGCAAGAACTTGCGACGCTCGTTCGCGTCGGCGACGCCGTCATGCTTTCGGGCGATCTCGGCGCAGGCAAAACCACGTTCGCGCGCGCGATGATCCGCGCTTTGGTCGAAGACCCGCGGCTTGAGGCGCCAAGCCCGACCTTCACGCTGATGCAAATCTACGAGCGCGCAGGCAATCGCATCGTCCATGCCGACTTCTACCGGCTGGAGAACACTGCGGAACTCGAAGGATTAGGCTGGGAGGAGGCGACCGACGACGCGATCGTGCTCGTCGAATGGGCCGAACGTGCGCGCGAGGCGCTCTCGCCCGATCGTCTCGAAGTGCGACTGAGCTTCGTCGACGGCGATAATCGCGAGGCGCGTCGGCTCACCATTTCCGGCTATGGCGGTTTCGTATCGCGCCTCGCCTCCTTCAAGTCGATGCGCGAACTTCTGCGAACGTCGGGTTGGGCCGGCGCCGAGCGGCGCTTTCTGCAGGGCGACGCCTCGACGCGCGCCTATGAGCGGCTCGAAAAGTCGAATGGACAGCGCGCGATTCTGATGATTTCGCCGGCGCGGCCCGACGGACCGCCGATCCGCTACGGCAAGTCCTACAGCGCGATCGCGCGCCTCGCCGAAAACGTCGTTCCTTTCGTCGCCCTGTCCCAGGCGCTGCGCGGCCTGGGACTCTCGGCTCCGGAAATCTACGCTAGGGATTTCGACGCCGGCCTGCTCATCATCGAGGATCTTGGCGGCGAGGGCGTCGTCGACGCGAGCGGCCCCATCGCCGAGCGCTATCTCGAAGCGGCGGCCGCGCTTGCCTATCTTCATGCGCAGCGCTTGCCGGAGACGATCGCGGTCGAAGGCGGCGGCGATTATTGCATCCCGCCCTATGACCTCGACGCGCTGCTGATCGAAGTGGAATTGCTCGTCGACTGGTATCTCCCGCGCCAGAAGGCGCCCATCTCGTCGGGGGCGCGGGCGATCTTTCTCAATCTCTGGCGCCAGACGCTTAGCGACGTCGCGAGCGCGGCGCCGACATGGACTCTGAGGGACTATCACTCCCCCAATCTTTTGTGGCTCGCGCCGCGGAATGGTCTGGCGCGAATAGGCATCCTCGATTTCCAGGACTGTGTGCTCGGCCATCCCGCCTATGACGTCGCCTCGCTTGGACAGGACGCCCGCGTCGATGTGCCCGATGATTTGGAGTTGAAGCTCCTCGCCCATTACGCCAAACTGCGCCGCGAAGCCGACTCCGCATTCGACATGGCGGCTTTCGCCAAGGCTTATGCGATCCTGGCGGCGCAGCGCGCGACAAAGATCCTGGGGATTTTCGCGCGGCTGGATCAGCGCGACGGCAAGCCGCACTATCTCACGCATCTTCCGCGCGTTGAATCCTATCTCAAAAAGAGCCTCCGCCATCCGGCGCTGGCCGACATCAGGGCTTGGTATGAGGCCAACATCCCCGGCTTGTTTCGCGACGCCTGACTCGTCCGCGCTCACGCCAGCGCCGGGCGTCGCCATGGTGTTCGCCGCCGGCCTCGGCGCGCGCATGCGGCCGATCACCGAGAAGACGCCAAAGCCGCTCGTTTCCGTCGCCGGCCGCACGCTGATCGACCGCGCGCTAGACGAATTCGAAAACGCCGGCGTCGAACTGGCAGTCGTCAACGTCCATCATCTCGCCGATCAGATTGAGTCGCACCTGGCAAGCCGCGCCCATCCGCGCATCGTGATCTCGAACGAGCGCGATCTGCTGCTGGATCAAGGCGGCGGGATCAAGAAAGCGCTTCCCCTAATCGGGGCCGATCCGTTTTTCGTCTGCAACACCGACGCGTTCTGGATCGGCGCGGCGCGCTCGAATGTCCTGGCGCTTGCGGACGCCTTCGACCCCGACATGATGGACGCGGCGCTCCTGCTCGCGCCGACATCGGGAAGCGTCGGAGTCGACTGGGGCGGCGATTTCGATCTGGACGCGGACGGGCGCATTATTCGTCGCGATGGCCACAAACCCTATGTGTACACCGGCGTGGGCCTCATGAAGCCGCAGCTTTTCACAGGCGTCGCAGATGACGTTTTCAAGCTCGCGCCCTTCTTCTTCGAGGCCGCGCGCAAAGGACGGCTCTATGGAGTCGTCTCCAGCGGGCTTTGGCTTCACGTCGGCACGGTCGCAGCGATCGCAGAGGCCGAGCGTGCAATCGCCCTGCGTCGGGGCTGAGCGCGATGCTCGCGCGTCGCCGCAATCTTTTCACCATTGCGCCCGGCGCGCCGTTTCTGAAGACGTTCGTTTCGGCCCTGCTCGACGGCGCGATTGTTCCCGCCCTCTCGCGCGATACGCCGCCGCTGACGATGGCGCGCGCCACGATCTATGTGCCGACCCAGCGCGCGGCGCGGGCGCTCGCGGCCGAATTCGCGCAGGCGCTCGATCGGCGCGCGACGCTGCTGCCGCGCATTCTGCCGCTCGGCGCTCTGGAGGAGCGTGAGAACGCCGCGCTGTTTGCCGGAGAGTTTGAGGTCGATGCTGATGCGTCCCTCGCCGCGCCGATCGAAGAGCTGGAACGGCGCCTGCTGCTGTCGCAGCTCATTCTGCAATGGACGGAAGCGATCGGGCGCGCGCTCATCTCGGTCGATACAAGCGGCGCGGCCAAACTGCATGAGAGCGAACCGCTTCTCGTCGCATCGACGCCGTCGGCCGCTTATGCGCTGGCCGCCGAGCTCGGCGCCCTCATCGACGAATTGCACATCGAAAATGTCTCGGCGGAGGCGTTCGATACGTTGAGCGATGACGCCTACAGCGATTTCTGGGCGATCACGACGAAATTTCTGCAGATCGCCTTGCGTGAATGGCCGAATATTCTCACGGACCGGGGACGGATCGACGCCAGCGCCTATCAGAAACGCCTCGTTGAAGCGCAGATCGCCGAACTCACCTGCGCGCCGCCGACCGCGCCTGTGATCGCGCTCGGCTCCACCGGCGCGCAGCCGACGACCACGCGGCTTCTCGCCGCCATCGCCGGGCTCGAAAATGGCGCCGTGGTCCTGCCGGGACTCGATCAGATCATGAGCGCGGAGGCCTGGGCGGGCGTGGGTCAGACGGAGAGAGGCGGAGAACCGGCCTTCACCCATCCGCAAACGATGTTGAAACGCTTGCTCGCGGCCATGGGCGCGACGCGCGACGAGCCGCGGGAGCTCGCGCGTTTGGCCCCGGCGCTCGCCACGCGCCGCGCGTTTGTCTCGCAAGCGATGGCGCCTGCGCATGCAACCTCCGCATGGCGCAATTATCAGGCGGCCCAGAGCGGCGGCTTCGCAGAGGCGCTCGAAGGCGTCATTGCGCTGGAAGCGCCGGACGAGCGGCTCGAAGCTTTGACGCTTGCGCTTTTCATGCGCGAAGCATTGGAGACGCCCGGCCGAACCGCGGCGCTCGTTACCCCGGACCGGCTCGTCGCGCGGCGCGTCGCCGCCGAGTTGCGACGCTTCGACATTGAGATCGACGATTCCGGCGGCATGCCGCTCGCAAGAACATCCATCGGCGCGTTGGCGCGGCTCGTCGCCAGGATCGGATCGGATCGCGCCGGCGCCGTGAACGTCGCCGCGCTGCTCGCCCATCCGCTGACGGCGCTTGGCCTGTCGCGCGCGCGCGTCGCATCGCTCGCGCCGCTCGTCGAGATTGGCGTGCTGCGCACATTCGCGCAGCCGGACGGCGGCTGGACGGCGCGCGTTGGCCCGGCGCGGGCGTTGGCGGGCGCGCCGCACGCGCATCCCGCCGCACGCCGTATCAGCGATGATGACTGGCGCGAGATTGAAGACGCGCTATCTCGCATCGACGCCGCTTTCGCGCCCGTCGCCGCGCTGGCGCCAACGGCGTCGCTGTCGGACCGGGCGCGCGCGCATGGCCGCGCGCTTGAAGCCGTGATCGCCGGCGCCGAAGAGGCTGACGCAGAAGGCGCGTCGGCGCTGTTCGAACTCCTCGATCGGCTCGCGCACGCCGAGGCGCCGGCGGGCTTTGACGCGCAAAACTACGCCGCGCTGTTCGACCGCGTCGCCGCCGAGACGATTCTTCGCGGCCCAAGACGCGCCCATCCGCGCCTGAAGATCCTCGGTCCCTTGGAAGCGCGACTGATCGAGGCCGACATTATTTTGCTCGCCGGACTGGACGAAGGCGTATGGCCGCCGCAGACGGACACCGGCGCCTTTCTCAATCGCTCGATGCGCACGCAACTCGGCCTGATGGCGCCGGAGCGGCGCATCGGCCAAAGCGCGCATGATCTCATCATGGCTTTGGGCGCCGAGTGCGTCGTGTTGAGCCGCGCCATCAAGCGCGATGGCGCGCCGACGGCGCCTTCCCGATTCATCGCGCGTCTCGCGGCGCTTGCGGGCGACGCGTTCGACGACTGCAGGAAACGCGGCGACGCGATGCTCGCGATCGCTGCGGCGCTCGATCGTCCAGAAGAGACGATTGCGATTGAACGGCCGCAGCCGCGTCCGCCGGCGACGCTGCGGCCGCGACGCTTGAGCGTCACCCGCGTTGAGCGCCTGCGGCGCGATCCTTACGCGATCTTCGCCGAATATATTCTCAAACTCACGCCGCTGTCGCCGATCGGCAAGGAGGCCGGCGCGCGAGAAATCGGTGTCGCGATACATGCGGCGCTGGCGGAATTCGTCGCGCGCCATCCGGGCGGCGGGCTTCCTTCTGGCGCGCGCGACGTTCTGCTCGATCTCGCGCGCGAAAAGCTCAACGGCTTCATGGCCGATCCCGCATTCATGAGTTTTCAATGGCCGCGCATCGAAGCTGGGCTCGATCATGCGATCAGCTTCGAACAGGAGCGTCGCGCTTTGGACTGCGACATCCATGTCGAAACGCGCGGCGAGATGGCGCTGAACCTCACCGACGGAACGATCTTTCGCCTGACCGCCATCGCCGATCGAATAGAGGTGGATCGCGAGGGCCAAGCCTATGTCTTCGACTACAAGACAGGCGCGCCGCCGTCCAAGAAGCAGGTCAAGGCCGGCTGGTCGCCGCAGCTGAGTTTGGAGGCGGCGATGATCGAGGCCGGCGCTTTCGAAAACATCGGCCCGCGGCCGGTTTCCGGCGCCGCTTATATCGGCTTGCGCAATGGCGGCCAAACTCACTGGCTCGAATGGACAGACACGCGCTTCGCCGAAATCGTCGCGGCGCATCGCGCGCAGCTCGAAGAGCTGCTGTCGCAGTTTTCCAGTGAATCGACGCCCTATGCGTCGCGGCCGCATCCAGCTTTTATGAGCGATATCGGCGACTACGACCATCTGGCGCGCGTCAAGGAATGGATGCGCGGCGGCGGAGAGACGGCATGAGCGAGCGTCCCGTCGGCGCCCTGACGATCCGGCGTCAGCAAGCGGCCTCAGATCCGTTCACGTCCGCCTGGGTTTCGGCGCATGCCGGGTCCGGTAAAACCCATGTGCTCGCGCAGCGCGTTTTGCGGCTGCTGCTCGCCGGCGCACGTCCCTCGCAGATTCTCTGCCTCACCTATACGAAGGCGGCGGCGGCCAATATGGGCGCGCGGGTTTTTGACGCGCTGGCGCGCTGGGCGACGCTCGACGATGCGGCGCTGGCCAATGAAATCGCTCAGATGGGCGCGACCGTCGAATCGCGCATCGATCTTGATTTCGCGCGCCGGCTTTTTGCGCGCGCCGTGGAGACGCCCGGCGGCCTCAAGATCCAGACGATCCACGCCTTCTGCGAAAAGCTGCTGCACATCTTTCCTTTCGAAGCCAATGTTCCGGCATCCTTCCGCGTCGTCGACGATCTGGAGCGCGCCGAGTTGATGGACGCGGCCCGCCGGCGTGCGCTGGACGCCGCCATGCGGGAGCGCGGGTCGCTGCGAAACGCGCTGCAGCTTGTCGCCCGTGAGACTTCGGCCGCGGGATTCGACGCGCTCTGCGAAGAATTGCTGCAACACCGTCAAGAGATCGCGCGCATGCGCGAGCAGGACGACTATGAGTCGCGTGTCTTTGCCGCGCTTGGTTTGACGACAAATGAAACGCTGGCGCGGATCGAAGCGGCGATGATCGAGGACGGCGAGCCGCCCTCCGCGTGGCCGGCGCTCGCCAAAATGCTGCGTGGCGGTTCGACCAACGACGGCAAACTTGCCGTTTCGCTCGACTCTGCTTTTGTGCTTGCCCCGCATCCAGACTGTATCGAAAGCTATCTCGTGGCCTTTTTCACGAAGGACGGCGATCCGCGCGGCCTGGGAAAAACAAAAATCATCACCGGCCCGCTCGCCAAGCGCGAACCGTTGCTTCTTGCGCGCATGGAGGCCGAGCGCGACAGACTCGTCACGCTCATCGACAAGCGCAAGGCTGCGGCCGCCGCCGAACGCTCGCTGGCGCTCCATGCGCTGGGCGACGCCATCTTAAGTGAGTATGAGCATGCCAAAAGACGTCGTGGACTACTCGACTACGACGATTTGATCGAGGGCGCGCACCGCCTGCTTCATCGTTCGAGCCCATCCTGGGTGCTCTATAAGCTCGACGCGCAGATTGAACACATCCTGCTTGATGAGGCGCAGGATACGAGTTCGGCGCAGTGGGACATATTGGCGGCGATCGCTGACGAATTTTGTGCAGGGGCCGGCGCGCGCGAAGCTAGAGGCGGCCCGCCGCGCAGTTTTTTTGCCGTCGGCGACGAGAAGCAATCGATCTTTTCTTTTCAGGGCGCGGCGCCCGAAAGATTCGACGAGATGCGGCGCGAGTTTCGACGAAGATTCGAAGGCGTCAAACGTCGCTTCGAACTGGTGACGCTCACGCAATCTTTCCGCTCTTCGCCCGGCGTCTTGCAAGCGGTCGACGATATTTTCGCGATCGACGAAAATCGCCTCGGCCTGTGCTGCGATCCGCAGGAGCCAGCGCCCACGCATGAGGCGTGGAAATCCGACGTCGCCGCGCTGATTGAAATCTGGGAGCCGGTCGGCGCGGAAAAAGCGCCGGACCCGAGCGACTGGCGCCTGCCGCTGGACTATGTCGACGCGAGCGACCCCAATGAGCGTCTCGCGGCAAGAATGGCGCGCAAGGTCAAGGCGCTGCTTGCGCCTCGAAATGGCGAATGCGTCGAAGAAGGCGGCGCGCTGCGTCCTGTCGAGGCTGGCGACATATTGATTCTCGTGCGCAAGCGTGGCCCGCTCTTCGAGGCGATCATTCGCGCATTGAAAAACGAACATGTCCCAGTGGCGGGCGCCGACCGGCTCAATCTCGCCGACCATATCGCCGTCCATGATCTCGTCGCGCTTGGACGCGCCGCGCTGTTGCCGCAAGACGATCTGACGTTGGCGAGCGTGTTGAAGTCGCCGTTCTTCGGCTTCGACGACGAGGACCTCATCGCGCTCGCCCCAAGCCGTCGCGCTTCACTGATTGAAGCGCTTGAGCAGTCGGAAGACGCGCGCTGCCGGGACGCCGCGGCGCGGCTGCGACGCTTGCGGCGCGAGGCTGCGGCCATGGCGCCGTTCGACTTTTACAGCAGCGTTCTTGGCCTTGACGGCGGACGCGTGCAGCTCATGGCGAGACTGGGAGGCGAAGCCGAGGACGCCATCGACGAATTCTTAGAGCTCGCCGCGAGTTTTGAACGCGAGCAGCCGCCCTCGCTCACGGCCTTTCTGGCGATGGCCGAGTCGCTCGATCTTTCGATCAAGCGCGATATGGAATCGGCCGGCGGCGCGGTGCGGGTGATGACCGCTCATGCGGCGAAAGGTCTGGAGGCGAAGATCGTTTTTTTGCCCGACACCTGCGGCGCCCCAGCGGGCAAGCACGATCCCAAGCTCTACACGCTCGGCAAGGCTGACGATGCGGCGCTCCTCTGGTCGATCGGCAAGGACAGCGACCCGCTCGCCCTCCAGCAGGCGCGTGAGGCGCATCGGCAGCGCGAGGGCGAGGAAAGCCAGCGCCTGCTCTATGTTGCGCTGACCCGCGCAGAGGAGCGGCTGTATGTTTGCGGCGCTCATGGCGTCAACGGTCGCGCCGACGGCTGCTGGTACGACGCTGTACGCGACGCGCTCGAATCGAGCTGCGAGACTGTGCTCGACCCGCTCGACGCGACATTGACGATTCTGCGCCGCGGCGCGGTTCCGCCGCGCTTCGATCTTACGAGAAGAGTGTCGCAGACCGCCGCCGTGGACATGCCGGCATTCGCCACGACCAAGGCGAGGCCCGAAGTCACGCCGGAGCCGCCGCTCCGCCCATCGAGCGCGCTCGCTGGCGCCGACATCCTAGACTTCAGGGCTGACGGCGGCTCCGCGACGCGACAAGAAGCCGAACGTCTGCTGCGCGGCCGTCTCGTCCATGCGTTGCTGCAGCATCTGCCGGCCTGCGCGCCAGATCATCGTCAAAGCGCCGCGCGGCGCTTCCTTGCCGCGCGTGGCGGCGTCCTTCCGGAAGACGTGCGGGACGCGCTGGCGCAGGCGGCGCTCGCCGTTGTCGCCGATCCGCGACTCGCGCCGCTCTTTGGCCCAGACTCGACTCCTGAGGTCGACATCGTCGCGACGCTCGAGAATGGAGC
The DNA here is from genome assembly GCA_036560365.1 of Methylocystis sp. Lineage (GTDB taxonomy): Bacteria > Pseudomonadota > Alphaproteobacteria > Rhizobiales > Beijerinckiaceae > Methylocystis. The sequence continues at coordinate 22,304 of DATBRI010000019.1, forward strand.
CGTCGTCGCGGGGCGCATCGACCGCCTTGCCGAAACGGCGACCGAGGCGCTCATCGCGGAATTCAAGACGGGGCGGCCGCGCGTCAAGCTCGAAGATGCGCAATTGCGCCAGCTTGCGCTCTATCGCGCTGCGATCGCGCCGCTCTTTCCCGGCAAGCGGCTGCGCTGCTTTTTGATCTACACGCAGAACGCCAGCGTGGTTGAAGCCGACGAACCGGCGCTCGAAGCGGCTCTCCAGCGCGAATTCGCGCCAGATGCGGCGACCTAAGCGGGCTGATCGGGTCCGACGCGGCGACGCCAGAAGTCCAGCAACAACGGGCTGAGCGCCATGACGATTGGCCCCACGACGATCCCTGAAGCGCCAAACAATTGAAGGCCGCCGAGCATCGCGATGAACGCGGGCACGGTATGTAGCCGCATGCTGTCGCCGATGAGCAGCGGCCGAACGAGATTGTCGACGCTGGCGATCACCACGCCGCCCCACACGGCGAGGACGATGGCTTCAACCCAACGGTCCTCGATCACGAGGTAAATCGTCGCCGGGATCCAAATGACAAAAGAGCCGAGCACCGGAATGATCGAGACAAGCCCCATGATCAGGCCCCACAGCAGCGGCGAATTGAAATCCAGCACCCAGAACATGAATCCGCCAAGGACGCCTTGGAGCGCCGCCACCGCCAGCGTGCCAAACAGGATTGCATGGATCGTATCGCGCACGCGCACGATGATCTTGCCGGTTTCGATGTTCGAGAAGGGCGACAATCGCGCGAGCGTCTGCAGCGCCACCGCTCGGTCGCGCAGGAAAAAGAACAGCAGGTAGAAGGCGAGGAGAGTGGTGATGACCTGTCCGGTGGACGCGCGCAGAAAGCTCGCTGTCAGGTTGGTGACGAAGGCGCCGAGCTGCGAGAACGTCGCCTGCAGATCGAATCTGCGTGCGACCCAGCTCTGGAAGCCGCCGAGCCAAGGATGCGCATCGAGCATCGTTTGCCAGCTGCCTTGCTGCACCGTTTTCTGAACGTAGTCGACGCCTGCGGCGGCCTCGCTGACGAGCCGTTCGAGCACAAGCAGCAGCGGCGCAACGATGACGAGCCCGACGATAAGAATGGAGACGCCGGCCGCAACGGAGGGCGGCAAGAAGCGCTCGAGCACGCGATGCGGATTAATGAAAACAACCGCGAGCACCAGCGCCCACGTGAGGGCCGGCAGAAATGGCGCCGAGATCAGAACCGTTGCGGAAATAAACGCAAGCGTGACGGCGAGCCTTGCGAGAACGAAAACGTCGATTGAAAATTTCTGTTCCTGATCGACGAGCGCCGCCGCTTCGAGCTCCTCGTTCATATTCGCCTCTGTCGCTGCATTCAGCCTATAGACAGGGCGCGCCGCGGACTTGGCAAGGAGGGGAAACTCAGGGGCTTTTCTAGCTGGAGCGTCAAGCAGCGCCGGTGAGAAGGTCTCGCCGTTTCGCAAAAAAAATTCGGGCGGCTTCGAGAAGCCGCCCGTCGAATGTTCTATTCGGCGCCGTTCGCCGCGGCGGCTTCGGCCTTTTCCTTGGCCTCGAGGTCTTCGCCGGTCTCCTGATCGACGACGCGCATCGAGAGGCGGACCTTGCCGCGGTCATCGAAGCCGAGAAGTTTGACCTTCACGCGGTCGCCTTCCTTCACGACGTCCGTCGTCTTGTTCACGCGCTGCTTGGAAAGCTGCGAGATGTGGACCAAGCCATCCTTGGCGCCGAAGAAGTTGACGAAGGCGCCGAAGTCAGCGGTCTTCACCACCGTGCCCTCGTAGATCAAGCCGACCTCGGGATCCGAGGCGATGGACTTGATCCAGTTGATCGCCGCCTTGATCGAATTGCCGTCCGCGGAGGCGACCTTCACCGTGCCGTCGTCCTCGATGTTGATCTTGGCGCCGGTCTTCTCGACGATCTCGCGGATGACCTTGCCGCCAGAGCCGATCACGTCGCGGATCTTGTCGGTCGGAATCTTCATCGTTTCGATGCGCGGCGCGAATTCGCCGAGTTCGGCGCGCGAACTCGTGAGCGCCTTCGCCATTTCGCCGAGAATGTGCAGACGGCCGTCCTTCGCCTGAGCGAGCGCGACCTTCATGATTTCCTCGGTGATGCCGGCGATCTTGATGTCCATCTGCAACGAGGTCACGCCATTGGACGTGCCCGCGACTTTGAAGTCCATGTCCCCGAGATGATCTTCATCGCCCAGAATATCCGAGAGCACGGCGAAACGTTCGCCCTCAAGGATGAGACCCATGGCGATGCCGGCCGTCGGCGCCTTGATCGGCACGCCGGCGTCCATCAGCGCCAGAGAAGCGCCGCAGACCGTCGCCATCGAGGACGAGCCGTTCGACTCGGTGATTTCGGAAACGACGCGCAGCGTATACGGGAACTCAGCCACCGCCGGCAGCATGGGCCTGAGCGCGCGCCAAGCGAGCTTGCCATGGCCGATTTCGCGACGGCCGGGCGAACCCATGCGACCAGTCTCGCCGACGCTATAGGGCGGGAAATTGTAGTGCAGCAGGAAGCGCTCCTTGTAGGTGCCCTCGAGCGAATCGACATATTGCTCGTCTTCGCCCGTTCCGAGAGTCGCCACGACAAGCGCCTGAGTTTCGCCGCGGGTGAAGAGCGCCGATCCATGCGTGCGCGGGATAACGCCAACGTCCGCCACGATCTGGCGAACGGTCTTGACGTCGCGGCCGTCGATGCGGATGCCCGTGTCGAGAATGTTCCAGCGGACGACCTTGGCCTGAAGCTCCTTAAAGGCGGCGCCGACTTCTTCCTTGGTGAACTTGGCCTCGCCGCCTTCCGGGAAGAGCGCGGCGGTCACCTTCGCCTTCACCGCGTCAACGGCGGCGTAGCGCTCCTGCTTGACGGTGTGCTTGTAGGCTTCGCGCAGCTCAGCTTCGGCGATCTGGGCGACGGCGTTCGCGACATCTGTCGTGTCGGCGATGACGAGGTCGCGCGGATCCTTGGCGGCGCGCTCGGCAAGGCGGATGATGGCGTCGATCACCGGCTGGAAGCCGCGATGCCCCAGCATTACCGCTTCCAGCATGGTCTGCTCGGAGAGCTCCTTGGCTTCCGACTCGACCATCAACACGGCGTCCTGCGTGCCGGCGACGATGAGATCGAGCTCGGAAAGCTTCATTTCCTCGATCGTCGGATTGAGTTTGAGCTGACCATTGATGCTGCCGACGCGCGCGGCGCCCACCGGTCCCATGAAGGGAACGCCGGAAAGCGTCAGCGCCGCTGACGCCGCGACCAGGGCGAGAATGTCGGGATCATTTTCGAGATCGTGCGAAAGAACGGTCGCGATGACCTGCGTGTCGTTGCGATATCCATTGGGGAAGAGCGGGCGGATCGGGCGATCGATGAGGCGGGAGATCAGCGTCTCGCGCTCCGAGGGACGCCCCTCGCGCTTGAAATAGCCGCCCGGAATGCGGCCGGCGGCGAAGGCTTTTTCCTGATAGTTGACGGTGAGCGGGAAAAAGTCCTGGCTGGGCTTTGGCGCTTTGGCCGAAACGACGGTCGCGAGCACGGTCGTCTCGCCCCAGCTCGCCATGACGGCGCCGTCGGCCTGGCGGGCGACCTTGCCGGTCTCGAGCACGAGCGTGCGCCCGGCCCAATCGAGTTCTTCGCGGTGAATTTGGAACATGCTGGTCTTTCTCTGATGAACCTGCGGTTCGTCATGAGCAAGACGGCGAGAAGCTGCGGCAGCGGTGTTTCGTAAAGCGTCGACGCAGCGTCCGGCGATCCTGCCATGACTTTACGCGTTGGTCGTGGCGAGCGCCCTCTCGACGCCCATGTTGGGGAAAGCGGCGCATCGAAAGCGCCGCTTTCGCTCAGCTTGCGTTAGCGGCGGATGCCAAGCCGCTCAATCAGGCTCTTGTAGCGCGGTTCGTCCCGCACTTTCACATAATCAAGGAGCTGGCGGCGCTGGGACACGAGCTTCAGGAGCCCGCGACGCGAGTGATTGTCTTTCGCATGCGTCTTGAAGTGTTCGGTCAAATTGGTGATTCTCTCGGTGAGAATCGCCACCTGCACCTCGGGCGAGCCCGTGTCGTTCGCCTTGGTGGAATATTCCTTGATGAGCGACTGCTTGCGCTCCGCCGTGATCGACATCGGATTGTCCTTGTTTTTGGGGTGATCCGCGCTCCGCGGCCAAGGCCGGGATGTCGTCCAGCAGGGTCGCGCGAAAACGGAGCCGCCCCGGCGGACCGGGGCGTGCGGGGCCTTATAGCAGAAATGGAGGAGATGGATAGAGGCTTACGCCTTCTCCAGCGCCTTCAGCCGCTGCCCCAGCTTGTTGATTTCCGCTTCAGCCCTGACGAGCTCGGTGACGTCATATTGGACGCCGAGATAGTAGATCACCGCGCCGCGACTATCGAGCAGCGGCGTGATGTTGAGCTTATTGAAGAACAACTCGCCGTTTTTCCGATAGTTGCGCAGCGTCACTTCGATGGGTTCGTGCTTGCGCATCGCCTCCCGCAGCGGCGCAAGGCCCTCTTGATCCCGATCATCGCCTTGCAGAAAGCGGCAGTTGCGGCCAATGATCTCCTCCTGGCCATAGCCGGTCATGCTCTCGAACGCCTTGTTCGCATAGACGATCGGCGCATCGGGTTGATCGGGGTCCGCCAGCGTGACGCCATTGACGCATGAATCGAGAATCTGCGTCAAAATCTTCGGGATGATCCCATCATCTTTTTGAACGACGAACATTTTTCGCTGACCCCGGTTTTATCGTGATGCGCGGGCGGTTTCGGCTGACGTCGCGCCGGCTTCGATAAGCGCCCGAACATTTTCGACGATCTGCTCTGCGCCATCCTGCAATGCGGCGCGGATCAATTTGACGAAGGGTCGCATCGAAAATTCGATCTCGCGCAATTCGAAGGTGAAAACCAGCATGGTTCCTGGCGACTCGCACTCGAATTCGTAGGACGACGAGAAGGGTTCGGAAATTCCTTCCAGCGCCAGAAGGCGCGGACGTTCGACGGCGACGATTTCAAATGTGCTCTCGCTGCGAATGCCCCGTTCCATCGTGACTTGACGCGCTGTCATCCCGACGCGCGCGGGCGCGCTTCCACTTGGCTCCAACTCCACGACTTGCGGACACCATCGCTGATAATTCTTGAAAAAATCGCGGGCGACGACGTCGAAAGCAAAATCGCGCGGACGGGAAATCACGGTTCTGGCGACGCCGACGGCTGGCGAGCGGGGCGGGCTTAATCCTTGGAGATCTACGTTCCGTCCCAACATGCGACGCCCTTGCTGAAAGAGGATGGGCTCCCTCAGATGAGCTAAGCCTTTTCCGGCGACTGACAAGGGCGGATCGAGGCGACATCGGCCGCGCCGTCCAAAAACGGCGTCAGTTTGGCGAATATTGACGGTCTTCAGGGGGGCAAGGGCGCCTATTACATTGGTCGGGCCGCGGTCGCCGCGCGCCTTGAAACGGCCCATCCCAAACCAGCGAGGTCGGCGATGAGCGCTCCGCCACATATCGAGAACCTGTTGCTTATCGCCGTATTCGGTTTTTTCGCGACCCTGCTCGTCATCGAAAAATTCCGTCCTTACAAGAAATTCGCGGGCGCGGCGCTGAAGGCGTCATTTTCCACCAACACCTCCGCTTTCCTGATCAACAACGTCATCATGAATCTCTTGTCTGTTTCCAGCCTGCTCGTCGTCGCTTCGAATTATTCGAGCTACGGCCTGCTATCGAGCCTGCCCGACGGGCCTTTGAAATGGATCGCCAGCTTCGTGTTGTTCGATTTGGCGGTGTATGCTTGGCACTATCTTGGACACAAATCCGAAGCGCTCTGGCTGTTTCACAAGATCCATCACAGCGACAAGAGCTTTCACGTCACGACCGGGCTCCGTTTCCATGTCTTCGATCAACTGCTGGAGGTGGTCGTGAAATGCGTCTGCGCCGTCGTCATCGGCGCGCCGGCGTATGTCGTGGTGGTATGCGAAGTGACGCGCATGTTCTTCGTGCTGTTCCACCACGCCAACATCGCGATTCCCGGAGAGAGGATTCTGTCCTATTTCATCATCACGCCGTCTCTGCACCGCGCCCACCACTCGACGCTGCGCAGCGAGCACGACAGCAATTATGGAATTGTCCTTTCGATCTGGGACATCATCTTTCGCACGCGAAAGGTTCTGACGCCGAAATCCATCGGCCTCGAACTGATCGAGGCGGAAAACTTGCTCCAGCTGTTCAGTTTGGCCTTTCTCACCGAGCGCCGGCTTGCGCGCGTCATGCATCTCGTTCCCCGAAAATCCCATCCTTAGGCCGTGTGCGCTCGCGCAATGCGCGCGTTGTTGAGGGCGTTCACGATCGCCCTCATAGACGCTCAGGCCGCATCCGCGCCGCGTCACGAGAGCCTTGATGAATCGCATCGTCCGCTATTCTTTGTCGCTTGTCGTCGCGAGCGGCTTCGCGCCCGCCGCCGCGCAGGACGTCTCCTCCGCCTACACAAGTCTCGACGTGCGCCGCGACTGCAAGCATCGGCCTGGAAAGGCGGTCGAGGATTATGGCGACTGGCGCTGCAAGGGCTATGCGGGCATGCCCATGTGGTTCGGGGCGGGCGATCAGCGCATGTATGTCAGCTTTGGATCCAAGGCCCAGGACGAACCGGCGGCGACGGAGACGCTTGCGCCCTTCAACGACTTCTATAAGGGCGTCGTGGAATGGCGGCTCGCCAATGGCGAGCCCTTCGCCACGATCATGCGCTGGAACGTGAAACGCGTCGCCGACATGGAGAACCGCGAGGTCCGAGGCCGCGCGCTGGTCGTCACGCGCCTGCCGCCGGGCGCGGTCTGCCACGTTGGATACGTCGATGCGCTCACCAACCCAAACGCCAATGAACTGGCGCGCGAGATCGCCGACAAACATGCCCGCCGATTCGCCTGCGGCAAGGACAAGCCGATCGTCCTCGGCAAGACCGCCCCAGGCGAGGCGTTCTTCAGCACAAAGCCGTAAGGCCTAGGCGCCCTTGTCGGGCTGAAGCATCTGAGCGTCGCCGCGCAACATGCGGGTGATGAAGGCGCGGGCATGGGGCTTGTCGCTTCTTGAGGTCAGTCCCGACAGCAGTCCAAGCGCGCCGCCAACCGTGACGCCAGCAAGCGCGCAGAGCGCATAGATTTCGATGCGATTGGGCGATCCCGTCGCGGCCAGGGCGACGAATAGGCCCACCGCGCCGCCGCCGAGCGCGACGAGCGCTTCGCGATCCCCCGCGCGCGGCCAAAAGGCTAGGGCAAGCGACGGCGCGAGGCAGGCGGCCGATACTGCGAGCGACGCCGCGACGAGCGCGCCGGGCGTGAAGACTCCGGCGACCGCCGTCACGTAAGCGAGAGTCGAAACGACCACGAGGGTGACGCGGTTGACGGCGAGACGCCGGCTCGTCAGGTCGATCTCGCCGCGCAGCCGATAAAGCGCGTCATGGCCGAAGGCTGTCGCGCAGGCCTGCAGGCCCGCCGTGGCGAGCGCCAGTCCGAGGGCGACCAGCGCCGAAGCGATGAGCCCCGAAGACGCGGCGCCGAGCTCGGCCGCCTGCGGCAGGGCGCCGAGCAGAAAGTCGCCGTCGATCGGGCGAATCTCCGCCGCGGCGAGCGGCGCGCCGGGGGCATATCCTTTCCCCGCGCAGGCGCGCTGAGCCTCTGACGGCCCGCGAACGTAATAGCCGCAGATGCTGACCAGCCCGCGCTCGCTCGCCTGATAGATCGCTTGCGGCAGACGTTCCGGCGGCTGTCCCGCCGTGGCCTGGGCGAGCGACAGCGCCGAGGCGCCAATCGCCGCCGCCGCCAGCAGCGCGATGACGACGCTCCAGAAGAGGGCGGCGACCCCGGCGCGTCGCGCGCTTCGTCCGTCCCCGGTCGCCACCGAAGCGGCGAGCACGGGCGCAAGCGTCGCGACCCCGAGCGCCACGGCGACGGTCGTGGCGAATTCGATCGGAAGGCCCATCGGCGCCGGCGTCACCCCCCAGCTTTCCAGCAGTTTAGCGGCTTCCGTGGAGGCGGCGCCGCCAAAAATCAGGCCGCTCGGCAGCGCGTCATGAAGACTGAGCGCGGCGATTGGCCAGCCGAAGCCCAGCGTCGCCACGCCCGCGGCGGCCGCCGCCGCCCACATCACGCCTGAAAGTCCACCGGGACCGGCGATGATGAGGCTCGCGGCGGCGATCAGAAACGCCGCGAAGCCCCGGTTCGCGCCGGTGAGCTCGACCAGCGCGTTCACCGCGATCAGACCGCCCCCGGCGGCGAGCAGCGTCGACGACAGCGCCACCGCGCCGATGAAGCCGACGCGCGTCGGGGCGCTCTGAAAACGTGCGCAAAGCAGCTCGGAGATGGAAAAAACGCCGGTCTTGCGCAGCAGCGGCCCGAAATAAAGCCCCGCCGCGGCGAGGCCGATGAAGACGCCGGCGACGACGCCAGCGGCCCAGCTGCGTCCGGCAAGCCGCGCGCCGAAAGGCAGCATAAGGGCGACCACGATGGCGGCGTTGGCGAAGCCGGCATAGGCGGCGGGCAATGCGCGGCCGGCGGTGTAATAGACCGACGCGCGCATCGAATGCAGAAGGAAGCCGAGCGCGGCGAGTCCGAGGATGGTGAAGTAGGGCGGCGCCGCGCCGACAAAGCGCTCCGGCGCGCCGACGCGGTCGAGAAGCGCCGCGAAGGCGTAAGCCAGCAAAAAGCTCGCGGCCACGAAGGCGATTCGGGCGTCGAGATTGGCTCTTTCGAGCGCCGCCTGCTCGGTCGACCGATCGCTCATCCTTGCCCTCGTTAAGTCAGAAACGATGCGACTCTAGAGGAGGACGTCTCGCCGGCCAAGATGGCGCGCGAAATCGAAATAGTCTGCCAACTTTTTCAGAACCTGCTCTAAGCGATCGAACGCGCATAGGTCATGACGTAGCGGCTCATTCGCTCCTTGAGACTGCCGAAGGCCATGGCCATGCGGTTATAGCCGATCGCCGCCGGAATGGCGGCGGCGAGCCCATAGGCCGTCGCGGCGAGCGCATCGGCGATGCCAGGGGCGACGACCGCAAGGCTCGTGTCTTGTGTCTGCGCGATCCCCGAGAAGCTCGACATGATGCCCCACACCGTGCCGAACAGGCCGACAAAGGGGCCCGCAGAGGCGACGATCGCCAGAACCGGGAGCCCGCCTTCGGCGTCGAGCATGAATTCGCGCGCGGCGCGGTTCGTCTGCTGCAGGATGCGTTCGCGCTTCTGGTGAATGGATTCATTGGGCAATTCGGCTTGTGACGCTTCGCGCGCGGCCTCGGCGACCGGCCATAGGACGCCAATGTCGCCGCCGGCGCGCACGCGATCCAGCGCCTTGGACAGACGCAGCAGAACAAAGACGCCGTCGATGATGAGCACCCAGGTCCAGACTGCCGCGGCGAGAAGCAGCGCCATCACCAGTTTACTGACGGGTCCGGCATAAATGAACGTGCCGAGGGGCGACATGGGCGCAAGCGACATGGGCGCAAGCGACATGGGCGCAAGTGACATGGGCGAAAGCGAGATATGCGCAAAATCCATTGCGGCGTTCTCCGGAACTCGTGGCGTTAAGCGCATTGAAACGTGATTCCCTGCTGCGCGAACACGCCCCCGCAACTGCTTGGCCCGCGCGAAGCGGCGACGATGCGCCGCGCGAGCGCCGCATGCGCGGGACTTCCGCCAGAAGCTGAAATACCTGAGACGCCGCCGCCGGGGTTGATGTGGAAGGAGACGGTGACCGTCCCCGGTCCGAGGCTCGTCACGGCCGGCGTATGGCCGAGGATCGAAGCTGCCATCTGAGCAAGGCAGGTCGCCTGCGCCGCGCCCGAAAGGTCGCCGCTGCCTCCCGGCAATCCGAAACGGCCGGCGACGCGCGCCGATCCCGACCCTTGGCCGGCGCCTCCGGGCCGCCCGTAGCGCCGGGCGTTCTCGGCCGCGGCTCGGCCATCGTTTACGGCCTCTTGGCGCTTGCGCGCCTTTGTTTCGGTCTTCTTCGGCTTCGCGACCTTTTCTTTCTTCTCGGCCTTTTCTTTTTTGGCGGGCGTCGGCGCCGCATCGGGCGCCATGATCAGCGCCGGCGGCGGCGCGTCGTCGATCAGTTCGTCCATCCCCTCCTCGGTGAGGGAAGCCGTTTCGATCGGCAACGGATCGTCCAGCGAATCGCCTTCGGGCGCGGGATCTCCCGCCTCCAGCGAAACGCCTTCGGGGACGAGGTTTGCGTTTATGCCGCCGAGGTCGACGACCAGCGACTGTGGCCAGTAAACGCCTGAAGCGAAGAAGGCGAGAAATATCCCCACGACCGAGCCGGTCGCGACGGGATACAACCAGCGAGGCCTGAGTAGGGGCCGTTTGTCCAAGTTCGCGCCCGCGTTCGAGCGCGTCGTCATATTATTCATTTGTGAAGCGCTCCGCCGCCGACGCGCCTAAAAATGGTTTGCCATCATAGGCGCGTGGAACAGCGCCCTTCAAGCCGTCGCGGCGAGGGTGCGGCTTTGTGTGGCGCCTGGCTCGCCGAGCGCCGCGGCCGTATCTTGATCGACATAGAGCCGGCTTTGGCGGATAAGGCGGCCATGTCCCTCATTCCCAATTCGCAGACGCCCGCCGCCGCGGGCGGCGTCTCCACCGCCGTCGTCACCGAGGACGAGGCGGGGATGCGCCTCGATCGCTGGTTCAAGCGACGCTATCCCACGCTCGCTTTGTCCCATCTCGCCAAAATCTGCCGCAAGGGCGAGGTGCGGGTGGACGGCAAACGCGTCGAAACCTCGACCCGGCTCGAAGAAGGCCAAAAAATTCGCGTGCCGCCTTTGAAGATCGAGGCGCCCGCCGCGCCGGCGGTGAAGCTGTCAAACCCGACGGACGCGCGCGCGCTGGCCGACATGACGCTCTTCGAGGACAAGGATTTGCTCGTCCTCAACAAGCCCTATGGGCTGGCGACGCAGGGCGGCTCAGGTCAGACGCGGCATATTGACGGGATGCTGGAATCGCTCGCCAAGGGCGATACGCGGCCCGTGCTTGTTCATCGCCTGGACCGAGACACCTCTGGCGTGCTGCTCGTCGCCAAGAACCGGCGAATGGCCGCCGATCTCGGCGAGATATTCCGCTCTCGGCAGGCAGAGAAGATCTATTGGGCGCTTGTCGAGGGCGTGCCGAAGCCGGTCCAGGGCCGGATTTCGCTCTATCTGGCGAAAGGCGCCGGCATGGAGAAATCCAGGGTCGGCGCGAAGGACCTCGAGAGAATGCGCGTCGCCAAACATGGCGAGCCCGACGCGCAGCATTCGCTGACCTATTACGCGATCGTCGACAAGGTCGCGCCGCGCTGCGCCTGGCTGTCGATGAAACCGCTCACCGGCCGCACGCATCAATTGCGCGCCCATGCCGAGGCGATCGGCCATCCGATCTTCGGCGATCCCAAATACGGCCATCGCCCCGAGGACGAGGTCCGCCGTCGTGATCCTCTGCGCGCGGTGCCGGAGGGGCTCGAACGCAAGCTCCACCTTCTCGCCCGCCGGCTCGTCCTGCCGCATCCAAGGGGCGGAACTCTGGACGTGACCGCGCCGCTGCCCGATCATATGCAACAAAGCTGGGAACTCTTCGGCTTCGATGTGAAGCGTCACGACCCGATCGAGGACGCGCCAGACGCGTAAGGCGTTCAGAGCGCGTCACGCCCGGGTGTCGCGGGCATGCCGTGGAACGCTCGATGGCAAGGGATGACAAATGTCAAAGGAGCCGACCGGCCTCGGCGCCGATTTCTTCGTTTCCCGGGAGGAGCGCGATCCGGTCAAGGCCGCGCGCGATCCCGCGCGCCCCTTGCCCAAGCGCTTCTATAAGGAGGCGGTCGCGGCCCCGGTCGAGGGCGGCTACGGGATTTTCCTCGACGGTCGGCCGGTCAACACGCCGGCAAGGCGGCCGCTGGCCGCGCCCTCACAGCCGCTGGCGGACGCGATCGCCGCCGAATGGGCGAATCAGGGCGAGACGATCGATCCGGCGACGATGCCGCTCACCAAGCTGATGAACACGGCCCTCGACGGCGTCGCGGGGCAAATGGCCGAGGTGGAAGCCGACGTCGACAAATACGCGTCCTCAGACCTTATCTGCTACCGCGCCGGCGCGCCGGAGAGCCTGGCGATCGCCCAGTCCGCGGCCTGGGACCCGCTCGTCGCCTTCGCGCGTGAGAAACTTGGCGCCAAGTTCGCGCTCGCCGAAGGCGTCATGTTCATCCAGCAGCCGCAGGAGGCGCTCGACGCGTTTGCGCGCGCCGTGCGCAATTATGTGGGGGAGGGGGCCGGCGCGCCGCTCAGGCTCGCGGCGTTGCACGTCATGACGACGCTATCCGGCTCCGCGGTCCTTGCGCTGGCGGCGGCCCGACATGAAATAGATGTGGGCAGCGCCTGGGAGGCCGCCAACGTCGACGAAGACTGGCAGATGCGCGCCTGGGGCGAAGATGCCGAAGCCATAGCGCGGCGGTCAGCGCGCTTTCAGGAGTTCGACGCGGCGGCGACTGTTGCGCGCCATTCCACTCCTGACTGACTGACGCGCAATGTAGAGGCGCCTCGTCAAAAGGCTGCGGCCAATTTGCCGATGGCGCGCTTCCTCTCTTGCTTTGCACAATGGCCTTTGTTACGGAACGCGCGGCCTGGAGTCGTTCTAAGGAATAACGCCAAGGAAACACTCCCGCGACCGGCCCTCGCCCCGCCGAAGTCGGACCAGACTCATGCCGCTGCTCGAACAATATCTGCCGCTGGTGATCTTCATCGCCCTTTCGGCCGTGATTGCCGGCGCATTGCTCGTCGCGCCCTTCCTGCTCGCGTTCAAGGCGCCGGACCCCGAAAAGCTCTCCGCCTATGAATGCGGCTTCAATCCCTTCAATGACGCGCGCATGAAATTCGACGTGCGCTTCTATCTCGTCTCTCTGCTTTTCATCGTCTTCGATCTTGAAGTGGCCTTTCTCTTTCCCTGGGCGGTGGCCTTCAAGGAAGCGGGCGCCTTCGGCTTCTGGTCGATGATGGCCTTCCTTGGCGTGCTCACCGTCGGCTTCGTCTACGAGTGGCGCAAGGGAGCTCTGGAATGGGACTGATCGAAAAGGAAGGCGAGCGTCAGACGCTGATCGCGCCGCAGCCCAAGGGACTGATCGATCCGCGCACCGGCAAGCCTGTCGGCTCGGACGACCCGTTCTTTCTGCATCTCAACGACGAACTCGCCGACAAGGGGTTTTTCGTCACGGCGACGGACGACGTCATCAATTGGGCGCGCACCGGCTCGCTCATGTGGATGACCTTCGGCCTCGCCTGCTGCGCCGTCGAAATGATCCAGGCGGCGATGCCGCGCTATGATCTTGAGCGCTTCGGTTTTGCGCCGCGCGCGAGCCCGCGCCAGTCCGATTGCATCATCATCGCCGGCACGCTGACGAACAAAATGGCGCCAGCGATGCGCAAGGTCTACGACCAGATGCCGGAGCCGCGTTACGTGATCTCGATGGGCTCCTGCGCCAATGGCGGCGGCTACTACCACTATTCCTATTCGGTGGTGCGCGGCTGCGATCGCATCATTCCGGTCGACATCTATGTGCCGGGATGCCCGCCTTCGGCGGAGGCGCTGGTTTACGGCATGCTGCTGTTGCAGAAGAAAATCCGGCGCACGGGCACGATCGAGCGCTAACGACGCGAAATTGAGGAGTTGTCCGCCCTCGTCCTTCGAGACGCCCGCTTGCGCGGGCTCTTTAGGATGAGGTCGGGTCAGGCGATTCCCTCATCCTGAGGAGGCGGCGCAGCCGCCGTCTCGAAGGGCGAGGGAATTGCGGCAGGCCAAGGAATTTAGAATGTCGGCTGAGTTGGAAGCTCTCGGCGCAAAAATCAGCGGCGCCTTGCCCGGTGCGGTGACGGAGGCGAAGGTCGCTTATGGCGAACTTACGCTGACCGTCGTGCGCGACCGCTGGCTTGAGGTCGCCGCCCATCTGCGCGACAGCCCCGACTGCCTTTTCGCGTGCTTCATCGACGTGACGGCGGCCGATTACCCGCAGCGGGCGGAGCGCTTCGAGGTGGTCGCGCATTTCCTCTCGCCTAAACACAACCATCGTATCCGCATCAAGACGCCGGCGTCGGAAGAGACGCCCGTCGCCTCGCTCGTCACGCTCTATCCCGGGGCGGACTGGTTCGAGCGCGAGACATACGATCTTTTCGGCGTGATCTTTTCCGGCCATCCCGATCTGCGCCGCATCATGACCGACTACGGATTCGACGGTCATCCGCTGCGCAAGGACTTCCCCATGACGGGCTTCGTCGAGGTCCGCTACGACGACGAGCAGAAGCGCGTCGTCTATGAGCCGGTGCGGCTCAGCCAGGAATACCGCAACTTCGATTTCCTCTCGCCGTGGGAGGGCGTGCACTACGACCTTCCCGGCGACGAGAAGGCGAGCAAGTGAGCGCGTCGAGATGAACGATCAAACAACCGCGCCAGCGAAGCCCGAATCGCAAGGGCTACGCAACTTCAACATCAACTTCGGACCGCAGCATCCGGCGGCGCATGGCGTGCTGCGCCTGATTCTGGAGCTGGACGGCGAGGTCGTCGAACGCGTCGACCCGCATGTCGGCTTCCTGCATCGCGGCACCGAAAAGCTGATGGAGTCGCGGACCTATCTGCAGAACGTGCCTTACTTCGATCGGCTCGACTATTGCGCGCCGATGAACCAGGAGCACGCCTTCTGCCTCGCCATCGAGCGCCTGCTCGGCGTCCAAGTTCCGCGTCGCGGTCAGCTGATCCGCGTGCTTTACGCCGAAATCGGCCGGCTGCTCTCACATTTGCTCAACGTCACCTCGCAGGCGATGGACGTCGGCGCGCTCACCCCGCCGCTGTGGGGCTATGAAGAGCGCGAAAAGCTGATGGTGTTCTATGAACGCGCCTCTGGCGCGCGCATGCACGCCAATTATTTCCGGCCCGGCGGCGTCGCGCGTGATTTGCCCGACCAGCTTGTCGAGGATATCGGCGCCTTTTGCGATCCGTTCCTCAAGGTCGTCGAAGATCTCGATGAACTCTTCATCGGCAACCGTATCTTCAAGCAGCGCAACGTCGACATCGGCGTCATCTCTCTCGAAGACGCCTGGAAATGGGGCTTCTCGGGGGTGATGGTGCGCGGCTCGGGCGCCGCCTGGGATCTGCGCAAGGCGCAGCCTTACGAGTGCTACGAGGAGATGGAGTTCGACATTCCGGTCGGCAAGCATGGAGATTGCTACGACCGCGCGGTGATCCGCATGGAGGAGATGCGGCAGTCGACCTCGATCATGAAACAATGCGTCGAGAAGCTGATGCGCGCCGAAAACCGCGGCCCGGTGATGGCGCCCAATCATAAGATCACGCCGCCCTCGCGTGGCGAGATGAAGCGTTCGATGGAAGCCTTGATCCATCACTTCAAGCTCTTCACCGAAGGCTTCCACGTGCCCGAGGGCGAAGTCTACGCCGCGGTCGAAGCGCCCAAGGGCGAATTTGGCGTCTATCTCGTGTCTGACGGAGGCGACAAGCCCTATCGCTGCAAGATTCGCGCGCCGGGCTTCGCGCATTTGTCCGCCATGGATTTTCTCTGCAAGAACCACATGCTCGCCGACGTCTCGGCGATTCTGGGTTCGCTCGATATCGTGTTCGGGGAGGTCGATCGCTAATGTCCGTCCGTCGTCTCGCCGAGAAACAGACAGAGAGTTTCGAATTCACGCCCGAGAATAAGGCGTGGCTTGAGCATCAGATCGCCAAATATCCTGACGGGCGGCAAGCCTCCGTGGTCGTGCCGGCGCTGTGGCAGGCGCAAAAGCAGCATGACAATTGGTTGTCGCAGGCGGCGATCGAAAAAGTCGCGGACGCGCTCGGCATGGCGAAGATCCGCGTGCTCGAGATCGCGACCTTCTATTCGATGTTCAACCTCGAGCCCGTCGGCAAATATTTTATCCAGCTTTGCGGCACGACGCCGTGCCTGCTCGCCGGCTCAGATGAGATCATTGACGTGCTGCATCGCCGGGTGGGTCCGCAGCGGCGCGTGACCGACGACGGGCTGTTTTCCTGGCTCGAGGTCGAGTGCCTCGGCGCGTGCTGCAACGCGCCGATGGTGCAGATCAACGACGACTATTACGAGGATCTGACCGCCGAGAATTTCGAGAAGCTTCTCGACAATCTCGCCGCGGGTCGTCCGGTGAAGACCGGTTCGCAGATCGGGCGCGTCTCTTCGGAGCCGGTCGGCAAGCTCACGAGCCTGACGTCGCTTTACGGCGACGGCGCCAAGTAGCAGAGGGAAGAGAAGAAACCATGCTTTCCGACGCCGATCGCATTTTCACCAACCTTTATGGTCTGGGCGACAGATCGCTTGCCGGCGCGCGAAAGCGCGGCCAGTGGGACAACACCAAGGCGCTGCTCGACAAGGGCCGCGACGCGATCATCAATGAGATCAAGGCGTCGGGGCTACGCGGGCGCGGCGGCGCCGGGTTTTCGACGGGCCTGAAATGGTCCTTCATGCCCAAGGAAATCGATCCCAAGCGGCCGCATTATCTCGTCATCAACGCCGACGAGTCGGAGCCCGGCACGTGCAAGGATCGCGAGATTATGCGCAACGATCCGCACACGCTGATCGAAGGCGCGCTCATCGCGAGCTTCGCCATGGGCGCGCATGCTTGTTACATTTACATTCGTGGCGAGTTCATCGCCGAGCGCATCGCGCTTCAGAAGGCGGTCGATGAAGCCTATGAAGCGCGGCTGATCGGCAAGAACAACATCCACGGCTATCCCTTCGACCTTTACGTCCATCACGGCGCGGGCGCTTATATTTGCGGCGAGGAGACGGCGCTGCTTGAAAGCCTCGAAGGCAAGAAGGGCATGCCGCGCTTAAAGCCGCCGTTCCCGGCCAATGTCGGCCTTTATGGCTGCCCGACGACGGTCAATAACGTCGAATCGATCGCCGTCGCGCCGACCATCCTGCGCCGCGGCGCCGCGTGGTTCGCCGGCATCGGCAGACCCAACAACGCCGGCACAAAGCTGTTTTCGATCTCCGGCCACGTCAATCGGCCGTGCAATGTCGAAGAGGCGATGTCGATCCCGTTCCGTGAACTGATCGAGACCCATTGCGGGGGCGTGCGCGGCGGCTGGGACAATCTGCTCGCGGTCATTCCCGGCGGCTCATCTGTGCGCTGCGTGCCGTCGCATGAGATCGTCGACTGTCCGATGGATTTCGACAGTCTCGTGGCGTTGAAGTCGGGCCTCGGCACGGCGGCGGTGATCGTGATGGACAAGTCCACCGACATCATCCGCGCCATCGCGCGCCTCTCCTACTTCTACAAGCACGAAAGCTGCGGCCAGTGCACGCCGTGCCGCGAGGGCACCGGCTGGATGTGGCGCGTCGTGCAACGCATGGTCGAAGGCCGCGCGAATAAGAAAGAGATCGACATGCTGTTCGACGTGTCGAAGCAGATCGAAGGGCACACGATCTGCGCGCTCGGCGACGCCGCGGCCTGGCCGATTCAGGGACTCATCACGCATTTCCGCGATGTGATCGAGCAACGCATCGATCAATATGCCGCCAACCCGCATCCCGATCCGATCCACGTGGCGGCCGAGTGAGAATCATGGTCCAAGAACCCGACAATCTCGTTCTTGAGTTGCTGCGCGGGATGCGCGGGGACATCGCCGACCTTCGTGAAGGCGTTCGCGGGGTTCAAAACGACATTCGCGGCGTTCGCAACGTGCAGGACCATCATACCTTGCGTTTCGACTTTCTCGAAGAGCGGGTCGAGACGC
>DATBRI010000020.1:0-11086 GCA_036560365.1 Methylocystis sp.
TCGGCCGCATCGGTGCACCCCGCCCGACGCTTTCGCGCGTGACCACGAAGCGACGGCAGGTCTCCTGGCTCGCGGGTTGTCGCCTCGGACCGCCTTCCCAGAGCCTTATGGCTCCAGTGGCTTAGTGGTCGTCGGCTCGCCGCTTACAGTTGCGGGGGCAGCCGCGGAATTGCGCACGAAGCGCGCGCTCACCGCATTCCCATTTTGATCCCCGAAGGGAACCGTCCACCGCAAACTAGAATGCTGATCGCACGACAAGTCAAGGGCTCCCGCGCAATTGATCTTTCGCGCCGCTCTCCGCGCTTGGCGCGATCCAATTGCGCAAACGCTCCATGTAAAGATACGTCACCGGGGTCGTGAAGAGAGTCAGGAGCTGCGAAACGAGCAGTCCGCCGACGACAGCGACGCCGAGGGGCTGACGCAAGTCGGCGCCTGCGCCGACGCCAACAGCGATCGGCATGGTGACAAAAACGGCCGCGAGCGTCGTCATCAGAATCGGCCGAAAGCGCAATATGGCGGCCTCCTCGATGGCCTCGCGCGGCGACATTCCGGCTCGCACGCGTTCGATGGCGAAGTCGACGAGCATGATGCCGTTTTTCTTGACGATGCCAATCAGCATCAGCAGTCCGATGATGGCGATCATCGTGATGTCAAAGCGAAAAGCCCAGAGGGCGAAAAGCGCGCCGACGGTTGCTGAAGGAAGCGTGAGAAGGATCGTCACCGGATGGACGAAGCTTTCGTACAACATGCCGAGAACGATGTAGACCGCGAAGAGAGACGCCGCGATCAACATCGGTTGCGTGGAGAGGGAGAGCTGGAATTCACGCGCAGTGCCTTGAAAAGAGCCGCGTATCGATTCCGGCTTGCCGAGAGCGCCCACAGCCGCATTCACGCCGCTCACGGCCTCGCCGAGAGCAACGCCCGGCGCCAGATTGAAGGAGATCGTGACGGCCGGAACCTGGCCCTGATGATTGACCGTGATCGGCGCTTGCTTGCGTTCGAGCGTGGCGAACTGGCTGACGGGAATAAGCGCGCCGCCTGAGCCGCGCACATAGATCCGAGAGAGCGCGTCGACGCCGGTTTGATATTCCTGCGCAACTTCCAGGACTACGTGAAAAGTGTTGGTCGCGCCGTAGAGCTGCGTGACGTATGGCTGCCCGAAGGCGTTATAAAGCGTCTGCTGTATTGCTGTGACATTCACGCCCAGTCGCGCCGCAGCGTCCCGGTCGATGTTGATCATGAGCTGTTGGCCGCCGGTCTGCTGATCGCTCGTCAGATCGCGCAGCGTAGGAAGAGCCTTCAGCGCGTCCAGAATCTTTGGCGCCCACGTGTTTAGCTCACTGAGGTTCGTGTCCTGCAACGTGTATTGGTATTGCGTGGCTTCAAGACGCGCGCCGATCTGAATATTCTGAATCGATTGAAGGAATGTGGTGATTCCGGGGATTGCGTTCACCTTTGGACGAAGCCAACGAATGACGTCGTCAGCCGTCGCCGAACGCTCGGAAAATGGTTTGAGCTGAATAAAGAAACGTCCGGTGTTGAAGCCTGCGCTTCCGGAACCGCCGATAAAGGAGCCGAATGATTCAACCGCCGGGTCCTGCTTGATGATCTCGCCAATTGCCCTCTGGCGCTGGCTCATCGCCTCGAAGGAGACGTCCTGATCCGCCTTGGTGAAGCCGAAGAGCAGGCCCGTGTCCTCTTGGGGAAAGAAGCCCTTCGGCATCGCGTAGAACATCCAGCCTGAGAGAGCGATGAGCGCGAGATTGAGCGTGAATATCGAGCGTTGGTGACGCAGAGAGAAAGCAAGGCCGCGCTTATAGGCGGCGATGACACTTTCGAAGCCCCGCTCGCTGAGTCTATAGAGCCTCCCGTGTTGCGCCGTCTTGGGATTGCCGAGCAGCAATGACGCCATCACCGGCGATAGGGTCAAAGCCACGAACGCCGAAATCGCGACAGCGACGCTGACGACCACGCCGAACTCGCGGAAGAGCCGCCCGATGATTCCGCTCATGAAGAGAATCGGAATGAACACGGCGATCAGCGAGATCGTGATCGAGATGATGGTGAAGCCCATCTCTTGCGCGCCCTTGAGCGCAGCGTTGAGGCGAGTCTCACCCTGTTCCAGATAGCGATAAACATTTTCGACCATGACGATGGCGTCGTCGACCACGAGACCGACCGCCAGCGTGAGCGCCATCAGCGAGAGATTGTCGAGCGTGTAGCCAAGAAGATACATCACGCCGAATGTGCCGACGAGAGAAAGCGGCACGGTGACGCCGGGAATGGAGGTGGCGGCGAAGTTGCGAAGAAACAAAAAGATGACGATGACGACAAGCGCAACCGCCGCGAGGAGCGTATATTCCACATCGCGGAAGCTCTCTCTGATCGACACTGTTCGATCAGAGATGACGGAAAGATCCACGGATCGCGGGATGTTCGCCCGAAGCTGCGGCGTCTCGCTTTTGATCCGGTCGACAAGCTCGATGGTGTTGGCGCCGGGCTCGCGCCAGATGCCGACCATTTCGCCTCTCTGCGTTCCGACCCAGCTTGCCTGCAGCGCGTTCTCCGGTCCGATGACGATGGTCGCAACGTCGCTGAGCCGCACAGGCGCGCCGTTGCGATAGGCGATGACGACTTTGCCGAGATCGACCGGCGAGAAAAGCTGGCCGTTGGTGCCGATCGCGAAAGATTGCTGCGGTCCCTGCAGCGTGCCCACCGGAAGCTCCGCGGAACTCCCCGCGACAGCGCTGGCGACTTCATCAAGTCCGATACCGCGTCTGGCGAGAGCCGTCGGGTTCACCTTTATCGTGGGCGCAAATTTCTGCTGGCCGAAGATCAAGGCCTGGCCGACATCCGGCATCGTCGAAAGGCGACGCGCGACGTTAAGGTCCGCATATTGATCGAGCTGCGTGAGCGGCGTCACTTGCGACGTCAGTCCGAAAATAATCACAGGCCGATCTGCGGGGTTGACCTTACGATAGGTTGGCGGGGTCGGCAGGTTGCGCGGCAGATCGCCCTGTGCGGCGTTAATCGCCGCCTGAACGTCGCTTGCCGCCCCATCGAGGTTTCGCGAGAGATCGAACTGCAACGTGATCTGGGTGAATCCGAGCGAACTCGTCGAGGTCAGCTCGTTCACGCCGGGCACTGCCGCGAACTGTCTTTCGAGCGGCTGCGCGACGGACGCCGCCATGGTCTCGGGATCTGCGCCCGGCAGGTTTGCGGTAACGGAAAGGGTTGGAAACTCGACTTCCGGCATGGCGGCGACGGGAAGCAGATTGTAGCCAACGGCGCCTGCCGCTGACAAAGCAAGCATCAGCAGAAAAGTCGCCACCGGCCGCGCGATGAATGGGGCGGAGACGTTCATTCGCGACTCTGGCCGGGAACTCGCGGGAACTCTGCAAGAGCTTCTCGGGCCGGCCCCGAAACGCGCACCTTTACCCCGGGCGCAAGATTTAACTGCCCGGCGACGACGACGCGCTCCCCTCTGAGGAGGCCCGATCGCAATGCTGATTGACTCTGCTCGGTTTGCGCGATGACGACCGGCCGCATTTCCACGGTGTCATCGTCCCGCACGACATATACGAACTGCCCTTGAGGCCCGGTCTGCACCGCGACGCTCGGTATCACAACGGCGTTCCGCTCCACCCCGAGCTCAAGATGCGCATTGACGAACTCTCCCGGCCACAACGACTGATCGTCGTTTGCAAATTGCGCCTTCAGCCGAACGGCGCCGGTGCTTTGATCCACCTGATTGTCGATCAACTGCAGAAGGCCCTGCGAGATCTGCTTCTCATCAGCCGAATCGAACGCGAGAACCCGCAATCGCTGTCGCTGCATCGCTTCTCGCACCCGATCGATGTCGGTCTCCGGCAAGGTGAACACGACATAGATGGGCTTGATCTGAGTCACGACGACAAGGGTTTGCGTGTTCGGTTGAATCAAATTTCCGACGTCGACCTGCCGAATGCCGACGATCCCGTTGATTGGCGAGGTGATGGAACAATATTCAACATTGAGCCTCGCCGCGTCGATTGCTGCGCGATCAACCTCGATCGTCGCCTCGGCTGCGCTCACGGTCGCCTGCTGGTTGGAGAATTGCTGTCTGGAAACGTAATTGCCTCTCACAAGCTTCGCGTAGCGGGCGAGGTCGCCGCGCGCATTCGACAAATTCGCCTGATCGCGCGCGAGCGTGGCGTTTGCCTGCGCGAGAACGGCCTGATAGGGGCGCGGGTCGAGTTGAATCAGGAGATCGCCGGCTTTGACTTCCTGACCCTCGCGAAAATTGACCTTGATGATGTTGCCGACGACTCGGGCTTTAACGTCAACAGTGGCGTAAGCCGTCACCCACCCCAATCCGCGCAAGATGATGGGAACGTCTCTTGTCGCGGCGACGCTCACGGCGACAGGCACAGCCGCGTTTACGACTGGCGCAGGAGCTGTGCTCGCTTGCTTATGCAGATTAGACCAAGCGTAAATGCCCGCAGCGCCGACCGCGACGAAAACGCCTAGGAGCATGACCCTGCGCCAGATCGACATTGATGTTCCTGACCCGTGGAACTGTCTATCTGGGGAGCCACATGCGAAGATGAAGGAGGCGGGCCTGCGCGAATGAGGGAGCGAGGGCGCGCCGCGCTTCGCTTTTCCGCGCCCAGACACGTTCCTAACGGCTCAAGCTCGGACGTCGACTCACAAGCGGAACATTGCGATCGACAAGGAACCGCTCAACCAAAATGGTGGAGCAGGCTTTATCGAAAGTCTGGGCCAACTTTTTTGGGACCCGCTCCAGCGCTGGGCTCACGCCGCCGCCAGCGCCGCAAGAACCCGCGCCCATGAGCGCGTTCCCTTGTGAAACGACGCGTAGGAATATTTCTCGTTCGGCGAATGAATGCGGTCGTCGTCATGCGCGAAGCCGATCATCAGCGAATCCATGTTGAGGTCGCGCTTGAAGGCGCCGACGATCGGGATCGAACCGCCGCAGCCGGCGAGCACCGCTTCCTTTTCCCATTCTTCCGCGAGCGCGCGACGCGCACGATTGAGCGCCTCCGAGCCGAAGGGAAGTTGCAGAGCGTTCGAAGCCCCGTGCGAAATAAATTCCGCCTTGGCGTCGGTCGGCAGACGTTCGCGCACGAAGCTACGGAAGCTTTCGAGGATTGTTTTGGCGTCCTGCTTGCCGACGAGACGAAAGGAAAATTTCGCGGAGGCCTGCGCCGGCAGCACCGTCTTCGATCCCGCGCCGGTGTAGCCGCCGATGATTCCATTCACGTCGCAGGTCGGACGCGCCCAGATCTGCTCGATAATTCCGCGGCCGGTTTCGCCGCCAACGCGGGTGAGGCCGATTTCCGAGAGCCATTTGGCCTCGTTGAAGTCGATGCCGCGCCATTGCTCGGCGATGTCTTCGGGAATCTCCGGCACGCTGGCGTAAAAGCCTGGCAGCGTCACCTTGCCCTCGATGTCATGCAGATCGGCGATGATTTTCGCCAGCACGTGAATCGGGTTCAGCACCGGGCCGCCGAACATGCCGGAATGCAGATCATGGCTCGGCCCTTTGATGATCACCTCTTCGAGCGCGAGCCCGCGCAGCATCACCGTGATCGCCGGCGTCGAGGCGTTCCACATGCTGGTGTCGCAGACGAGTGCTAGATCGGGCGCCGAGAGTTCGTCCTTATGCGCGGCGAGAAAGCCTGGAAGCGAGGGCGACCCCGTCTCCTCTTCGCCCTCGAACAGAAAAGTGACGTTGCAAGGCAGGCCGCCATTGGCCTCGAACGCGCGGCACGCCTCGACGAATGTCATCAGCTGGCCTTTGTCGTCGGAGGCGCCGCGGGCGACGATGTCCTTGCCGTCCTTGCCCTCGGTCAGCCGCGGCGCGAAGGGCTCCGTCTCCCACAGTTCCAGCGGATCTGGCGGCTGCACGTCATAATGGCCGTAGAACAGCACATGCGGCGCATCCTTGCGCTTCGCCTTGGCGTGGCCGACGACGATCGGATGGCCGGGCGTCTCGCGCACTTGCGCCTCGTAGCCAAGGCCCGCGAGCTGATCCTTGAGCCAGTTCGCGGCCCGCATGCATTGCGCCGCATAGGCCGGATCGGTGGAAACGGAAGGAATGCGCAAGAGATCGAACAGGCGTTCTCTCGACGCGTCGAGATTGGCGTCTATCGTATTGAGAACGGCTTCGATCGCGGCCATGAATCGCTCCTCGGTGAGGAGCCGAAACTAATGCGGATGCATGGCGAGGGGAAGACGCGAGAGCCGGCGCCGTCATGGCCGGCCTTGAGCCGGCCATCCACGCCAATCCGTTGCGCTGGGTTTCGTGGATGGCCGGGATAAGCCCGGCCATGACGCGCAGATGCTCAATCGCTCGGCGCGAGCATTTTCTCCGGGCGCACGATCTCGTCGAATTCGACTTCCGTCACCTTGCCGGACGCGAGCGCCTCTTCCTTCAGGCTCGTGCCGTTCTTATGCGCGGCGCGCGCGATCTTCGAGGCCGCGTCATAGCCGATCTTCGGCGCCAGCGCGGTGACGAGCATCAGCGAGCGATCAAGGAAGCGCTTGATGTTGGCTTCGTCAGCTTCGATGCCGTCGACGCAGCGCGCGACGAAACTGTTGATGCTGTCGGAGAGCAGAATGATTGATTCCAGCAGCGCGAAGCCGACGACCGGCTTCAGCACATTGAGTTCGAGATGGCCCTGCGAGGCGGCGAAGGTGATCGTCGAATTATTGCCGAAAACCCGCGTGCACACCATGGTCAGCGACTCGACCTGGGTCGGATTGACCTTGCCCGGCATGATCGACGAGCCAGGCTCGTTCTCGGGAAGCCTCAGCTCCCCCAAGCCGGCGCGCGGCCCGGAGCCGAGCAGCCGAATGTCGCTGGCGATCTTGTAGAGGCCCGACGCCAGCGCGTTGAGCGCGCCATGCGCGAAGACGATTGCGTCATGGGTGGCGAGCGCCTCGAACTTGTTCGGCGCAGAGACGAAAGGCATCCCGGTCTGCTCGGCGATGTCGGCGGCGACTTCTTCGCCAAAGCCTTTGAACGTATTGACGCCCGTGCCAACCGCCGTGCCGCCCTGGGCGAGCTGCAGAAGATCGGCGAGAGTCGTTCTGATGCGCCTTTCCGCATATTCGGCCTGCGCCGCATAGCCGGAAAACTCCTGGCCGAGCGTCACCGGCGTCGCATCCTGCAGATGGGTGCGGCCAATCTTGATGATATCGGCGAATTTCACCGCCTTGGCGTTCAGCGCGATATGCAGCCGCTCAACGGCCGGAATCAGCCGACCCGAAATCGTCGTGGCGCCGGCGATGTGAATGGCGGTCGGAAAACTGTCGTTCGACGACTGGCCGAGATTGACGTGATCGTTGGGATGAACCGGCGATTTCGAGCCGCGCGGCGCGCCGAGCGTTTCATTGGCGCGATTGGCGATCACCTCATTGACGTTCATGTTGGTCTGGGTGCCGGAGCCGGTCTGCCAGACGACGAGCGGAAAATGCTCGTCGAGCTTGCCCTCGATCACTTCGCGCGCGGCGGCTGCGATCGCGTCGGCGATTTTAGGTTCGAGCAGGCCTTTCCTGGCGTTGACCCTGGCGGCCGCGAGCTTGATGCGCGCCAGCGCATGCACGATCTCGATCGGCATGAGGTCGCCGCCGATCGGAAAATTTTCACGCGAACGTTCCGTCTGGGCGCCCCAATAGGCCCAGGACGGCACGGCGATGTCGCCGAAGGAGTCGCGTTCAATTCTGTGATCGTCAGTCATCGGGTGGCTCGCATGGGAAGGGGCGTTTCGCGCTTCCCTATGCGGCATTTCCGAGCAGCGTTCAATCGCGCGTGGCTGCGGAGAGGTGCTCGGCGGCGGACCATTCGCGCGCCTCGGCGGTCGGCGGCGCCGACATCAGCTCGGAGAGCCGATTGCGCGCGCGGTTCACCCGGCTCTTCATCGTTCCCGGCGCGCAGTTGCAGATTTCCGCGGCTTCCTCATACGACATGCCGGAGGCGGCGACGAGGATCAGCGCTTCACGCTGATCGAGCGGCAGTTTCTGCATTGCATCGCGGAAGTCGAGAAAATCCATATGCGCGTGCTGCGATTCCGGCGCGACCAATCGCCCGGCGATCAGCCCGTCGGGATCGGGGGCCTCGCGTCGGCGCTTGCGAAATTCGCTGTAGTAGATGTTGCGCAGAATCGTGAACAGCCAGGCGGTGAGATTGGTGCCTTCCGAAAATGTCCCGAGGCTGCCCCAGGCCTTGACCAAGGTTTCCTGAACAAGGTCGTCGGCCCTATCGGAGTTTCCGCAAATCGACACCGCGAAGGCGCGCAAGCTCGGGATGGCTGAGATCAGATCAGCCCTCAATCCCTGTCCTGCCGAATGCGCTTCTTCGCTTGCCTTCACTCACTCTTCCTCGGCGCGCTTGACGTCGCCGGTGAGGATAGCACATTCGTCTCGAGTTGGTTCAAAAGTTTCAGAAACCGATCCGGAACCGGTTGAGCCACGACGTCGTCGTAAAGGTTGCGGAGCTCCTTTCCGATCGAGTCCTGGAATTCCACCGGCCGCTGTCGCTGGGCCGGCTGCGCGCCGCAGCGCGCCTCCCCTACTCCTCGGCGCCGATCGCCGAATTCGTCACGTGTCATCACCCACCCTGAAAACGTCTCCACCCTTCGAGGGCCCGGTCTCTGAGAATACCGCCCGTCGCCCGCGAAAGCGTCGTCGTCTGCTTTCGCGCGCGCAACTATATTCTCCGGATTCTTATTCCCCATGGAGCCCTCTATTTTAATATGCATGATTTCGAGCCGCCGCGTTATAGTGCGCCGCAAGGACGATAGGCAAAACGCACCGCTGAAGGATTGGTTCCCTAAAATGCCGAGCAGTTTTGACGTATTGTCCAAGTTTTGAATCTACTTAGCCCGC
Organism: Methylocystis sp.; assembly: GCA_036560365.1. Classification (GTDB taxonomy): domain Bacteria; phylum Pseudomonadota; class Alphaproteobacteria; order Rhizobiales; family Beijerinckiaceae; genus Methylocystis. The sequence continues at coordinate 8,893 of DATBRI010000020.1, forward strand.
ACTCCTCTCCGTTGCGAGGCTCGATGCTGCTGGAGTTGTAAGACATGTCGGCGTCAAAGGAAATTTCAGCGCATATTCCCTATTTGAGACGTTTCGCGCGCGCATTGGTCGGCGATCGGGAGGGCGGGGACGCCTATGTGCTGGCCACTCTCGAAACCGTTGTCGCGGAGCCAAACCGCCTCACAGATTCCGATGACCTGCGGATCGCAGTTTACCGTCTGTTCCTGGACGTCTGGGCGGCGTCGCCGATCAACGCCCACACCGATCGTTCCGGCGCGCTGGCGGAAAGCGGCCGCCGCAATCTCGACGCCATTTCACTGAAGCCGCGAATAGCGTTTTTGCTGCAAGCGCTTGAAGGCTTTGATCTCGACCAGATTGCTCAGACTCTAAAGGTTTCGGAATTCGAGGCAGGGTCCCTGATTGAGGCGGCCAATGGCGAGATCGCCGACCAGATCGCAACGGACGTGCTGATTATCGAGGACGAGCCGCTGATCGCCCACGACCTGAGGAGCATCGTCGAGGAGCTGGGACATCGGGTGGTCGGCATGCCGCGCACGCACGCGGAGGCGGTGGCGGCCATACATGAAAGCCACCCGGGACTGATTCTCGCCGATATCCAGCTCGCGGACGGCAGTTCGGGGCTTGACGCCGTAAACGAGATCCTCGTCTCTCTGTCCATCCCGGTGATCTTCGTCACCGCCTACCCTGAGCGGTTTTTGACCGGCGAGCCGCCCGAACCGGCTTTTCTCATCGCCAAACCCTTCAACGTCGATAGCCTAAAGGCCGTTATCAGCCAGGCGCTGTTCTTCGACCGGCGCGCCGGCCGCCGCGACACCGCGCCGCGAATCGGCATGTGAATCTCTGATCTCATTGCAAATATTAAACTTTTGCGCCCTCGCTTTTCCGGCGCGCGCATCCTTCGGGACTGCAAAGATAAATCGCCGCCTCTCAGAAACATTGCCCGACCCGGCGAGTTATAGCCGAAGGCGCTGGGAAACTTGGAGAGGCGGCCCATGGAGGAGAATAAAAAATCCAGTCGCGGATTCGCGTCAATGGATCCTGAAAAGCAACGGGCCATTGCGCGCAAAGGCGGCCAAAGCGTTCCGGACGAGAAACGCAGTTTCTCGCAGAACCCTGATCTTGCGGCCCGGGCAGGGCGCAAGGGCGGTCAAAGCGTGAATCCGGCCAAACGGAGCTTCTCGCGCGATCATGCGCTGGCTTCCGAAGCCGGCCGCAAAGGCGGACATGCCTCGCATGGAGGCGGCGCCCAAAAACGCAGCGCGCCGCTCTAAGGAGCGGCCGCAATTTTACGCCGCGAACGGCTTCGAGCGCTGCGCGATGAGCGAATAGAGCGCGTCGTCGTCGCGTGTTCCGCGTAGCGTCGCCACGAGGCCCTGGTCCCTCAACATGCGCGCCGCGCAGGCTAGCGCCTTGAGATGGTCAGCGCCCGAGCTCTCGGGCGTGAGGATCATAAAGACGAGATCCACCGGCGCGCCGTCCAGAGAGCTAAAGTCGACCGGGCGGTCAAGACGGCCGAAAACGCCGTAAATTCCCTTCAGTTTCGCGAGCTTGCCGTGCGGAATGGCGATGCCTTCGCCAATTCCGGTCGATCCCAGCCGCTCGCGGTGAAGAAGGGCGTCGAAAATCTCGCGCGCCGGGAGCCCGCAAACCTTCGCAGCCTTCTCGCTGAGTTCCTGGAGAAGGTGCTTCTTCGTCGTCGCCTTCAGCGAGGCGCAAACCGAATCCGGCGAAACCAAGTCCGTTGGCCGCATGCGACGATCATCCTGCTCTCATGGAGGTCTAGGGCCGCCGAAGGCTCCGACCATCCTTAAAATTTCAACGTCTCGCGATTTTCGCCAAAACCCGAAGGACGTGGGAAAATGGCAAGATACATGCCGAGGAGGCCGTCATTATGGCCTCCTCGCGACGTTTTTGCCGTCAGCGCGCGTCGCCATCGGACTCCGGGGTGTCGATCCAGCCGATATTTTCGTCGCCGCGCCGATAGACGACGTTCACCCGGCCGGTGTTCGCGTGGCGGAACACCACGACGGGGGCGCCAGTGAGGTCGAGGTCGAGCACCGCCGCCGAAACCGACAGCCGCCGCAATTGAGTGGTCGATTCAGCGATGACCGCTGGGCTGAACTCCGCTGTCGCTTCATTTTCCTGATCGGGCGCCTCAAGCACCTGATAGGCG
>DATBRI010000021.1:0-29447 GCA_036560365.1 Methylocystis sp.
GCTTCGACGAGGTCGTCGATGCTGTCGCTCTCGCGAAGCGTCACCCGGCCGTGGCGCGCATCCTGGAGAAAGCGATAGGTCCGCCGGTCGCGATCCATCTCGACAAAGCCGATCTGGTCGATGAACAGGCGCGGGCGCTCGGCGGGCGCAACGCCAACGTCGAAAATATCGCAATTGCGCGGCACCTGCGCCAAAACCGGCGACAGGGCCTCGCCGAGCATCTCCAGCCGGGCGATTTCCGCGGCGCGCAAATCGGAAATGGCGGCGGAGCGCTCGGCGTTCTCCAGTCGGGCGCGTCGCAGCGCATCGGCGAGACTGGCCACGCGCTCGTCGAGCGAAACCGCGGCTCCCTTGCGGGCCACGCGCTCGCGCTCGACAAGAAGCGAAAGACGCTCGGCGGGCGTGGCGGCGGACGCGTGCGGCTGGTCGGCGTCGCGAGTTTCGGCTGGCGGCGCGGGCAGGGGCTCTTCCATGTCGTCCACTCGCTGTGGCCCTCGCTGCGCGGCCGGGGCATTAAAGCATTGTGGACTATAGCGGCTCTCGGCGGCGCTGCGAAGCGCAAGCACGACGAAGTGAGGCGGGAGTCGACTTTTTCTCCCGCCTCCGGCAAGGGATTCCATACGATAGCCGCTGATTCCGGCCATTAACGTTAAAAAACGCCGGATTCAACAAAAGGCGCGGAGGAAATCCATGGCCGTCAAACGCGGCGAATCGGACGTCAACAGCGCATTGTTCGAGCGCATCATGATCGGCATGGGCTTTGCGGTCTTTGCGGCGCTGGAGGCGGCTGGCGGCGGCGAGCACGCAATTGTGGCGGGGTTTTTCGCCGGGGCGACGATTTTCGTGCTGCGCCGCTCCTCTGAGAGCGCGCGCCAAGCGGCCGACTTCGCCGTGGATTTCCTGGCTGTCGCGACCTTTACGCTGCTGTGCGACCGCTCAGGCGTGTTGTGGCGATCGCCGGAAACCTTCGCCGAGCTCTTCCGGCTCTCGCCGGTCGGCGCGGCGACCGCCACCCTTCTCTATCTTGCCGGGGTCGTCACGCTGAGAGCGCGCTCGCGCATGGCGGTCCGCGCAGCCCTTTTCGTTTTGCCGCTGCAGTTCAGCCTGTTGATCGCTCTTGGCTCGCCGCCCGTCACCCAGATCGGCGGCGCGCTGCTCCTTGGCCTCGACGTTCCGGAGGCCTTCAGAAAAATCGTCGGGCGTACGCTGGTCCTTTTTCTGCTCAATGAATCTGTTGTCGTGGGCATTCCCCTCGCGCTCGGTCGTTTTCTTCCCCGACAATGGCGTCCGCATAGCATTCTGCTCGCCTCGGCCTTCGTCGCTTCGCTAACGCCCTATATCGCGACCTCGGTCTCGTATTTCGCCGCGCCTTATTTGCCCTATCCGGTGACGGCGGTGGTCGCGACCGTGGCGGCGGCGCTCGCGCAAGCGGGCCTATGGGGCCAAACCTATCTCGTGACCCAGGCGATGGCTGGTCTTTTGCGTGCGACGCCGTCCCTGCAGGTCGTGGTGTTCCATGACTGGCGGACCGGCGCCGAAAAGGGCGCGGTCTATGGCTTCGTGTTCATGGCGCTGCTGCTGGCGGTCGGACTGGTCGTGTCCTTCGCGCCCGCCGTCGCGGTGATCTCGGCCTCCGGCCCGATTGGCGGCGCGCTGCTCGGCGCCGCGCTTTTTCCGCTCGCGCGCGCGATCGTGGAGAGCACCGATTCGACTCCGCCCTTCTTTGCGCGCGTCGAAGAGCTGTATCTGCATCCGTCGAACTACTTTCGCGGCGCGGCCGCGGGCGCGGCCGTCGGACTCGCCTTCATGGTTGGGCTTCCCGCGATGAGCGGCGGCGAGCGGTTTCTGTTCGGCGCGGTCGCGGGCGCTCTCGCCTACGCCGGGGTCGATGCGGGCTTCGATGTGCATGCGCTCGCCCAGCAACGCCGCCAGCATTTGCGTAGCTGGCGCGTCTATTCGCTGGGGGCGGCGCTCGGCGGCGTCGTCGGCGGCGCCATCGCCTGGTATCTCGACACGGGCCAGGTCGAGAACATCACCGCGAAATTCTTCGCCTATACGTCGCTCGACTATGGCGGGGACGGACGCGCCATCACCCAATATGTCATTCGCCCGCTCTTCTCGAAGTGGGGCGCCACGGATCTCGGCATTGCCGATGGCGGCGTGAGGCTGTTGTTCGATGAATCGCTCTCGGGCGTCATCCAATGGGTGTTCGCCGCGCCGCTCTTTTCGATCAATCTTTTCTTCCTGACGGCGCTCGTGCAGCGCAGCCTGCAGCCGCTTCGCCAACTCGCGAGCTGGCAGGGCCTCGACATGCTCATCGAAAACGCCGTGCGCGTTTTGCGCTGGGGCCTGTGGATGGCGCCGGTGATCTATTCCTTCCTGAAGGCTTCGCCCGATCCCACCTGGTACAATCAGGACGGACTCATCCGCACCGGCGTCGCCAGCTGGATGAGCTACATCCTCCCGGATTCGGATTTTCGCGCCTGGAGCCTCGACATTTTCACGGCGCTTCTCGCCTATGACGCCCTGCGGGTGCTGATCTGGTTCGACCACATGGGCCTGCGAGTCGCGACGCTCGTCAATCTGTCTTTCGTCGGCGGCGACGTCGCCGACGAGAAAGCCGCGCGTTTCCTTGGAAAGGCGCAAACAAGCCGCGCAATCCCGGAAGGCATTCGCCGCTTTGGCACCTGGGCGCCGCTGCTGCTGCCCTTCTATATCCCGCGCGGCCCCGAATGGGACAAGGCGTGGAGCGCCGCCGAGCAGATGTCGCAGACGCGGCCGCCATCCTACGCCTATCTCGTCAACGGATATCTGATCTACGCCGGCCTTGTCGCCTTGGGCCTTGTCATCTTCCTTCTCGGACGGCTTGCGCGCGCGCAGAAAGTGACGATTGAAGGCATTACCGGGGCTGGCGGCGTGCCGGGCTCGCGGCCGTTAAAACTAACCAACGGGCTGATGACCAGCGAGTGGTTTCAGGACGGGCAGGGCGCCATGCGCATTGAAGGCGTGGCGCGCGGCGGCCCTCCGATCGACTTGACGCGACGCCCGGACGATCATGCCCACCCGCGCGGACGTTTCCTTTTTCTGCGCGAAGACGGCGGCGAGCTATGGTCGATCGGCGAGGCGCCGACGCGCTGCAAAGCCACTCAGGCGTCGCTCACCGACGCCGGCGAGAACTGCCTGTTCTTCATGGCGGAGCGCAATGGGTTCGCGATCGAAGCGCGCGTCTCGCTCGCCGCCGACGAAGCGGTCGAGATCACCCGACTGAAGATCGTCAATCTCGAGCAGCGCCATCGCAAATTGACGTTGGCGTCGCTGCGTGAGTGGGTGCTCAACGAGACCGGCGTCGAGCTTCGCGACGCCGCTTACAACGCGATTCACGTCGGCACTTGGTACGTCCGATCGCTGAACGCCATTTTCGCTCAGAACCGTTTGCTGAAGGGCGGCGCGCGGCGCCAGTCCGATCGCCGGCTTTCCCCGGAGATCGGCTTCCACGCCATCGGCGCCGGCGCTGACGCGAAGATCTCCGTCGTCGGCTATGAGGACGTGAAGTCGCGCTTCTATGGAATGGGATCGACCTATGCGCCGGATAGCCTGCTTGGGCTGGCGGCGCCCCGTGATCCGGCCGACGAAGGCCTCCTCTATGGCTTCGAGCCCTGCGCCAGTCTGCGCGTTGAAGTCGAACTCGCGGCCGCTGGCGCGACGGAACTGATCATCGTCGACGGATGGGCGCGCGACATGGGACGCGCGACGGATTCCATTGCACGGCATCTGGGGGTCGCCCCAGTTGCGCCTGAGACGCTGAATAGCGCGTTGTCGCGCCGCCGCGGGCTCATTTTGCCGCCCCCTCCCAAGAAGCCGCGTTACGCCTTTTCTCAGGACGGCCGGAGCGTCGCGCTTGCGCCCGGAACGCCGCGTCCTTTCGGCCACGTCATCGCCAACGCCTTCGGGCAAGGCGCGGTGCTCACGAATGACGGCGAAATTTTTTCCTTCCACGGAAATTCGCGACTGAACAGCTTCACCCCGTTTCGCATGGGCGAGGGGCGCATGGCGCCGGCCGGGCAAAGAATCTACGTCTATGATCTCGCCCGCACCGACGCGCATAGTCCGACCTTCGTTCCGCTGCGCCGTCGCGATGCCGAATATCACGTGACGTTTTCGCCAGGCGCCGCGGTTTTTCGCGCCGAACGCGATCATCTTCAGCTCGAGATGACCGTATTCGTCAGCCCCACGCAGCCGATCGAGTTCAAGATTCTAAAGATCCGCAACAAGACCGACCACGAGCGTCTGCTGCAGATCACGCCATCAATGGAAATCGTCTTGGCGGAAACGCCGAACGAAAGTCTCGGCGCGCTGGAATCGATCATCGACGAAAATGTGCATTCGATCTACTTCCGCAATCCTCGCAACAATTTCGTGCGAGGCTGGGCTTTTGTGACGACCTCGATACCGGCGGAATTCGCCGAGACGTCGCGCCGTCGCTTTTTGGGGCATGAGAGCCGCGACCCTTACCTGCCTTACATGGTCGAGCATGGCCACCCGGACGCGGGCGCGCCCGCCCATGAACGGAAAGTCGCCGCGTTCAGCGGCGCGATCGACGTGCCGGCGGGAGAGGAAGCGGTCGTGGTCGTGGCGCTCGGACAAACGACCACGATCGAAGAAGCGAAACGGCTCGCCGATTACGCGCGCGATCCCCAACACGCTTATGCCGAACTCGCGGCGAATGCGCGCGCATGGGACGATCAACTGTCGGTCTTGCGCATCAAGACCAATCGTCCCGACTTCGACCGGCTCGTCAACGACTGGCTGCCCTATCAATTGCTCGCCGCGCGCCTGTGGGGACGCACGGGTCCCTCACAGCGTTCCGGCGCCACGGGCTATCGCGATCAGCTGCAGGACGTCATCCCCCTCATCCATCTCGCGCCTGAGCGCGCCCGCGCGCAGATTCTGCTGCATGCGGCGCATCAATATATCGAAGGCGACGCCTGCAAATGGTGGCATCGCGCGCCCAACGGCGGCACGGGTCTCGCGGACCGAACGCATTCGTCGGATCCGCATTTGTGGTTGCCCTATGTGACGGTTCGCTATGTCCGCGGGAGTGGAGACTACGCCATCCTCGACGAAGTCGAGACCTTCCTCGAAGCCAGTCCTGTCCCCAAAGATCAGGAGGGCGAAGCCACCGTGCCGCTGACGTCGCGCGACAAGGATACGCTGCTCGGCCACTGCGCACGCGGGATCGACTGGACGCTCGACCGTTTTGGCGCGCATGGGCTGCCGCTGATCGGAACGGGCGACTGGGACGATGGGATGAATCTCATCGGCGACGAAGGCCGCGGCGAGAGCGTCTGGCTTGGCTTCTTCCTGCACGGCATCCTCCTCGACATCGCGCCGCTCTTCGAGGCGAAGGGCGACGCCGACCGCGCCGAACGCTATCGCGAACGCGCTGAGAAGCTTCGGTCCGCGCTTGAGAATTGCTGGCGCGGCGATCGCTACATCCGCGCCTACGCCGATGATGGCGAGGAACTCGCGCCGATGAGCGCGATGACGTCCTCTTGGCCGACTCTGACGCGGGCCGTCGACGCCGCGCGCGGACGCGAGGCGATCGAGAACGCCCTTGACGTTCTCGGTCTCGGCGATCGCGTGTTGCTCGTCCATCCGCCTTTCGACGAACACTCGCACCCCTATCCCGGGCGCAGCGCCGAATATCCGCCTGCCGTGCGGGAAAACGGCGGCCAGTATTCGCATGGCGTTTCCTGGTTCGTCGACGCGCTGGCGAAGCTCGCCGCGCAGGCGCAACAGGAAGGCGACTCGCGCGCCGCCGACGAGCTGTTTCGCAAGGCCTTTGAGACATGGCTCGCGATCTCGCCGATCTCCAAGCTCGCGACGCCCGCCGCGGCCGACATTTACGGCTTGCCGCCCCATCAGCAGCCGGCCGACGTCTACAATGGCGACGGCTATGAAGGGCGCGGCGGATGGAGCTGGTACACTGGCGCAGCGGCGCGCATGTTGTCGGCCGCATACGCGCTGCTTGGCCTAGAATTCGAGAACGGCGAGTTGCAGCCGCGCCCGGACGCCTTCCAACCCAAGGGCGAACTGCGGCTGGAGCGCGTCGACTACCTTGGAAAGACATTCGAAGCGGAGAAACGTCGCCGCGTTTGGTAGCGGGGCGAGGAGGCGTGAGGGACATGGCCGATCGCGTCGTCACGCTTAACGCCGGGTCTTCCTCGGTGAAATTCGCTCTGTTTGCGGCGGAATCCGGCTGGCCGCGGCTGATCGTTTCTGGCGCCGTCGAAGGGCTCGGCGCGAAGCCGCGCTTTCGGGCGGCCATTGTCGATGGAGACGCAAGCGACAAGCCGCTCGCCGACAAGCTTACGCACAAGCAGGCGATTGCAGCGATCTTCGAATGGATCGAAGAGGCTTACCCGCATGCGGCGGTAAGCGCGATCGGGCACCGCGTCGTGCATGGCGGGCTACGCTTCGCGGCGCCGATTATCGTCGACACGGAAGCGCTCGCGGAGCTGCGCGAACTCATCCCGCTGGCGCCGCTGCACCAGCCGCATAATCTCGCCGGGATCGAAGGCGCCTGCGAGGCGTTCCCGCACGTGCCGCAGGTCGCGTGTTTCGATACGGCCTTCCATCGCGGGCACCTCTTCGTCGATGACGCCTATGCGCTTCCCTATGCCTATTACGAGCGGGGGTTGCGCCGTTTCGGCTTCCATGGGTTGTCATATGAGTATATTTCGCGGCGCCTGCGCATGATTGATCCGATCCACGCCGAGGGCGGAGTCATCGTCGCGCATCTCGGCAACGGCGCCTCGCTCTGCGCGATGAAAGGCTGCCGCTCGATCGCCTGCAGCATGGGGTTCTCGGCGCTCGAAGGCCTACCCATGGGCACCCGCTGCGGACAGATCGATCCGGGATTGTTGCTTTATCTGCTTCGGCGCGAGGGCATGACGCCCGAAGAGCTGTCGCATCTTCTTTATGAACGGTCCGGGCTTCTTGGCCTCTCTGGCGTCTCTCATGACATGCGCACGCTCGAGGCCTCCGAAGAACCCCGCGCCCAAGCCGCAATCGCCTACTTCGTTCATCGCATCAAAATGGAGATCGCGGCGCTCGCGGCCGCGATCGGCGGCTTCGACGCGCTGGTGTTTACCGCCGGCATCGGAGAACATTCGCCGCGCGTGCGCGCCGGCGTGGTCGAGGGCCTCGGCTGGCTGGGGTTGACGCTCGATGCGGCCGCCAATTCCCGCAATGACCTTGTCATTTCCGCGCCTCAGTCGCGCGTCCCTGTGTTCGTGACACCGACCGACGAGGAAGCGATGATCGCGCGTCACACGATTGAAACGGCAGGATTGACCGCCGCGGCCAGGTGATTGCAGTTCGGTGCGCGGCGATAATTGCGGCTGGCGCAAGTGGAATCGCCTTGGCGCAATCCAATCGAATCTGACAGCCGTCGCCTCCATCGAGCAGGGGTCTGCCTAACAAAAGCAATTGACCGGCCCGGACTAACCGTCCAAAATATTTATAATATTGCTGATACATTGCGTGATTGTCCCGCTGGGGCGCGGGATCAGTCAGATGCAATTTCGCCGTCACGTCGATTGGCGCATTGACCGAGGTTGTAGTGCCCATCCTCAGGGATAACGAACGCCAGTCGTCTGATCTTCGGGGCCTCACAGTCCTCATCGCGCGGCATATTCCAGCGGCCATATCACCTGATCACCTGACCTACGCCGGTCTCGTCGGCGCGGTCCTCGTCGCCGTCGGGTTTATCGCCAGCCGCTGGTCGAACTGGTTTCTGGCGCTGGTCGCGCTGGGGCTGGCCTGCAATTGGCTCAGCGAGAATCTGGTGCGCGCTGTTTCGGAAGGTCGTGGCGCCGCGCGTCCGCTTTATGGATATTTCATCGACAACTCAGCGGACCTCGTGGCTCAAACGCTGATCATCATGGCGCTTGGCTTCTCGCCTTATTTCACCGTTCCCTCGGCCTTGCTCGTTCTCTCTCTCTATCTGTTGCTGAGCTCATACAAATATTTGCTCGTCGTGATCCATGGCGGAAAGCAGCCAAGCGGCGGATTAGAACCGAAGGGGCTTCGGCTGCTCGTTTTGGGCTGGTCGCTCTCTGCGGCGTTGATGGGACATGAACTCGCGTCGCAACGCGTGCTCTCGTTCGCGGCGCTCGACGTCATCGTCGCCGCTCTGTCGATTTGCGCCTTCGTCATATTCGTCTTCATTGTTCGCAAAGATCTGGCGCGGGTTCGGCTTCAAGAGAGTCGCGCCCGCGACGACAGCGAAAATGAATCATCGGATGACGGCCGGGTTATTTCGATCGTCCCGCAAATGGCGCAAGCCCCTCGTCATTCCGCGGCGCGAACCGACAAAAAGATTTCAGCCGGCTAAGAGTGAGTCGGACGCCGAAAAAACCACGCTTTAGCGGCTTCGGCTGCGGCGCTGTAGCCAACGACGATGGCAGATCGCGCGAAATCCGTCTCCGGCGGTCGCGCTGCGATCGCGCCGAATTCGGTTCGGCGGCCGGTTCGCATGCCAGCACCTTCGCCGTTCCGCTGCGCATCGATGCGCCGAGAAACACGGCGGTGGTGCGGCGCGTCCAGCGAATCACGCGCGGAACGCCGGCTGCCGGCGATCAGTATTCACGGGCGCAAAAGCTGATGGATCTGAGGCGCAGCGGCGGCGTGACGCGCGCAAATTGCATAGAGTCGCCTATGAACGCGTCTGCAACTGCGCGGACGTCGATCAATCGCGCAACGGGATGCCGCATCGTCAAATCCCTTGTTGCAGATATGGCACAGCCGGCGCGAAACGACGCACGCACGCGGTAAAAGACAAAGGTTCGAATTGCTTAAGGCCTCTCGCCTTGCTCATTTGCCTCCAGACCTTTGGAGTCGGTTTGCAACGGCGAGAACAAAGTCATGGCCCATAAATTCTTGACGGGCGCTGTCATGGCGCTGGCGTGCGCAACGGGATCGGCGCTCGCCGCGGATTTGCCCTCCCTCAAGGCGCCGCCGGCCTATCTTCCGCCGCCGCCGGTGTGGACCGGTTTCCATGCCGGTTTGAATGCGGGCGGCGCATGGAGCGCAAGCACGGGGACCAACTTCGCTTCGGCGCCCTTTCTCATCAATGGCGCCGACAATGTCCCGTGGGCGGCGGCTGCAGCCATCTTAGGAACCGGCAGCGTCTCGACGAATGGCGCCGGTTTCATCGGCGGCGGCCAACTCGGCTATGATTTGCAATTCAACGGCGCGTTTGTCGCCGGAATAGAAACGGACCTCCAGGGCCTCGCCGGCTCGAACGGCGCCGCCGCCGTCGTGACGCTCGCGCCCGCGCCAGCGTCGGGGCTCAACCTGCTAACGAGCGTCACCAGCAATAAGTCGCTTGATTTTCTCGGCACGGTGCGCGGCCGGCTTGGCTATCTCATAACGCCGACGTTGCTTGCTTACGCGACCGGCGGACTTGCTTACGGCCAGGCGACGTCCACCACGAGCTATTTCCAAACTGTGCCGGATGATTTCGCCGGCTTTTTGTTGTTCGGCGCCAATCAGGGGCGATCGTCGCAGACGCGGGTCGGCTGGACGGCCGGCGGTGGATTGGAGTGGCTGTTTTGGCCGCAATGGAGCGCCAAGATCGAATATCTCTTTTACGATCTCGGCGCCGCCGCCTATCCGGTGGCGATCACCACCGATTGGGAGCTGCCAAATCTATTGGCCGCCAACGCCACTCGAGCGCGCACGCGCTTCGACGGTCACGTCGTCCGCGTGGGTCTCAACTACCACTTCAACTGGGGCGTCGTTCCGGTCGTCGCGAAATATTGATTCGCCCGAATAGGAAGTCGGCAGAAAGGTCCCGTCCTATGCTCACCTCCATCGACGGTCGGTCGGTCATCGTCACCGGCGGCAGCCGGGGCATCGGACGCGGCATCGCCAATGTTTTTGCAGCCAAGGGCGCGAAGGTGCTCGTGGTTGGCCGCGACCTTGCGCAGGCCGAGGCCGCGGCGGCCGCGATTCGGGCGCAGGGCGGACGCGCTAGCGGGTTTGCCGCCGATGTCGGCAATCCAGGCGATGTCGAGCGGATGGCGTCCGCGGCGCTCGAGCGGCACGGCGGCATCGACATTCTCTGCGCCAACGCCGGCGTCTTTCCGGCCGCACGGCTTATGGAAATGACGCTGGAGCAATGGAACGAGGTGTTGTCCACCAACCTTGCCGGCGCCTTTCTTTGCGTGCGCGCCTGCGCGCCTGCGCTGGCGCGCAGCGGTCGGGGACGGATCGTGCTGACCTCCTCGATCACCGGCCCGATCACCGGCTATCCGGGCTGGACGCACTATGCGGCGAGCAAGGCGGGACAACTCGGCTTCATGCGCACGGCGGCGCTGGAATTGACGCCGCATGGGATCACCATCAACGCCGTTCTGCCGGGCAATGTGCGCACCGAAGGGCTCGACGCGCTGGGCGAAGAATATTTGGCGCAGATGACGGCCTCGATCCCGCAACGCCGGTTAGGAAGCGTCGAGGACATCGCCTACGCCGCGCTGTTTTTCGCCAGCGACGAGGCCGCCTACATCACCGGCCAGACGCTGGTGATCGATGGCGGGCAGGTGCTGCCTGAGTCGCTCACGGCGCTGCAGGAGATGGGACGGTGAGCGGCTTTGGCCGCAAGGGTCGCGGAATTTGCTTTCATTGATCGAAAGGCCATAGCCTGCCGCGGAGGAGTCCCGCAGCGATCAACGGCCTCCAGCGCAAGCGCCTGTCCAATGGCGGATGCCGCGCGCGGCTTCGACTGCGCTATTGGTCTGGAAGCAGCTGCCGACGTGGTGCATGGCGGAGCCTGTCTCCGCCTCTGAGGGCGCCAGGGCGTAATACTCGGTATAGCGGGCTTGCGCGCGCTCTGCCCGGCTTGCGGCCGCAGCCGGCGCAATCGATGCGCCGAGGACGACGACGATTGTAAAGGCCAGGGCTGGCCGGAGGAGACCGCTATTGTCCATTTCTTTCCCCTGCTTCAACGGATGTCTGCCGCTTCCGTGATCAATTTGAGCCTACTGAATAATCAAGCTGCACAATAATTATTCACAAGCTTCTGCTGAGCTAAAGGGCCACGAGGGGAGAAAATGGTGGAGCCAGTGCTGCCGCGGTGGTCATCCGGAGATCGCAAATGACGGAAGACTTCGCTAGGACATAAACTTAGCGAGTGGCGGCGCGTTCGTCTTCTGCACGACTCTCGACATTCGGAGCCAGCGCCATCGCGACGGCGGGGGGCGATTCGCTAGACGACAGCCTCTGCGACCATCGCGCGCTAATTGGCGCAAAGGTCGGGAGTGTCCGAAACCCTCGATGGCGAGCGGCGACTTGGTGGCGGGATGTCATCGAACAGGACGATGCGCCACTTGTACTCTTTACGAGAAAAGGTTGATTTTGTTGGTGCCGCTTGAGGGATTCGAACCCCCGACCCCCTCATTACGAATGAGGTGCTCTACCAGCTGAGCTAAAGCGGCAATTGGCGGACGCCCAAAGGCGCGCGGCGGGTCACTCTTATCGGCGCGCGGCGGGTTTTTCAAGCAGCCTCGCGCCTTGCCAGCGCAGGGCGCTCAGAATAGGGCGTGGCGCTCATTGCAGACGCGCCCCGGCGAAGGCCGAATAGGCCTGCGCAACTGCGTCTGCGATGTCGGGCGTCGCATTGACCGGCGTGCGGCGCCAGTCCGCGAGCGCGCCGCTCCAGAGGCGGATGGCGCCGGCGTCGCGCAAAGCGCCGAGATAGGCGTCGATCTTGATTCGGCGGCCGAGCGGCGGAACGACATAGACCGGCGCCGCCGTCGCGATCGCCTCTCCCACCATATTGACGCTGTCGCCGGTGACGATGATCGCGTCGGCGTTCGCCAGCATCGAAAGATAGGGGTTCTCTCCCTCTCCCTCCCAGAAGAAGCCGCTTGGAGCGACGAGAACGCGCCGAAGCGTCTCACGCAGGGCGGTGGGGGTGCGTCGCGACGCAGTGGCCATCACGCCGCGCCCGCTCGCGAGCAGCGAAGCGGCGATGTGCTCCAGTTCGGCGATGTGCGCCGCGCCAAAGGCGCCGTGCCGGCTGTCGCCTCCGACAATCAGCGCAATGCATGGGCGGGGCAGGGCGGCGATGCGGGGATAGGGCGCGGCGCATGCCGCGGCGAGCCGCTCCCGCGTGATCCGGTTCGCCGGCGTGAGCGGCGAGAAGACATTGGCTGCGCGGAGGCAATCGTGGCGCGGCGCGACGATAAGATCGGCGGCGCCGGGCCCGTTGGCCGGTTTGTTGAGATAGACCGTGAATGTTCGCCCGCCCGAGTCGCGCTTCAGTCGCTTGAGCGCCGGGAGCGTCCGGCGTCCTGCCGCGATCGCGATTTCGGGGTAGGGCGCGTCATATGCGGGAGCGTCGCGCGGATCGGCTGGCGCGAATGGCGCGAGCGCGGCGTAAAACACGCGCGGCGCGACGCGGCGGATGTCGGGAGTCGCGCCCAGCGTTTCAACGACGCCCAGCGTCTGCGCCTCATGGCCGGCGCGGCCGTCGGAAAGAATCCGGATTGTTAAGGCAGGAGGAAGCTCGCTGCTCGAAGCGCCCCCTTCCGCCTCACCCAAACGCGACCTTCAGGATCTCGTAGCTCTTGCCGCCGCCCGGCGTCGTCACCTCCACGGTGTCGCCGACGGTTTTGCCGATCAGCGCGCGGGCGATGGGGCTCGTGATCGAGACCCGGCCGCTCTTCACATCGGCTTCGGTCTCGCCGACGATCTGATAGGCCTTTTCCTCTTCGGTGTCTTCGTCGACGACCGTGACCGTTGCGCCGAATTTGATCGTCGAGCCCTTGAGCTTCGAGACGTCAATGACTTCGGCGCGCGACAGCTTGTCCTCAAGCTCGGCGATGCGGCCTTCATTCAGCGACTGCGCCTCTTTGGCCGCGTGATATTCGGCGTTTTCCGAAAGATCGCCATGCGCGCGCGCTTCAGCGATCTGCTGAATGATGCGCGGACGGTTCTCCTGCTGTCTGTGGCGCAATTCTTCGGTGAGCGCGGCGTAGCCGCCGGCGGTCATGGGCACCTTGTCCACCATTGCTTTCGCTTTCTCGCCTTCCTTGAGTTTCGCCAATCATGCGCGCAGTCGGCGGCGTTTGCGCCCGCCCACTTGCGGCCAAGCGCCAAAGCTTAGGCCGCCTCGTCGCGGCAAAGGTTACCGCACGGCCGCTGCGTCGCAGAACTCCTCAAATTCGGTGGGTCGCATTCGGCGGAAAATAGTCCTGCAGCGCCCGGACCCTTAGGTCTCCAGACACATAGGCGCGTATTCCCTGGGCCGCCGCGACCGCTCCCGCCAGGGTCGTATAATAGGGAACCTTATGCAGAAGCGCCGCGCGGCGCAAGGAGCGCGAGTCCGCAAGCGCCTGCGCCCCTTCGGTCGTGTTGAAAACCAGCGCGATCGAGCCGTTTTTGATCGCGTCGACGATATGCGGCCGTCCCTCCGAGACCTTGTTCAACTTCTGGGCGGCGATTCCCCGCTCGACGAGATAGCGCGCCGTGCCGCCCGTGGCGACGATGGTGAAGCCGACTTCCTTCAACAGGCGGACCGCCGGTATGATGCGGACCTTGTCCGCGTCCCTGACGGAGACGAAAACGACGCCCTCGCGCGGGGCCTTGGTGCCGCCGCCCAGCTGGCTCTTGACGAAGGCGGCGTCAAACGAGGCGTCGAGCCCCATGACTTCGCCCGTCGAGCGCATTTCTGGCCCAAGGACGGTGTCAACGCCCGGAAACCGCGCGAACGGAAAGACGGCTTCCTTCACCCCGACATGGGCCGGCTTCGTGTCGAGCGCGTCGAAGTCGACGAGTTTTGCGCCGGCCATCAGCTGAGCGGCGATCTTCGCGATCGGTCGGCCGATCACCTTGGCGACGAACGGCACGGTGCGGGACGCGCGAGGGTTCACTTCCAGCACGTAGATCTCCCCGTCCTTGAGCGCGTATTGCACATTCATCAAGCCGACGACTCCAAGCGCCATGGCGAGGCTTTTCGTCTGCGTCTCAAGGTCGGCGATCGTCTCGGGCGCGAGCGAGCGGGGCGGCAGCGAGCAGGCCGAATCGCCAGAATGAATGCCCGCCTCTTCGATATGTTCCATGACGCCGGCGATGACGGCCTCGTCGCCGTCGGCGAGACAATCCACATCGATTTCGATGGCGTCGGTCAGATAGCGATCAAAGAGCAGCGGATTCTTGCCGAGCACCGTGTTGATCTGCCCGGTCTTGTCGTTGGGGTAGCGCGCCTTGATTTCGGACGACACGAGGCTTGGCAGCGTCCCGAGGAGATAATCGTCGAGATCGCTTTGATCGCGGATGATCGCCATGGCGCGTCCGCCGAGCACATAGCTTGGGCGCACGACGAGCGGCAGTCCAAGTTCCTGCACGACGATGCGCGACTGTTCCACCGAATAGGCGATGCCGTTTTTGGGCTGCTTCAGCCCCAGCTTGTCGAGGAGCCGCTTGAAGCGGTCGCGGTCCTCGGCGAGGTCGATCGAATCGACCGGCGTGCCTAGAATAGGCGCGCCCGCCTGTTCGAGGCCGTGCGCAAGCTTCAGCGGCGTTTGCCCGCCATATTGCACGATGACGCCGACAAGCTGGCCGTTCGACTTCTCGACATCAAGAATTTCCGCGACGTCTTCATTCCTCAGCGGTTCGAAATAGAGCCGGTCTGACGTGTCGTAATCCGTCGAAACCGTCTCCGGATTGCAATTGATCATGATCGTTTCAAAACCGACGTCGGCGAGCGCGAAGCAGGCGTGACAGCAGCAATAGTCGAATTCGATGCCTTGCCCGATACGGTTCGGGCCGCCGCCCAGAATGACGATCTTGTTCTTGTCCGAGGGGCGCGCCTCACTCGCGGGCGCTCCGATGAACGGCGTCTCATAGGTCGAATACATATAGGCTGTGGGCGACGCGAATTCGGCCGCGCAAGTATCGATGCGCTTGTAAACGGGCCGCACGTCGAGACGGTGGCGCATGTCGCGCACGTCTTCCTCTTCCAGGCCCACAAGCGTGGCGAGGCGTGAATCGGAGAAGCCGGCAAATTTAAGCTTGCGCAGATTTTCAGCATCGTCTGGCAGGCCATATTTCTTGACCTTGTTTTCGAGCGCGACGATTTCCGCGATGCGCTCGATAAACCAGATGTCGATCTGGCTTGCCTCGTGAATGGCTTCAGCCGTCATGCCGAGCCGCAGCGCCTGGCCGACGATGAGCAGGCGGTCCGGCGTCGGCGTGCCCAGCGCGCCGCGCAGCACATTCATATCGTCGCCTTTTCCGAAGCCTTCGATCTCGATCTCGTCGAGGCCGCAAAGGCCGGTCTCCAGCGAGCGCAACGCCTTTTGGAGCGACTCGGCGAAATTGCGGCCGATCGCCATAGCTTCGCCGACCGACTTCATCGCCGTCGTCAGGATCGGTTCGGAGCCGGGAAACTTCTCGAAGGCGAAGCGCGGAATCTTGGTGACAATATAGTCGATCGTCGGCTCGAAGGACGCCGGCGTCGCCCCGCCGGTGATGTCGTTGGCGATCTCGTCGAGCGTATAGCCGACCGCCAAGCGCGCTGCGACCTTGGCGATCGGAAAGCCGGTGGCTTTCGACGCCAGCGCCGAGGAACGCGACACGCGCGGATTCATCTCGATGACGATCATCCGGCCGTTTGAGGGATCGACCGCAAATTGCACGTTCGAGCCGCCGGTTTCGACGCCGATCTCGCGCAACACCGCGATCGAGGCGTCGCGCATGATCTGGTATTCTTTGTCGGTCAGCGTCAACGCCGGCGCGACGGTGATGCTGTCGCCCGTGTGCACGCCCATCGGATCCACGTTTTCGATGGAGCAGACGATGATGCAATTGTCCGCCTTGTCGCGGACGACTTCCATCTCGTATTCTTTCCAGCCGAGAACGCTTTCTTCGACGAGCACTTCATTCGTCGGCGAGGCGTCGATGCCGCGCTCGACAATCTCGATGAACTCCGCCTTGTTGTACGCGATGCCGCCGCCGGTGCCGCCGAGCGTAAAGGACGGACGGATGATCGCCGGCAGACCGATATCGTCAAGCGCCTCGAGCGCGCCGGACAACGTCTTGACGTGATGCGAGCGCGGCGTGTCGAGGCCGATTTTCGTCATCGCCTCGCGAAAAAGTTCGCGGTCTTCGGCTTTGTCGATGGCGTGGGCGGTTGCGCCGATCATCTCGACATCGCATTTTTTCAGCACGCCCATTTTTTCGAGGCTGAGCGCGCAATTGAGCGCCGTCTGTCCGCCCATCGTGGGCAATAACGCAAAGCCGCCGGGCGTCGCGTAGCGCTCCTTCTCAATGATCTTGGCGACGATTTCGGGCGTTATCGGCTCGATATAGGTTCGGTCCGCCATGTCCGGGTCGGTCATGATCGTCGCCGGATTGGAGTTGACGAGAACGATCCGATAGCCTTCCGCCTTGAGCGCCTTGCAGGCCTGGGTGCCCGAATAGTCGAATTCGCACGCCTGGCCGATGACGATTGGGCCGGCGCCGATGATCATGATCGTGGAAATGTCGGTTCTTTTCGGCATGTGATCCTGTCGGCGGTTCGCAGCGCGCGAATTCCCGGCCTTATGCGGGACGCGCCGTCAGGCGCGTCTCGGAAGCACGAGGGCGAGATATGTTCAGCGGTCCCCTCGTCCTTCGAGATGGCGGCCTCGCCGCCTCCTCGGGATGAGGATACCTTTCGTCTTTCACCCTGACGCACCCCCGCAGGCTGGGGGACGCGCATAAAAAAGGGCCGCGATTCCGGCCCTTGGACCAGAACGCGTCCCGAACTTGCCCGTCATTCTGTCGGCGAACCGGTGATGCTGGCGGCGAGCGGGGCGCGCCCGGCTCGAAAGTCGCCGACTGTCTAGACGAGATTGACAGTCATGTGAAGGGGCGGCAAGGGCGGAATAGGGGCCTCAGAGGGGCGGGACCGCGCCGCAGGCCGGCGAATTGCGCTATCATTCCCGTTCCTCATCCCTTCGAAAGAACGCCCATGCGGATTGCGAGCTGTTTGCTTTTGCCGATGTTGCTTTTCATCGCCGTTGCGGGGCGCGCCCAAGCCGACGATTTTTCAGCCGTCCTGGCGCAATGCGCGGCGTGTCATGGCGCGGACGGAATCGCCAAAAGCGCCGACGTTCCGCATCTTGCCGGGCAGCAGGAACTCTATCTCCTCAACCAGATCAAGGCGTTCAAGACAGGCGCGCGGCCGCATAAGGAAATGCGCTACATGAGCCGTCAAATGTCGGAAGCCGAGATGCGGGACATCGCGCGCCATTACGCCGCGATGCCGCGCTGAGCATGTCGATGGGGCGCCAGCTTGCGGCTTATGCGTCGGTCGGCGTCGGCGCGACGCTCGCGCATTACGCGATTCTCATCGCGTTGGTGGAAGGCGCGAACTGGCGCGCCGTGCCGGCGACGCTCTGCGGCTATGTGGTCGGCGGACTCATCGCCTATTTCCTGAACCGGCGCCACACCTTTGCAAGCGATCGGCCGCATGCCGAGGCGACATGGCGCTTCGCGCTGGTCGCGTTCGCGGGCTTTTGCGTCACCTATGCGTTGATGAGCCTTTTCGTCGATCACTGGGCCGCGCCCTATCTGCCGGCGCAGATGGTCACGACCGTGCTGGCGATGTTCGTCACCTTCGCGCTCAACCGGCGATGGACGTTCGGGTGACCTTCATCCCCGCGCCCCACTTTTTGGAAGCGAGTCTCCATGCCGATCCCGATGGACATCCAGCATGCGTCTGAAGAGTTCGAAGCCTTCCTCGCCGATGCGCGCGATCGTTCGGGCCTCACGACGCGCAATCAGACCTATACGATGACGCAGGGCGTGCTGCAGGCCTTTCGCCGCCGGCTCTCGGTCGCTGACGCCATCCGCTTCGCCGGCGTATTGCCGCCGGTTATCAGGGCGATTTTCGTCGCCGATTGGGACCCGGAGGAGCCGCAGGCGTCCTTCGGCGATCGCGCCTCGATGGTGCGCGATGTTCAGGCGCTGCGGCGCGATCATAATTTTTCGCCCGCGACCTGCATCGAAGACGTCGCCGCCGCGTTGCGCGCGCGCGTCGACGAGACCGCGTTCGACCGCGCGTTAGCAAAGCTTCCAGCCGGCGCCGCGGATTTCTGGCGGGTCTAAGGCCACTTCACCAGCGGCGGCATCGAGGAGAGGATCGAATCGACATTGCCGCCGGTCTTCAATCCGAAGATCGTGGCGGGCATGCAATCCAACGACCGCTATTGAACCAGGCGCTCGATTGTTTCGAAATGCCATTCAGTGCCCCCGCGGCGCATCTCAACGCCATCCTTTCCGTCCATAAACACGATCTGCTCAGTATAGGACACGCGGGTGCGGTCGCCATCCGGTTGGAGATCAAGGCTGGACAAAGTGACGGAGTGCAGCGTTCCGGCAAGATGGAGATCGTAGACGTAGATAAGCCGGCGGTTCGGCTCGATGACATGATAGCGAGCCTCGAAAAGCGTCGTAACTCCGTTATCGAAACGCCCTTCGGCGACTTCGAGACCGCCAACGCGAAAATCCATGGAGCGGCGGACTTCTGTCCATTGCTCGGGCGGCCCGCGAAACCATTGCGCCTTCGTGGCCGGATCAGACCATGCGCTGAAGATGCGCTCCGGTTTCGCCGCCCACAGGCGCTTGATGGAAAATGTGCCATGAAACAACGGAAGCGCAGTCATTTCTTGCCTTTCTTGGTCGCGGATTTGGAATGTTTAGGATCGACTGGGTTTCCTTCGCCTTCGAGCAATCTTTCGAGTTGATCGAAACGGCGCTCCCACAATTGACGGCGTTCGCTCAGCCAATGTTCGACGCGCAGGATGGCGTCGCTCGAAATGCGGCACTCGCGGGTGCGGCCGCGCTTTTCGGTGACGACCAGGCCGCTCGCTTCGAGCACTTGGACGTGCTGTTGGATAGCCGCGAGCGATGAAGCATAGGGCTTCGCCAACTCGCTGACGGAAGCAGGTCCACGCGAAAGCCGCTCGAGAATTCCGCGCCGCGTCGCGTCCGCGAGTGCGTGGAAAGCTCGATCCAGCTCCGTGGAATGCTCAAGCATGCACTTTAGTATCAGCGACGTTCGCTGAAAGTCAAGTATCTACTTAAGTGCCTGCGCGTTGCGCTTTGACGCGGGCGCCTGCGCCAAAGACATGCTGATTATTGAAGGATCGCGACCGCCAGATCGCGTGGATGGCCGGGACAAGCCCGGCCATGACGGAGCTGTTATTCGCTGTGCGCGCTAAGGCCACTTCACCAGCGGCGGCATTGAGGAGAGGATTGAGTCGACATTGCCGCCGGTCTTCAATCCGAAGATCGTGCCGCGGTCGTAGAGCAGATTATATTCGACATATCGGCCGCGCCGCACGAGCTGCTCGTCGCGCTGCGCCTCGCTCCACGGCTTCTCGAAATTGCGCCGCACGAGTTCCGGATAAATTTCGAGAAAGCTTTCGCCGACGTCGCGGGTGAAATCGAAATCTGCATCCCACGCAGAATTTCCCGCATCTCCGGCGCTGTTGAAATAATCATAGAAAATCCCGCCGATTCCGCGCGGCTCGTTGCGGTGGGCGAGAAAGAAATATTCGTCGCACCATTGCTTGAAGCGCGCGTAGTCGGCGACCGGATGACGCTCGCAGGCGGCCCGCATCGCGGCGTGGAAGGCCATCGTGTCGGGATCGTCCTGCGTGCGCCGCGCGTCGAGCACCGGCGTCAAATCGGCGCCGCCGCCAAACCACGCCTTGCTGGTTACGACGAAGCGCGTGTTCATGTGCACGGCGGGAACATTCGGGTTCCACGGGTGCGCGATCAGCGAGATGCCCGTCGCGAAGAAGCGTGGGTCATCCGCCGCGCCTGGAATCTGCTTGGCGAGCTCAGGCGCGAAGGTCCCAAACACCGTCGAGCAATGCACGCCAGCCTTTTCGAACACGCGGCCTTTGATCATGCCCATGCGCCCGCCGCCGCCCGGCGCGCCGCCGATGTTTTGAGCGGCGCTTCCTACAGTCGCGCCGCCGATGTTTCGAGCGCCGCTTCCTAAAGTCGCGCCGCTGTGGTCCGTTCTGCTCCAGGGCGTGAGAACGAAGCGGCCCGGCGCGTCAGCGTCTTGCGCGAATGGCCCCGGCGCTGCGTCCTCGAGCGCCTCGAAGGCGGCGATGATGCGCAGCTGCAATGCTTCGAACCAGGCGCGGGCGGCTTCCTTGCGAGTTTCGAGCTGATCGGGCGCGGCGTTCATCGACGTCTCCTCTTGACGCCGCTTCATCCCGCCGGCGCCGCGCCTTGTCAATTCAGCAGGGCTTTTGCGCCAGTGCGATCAGGGGACGGGTTTCCTCATCCTGAGGAGCGTGCGCAGCACGCGTCTCGAAGGACGAGGGAGCCCGTAACCCGATTGACTGACTATTGCGCCATGTCCGCGACGTTCATTTTGGGGTCACGCCGCGCGGCTGGCGTCGCCGTCGCCGCCGCGAAGCCGGCCCTAAGAAACTGGGCGAGCGCCGTCTTGACGTTCCTGCCGCGCTCCGTGAGCTCCGTTACGTAGCAGAAGCGCGGCTCGCCATTGGGCCACGTGTCGTTTCTGGCTTTCGCTTGGCGCATGTCTTCGAGCACTTGCGCCTTCACCTCGCGCGAACCCTTCATCGTAATCAGCCCGTCGGCGGCCAGATGCCGATCCGCGGCATAGTCCTCGTTCATTTTCTGAGTGGCCGACGCGAAGTCGCACAGCTTGCCTTGATCGCCGACATAGAGAATACGCTCCACCCAGTTTGCGCGGAGCGACAGAATGTCATCGGGCAGCATTCCCCTCATTTCCGGGGGCAGGGATTGATAGATCGGCGTCGACGCGGCGATCTGATCCACGGCGAAGGCGGCCTTCACGTTGAAGCCTTCGAAACTTTGAATCTGTGTGAGTTTGACAAAGACCTTGGCGACAGCGCCGCGCGCTTCGGCGAAGTTGGTCACGAGGGCGTAAAGGCCTACGCAGAGCATTCCCGTGAACATGGCCGCGTTGAGAGATTTCAGCAGCCGCTGCCAAAGTATTAACGAGACGCGAATTGCCTGATGGCTCATATCGCCCTCCCAAAATTCGTTAAGATCGCGTTAAAAGAAGCAACGATCTCGAATTAAGAGCGCTTTTGCGCAACGCGCTGTGCGCCGTCGCACCCGGTCAACGGGCGCGCAACTGTCGAAGCGCCTCGCTCATGACGATCGCCGCGGCGACGCCGACGTTCAGCGAGCGCATGCCGCCGCACAGGGGAATGCGGAGCGTCAGATCGGCGGCCGCGTGCACCTCTTCGGGCGCGCCTGCGGACTCCCGGCCGACGAGCAGAATGTCGCCTTCGCGATAGTCGCAGTCGAGATAGGACGTCGTCGCCCGCGTCGACAGCAGCAGCAGCCGGCGGCTCTCGCCTGCTTGGCGGGACGCCGCCCGCCAAGCTTGAAAGGCCGCGAACGATGCGTGTCGGTCAATCGTCACGTGATCCAGATAGTCCATGCCGGCGCGGCGAAAGTCGCGGTCGCTTGTGGGAAATCCGGCCGGCCCGATGATCGCCGCGGAGACGCCGAGGCACGCGCATGTGCGCAGCATGGCGCCGGCGTTCTGAGGAATGTCCGGCTGGTACAGGGCTAGCGTAAGGGAAGTCATGTCCGTTCAAGTAGGAGGAGATGCGAATTTGCGGCAAATCGCCGCGAATATCGGCAACAGTCTTGTGCGGCGGGGTGAATACCCAAATTTCCCTATGTCGGCTTGTGGACAGCGGCGGGGATTCGCGTCACATATCACCTCCGCCCCCGCCGCAGCCTCGGCATTGCCATGGTGTGGCGCGCCGCAGCGATTGGCCGGAAGCGGCAGAACGTGGAACGATCGTCTTGGGCGCAGCCGTCGCCTCGGCTGCGAAGACTTGAGAGCGTTGGGAGAGGTTCGAGCGTGACAAGCAAAGACACCGCCGCAAGACCGGCGGAGCCAAGCCGGCGGGACATTCTCTATATCGCGACGGGCGCCGCCGCAGTAGGCGCCGCGGCCGGCATGGTCTGGCCGCTGATCGCCCAGATGAACCCGGACGCGTCAACTCTCGCGTTGGCGTCCACGGAAGTCGATCTTTCATCGGTTCCAGAAGGCCAGATTGTCACCGTGAAATGGCGCGGCAAGCCGGTGTTCGTGCGCCACCGGACGCCGGCCGAAATCAAGGCCGCGGAGGACGTTGCTTTGTCCGTGCTGCCTGATCCAGAGCCGGATTCAAAACGCGTTCAAAAGCCTCAGTGGCTCGTCATCATTGGCGTCTGCACGCATCTCGGCTGCATCCCGACGGGCAAGGAAGGCGAGTATAACGGCTGGTTCTGTCCCTGCCACGGCTCGGTCTACGACCTCTCGGGGAGGATTCGCAGCGGCCCGGCGCCGACGAATCTGGAGGTGCCGCCTTACGCCTTCATCGCCGAAAACAAGATTAAGATCGGCTAAGCCAAGGCCAAGCGCCTTTCAATTTTCCCGCGCCAGATTCCGAGAGCACCAAGCCCATGGAAGGACATTCCCAATACACGCCCAAGAGCGGCTTCGCTCGCTGGTTGGAGCGTCGGCTGCCGATTTTGAGCTTCATGCATGATTCCTTCGTCTCCTATCCGACGCCGAAAAACCTGAACTACATGTGGGTGTTTGGCGCGATTTTGAGTTTCATGCTCGTCGCGCAGATTGCAACGGGCGTCGTCCTTGCGATGCATTACACCCCGGAAACGACGCTCGCTTTCGACTCCGTCGAAAAGATCATGCGCGACGTGAATTGGGGAACGGCGTTGCGCTACGCGCACGCCAATGGCGCGTCGATGTTCTTCCTTGCCGTCTACCTCCACATCTTCCGCGGCATGTATTACGGCTCCTACAAGGACCCGCGCGAGGTCCTGTGGATTCTCGGCGTCGTGATCTTCATGCTGATGATGGCCACGGGATTCCTGGGCTATGTCTTGCCTTGGGGGCAGATGTCGTTCTGGGCGGCGACCGTCATCACCAATCTCTTCTCCGCCATTCCCGTCGTTGGAACCGCAATCACAACCTGGCTGCTCGGCGGCTATTCCGTCGACAATGCGACGCTCAACCGCTTCTACGCATTGCACTATCTGGTGCCGTTCATCATCGTCGCCATCGTCGCGCTTCACGTTTGGGCGCTGCATGTGACGGGCCAGAACAATCCGTCCGGCGTCGAGGTGAAGGACGTGAAAAGGGACACGGTTCCTTTCACGCCGCACGCGACCTTGAAGGACTCAGTCGGGATCGTGGCGTTTCTCGTCGTCTACGCCTGGCTGACGTTTTTCGTGCCGAATTACCTTGGCCATCCGGACAATTACATTGAAGCCAATCCGCTCGTCACGCCGCCGCATATCGTGCCGGAGTGGTACTTCCTGCCGTTCTATGCGATCCTTCGCGCAATCCCGAACAAGCTGATCGGCGTCATAGCGCTCTTTGCATCGATTTTGATCACCGCGGCGCTGCCGTGGCTCGACACGTCGAAGGTGAAATCGGCCGTATATCGTCCGCTGTTTCGCAAGGAGTTCTGGGTCTTTGTCGCGGTGTGCATCGGGCTCGGCTATCTCGGGGCGCAGCCCGCCGAAGGCGCCTATCTTTGGTTCGCCCGGCTACTCTCGGCCTATTATTTCCTGCATTTCCTCGTCATTTTGCCAATCATCGGCAAAGTGGAGAAGCCGGAGACGGTGCCTGAATCCATCGACGCTTCGATCATGCGAAGGGAAACCTCCCATGTCTGAGGCGCGCGCAAAATCCACCCAACGGCAGTCCTCGATGAAACGCCCTTCGCTCGCTTCCTTCGCGTTGGCCGCGACGCTGGCCCTGGTCGGCCCAGCCTGGACGCAGGAAGCGCCGCCGTCCGCGACCGATCAGGTCGCCGCGCCTGAGGCCGCGGAAAAGGAAGCGCGTCACGAGAGCGAGCGACATGAGCAGAAGCCCAAGCGCTTTGATTGGAGCTTCGCCGGCGCCTTCGGCCGCTACGACAAGGCGCAGTTGCGCAGAGGATTCAAGGTTTACAAGGAGGTTTGCTCCTCGTGCCATTCGATCAAAATGCTCGCCTTCCGCAATCTTTCGCAGCCCGGCGGGCCGGAGTTTTCTGAAAAAGAGGTCGAAGCGCTCGCCGCGAGCTACAAGGTCAAGGACGGACCGAACCAGGCCGGCGAATATTTCGATCGGCCGGGACGTCCAAGCGACCGCTTTCCGCCGCCTTTCGCCAATGAACAGGCGGCGCGCGCCGCGCTGGCCGGCAATTATCCGCCGGACATGTCGGTTCTGGCCAAGGCGCGCGGCTATTCGCGGGGATTTCCGCTCTTCCTGTTCGACGCTTTGCCGGGTTTTTCATACCAGGAGCACGGCGTCGATTATATCGCTTCGCTCATGGAAGGATATGAGGACCCGCCGCCCGACGTGAAAATGCCGGAAGGGCAGTTCTATGATCCCTACATGCCGGGCCGGCGCATCGGCATGCCGCCGCCGCTCTCGGAGGGCGTGGTGACTTACGACGACGGCGCCCCGCAGACGATCGACCAATACGCCAAGGACGTCGCGGCGTTCATGATGTGGGTCGCCGAGCCGCATCTTGAATCCCGCAAACGGGTCGGGCTGGGCGTGGTTGCTTTCCTGCTCGTCTTCGTTGGGCTGCTCTATTTCACCAAGCGCAAGATCTGGTCAAACGTGCCGCATTAGAGCAGGTTCCGAAAAGGTTGACCGACTTTTTCAGTGGGAGCCCGCTCCGATTGGAGCGATTCCTTATCGATCACATGACCCATGTGATCGAAAGCGCTCCCGGCCGCGCGACCGGGACGCGCGTCGCGGACGAAATGCCGGCCTCTACGACTTCGGCTGGGTGACAAGGAATCCAACGCGCAATGATCTCGCGGCCTTCGGCTGTTTCTTGATTGAAAGCGCCAAATCGGGCACAAGGCGTTACGTCTCTGGGCGTTCATCGCCCACCGTTTTTTTCCCGGAAAGGTTGCAATGTCGGAGATTATGCGCGTCGGCATCGCGGGGCTCGGCACCGTCGGCGCGGCTGTGGCGCGCCTGCTCCGCCGCCAAGCCGATGCGCTGACGGCCCGCACCGGGCGACGCATCGTCGTGACGGGCGTTTCAGCGCGCGACGTGACGAAGGACCGGGGCGCCGACCTTTCTGGCGCCGAGTTCTTTCCTGATCCGGTCAAACTCGCGTCTTCGCCCGCGATCGATCTTTTCGTCGAATTGATCGGCGGCTCGGAAGGACCCGCGAGGGCTAGCGTTGAAACGGCGCTCGCGCATGGCAAGCCGGTCGTCACCGCCAATAAGGCGCTGCTCGCGTCTCACGGCCTGCATCTCTCGGCGCTTGCCGAGGAAAAACATGTGGCGCTGGCTTTCGAGGCGTCCGTCGCGGGCGGCATTCCGATCGTCAAAACGCTGCGCGAAGGGCTCGCTGGCAATTCGATCGAGCGCGTCTACGGCATTCTCAACGGCACCTGCAATTACATCCTGTCGCGCATGGAGCAGGAGCAGCTGTCTTTCGAGCAATGCTTGGAGGAGGCGCAAAAGCTCGGCTACGCCGAGGCCGATCCGACCTTCGACATCGGCGGTTTTGACACCGCCCACAAGCTTGCGATCCTCACCTCGCTGGCGTTTGGCACGCGCATCGCCGCCAGCGCCATCGATATCGAGGGGATTGAGCGCGTGACGCTTGCCGACATCGACGCGGCGGCTGAACTTGGCTACCGCATCAAGCTGCTTGGCGTCGCGCAGCGCACCGCTGATGGCGTCGAGCAGCGAGTCCATCCGACGATGGTCAGCAAGAACTCCGCCATCGCTCAGGTGATGGGCGTCCTGAACGCCGTCACCATCGACGCCGACGCGGTGCATGAGCTGACGCTTGTCGGGCCGGGCGCCGGCGGCGACGCGACGGCCTCGGCGGTCGTCGCCGACATCGCCGACATCGCCAAGGGCGTGCGTTCGGCGCCATTCGGTCTGCCGACAGCGAAGCTCGCGGAACTTAAACGCACGCCGATGCAACGGCACGAAGGCGGCTACTACATCCGCATGTCCGTGCGCGACGTCGCCGGCGCCTTCGCCAAGATCGCGACGCGGATGGCGGAACGCCGCATATCGCTCGAAAGCATCGTGCAGCGCGGCGCGCGCGGCGCGCCGGGGGAGATCGTCGACGTCATCCTCATCACCCATGCGACGAGCGAACATCTCGTGCGCGAGGCGCTCGACCTGATCTATCAGGACGGCGTCATCGTTTCGCGCGCGCAGGTCATCCGCATCGAGCGCGAGTAGCGCGACATGACGCAACAGCCTGAAACCGATGTGTCGCAGATCGACCGCTACCTGACGTTGGAGCTGGCGCGCGCGTCAGAGCGCGCCGCGGTCGCGGCCGCAAGATTCCGGGGGCGCGGCGACGAAATGGCCGCCGACCTCGCTGCGGCGGAGGTCATGCGTGAGGAATTGTCGCGGCTTCCCGTGCGCGGGCGCATCGTTATCGGCGAGGGAGCCGAGGACGGCGCGCCGATGCTCTACGTTGGCGAAGAGATCGGCGCTGGCGTAGGTCCCCGCGTCGATCTTGGCGTCGCGGCGCTGGAGGGCTCGACGCTTTGCGCCAAGGACATGCCAGGGTCGATCGCCGTCGTCGCCATGGCGCCGGCTGGGTCTCTCCTGCATGCGCCCGACGTTTACATGGACAAGATCGCCATCGGTCCGGGCTATCCCGAGGGCACGGTCGATCTCGATCGTGATCCCGGCGACAACATCAGAGCGCTGGCGATCGCCAAAGGCGTGCGCGCGAGCGAAATCACGGTGAGCATACTCGACCGGCCACGCCACGCCGAACTCATCCGCGCCTGCCGCAACGCCGGCGCCTGCGTGCGCCTCATCACGGACGGCGACGTGGCGACGATCATTCTCACGACACATCCGTCGGAAACCGGCGTCGACATGTATCTTGGCCGCGGCGGGGCTTCGGAAGGCGTGCTCGCCGCCTGCGTTCTGCGTTGCGCTGGCGGCCAGATGCAGGGGCGCCTAGCGCTCGAGACTCGGGATCAGATCGCGCAGGCGCAGCGTTTGGGCCTGCTCGATCCACGCCGCAAATTCTCGGTCGGCGACATGGCGGCCGGCGACGTCGTCGTCTGCGTCACCGGAGTCACCGCCGGGCCGCTCGTCGCCGGCGTATCGCTCGGCAAGACGTCGATCGACACCGAGACGATCGTCTATCGCTCAGCGACGGGCACGATCCGCCGCATCCATGCGACGCATCGCGCAGCCGGAAAGTTCGATTGACGTCGGCGCTTAATACGTCCGGCCGGTCTCTAGCTGGGTTTTGGCGTCGAGCTTGCGCCTTGGCGGCGGCGGATAGTCCGGCGGCGGCGGGGGCTGCGTCGCGCAGGAGGCGAGCGACAACGCGATGAGTGAAGCAAGGATCAGATGAAGGCGTCGCATCAGTTTCGTTCGCATTTCTCGTGGTGGCGCGCATCTTCGCGGCGCTTGCGCAGGACCGTCGCTTTGGCGACCAAATTATGTCCGGCGCGCGCTGGCGCGCTGGCGCGCCGATGACTCCCGCCGCACATATCTCGGCCGCGATCGAAGCGCTGGACGATCTTACAAAGCGCCGCCGACCCGCCGCAGAGGCCTTAAAGGACTGGGGACTGGGGCATCGTTTCGCGGGCTCGAAGGATCGGGCCGCCATCGCCAGCCTCGTCTTCGACGCGCTGCGGAAGCGCGCGTCCGCCGCCTATGTCATGGGCGCGGACGATCCGCGCGCGATCATGCTGGGCGCGCTGCGCGAGGCGCGCGGCCTGGACGCCGAGGCGATCGCGGCGCTCTGTTCCGGCGCGGGCCATGCGCCGGCGCCGCTGTCCGATGAAGAGCGCCAGCGGCTGGAGACGGCCTCGCTCAACGCCGCGCCGGATCATGTGCGCGGCGACTATCCGGAATGGCTGGCGTCGCATTTCGAGGCGGCGTTCGGCGGCCGCGCGGCCGAAGAAGGCGCGGCGCTCGCCGCTCGCGCGCCTGTCGATCTGCGCGCCAATATTCTGAAATGTTCGCGCGAGCAGGCGCTCGAAAAGCTCGCGCATCTGTCTCCCGCGCCGACGCCGCTGTCGCCGATCGGCTTGCGCATCGAGGCGGGGCAGGGGCGGGGTCCGGCGCTGACGGCTGAGACCGCCTATGTGAAGGGGCTCGTCGAGCCGCAGGACGAGGCCTCGCAGCTCGCGGCGCTGCTCTGCGCCGCCGGGCCGGGCGAGCAGGTTCTCGATCTTTGCGCCGGCGGCGGCGGCAAGGCGCTGGCGCTCGCGGCGCAGATGCATAACCGCGGCCAGATCTACGCCCATGACTCGGACGGGCGGCGGCTCATGCCGATCCATGAGCGGCTGGAGCGCGCCGGGGCTCGCAACATTCAGGTGCGAGCGCCGCGCGGCAAGGTCGACGTGCTCGCCGACCTTGAATCGCGCTGCGACCTCGTGCTGATCGATGCACCCTGCACGGGAGTCGGCGCCTGGCGGCGCCACCCCGACGCCAAATGGCGGCTCGCGCCCGGCGGGCTTGAGCGAAGATTGAAGGAGCAGCGCGAATTGTTGGCGATGGCCGTCCGCTTCGTGAAGCCCGGCGGTCGGCTCGCTTACGTCACCTGTTCGACGCTGCGCGAGGAAAACGAAGACCAGATCGCGGCCTTTCTCGCGGCCAATCCCGATTTCGCGGCGCGTTCAGCCGCTGAAATTGCGCAAGGCGCAGGCCTCCCCGACCTCGCCCGCTTCGCCTCGCCACACGGACCCGGCATTCGCCTGTCGCCGGCGACGAGCGGCACGGATGGGTTTTACGTTTGTGTCTTGGCGAAGCGCTGAGTAAGACCAGTCCGAGCGCTCCAACCCGCGTCATGCCCGCGCTTGTCGCGGGCGTTCACGCCGCGCCGCCTTCACATGGATGGCCGGGCCAAGCCCGGTCATGACGTTGCGGTGAACTGCGGTTCCAATCAGGTTTGACCATGACCATGACCACCGCCGCCGACCCTTTTCATCACGACATCGCCGAGCGCCACGACAAGGTGCTGATCGTCGATTTTGGCTCGCAGGTGACGCAGCTCATCGCACGGCGCGTGCGCGA
Source organism: Methylocystis sp. (assembly GCA_036560365.1). Taxonomy (GTDB): domain Bacteria; phylum Pseudomonadota; class Alphaproteobacteria; order Rhizobiales; family Beijerinckiaceae; genus Methylocystis. The sequence goes on from DATBRI010000021.1 coordinate 29,123, forward strand.
GGCGGGCGTCTATTGCGAGATCGCGCCGTTCCAGAACTCCGAGCGCGCTTTCGCCGAGATCCGCCCCAAGGCGGTGATCCTCTCGGGCGGGCCGTGCTCGGTCACGGACGAGGGCTCTCCCCGGGCGCCGCAAAGCATCTTCGAGTCCGGCGTGCCGGTGCTCGGCATCTGCTACGGCGAGCAGACGATGGCGACCCAGCTCGGCGGCAGGGTCGAAGCCGGACATCATCGCGAGTTCGGCCGCGCCGATGTGACGGCGCTGGAGCAGAGCGCGCTGCTCGACGGCGTGTGGGAGAAGGGCGGCAGCTTTCCTGTCTGGATGAGC
>DATBRI010000022.1:0-5349 GCA_036560365.1 Methylocystis sp.
CGTCGGGGTCTTTCGAGCCGTAGCCGGTTAGATCGCCGCGCGGATGCAAGCCCAAGGGGCAGTGAACTTCGAGTTGGATCTGGAAGGCAAAAGTGACATCGTTGAAGCGGCGGATCGTGCCTTTGCGGCGGTTCACAACCAAGATGGTAATGGCGCGAAGATGCAGCGTGCTTCCGTCGGGTTGCTGGATTGTGTAGGGCCGCGCATGGGCTTCCAGCACCAGTGCGCCGCCGGGGCGCTGCCGCCCGGCGGAGTTGGGCACAATCATTGGTAGGCCGCGACCGTCTTCCGGCACGTTTAAGCGAAGCGTCTCCTTGCCCGGCATGCGCTGCCATTGCACATTGCGATAGGCGGGATCGAACTGCGTCTTCTCATTGAGGAAGACCTCTTCCGGCAAGGGCGGAACGGTCACGTAATCGCCCCAGCTCACTGTCACCTCGATCTCGCGCACCGACGCATCGACCATGACGGTCAATCCGCAAGAGGACGGCGTTCGAATCTTTCGCGACGACGGCTGATCTTCCGGCGTATCGTCGGCGGCGCGTCCGCCACCCGTTTCGGGATCGGCGCCTTCGTCCTCGCCAAAGAGCGGATCGCCAGGATCCTCCAGCCCTTCGGCCTCTTCTCCGTCTCCATCTGGAGCGGGCGCCAGATAGCCGGCGAGATACCAGCGCGAAGGGTTCTCCTTAACGTCGAGCCGCTCGTCGAAGAGGTCGGCGTCATCGGGGCCTGGGCCGATGAGATCGCGGCGGAGCGTATCGACGAGCCGCCCCCGGATTTGGGCGGCGCTGGCGGCGGGTGCGGACGGGGCGGTTGTCATCAGGCGTTGGCCTCTTCGGTTTCTTCTTCGTCGTCATCCGTCACCGCAACCAGCCCCGCCGCGACTTCCTCGGCTTGGCGTTTGGCGTTGAGGGCGAGGAGGCGGGCGAGGACTTCGTCCTTGAACTCCGCCGGCCAGTCGAAGCGGGTTTTGGGCGTTTTGCCTTCGTCGGCTTCCTGCTCGATGAATTGCGGCGCGGCGCGGTCGGCGAGATCGTCCCAGCCATAGGCGCGCAGCACGGCTTCGTCCATTTGCGCGTGAAGCTCGCGCAGGCGGGCGATGTCGGGCGCGTTTTCGTGGGCGGTGTGGAAGCGATTGTAGGTCTTGGTGAGACCTTCGCTGCGGCCGATCATCAATTGGGCGCGGAAGGCGTGATAGGCCTCACCTGCGGCTTCGAGGGTGGGATCGGTTTCGAAGTTTTCGGGGAAAGGGAAGGTGCGGAAGCAGTCTGACGGAGTGTAGCGTAGTCGATCTTCGAGCGTCGACGCAAAGAAGCGCGCCCATAGTTCGTGGACGCGGGATTGGAGGTTAGAAAACGGTGCAAACTTCGAAAATGCAAACACATTGCACTCGATCGAATAAATCATGCCGGCTCGAACCCGTGTGAAGGCTAAATGTGGCGAAATCCGACTCATGACAAATACATGTGGTAGCGTTGCAATTGCCGCGTAAAGGCCAGGCCTCTTTTCTGCGTATTGCCACCAACGAATCTTAAGCGCTGGCCGTGTTTGTTTGTCGCGATGTGGCTTCACCCGCCGTCGAACTATTTCAATTAAATCAGGCCAGTCCTCCGCGACTTCATCCGGATAATCGCTGGGGACAAGACCATCAACTCGACATCGCGCCCTCTCGAATTCGTCCATTGCACTCCACGCACTCATTCCGGGAACGCGTCGCAGAGGGCGGTCAAAGAAGTCTATAGCAAAGCGATGGTGGGCATGGCGCGGATCAGTGTTGACCTCCTCGCCACCTATATATGGGAAAATGCGTTCTGCGTTGTTCGGGTCCTTTTCGATCAACGCGTGCATCGTTGCGATGCTTTCCGCATCGCCTTTCGCGGCAGCCGTATCGTCGAAGGTGAAACCCATACCGAGCAAGAATGATGCGCTGAAGGCGATTCCTTCGTTTGTGGCGAGCGCTGCCGGTGATGCATCTAACGCGCCTTCAACCAAATAGGCCGAGACGCGCCAAACCCGTCGGCCATCTAGCATCGGCGAACGGGCCTCGCTCTTCACAATATGAACAACGCTCACCACTACCGCTGCCTCGCCGGGCCATTTCAGTCGCCGCGTGGCGCGAAGAATTGTGCCTCCCTTCCCCAGGATCGCCGTCAACCCCGACGCGCGCGTATCGCCCTGGCCGATGGTGTTGGTTGCGATCAGGCCAAACACTCCAGCGTCCCGCAGGAGACCAAAAGCGCGGCGATAAAAATGCGCGACAAGATCGGCGTTGCCATGCGCGCCTTCATGCAGCGTTTGCAGCCAGGGCAGGAAATTCCTACGGTTGCCGGCGATGGTCGTGTTCTTGCCGGCGAAAGGCGGATTGCCGACGATCGCGTCGAATCCGCTATTCTCTCGCGCAAAAACCTCGGGGAATTCGATTTGCCAATGAAAGGGCGAAATGGGATGCGCGCCCTCTGACAGCGCCGCCGCCGCCGCCTCCAGCTTTTCCATTTGCGCTTCGAGAGAGCCGGTCAGATAGCTCTCGATCCTGGCGCGCTCCTTCTCCCTCGCCTTCGCTTTGTCGGCGGCGAAGAAGGCCGACATCACCGCGTCGCCCATGGTGCGGATGGGCGCCAGCCGCCCTTCCAAAGCACGGTGCCGCGCCTCCTGAATGGCGCGCATGGTGTCGTCCGGCGCCGCCTGAATTTCCGCGCGCGCCTTCAGCGCCTCGGCCACGCGGCTCTGCACCAATTGCCGGAACAGCGGCAGGCCGGGCTTTTTCTCGTCCCAATTCGCTCCCGCAATCTGCGCGTTCGTTAGGCCCACGAGCGAGTCGCCGCATTTCAGCGCGTGATCCAGAAATGTGAACTCATGATCGCGTGCCAGCGTCGCCAGCCACAGCGACAATTTGGCGAGATCGACCGCGCGAGGGTTCTTGTCGACGCCGTAAAGGCAGCGTTGCGCGACGAGACGCCTGGCGTGAAGCTGGTCGTCCTCGTCATCGGGGACTTTCGGCCGCGTGTCGGGCCAGCGCGTCCAGGCTTTGACCAGACGCTCGCCCAGCGCGCGGCATGCCTCCACCAAAAAAGCGCCGGAGCCCATAGCGGGGTCACAAACTTTCAGCGCCAGCACGTCATCGGGCTTTGCGTCCGGCCCTAGCCGCTCGAAGGCCGGCTCCAACGCATGCTGAACGATGGGCGCGGTTAGGGAGCGCGGGGTATAATGACTGCCCGTGCGCCGGCGTTCGTCCGTCGGTTGCAACAAGGGCGTTCCCGACGGAGAGACGGCGCCGCCGGGCGAGCCGCGCTCGTCGACGATGGCCCGCAGCGCCTCGATCATGGCGGCTTCATCGCCCGCCGCCGCAAGCGCTTTGCCCAGCTTGTCGCTCAGCGAATTGCGCCCGGCTTCCTCCTTGAGGAACTTTGCCCTCTCCCCGCCTTTCTTCGCTGCCAGCGCAGCGACATCGATGAAGACCGGGGTGCGGTCGTTCTTGCCGGCGCGGATCGCCAGCGCCGGGCCGGGCCGCGTCTCGATGGTGAAGCCCATCACGGTTTCATAGACGCTGCCGATTTGTTCGACATCGAGCGTGCGGTAGGAGAGTTTTTCCCCACCGAGGTTCAGTAGGAGATCGAGAATGCGCAGAATGCAGCCGTCGGACACCGGCGCGGGCGCCGGCGGGTCGGACGCCTCAGTCTGTCCCTGAACAAAGGGGAAGGCCTTTGTGTCGAAAAGCTTGCCGCCGCGACCTCTGATCCAGGCGCCGCTGCTGTCGCCCTGATGCACGAGCCGGAACAGCGCGAGCAGACGAGGCCATGCGCCGCGCCGCTCGTCCATCGTATCGGGATAATGCGCCTTATCGTCGAGCAGGCGCGCATAGAGCGTTCGGACGCCATAGCCCTGATCGTAAAAGGCGCGCGCGGCGGCGTCCTTGCGCGAGGGTATGAGGTCGCGATCCTCGGCATAGAGCAGGAATACGAGCCGCAGAAGGACGGTGAGCAGGCCGTCGTAAAGATGCTCCCGTCGGCTCGCCGCCAGCACCTCGATTCGGGCGGCGTCGGCGGCGTGAAGGCCGCGCAACAGCTCATGCAGCGCCCCCAGCACTTGCGAGGCGAGTTTGATCGAAACTTCCGCCTGAGCGTCGCGGCTTTCCTTCAACAAGGCAGGCAGGCGCCGCCCCGATGCGTCATTGTGCAGCCGGAAGGACGAAAGAAGAAGTTTCAGGCCGCCGAGCATCGGCCGCCCGCCGACTTCGCCGAGAGAGCGCAGAGGGAACGACATCCAGCCGCTGGTTTCCCCGCGCGGCGCGTAGACGAAGCGAAGCTCTTCGTCGGTGATCAGCAGGCCGATCGGGATTTCCTTTTCCCGCAGCAGGCGCTCCAGCCTTTGGTGCGGCGTCGCCTCCCAACCTTCAATGGCGCCGCGCGTGTCCGGCTCGACGCCCGCGGCCTCGATCCGAACGAGGATTTGCCAGCCGCCGTTGGGGGCCGCCACGGCCCAATGTGGCGCGATCTCGGTGTCGCTTTCCTCGACCTTGAGCGAGAGGTCGTCCGGCAGGGCCGGCCCTCCCGGGGCGCCGGCCACACGGGCGGCGCGCCAGCCGAATATCTCTTGAAAGAAGGCCCAGGGATTTCTCAGCGCCCGAGAGTCGCCTGCGCCGTCGTCCTTCGCCGAGATCAGCTCACGCGCCGCTTCCGTGTCGCCGCGGGTTTGCGTTTCTGGATTCAGGCCATGACGCGCGAGCACCGCGGGAGCGACGACGAGACCCACCGGCTGGACATGGCCAAGCCATTCCTCATTCATGTCAAAAGAGGCCATGGATCAATTACTCTCCGGCCAGAGATAGACGAGGCCGATGGTTTCCAAGCGATCTGCGACGACGGAATAGCTTTGGCGCACGCGCTCCGGCTCCTGGGCAATGTCGATGGTCAATTTTTCGAGCTTCCCCTTCCAGCGGCGTCGATCCCGGCGATATTGCTCCGCTTCTGCATCCGGGAAAAGGGAAAGTTGTGTATCTTCGGGCGCGGCGTCGGCCTTCGCGATACGTGCGCGCTGATCTTCCAGAAGGCGTTGAAGCGACTTGGCCTCCGCCTCTCCGAGCGCGATCAGATCCTTGATCGCCTCTGCCTTTTGCGCTTCCGCGCGGCGGCGCAGCTCCACCTCCAGATCTGTTGCATCCTGAGCGGCCCATTGCCGGATACGCTCGATAATTTGAAGAGCCGGTTCGCTCGGATTCGCAAAAGCCTTATCGAGTTGCTCCAGCGTGGCCTCTTCGCGAATTGTTCCAAAGGGGCGGAGCGGCTTGGTCCCGCGTCCGGCCTCTGTCCAGGCGGCGGTAACGAGGATGATCTCCTCATGCAGACGCGCGGC
>DATBRI010000023.1:0-104942 GCA_036560365.1 Methylocystis sp.
CGGCCGGTTAGGGTATCTCGTCACGCCGACGCTTGCCTTTTACGGCACGGGGGGCATGGCCTATGGCGGCGTTACCTCCAACGCCGCGATCTTCACCCGCCGCATCGGCGGCACGAACCAGACCCTCGTCAATCCGGTCTATCAGGACAGTCTCATCGGCTGGACGGCGGGCGGCGGCGCTGAATGGATGTTCACGCCCGAGTGGAGCGTCAAGGTCGACTATCTTCGCTACGATCTCGGGGCCGCTCAAGGGTTCAATTACGCGGCGCAGTCCACGGGCTTTTACGCTTATGGCGCGACAAGCTCGACGCGGTTCAATGGCAATCTCGTCCACGCCGGCGTCAACCGTCACTTCGATCTATTGAGTCTGGTCGACAACAAATAGACAAGTCAGACCCAGCCCTCGCTGGATAAATTGCAGTGAACGGAATTCCGCGGCTAGCTGAATTCATGCTTTGTAAGCGACCCGGCGCTTCTTCCATGGCAATTTGCGTCAAATGTATCTTTGAATTCGCCCAACTTCGAATGGGCGACAAAAATACATTGTTTTCGCATATTGCAGGAGAGGGGGCCTTCGCACTACGTCACTTGCAGCGGACGGCTACCCTCAAGATTGGCGTAGGCCAGTTCGCTACGACAAGGCTCTAATTGGCAATATTCGGAGAAAGAAATGAAGATCTCAGCTCGAAATGTCATCGACGGCACGGTTAAAGAAATCAAGAAGGGCGTCACTACCTCCCACGTTCTGATCGATGTCAGCGGCGAGACCATCACCGCGTCCATAACCAATGAATCGGTGGACGAACTGGGCCTGAAGCCAGGCGTAAAGGTGAAGGCCGTGATCAAGTCTTCCGACGTGATGGTCGCTGTGTTCTGATCCAGGAAGAGCCGTTCAGGGACACTTGGCGGCTCATCTCCTCCGCAGCGTTTAATTTCTCCCTTGGGCTCCAATCGCAAGCCCAAGGTCTTGTGCGATCGTCTTGAGCGATGCTGCCGGTTAAAGGCGGTGGTCTCGCCCAAAAAACCGGACTAGCCAAAGCCTCTCTGTTCCGCCAATATATAGCGCCTTAGTTCGTCGCGCGTTTGCGGCCACCACGCTGCATGCCGGGAGCAACGGGTGGCGTACGCGTTAATCAACGCCTGCCGGCGCTTTCGTATCGATGGTTGGCGTCGGCGTATTTCCTGAAGACTCCCGCAATTACATGATCATCCAGCGCATTCCGATGCGGCGGATCCGAAGTTCGATAGAACGTGACGGTTCACAACGTGATGTCGAGGTCGCAAAAAGGACGCCGCATTGATGGAACTTCCTTCTGTCGCCCTTTTCGAACTGTCCGCCGCTGAATGGACGGCGATACGGCTCTCCTTGCGGATCGCGACGGTGGCGACTCTCGCCAGCCTGCCCTTTGGGATTGTTACGGCTTACGCGCTTGCGCGTCGCCAGTTCCCGGGCAAGACCCTCGTCAACGGCTTGGTTCACCTTCCCTTGGTGCTGCCGCCGGTCGTTACGGGCTTTGTCCTGCTGATGTTGCTGGGACGCAAAGGCGTATTCGGCCCTTATCTCGCAGAGCTTGGCATCGTTTTCTCATTTCGTTGGACGGGCGCGGCGGTCGCCTGCGCCGTCATGGGGTTTCCGTTGATGGTTCGCGCCATGCGGTTGTCCTTCGAGGCGATCGATCGGCGTTTGGAGTTGGCGTCGGAGACGCTCGGCGCGAACTGGCTATGGACGTTCTTCTTAGTCAACCTGCCGCTCGCAGTTCCAGGGATCATCGTCGGAGCTATTCTCGCTTTTGCAAAGGCGCTGGGAGAATTCGGCGCGACCATTACGTTCGTCTCGAACATTCCGGGAGAAACCCAGACGATTTCAGCGGCGATCTACAGTTACACGCAGGTTCCAGGCGGTGACGAGAGCGCGATGCGTCTGACGATCGTCTCGGTATTCATCGCGCTCTTCGCGCTCATGGCGTCCGAGATCGTTCAGCGACGTGCGGAGAAACGTCTCGGGAACGTCGAATGATCGAGGTCGACGTTAGGTTAAACGTTGGGTCGTTCTCCCTCGACGTTGCTTTTGCAAACGGCACGGGCGTAACGGCGCTGTTCGGGCAATCTGGATCAGGGAAATCGCTAACGCTCAGCATCATCGCCGGACTGACGAGGCCGGACGCCGGTTACGTGAGGCTGGACGGCGAGTCGCTCGTAGACGTTGAAGCGCGCGTTTTCGTTCCTGTGTCGCGCCGACGTATCGGACTAGTCTTTCAGGATTCCAATCTCTTCCCTCACATGAGCGTAAGGCAAAATTTGTTATACGGCCGTTGGTTTGCGCCTCGCGGCGAGCGGCGGATCAATTTCGACGCCATTGTTGAAACCCTGGGAATTACGAATCTCGTTTCGCGTTCGCCAACGCGCTTGTCGGGCGGCGAGAGACAACGCGTCGCCATCGGTCGCGCTTTGCTGTCTTGCCCCAGGCTGCTTCTCCTGGATGAACCCCTCGCGGCGCTCGATATGGAGCGCAAGCTTGAGATCCTGCCATTGATCGAACGTGTCAGGGACGAGTTCGACGTGCCGATCATCTATGTCACTCATGCCGTCGAAGAGGTGGTTCGGTTAGCCTCTCGCGTCGTTATCCTTGACGCGGGGCGAGTGAAGTCGGTTGGCGCTCCCACGGAGGCATTCAATCGTCTCGATTATGCGCCTGCGGCGAACCGTTTCGATCGCTCTTCCGTCCTGAGCGCTACGGTCGATGAAAGTTGTCTCGCACACGGGCTGACGAAACTAAAACATTCCGCCGGCACGATCTGGATCGCGGGTTCGGCAGGGCCCTGCGGAAGCGTGGTGCGCGTCGTTGTCAAAGCGACCGATGTCATACTGTCGCTCGCGCCTCCTCATGAGATTAGCGCGCGCAGCATCCTGTGGGGGAGGGTGGCGAACATACAATTTGAAGGGCCGATCGCGACGATCGCCATTGAGCTAAGGGATGACGGGCAACTTCTCGCCGCCATTACGAGGGGCGCTCTGGAAGATCTCGCTCTGAAGGTCGGTTCTGAGATTTATGCGCTGTTCAAAACGGCCGCTCTCGACGAGCGCTCTATCGGCATGGCGAGTAGCCAAGTGATACGTTAGGTTTCCAAACCTTTATGGACCAGATGAGAGCGGTAGCTGACGCCGAACTTCAACGCTTGCTGGACGAAGACATCCCTTATGGCGACTTAACGACCGAGCTGATCGGGTGTGGCGCGATAGCGGGGAAGATGTCTTTCTTTGCCAGAGATCCTATGGTTTTGGCGGTCATCGAAGACGCCGAGGCCATGATCCGGCTCGCTGGCGGCGCGGTCATCGCACATGCGCAATCGGGCGATAGGCTCTTGAGCGGCGCGCCAATACTGACCGCGAACGGACCTGCGGCCGCCCTCTTTAGATGTTGGAAGGTCGCGCAGACGTTGATCGAGGTCTGGTCGGGCATTGCGAGCGCAACCCGAACGATCGTCGAGGTCGCAAAATGTGCGGCGCCAAATGTTTCGGTCGCCTGCACCAGAAAAAATGTCCCAGGAACGAAGCCGCTTCGCGGCTTCGGCAATCAAGGCCGGGGGCGCCGCTATGCATCGTCTCGGCCTATCCGAGACTGTGCTGGTCTTTCCCGAGCATCTCATCTTTGTCGATGAGGAGCATCTGACAGACCTCGCTTCGCGTTTAGCCCGCGCCGCTTCAGAGAAAAAACTCATCATAGAAGTTTCAAGCCGAGAAGAGGCGCTCGCGGCGGTCTCTGCTGGTTTCGACGTCATCCAGGCTGAGAAGTTCGTCCCCGGGGAAATCGCGGCGCTGCGTCACGCCGTCGCCTATGCTTCTCCGCGGGTGATTATTGCCGCTGCGGGCGGCATTACTCCCGATAACGCAGCTGCTTATGCCGCTGCTGGGGCAGATGTGCTCGTCACTTCCTGGCCCTACCAAGCGCGCCCATGTGACGTCCAAGTAAGGTTTTCGACGACGAGTTGTTAGACGAGCGCCTCCAAAACGAGCGCCTCCAAAACGAGCGGCTGTTGCAACCGGCCCTACGTGATGACGAATTAATACCAAGCCTTGGCGCTTTCGCCGCCGCCGATGATCTCTCCAGATCTTTCGCGCTGCGTCCATCCGAAATGACATGCTGTATCGGCTACGGCCGCCGCAAACCTCATGCGACTTAGCGCGTCGCGCGATAAGCCAAATTTATCGGATCATCCGCGGAAGCGATTGGACCTTGGCGCTCAAGACCCTCACAAGGCGCGGGCGAAGCCGGCATATATATCGTATATATAACGATATCCTTGACCGGGCGCTCGTTTCAAAACTAACAAAAGCAACGATCTACAGAGAGGTCCGGTCCATGGCTAAAATCGTTTGCGTGCTCTATGACGATCCAATTGACGGCTATCCAAAGACTTATCCGCGAGACGATGTCCCGCAGCCGAAGATCTATCCAGACGGCCAGACCTTGCCGACGCCGAAGGCGATCGACTTCAAGCCCGGCACATTGCTCGGCAGCGTCTCCGGCGAACTCGGCTTGCGCAAATATCTCGAGTCTAACGGCCATCAGCTCGTCGTCACCTCCAGCAAGGACGGGGCCGACAGTGTGCTTGATCGGGAACTGCCTGACGCTGAGATCGTCATTTCGCAGCCGTTCTGGCCAGCCTATATGACCGCCGAGCGGATTGCGAAGGCGAAAAGACTTAAGATGATCGTGACCGCCGGCATTGGCTCCGATCACACCGATTTGCAGGCCGCGATCAAGAACAATATCACCGTCGCCGAAGTGACATACTGCAACAGCAACGCGGTCGCCGAGCATGTGCTGATGTCGATCCTGGCGCTCGTGCGAAATTTCATTCCTTCCCATAATATCATCGTCAATGGGGGCTGGAACATCGCTGACGCCGTATCACGTTCTTATGATCTTGAGGCGATGCAAGTCGGCACCGTGGCCGCTGGCCGCATTGGTCTGCGTGTCCTGCGCCTGTTGAAGCCGTTCGACGTGGGGCTGCATTACATGGATCGTCATCGCCTGCCGGAGTCGGTCGAGAAGGAGCTGAACCTAACCTATCACTCCGCCCTCGAGAGCTTGGCAAAGGTCTGTGACGTAGTGACGCTGAACTGCCCGCTGCATCCCGAGACCGAACACATGGTCAACGAGAAGACGCTCAAGTTCTTCAAGCGCGGCGCCTATATCGTCAACACGGCGCGCGGCAAGCTCGTCGACCGCGACGCACTGGTTCGCGCCGTCGACTCCGGACATATTGCCGGTTACGCGGGCGATGTCTGGTTCCCACAGCCAGCGCCGAAGGATCATCCGTGGCGCAGCATGCCGTATCAGGCGATGACGCCGCATATCTCCGGCACGAGCCTTTCGGCTCAGACCCGTTATGCCGCTGGCGTGCGCGAAATCCTCGAGTGCTTCTTCGAGGGTCGTACGATCCGCAACGAATATCTCGTCGTTGAAGGCGGCAAGCTTGCCGGCGTCGGCGCGCATTCCTACAGCGAAGGCGACGCCACAGGCGGTTCCGAGGAAGCGGCGCGGTTCGAAAAAGTCAGCTGAACGCATCAAAGAAACAAAAAAAGGGCGCGATTACGTCGCGTCCTTTTGCGGCCCGGGCAGCGCGTCGCGATCGAAAAAAAGGAACCAAAGTATCGATGCGCAGGTTCGCCGTTACCGAGAAAATTGTCGCCGCTAAAGTCAGTCGTGGACTGAAATGGGCGGACATCGCCCTCAAAATCGGATTGAGCAAGGAATGGGTCACGGCAGGCTGTCTTGGTCAAATGACGTTTACCCCAGCACAGGCGGCGAAACTCGCCGAGATCTTCGACCTGTCGGAAGAGGAGCAGAAATGGCTCGCCACTCCGCCCTATAAGGGTTCGTCGCCGACGGCCGTTCCAACGGATGCGCTCGTCTATCGCTTTTATGAGCTGGTCAACCTGTACGGCTCGACCATCAAGGAGCTCATCCACGAGGAGTTCGGCGACGGAATCATGAGCGCGATCGATTTCTCAATGGACATATCCCGCGAGCCCAATCCAGCCGGCGACCGGGTGAAGATCATAATGTCCGGCAAATTCCTGCCCTATAAAACCTACTGATCGGCAAGCGAGGATTTAGACAGATCGACCGGAGAACCAGAATCAATCTCGCGATTGGCGATGCGCCATGCTCTTCAACATCCCGTTCTCATAACCGATCTCGCGAAGCGTTGATTTCCCGCGCGCTATTTACAACAGCAAGCAGGCGACACAGAATCCCAGATGCCTGGCGGGTAGGATGTTCATTCGGCAACTCGAATATCTGGTTACGCTCGCCCGCGAACGGCATTTCGCGCGTGCGGCGGAAGCCTGCTGCGTTTCTCAGCCCGCCTTGTCGTCGGCCATACGTCATCTTGAGGAAGAGCTCGGCGTCTCGATCGTCGAACGCGGACAGAAATTCGTTGGCGTCACCGAGGATGGCGAACGCATTTTGGGTTGGGCGCGTCAGACCCTTTCTGCCTGGGAGGGTCTAAAGCAAGAGGCGGCGCTTTCGCGCGATACGCTGAAGGGGTCTCTGCGCATGGGCGCCATTCCGACCGCAATGCCTATCATGTCGCTTTTGACCGGGCCTTACTGGCGAGCGTTCCCAGACGTTGTTCAGCAAGTTCAATCGCTCAGCAACGAGGAAATTATCCGCCGACTCGAAAATTTCGAAATTGATATCGGCCTTACTTATCTCGAAGAGCAAAATCTGCAGAGATTTCGCGTGCTGTCTCTCTATCGTGAGCGTTATGTGCTGCTCGCGCGCGACGCGGCCTCTCTGAACAATTGCTCGTCGATGAGCTGGCGCGACGCTGCAGCGCTGCCTTTGTGTTTGCTGACCCGCAATATGCAGAACAGGCGCATCATTGACGCCGCGTTCCGCCGCGCCGGCGTTTCTCCTCGTGTCGTCGTTGAGACGGACTCGGTTTTTGCGCTCTATTCGAACGTGCGCTGCGCAGAGATTTACAGCATCATGCCGCACAGCCTTCTCGCGCTTTTCGAACTGCGCGAGGAGCTGACGGCAGTCCCGCTGAAGCCGGAATTGAACCGCGTGATTGGACTAATCACGCTCAATGCCGAGCCCGCCGCGCCGCTCGTCTCCGCAGTCTGGGCAGTTTCTCAGCAAATAAATTTTGAATCCCAGTTCAACTTTTTAGAGAATATGAGTTCAGGCTTGGGTGGCTAGCGGAATCGGGCGCCGATGCAAAACCGCCGGGCCCGCTTGTTTCGGGTTTCCGCCCGTACATACGACTCTCGGCGCGACGCGCCCGAACATCGATGTGAAGTCGCGCCAGCTCGTCGTGGCGGCGCGATTAACGAAACTCTCACTGCGGCTGGGCGCCGATCGACTCAAGCTCCCGCCGTGTAGTTCTGAAGAACCCCCTACCTCCCGCGTGCGCATGATATTTGTCGCCCATTCCTGAGCAAAGCAATGTGAACCATTCATATGCGCTCAAATGGGCAGGAAGGTCGGTAATATGTCCGATAGATCCATCTGGCCGGAATCGAACGTGAATAAGAACAGGATTGGGGGCTTTGGCGTCATCGCCTTGTGGACTGGTTGGCAACGTCTCGACGTTCTCGCGAAGCGCACTGATTACCGCCATCTTGTGTGATTCTCCGAGTTGCAATCCCGAAAGCCGAACCGTTATGTAGTAACTGTACATAACGAGTTCGCCTGAACAAGCTTATATTTTCAGCAGATATCTGTCCGCGCGCTGGCGCTCTGATCTTCGGTGTGAGCGTGAACTCTGGCTTGGATATCTCGGCTCAGCTCACGGCGCCTATTGCACGCGCTCAAGTTGTGTCCTTGAGTTAAAAGCAATTTGGCCACAGAGAATGAGGCGGCCTCTCGTCTTTCGGCAGGCTTTCGGCCATGAGGCGCTGGGGTGGGGTCGCGACCCGAAACAAGATCGCCCGCCTGGAAGGCAGGGCGGCGAACGAATAAAATGACATCCAGTTTCGATCTTAACAAAACCGGAAACCAGGATATGGCCAATGGCCCTTGAGACTGTTCGCGACGCATGGAAAGGCTTTATCGCGGTCGCTATCGCCGCCGCGACGGTCTTCGGCGCGACGATGTTTCTTTTCGGAGCGGAAAGCGCGCCGATCAAGGTCGGAATTCTGCATTCGCGCACTGGGCCGATGGCGATCAGCGAGAATTCAATGGTCGACGCGGAGCTGCTCGCGATTGAGGAGATCAACGCGAAGGGCGGCTTACTGGGACGCAAGATTCAGCCGATCATCGCGGACGGCAAATCCGATTGGCCGACCTTCGCGAAAGAGGCCGAGCGCCTGATCACCCAGGAAAACGTATCCGTGATCTTCGGATGCTGGACCTCCGCAAGCCGTAAGACGGTCGCGCCCATTATCGAAAAATATGGTCAGCTATTGGTTTATCCTATGGCCTATGAGGGACTCGAACAGTCTCCCAACATTATCTACACGGGCGCAGCGCCCAATCAGCAGGTCATTCCGGCGATCAAATGGAGCCTCGATCACATTGGCAAAAGATTCTATTTGATCGGCTCAGATTATGTTTGGCCGCACAGCATCAACGAAATTATGAAGGACACGATACGTGCGCTTGGCGCGGAGCTTGTGGGCGAAGACTATATTTTCTTCGGAAGCTCCAACGTCTCCAAGGCGGTCCAAAAAATCAAGCTGGCGCAGCCGGACGTTATCATCAGTTCGGTCGTGGGCGATTCCAACAAGGCGTTCTACCAGGCGCTGACCGACGCTGGGCTTTCCGCTGACAAGTTGCCGGTTGTCTCCGTCAGCATCGGCGAGGAGGAGCTTCGCAGCCTACCGATCGCCAGTCTTCAAGGCCATTACAGCGCCTGGAGCTATTTCGAGGCGATCAAGACGCCGGAGAACGAGCGGTTCATTCGCGCCTTTCGTGAAAGATATGGCGCCAACCGTGTGGCGGGCGACGTTATTGCGACCTCATACTTCAGCGTCATCTTATGGGCGAAGGCGGTCGAGGAGGCGCAGTCCTTCGACGTTCAGAGGGTCAAACGCACCATGCTGACCGAGACCCTCGATGCGCCAGAAGGTCTGGTGTCGGTTGATCCCTACACGCAGCATACGTGGCGGTCATTTTCTGTCGGTAAAATTCAGACGGATGGCCGGATTGAGCTTGTCTGGACGATCGATCGCCCCATCCGCCCCGTGCCCTATCCGCCGACTCGCACGAAAGCCGAGTGGGAGGAATTTCTGACCGCCTTGTACAACAGATGGGGCGGCACATGGGCGAATCCGACAGAGGCGGATTGATCCATGAAGATTCCCAGGCTCGATTTCCTCCGACGCTCCATCGGCGCCAAGATCATCTTCTGGTTCCTTGCGATCAATATCGTCTCCTGCGGCCTCCTTGCTTGGCGAACCTACGATATTTCGCGAGAGTCGCTCGAGCAGGCGATTCAGACGTCGTTGCAGGTTGTCGCCAAGAAGAAAGTGGAGCAGCTGGAGACGCTGACTCTTGAAAAGATCAGAAGCGTCGAGTCTTTGATGCACAGCGCTTCAATAGGCGAGGCCACCCGGGAATTTTCCGAAGCCATAAGGACCAGCGGGAGAGACTCGGAATCCTATCGCCAAGCCGTCGCGAAACACGGCCCGACTCTCAAGCGTCTTTCCGACACGTTCAACTATGTCAGCTGCGCGATTGTCTCGCCGGAAGGCTTCACGCTTTTCGCGCAATCGGACACCGCCCTTTTCAACCCCAATTCGCGCGGCGAACCGCTCAAGGGAACGGAGCTTTCGGACACGATCAATCGGGCGCGCACATTGCTGCAGGCCGAAATCTCGGCGTTTCAGGTCTATCCGGGACTGAAAGAGCCTGCCGCCTTTATTGCCGGGCCTGTTCTGGAAAACGGCGTCGTGATTGGCGTCGTCGTTTTCCAGCTCGATAACCAGGAGCTTTACAGCCTCATCAATGACTATACGGGTCTCGGCGAGACCGGAGAGGTGCTCGTCGCCGCCCGCCTGGATCAGGGCCAAATGGTCGTCGTCAATCCGCTGCGGCACGACGCTTCCAAGCCTTTCAGCATCAGGGCGCCGCTCGATGGCGGCGCTTTTCCTGCGCTCGCTCGGGCGCTCGCCGGCGTCCACGGCTCGGGGCTCTTCGACGACCGCGAGAACAGGCCTGTCGTCGCCTCGTGGACCTACGTTCCCTCGTTTCGTTGGGGCATGGTCGTCCAGGAGAGCACTAAGGAGGCTTTCGCGCTCACGAGTGCGCAGAAGGACGCGACGCTCTGGCTGCTGTTCTTCATGATTCCGCCGATCATCGCGCTGGCCATGGGCGTCGCGCGCACGATCACCAAGCCCATCAAGACCGCGGTCAGCGTCGCCGAGAGGGTCGCCGCGGGGGACCTCGACGCAAATTTCGAAATCGGCAGCCGTGACGAAACGGGGCTCCTGCTGACGGCGATCCGCTCTATGACCGTGGAGCTCCGCGGACTTTACGACTCCATGGAGGACAAGATCCGATCGCGCACGCGCGAACTTCAGCTCGCGAACGAGGAATTGTCCGTCGCGCGCGTGGCGGCCGAAGAAGCCAGCAAGACAAAAAGCGCCTTTCTGGCGAACATGAGCCATGAGCTGCGAACGCCGCTCAACGCCATCATCGGTTATAGCGAAATGCTTCAGGAGAACGCGCTCGACAATGGCGATCCAGAGCCGATCGAGGACCTGAAGAGGATCGAGAGCGCGGGCCGGCACCTGCTTGGCCTGATCAACGATATTCTCGATCTTTCCAAGATCGAAGCCGGAAAGATGGACGTCTTCATCGAGAGAGTGGAGATCAGGCCTCTCGTGAAAGAGGTCCTTTCGATCGTTCAGCCCCTTGCCGACAAGAACGGCAATGCGCTTGAGCTCTGCTGCCCGGATGACGTTGGCGGCTTTCTGTCCGACGAAACGAAGGTCAAGCAATGCCTGCTCAATCTCATGAGCAACGCAAACAAGTTCACGAGCGAGGGAAAAGTCACCCTGACCGTCGAGCGGGACGCCGACGCTTCCGTGGTTTTCCGCGTGTCCGACACGGGGCTCGGCATGACGCAGGAGCAGCTTGCCCGCCTGTTCCAGGCCTTCACCCAAGCGGACGCCTCGACCACGAAGCGCTTTGGCGGGACGGGGCTGGGGCTGGCGATCACCAAGCATTTTTGCGCGGCGCTCGGCGGCGATATCTCCGTTGATAGCGCGCTGGGCGCAGGCGCGACGTTCACGATCAGGCTTCCGGACCGGCAGGGGCCCCTCGCGACGAAAAAACGGGCGGAGCCGACGTCCTCCCGACCTCTCCTGACGGTCCTAGTCGTCGATGACGACGCGACCGCGCGCGACCTGCTCACGCGAACTTTGGAGAACAAGGGCTATCACGTCATCGCCGCCCGTAATGGGCTGGAAGCGCTGGCCCTGGCGAGGCAACACAGGCCGAATGCGATCACGCTCGATGTCATGATGCCCCAGCTCGACGGCTGGAGCGTGCTCAGGCAGCTCAAGGAGGATGACGCGCTGCGGAACATCCCCGTCATCATGGTGACGATTCTCAACGAGCGCGCTCTGGCGATTCCGCTCGGGGCGGCGGAGCTTTTGACAAAGCCCATCGACCGCCAGCGGCTGACCGCGCTGATGACGCAATATTGCGGGGTTTCGAGCGAAACGACGGTGCTCATCATCGAGGACGACCAGGCGACGCGCGAGCTTCTGTGCCGCAGCGTTTCGGGCGCCGGCTACACGGCCGAAGCCGCGATCAACGGGCGGGATGGGCTCGACTGGATCGCTGAAAACCCCGCGCCGGATCTGATCCTTCTCGACCTGATGATGCCGAAACTCGATGGGTTCGGTTTCTTGAGAGAATTGCGTAAGCGGCGCGCCTATGACCATTTGCCGGTCATCATCGTCACGGCGAAAGATCTCAGCGAAGAGGATATTTGCAAGCTGAAAGAATTCAGGGCCGACATCATCACGAAGGACCATGACTATCTCGAGGAGCTGGCGACGATTATGCGTCAGTGCCTCAATCCCAGCGCGGCGGACGCCGTCCAAGCGCATTGACATCGGAGACAGGGTCGGTGGTGAAGATTTTGCTTGTCGAAGATAATGAGATGAACCGGGATATGCTGTCGCGGCGCCTCAGGCGCAATGGCTATGAAGTCGTGATCGCCATCGACGGCCAACAGGGCGTCGAGATGGCTTCAGCCGAATCGCCCGATCTCATCCTGATGGACATGAGCCTGCCGGTCATCGATGGCTGGGAGGCGGCCCGCCGGGTCAGAGAAAATGAAGCGACGCGCAAAATTCCGGTGATCGCCCTCACAGCCCATGCAATGGCGGGAGACCGAGAGAAGGCGATCGAAGCGGGCTGCGACGATTATGACACGAAACCTGTCGAGATCACGCGGCTTCTGGGCAAGATCACGGCGCTGATTGAATCTGGCGCTTAGCATCGTCTGAGCGATTGTCGTCTCGGAGCCCCGTCTCGAGCGATACGCGGGCGCGTTCGGGTAGCCGTCGTCGCAGAGCGAACGCTGGCGACCGCACCGGTTGGAATATTTGTGAGCGATACGACTCACGCATCTTGGAGGCGGGCGTTGGCGCATTCCGGCTTTCTGGGAAAATGAGATGACGTCGCATGACCTCCGGCTGTCCGCCGATAGGAGCGATCGCGCGCTGCTTGCTTATGTGCAGCAGGAGCTGAGCGCGCCTGCAGAGGCGATTGCGGGCTATGCCGAAATTTTGCTGGACGAGGCCGAACGGATTGGTCACGGGGAATTTCGTGACGACCTTGAGAAAATCCACGCCGCCGCCCGTTCGCTGATTGATTTCATCGCGTCGCTCGTCAGTCGGTCCCGCGAGCCGACGCCAGGATCAAGCGAGGATTCCGAGGATTATCGTCGCGTCTTGCGGCACGATCTGCGCACGCCCATCAACGCCATAAAGGGATATGGCGAGATGCTGAGCGAAGACGCTGCGGGCGTCGTCGACGCGGGGGCGCTGGTCTCGGACCTCAATCGACTTCTAGAGGAGGCGTCCCGCCTGCTTGAGCGGATCGACGGCCTGGTGAGTTTTTCCCTCCCCGAAACCGAGGCGCCGGCGAAGACCGCCGAGGTCGGCGCGAAACACGTCTCCGCCATGGTCGCGCATCGCTTCGTCGCCTCTGTCCAGCCGATCTCAGAAAACGAAGCCGACGGTGTCGCCGCACAGCCGAGCCACATCCTCGTGGTCGACGACAACGCGTCTAATCGCGAACTCCTGAAGCGCCGTCTGGAACGACAGGGCCACTCTGTCGCGCTGGCTGAAAATGGGTCGTGTTCGCTGGAAATGTTGAAGCAGGCGCCCTTTGATCTCATTTTACTCGATCTGCTGATGCCCGATATCAGCGGCTTCGATGTTCTTTCGATCCTCAAGTCGGATCCCGCCTTGAGAGACATTCCCGTTATCGTGATATCGGCGTTGAACGAGATCGACTCGGTCGTCAGATGCATCCAAGCGGGCGCCGATGATTATCTCGCGAAACCTTTCGATCCGGTGCTTCTTCGCGCGCGCCTGGGATCGTCACTGGAGAAAAAGCATCTACGGGACCGAGAGCGCGAGGCGCTCGAAGCGTTGCGCATTGAAAAAGAGCGCTCCGAGCAGCTTCTCCTCAATATTCTTCCGGCGCCGATTATCGCGCGGCTGAAGAGCGGCGAAACGGTCATCGCGGATCATGTCACCGACGTCACGATTCTGTTTGCGGATTTCGTCGGCTTCACCGAACTCTCCTCCAGGCTGTCGGCCCCCGAACTTGTCGGCGTATTGGGACGGGTTTTCGCGGCGTTTGACGGGCTCGCGCTCAAATTTGGCGTCGAGAAGATCAAGACGATTGGCGACGCGTATATGGTCGCCTGTGGGCTCTTCGGCAATCGGGACGATCACGCGCACGCCGTCGCGGACATGGCGTTGGCCATGGCCGAAACCCTGGAAATTCTCAACGAAACATTGCCGACGCCGCTTGAGATCAGGATGGGCATGAACTCCGGCGACGTCGTCGCGGGCGTGATCGGCGCGCACAAGTTCGTTTACGATATCTGGGGCGATGCGGTGAACGTCGCGAGCCGGCTGGAGTCAAACAGCCTGCCAGGCCGCATCCAGGTTTCGCGGTCGACCTATGAGCATCTGGGCAGAGACTTCATTTTGGAGCCGCGCGACAGCCTCGAAATTAAGGGCAAGGGCGCCGTGGAAGCCTTTTTTTTGACCGGGAGAAAATAGGGCGCATGTTTTCCGCGTAGCGTGCAGCTCGCGTTGTTCGCACGAGCGACCATGATGAAATTTTAGTATGCAAAGACGTGAATGGATGATCATGGCTCGCGAGGAATATGCAATCTTCCCCAAATTGCGGGGCACGCTATTTAGCGTGACGTTCGATCCCTTTAATTTGAAGAGGTTGTTGTTATGCCAAATCTTCGTATCCTGGCGATCGTCGCCTGCATCGGCGGCGGCATGTTCTCCTCCGCGGCGAGCGCACGTCCCGTCACGACAGACGCGTGCCTTGCGCGCGGGCTGTGCGCTTACGTCAGCCCAAAAGGTCGCGTGACATGCGGAAAATGTCCTGGCCAGGTAAAGTCAGTCTGGTTCGCCACGCGCAGCCAAGCGAATTCCAAACATCGCAAGTAAGTTGCGGGTCATCGTCTCTGCGTGCGGTTGCTCAGGGGTGGACGATCAGGCCGGAGCGCGATTTTCAATGTTTCGCTCATTGCTGATCCGCGTCCTCGCCGTGGCGCTGTCCATCGGCCTTTATCTCGCGCTGGCGATTGCCGGCGCCGGCGGGCTCGATGCCTATTTCGCCAATCCGGCGCGGACGGCGCTGGTCGTCGTCACAATCGCGCTAGGAGCGGCATCGCTCTTTGTCGGCGGCAATCTCAGCTCGGGCCTGCGGGAGGACCGGGGCAATCGATGGGTCATCCCGGCTTTTTTCGTCATCGGGCTTCTCGGCGCCTATCTGCCCGCCTGGGCCGATCGGCAGGGACTATGGCCGTTGGACGGCGACGCCGTGCGCTGGCTCGGCGTCGCGCTGCTCGCGGCGGGAGGCGCGTTGCGGCTGTGGCCGGTCGCCGTGCTCGGGCGCCGCTTCAGCGGCCTCGTCGCCATTCAACCCGGCCATGAACTCGTGACCATTGGGATCTACAGCCGGATCAGGCATCCGAGCTATCTTGGCTTGCTGATTTCGGCGCTCGGCTGGGGGTTGGCGTTCAACACGGCGGTCGGCGTTCTTCTGGCGGTGGCGAATATTCCGCCGCTCGTCGCCCGGATGAACGCCGAGGAACGCCTGTTGAACGCGGAGTTCGGCGCGGCCTATGAGGCCTATCGCGCCCGAACGGCGCGGCTCATTCCGGGCGTATATTAGGCTACGAGACATGGAAGCGGAGGGCGCCGCAGCTTCACGACGGTTCGCCAATGCGGCAAAGGAAAATTCATGAAGCGTCTGCTGTCGCGCCTTTTGCTGCTTAACTTTTTCATCGCGCTCCCGGCGCAAGCCGGTGAGGTCATAAAGCTCGCGCCGGGCGGCAGCGCGGTCTTTTCGCTGCAGGAGAATGTGACGACGGGCTATTCCTGGCGCATCGATCAGGCCGCGAGCCGTGATCTCGACATCCTGGCGATATCGGATGGCGGCCGCGGCGGCGGTCGGCGGCGCATGGTCGGCAGCCCCAGCGTGCGCCACTGGAAAATCCGCGCGCTCAAACCTGGACAGGCTAAGATCGTCTTCGTCTATCAGCGTCCCTGGGAGCCCGCGCCGGTTCAAACGCGCAGCCTGGAGGTGGAGGTCGCGCCTTAGAGTACTGGATCCATGCGAGGGGGGAAGCGCTCTCGTTCAGGCGTCGCTCTCGCGCGGAGATTTGATCGCGTCTGCGAGCCGCATGGCGGCCGAGCCGGGCTTCGCCGGCTTCTGCTGACTCTCATGCGGCGCCCAGCCCGACGCCCAGACGATCTCGAAGCTCGCGCGCACGCGTCCGTCGGCGTCGCAGAAGCGCTCGGCGTAGATTTGCGCAGCGCGCGCCACGACATCCCGCCGCAATGGTTTACGCGCCCGCTTCACGAGGACGTTGGCGGCGCCCATGGCGCGCAGATCGCCCATCAGCGCGAACATCGAATCATAGCGCAGCGTGAAGCTGTCGACGTCGGCGACGGGCAGGGCGAAGCCGGCGCGCTGCAGCAGACCGCCGATGTCGCGCACATCGACGAAAGGCGAAACCCGAGGACTCGCGCCGCCGGTGATTTCCTCTTCGGCCTGCGCGAGCGCGGCGCGAAGCTCGACAAGACTGGCGCCGCCGGCAAGGCAGGCGAGGAAGAGTCCGTCCGGCGCAAGCATGCGTCTCGCTTGCGCCAGCACGCCCGGTAGATCGTTCACCCACTGCAGGGCCATGCCTGAGACGATCAGATCAAATGAGCCCGGCGCGAAGGGCGGCGCTTCTTCGTCAATGATGACGTCGCCGGCATAGCCGCTCGCGCGCAACGGCGGCGCGCGGCCGCTCGCCACGACGGCCTGCGAGAAATGCGCGCTCGGCGAACCGAGATCGAGCGAGCGTGGAAATTCGCGCTTCACCGTCAGCAGGCGATCGAGCAGATCGTCGGCGACGCGCGTCATGAGGAAATCGGGCGCCTCGCTCATCGCAGCGCGGCGCAAGCGCCGGCGTAGCAGCGGGCGATCAAAAATCTTTGGCGGTCCGGCTGTCTCGCTCATGCCTTATTACCGCGCCCGCGCCAGTTACTCTGCAAGTGCGCGAAGCGCATGAATTTCGACGAAAGGATGGCGCAATCTTGAAGCGATGATCTGAAGCGAAGCGGTCGCGAAGATACAACATCCCAACTTATCTTAAGGTTAAGGCATAACCTGAAGATGCGAAACGTTTCGACAGGATCATGGCGAAAGTTAGACTGCCATTCGAGAAGTCGCCGTCGGGGCTTCAACACGTAGGGTGTAGAGTCATGCGTAATCTGTTTGCTTTTTTGCGTCGATCCCGCAACGTCAAGCCAATCGGAACGCTTCGGGCGGTCTTGATGGCCACAGTCGCGGGAATTAGCATCGCCGCGCTTCCGCCGGACGCGAACGCGCGCAACATCGTCTCTTTCTCTCCCCACGTCGCTCCCGGCACCGTCGTAATCAGCGCCGGCCAGCGCAGGCTGTTCTACGTCGTCGACACCGGAGTCGCCATCAGCTATCCCGTCGCCGTTCCCAAGCGTGGAAAAGAATGGTCGGGCGAGACGTCCATCGAGGGAAAATATGTCAATCCCGACTGGGTTCCGCCAGCGGTCGTGAAAGCCGACCACCCGGAACTGCCGAATTTCATTCGTGGCGGCTCGCCGCGCAACCCCATGGGCGTGCGCGCTTTGACGCTTAGCAGCGGCGAAGTGGCCATCCACGGCACGACGCAGAGGATGCGCGCGTCCATCGGCACGGCCGCCTCCTACGGCTGCATCCGAATGTTGAACGAGGACGTTTCCGACCTTTACGATCGCGTGAGCGTCGGGTCGCCGGTCATGATGACGCGCTAGCGCAAGCAACGCATCAAATAATGCAAGCCTCGCCCGCCATAGCGCGGACGAGGCTTTTTTGTGGTCAGGCTGGAGCCGGATTCACCGCGACGGCCTCGTCGCTTTTATCCAGAGCTTTTTTTTAGCGTGCGCGGCTGTGGAAGAGGGCTGCTGCGCCATGGACGGCGATAGGCGAATCCCGCAGTCTCCGGCCATGAACAGGGCTGACGATCGCTTTTTTGGCGTCATAGTTCTTGTGTGGAGTATAGTGATCCTAAGAGATGATTCGACTTCGAATCAATCGCTTGAAAAGGAGGCGCGCTCACGCAAAGCTCCACGACGCATCGTCGCCTGTCTTTTAGTCGCCGCGTTATGCTGACATTGAGAAAAAGGTTGGCACATGCTGATCGCAACGGAAATAGAAACGGAACGCGCTGAACATCCGGTGGATGTTGTGGAGCAACTGGCGGCCAACAATGATTGGTCCTTCGATCGAGACGATGAAGACGAGATTTCCATTTCCGTCGCCGGAGCTTGGACGGAATATCACGTCGCTTTTACTTGGCTTCCGCAGCTCGAAACCCTGCACGTCAGTTGCGCCTTCGATCTCAAGGCGCCCGAGCGTAGGCGCGGTGAACTGATGACGCTCGTCAATGCGATCAACGAGCAGATGTGGATCGGGCATTTCGACTTCTGGCCCAAGGAGGGCGTGGCGATGCACCGCCATGGGCTCATCTTGACGGGAGGCGCGCAACCCTCGGCGACGCAATGCGCGGCCCTGCTCGATAACGCGCTGCAGGCATGTGAGCGGCATTATCAAGCCTTTCAATTTGTGCTCTGGGCCGGAAAGAACGCCAAGGAAGCGCTCGCCACCGCCAATTTCGAAACGAAAGGCGAGGCGTGACCGACGCGGGGCTGCGCGGAAAGTCGGTCGCCCTGATCGGCGCGGGAAACATGGGACTCGCGTTGCTGGAAGGCTGGGCCGCGCAGAATCTGCTGGGCGCCGTGTCAATCGTCGAGCCGCAGCCCTCTCAGCGGCTGCAGGATTTATGCGCCGCGCAGGGCTACGCGCTGAACGGCGCGGCTGCTCCATGCGACGCCGTGGTTCTCGCCGTTAAGCCGCAGGCGCTCGAGTCGGGCGCCGCGTCCGCGGTTCCTTTCATGACGGGAAAGACCGTCGTCGTATCGATCCTCGCCGGCAAGCGCACCGCGGACGTCGCCGCGCGCCTGCCGACGCAAGCCGTGGTGCGCGCGATGCCAAATACGCCGGCGGCGATCGGGCGCGGGGTGACCGGCGCCTTCGCCAGCCCGGCGACGAGCGCCGCTCAACGCGCGCTCTCCGACGCGCTGCTTGGCAGTGTCGGCGGCGTCGAATGGGTTGATGACGAAGCGCTCATCGACGTCGTGACGGCGGTTTCCGGATCGGGTCCCGCCTATGTCTTCTATTTCGCCGAATGCCTCGCCGCCGCCGGCGCCGAAGCCGGGCTGCCGGCCGCTCTCGCGGCGCGGCTCGCCCGCGCGACGGTCGAAGGCGCCGGCGAACTGATGCGCCGACAGCCAGAGACAGGCCCTGACGAATTGCGCCGGCGGGTGACGTCGCCAGGCGGCACGACCGCTGCGGCGCTCGAGGTTCTCGAGGCGCCGGACGGACTCGCCGCGCTGATGCGCCGCGCCGTAGCTGCGGCGAAGCGCCGGGCAGGGGAACTTTCCGGTTGAGATGACGCGCGCCTTGTCCCGCCGCCCCGCGACAATAGAATATGCCTAGAAAATTCCTTCGGACCTGGAGACAGACATGACTAGCGGCGGCTCCCGCGACCGAGTGATCGATGCAACGCTTCGGCTCGCCACGCGGCGCGAGTTCAGCGACGTGACGCTCACCGATATCGCCCATGAGGCCGGCATCTCGCTTGCCGATCTGCGCGAACTCTTCCCATCGAAGGGCGCGATCATGGGGGCGTTCTCTCGGCGCATCGACCGAGAGGTTCTTGACGCGACGCCCAAAGAAGCCTCGCACGAACCCGCGCGCGAGCGGCTCTACGATGTTTTGCGTCGTCGGCTCGACTCGCTCGGACCCCATCGTGAGGCGTTGGCGAGCGTCGGCCGCTGGGCGGCGCGCGATCCGCTCACCGCCGCTGCGCTCAACCGCGAAACCGTGAACTCGATGCGTTTCATGCTGGAGGCGGCGGACATCGACAGCGAGGGCCCGGTCGGCTCGCTCAAACTGCAGGGGCTCGCGTTAGCCTGGAGCCGCGTGCTCGAGGATTGGTTCGCAGGCGATATTCATGACGCGCTGTCGACGCTCGATCGCGAACTCACGCGCGGGGAGCGCTACGTCGATCGGGCGGAGGACTTCGCAAGGCTGACGCGACCCTTTTATTCCTTCGCGCAAAGCCTGTTCGGCGGGCGAACGCGGCGCGGGCGCGATTACGACGACGACAGCGGCTATCCCCACGCGCGCGCGTGATCGGCGCGGCTGCCTTATAGCGGCAGACTGGCCGTCGCGCGCAAGCCGCCGAGCGGACTGCGATCGAGCGTGATGTCGCCCCCATGGCCGCGGGCGATGTCGCGAGCGATGGCGAGGCCAAGACCCGAGTTTCCGTCGTTCTGGCTGCGAGATTCGTCGAGTCGGTAGAATGGCCGGAAAGCGTCCTCGCGGCGCTCAACTGGGATGCCGGGCCCGTCGTCGTCGATATGCACGTTTATCATTGCGCCGTCGTTGATCACTGACAGTTCGATCCGCTTGCCGTAGCGCTGCGCGTTGCCGACGAGGTTGGCGAGCAGCCGCTTGATCGCCGCCGGCCGGGCGACGATATTCGGATCGCCCTCGATCTTTACCGACGCCGCGAGGCCGCGCTTTACAGTGTCCGCCTTCAGTTCGTCGAGGATGGCGGCGATATCGGTGGGCGAGGACGTTTCGTCGCCGTCGCCGCGCGCAAAGGCGAGATAGGCCTCGACCATGCGCTCCATCTCGTCCACATCCTTGCGCATTTCCACGGCTTCATGCGAGTCGCTCATCAGCGCGAGCGAAAGCTTGAAACGCGTGATGATGGTTCGCAGATCATGCGAAACGCCATTGAGCATCGTCATGCGCTGCTCGATCGCCCGCTCGAAACGCCGCTTCATGTCGAGAAAGGCGGCGCCGGCCTGGCGCACCTCACGCGCGCCGCGCGGACTGAATTCGACATTGCGGCCCTTGCCGAACTCCTCGGCGGCGCGGGCGAGCCGCAGGATCGGCCTGATCTGATTGCGCAAGAACGACGTCGCGATGACGAGGATAATGACCGAGGCGATCGCCATCCACATGAAGAAAATATAGGAATTCGAGGCATAGGCGTGCGTGCGCGTGGCGAGCATTCTCAACGTGGCGTCGTTGAGCGCGACGCGAATTTCAATCAGGCTGCCGGGAAGCGCGGTGTTGATCCAGAAGGGCTGCTTAAGTTTGCGCGAGAGCTCCTTCGTGAGCGCCTTGTCCAGCAGCGAGAACAAAGACGACTTTGGCGCCGGCCCAGGCAGGCTCTGCTTGGGGAGAACCGCGATCTCCATGTTGAGGTCGAAGGCGGCGATGCGGCGTAGTTGCGCGTGATCCGGATCGTCCGGGAACGTCTGGTAAATATCGACGAGCGTCGCCACCTGCCGGGCCATCCCCGCGGAAAGACTGTAGGTCACGACCTCCCAATGCCGCTCCATGAAGACATAGGCTACGGCGGACTGGAGGAGCACGACCGGCAGGATCACGATCAGCAGCGCGCGGGCGTAAAGCCCCTTCGGCATGCGGTCATGCAGCCAGTTGGCGAAGCGCCGCCACAAGTTGCGGGGCGCGGAGAGAACTTCCGGTAAGACGACGGTCATCGTGACGACTCTAGCATTTCAGCGGTTAGCGCGCAGCGGGTCGACGAGCAGGCGATAGCCGTGGCCGCGCACGGTCTGAAGATAGCGCTGCGCATTCGGCTCGGTCTCGATCTTGCGCCTCAATCGGGCGATCTCCACATCGACGCTGCGCTCGCTTGCGCTTCGTGCGGGGTCACGGTGCGCCAAAGTTTGGCGCGAGACAATGGCGCCGCCGCTCTCGGCCAGCGCCCCCAACAGATCGCGCTCGCGCGTCGTGAGCCGGACCGGCGCGCCGTTGTGGAGCAATTCGCCTCGCGATGGATCGAAGATGAAATTGCCGAAGCGTTTGGGTCCCGCGAGATCCGCGCGCCGCGCGCGGCGCAAGATGCTCGCGATGCGCAGCGACAATTCCCGAGGATCGAAAGGCTTGGCGAGATAGTCGTCCACTCCGGCTTCAAGCCCTTCGACGCGGTCCGCCGTCTCGGTAAGCGCCGTAAGCATCAGGATGGGCGCGGAGCGCAGCGGTTCAGGGCTCTTGCGCAGCCTCGCCGCGAAGGCGGTGCCGCTTTCGCCCGGCATCATGACATCCAGCACGATCAGATCGAAGGCGATGTCGCGCATTCTAAGGCTCGCCTCCCTCGCGTCGGCTGCTGCGCTGACGAAATAGCCTTCGTTCATCAAATATCGCGACAGCAGGGTGCGAATGCGTTGATCGTCATCGACGACGAGGATATGCGCCGCTTTCGCATTCGGCGCGGCGCGGCGCGGAAAAACCGTCATGTTGCGGCGCCGGCGATTTTCGCGCATGCAAGATGCGCTCGAACCCGCTCACGCTCGCCGGAGTCGATCATCGCGAACAGGAATTCGGAGGCGGCGCCGCGTGACGCCGGCGGCAGCTCGTCCATGACTTTCAGGAAGCGCGCCGATTGCAGCGCCGAGAGATCCCGCGCCAGCGTCGCGCCCTTAGGCGTCGGATAGAGAAGGCGCTGGCGGCGGTCGACGACGCCGGCGCGCGCGTCAACGAAGCCCGCCTCAAGAAGTTGTTTCAGCACGCGGTTGAGGCTCTGCTTAGTGATTCTCAATATTTCCAGCAGGGCGGCGATGGTCAGGCCAGGGCGACGGTTGACGAAATGGAGAACGCGGTGATGCGCCCGTCCGAACCCGTAATTCTCCAGCAGCCGGTCGGCGTCTCCCACGAAATCGCGGTAGGCGAAAAAAAATAGCTCCACGAGCTCGAGCGCGTCGCCGTCGCTCGTGACCGCCGCCGCATGTGCGGCTGCGCTCCCGGCGCCGACCGAATTCGGCTCGGGTATTTTTCGCGCTAAGAGTTCATCCACGCTATTTATCGCCTGACGTTGGCGTGAGCTATTTACGTCAACTATATTGACATAAATCTGACCGATAGCTAGTGCTGACCAAGCGTTGCCAGCGCCTTGTTTGGCCTTTCGTTCGCGTCTTTCCGGAGTTCGCCATGTCGCTTCCGCCCTTCGATCAGCGCGACGGATTCATTTGGTATAACGGCGCGCTCGTCCCGTGGCGCGAAGCGAAGCTTCACGTGCTCTCGCACGGGCTGCATTACGCGTCCTGCGTTTTTGAAGGCGAGCGCGCCTACGGCGGTTCGATCTTCAAATCGCGCGAACATTCGGAGCGATTCCAGAACTCAGCCCGGATTCTCGATTTCGAGCTTCCCTACAGCGTAGAGCAGCTCGACGCCGCAAAACATGAGACTGTCAAAGCCAATGGGCTGTCGAATTGTTACGTGCGCCCGGTCGCTTGGCGGGGCAGCGAAATGATGGCCGTCGCGGCGCAGAATTCGACGATCAACGTCGCAATCGCCGTCTGGGATTGGCCGAGCATGTTTGATGTCGAGACCAAGATGAAAGGCATCAAGCTCGACATTGCCGAATATCGTCGGCCCGACCCGCTGACCGCGCCCTCGATGGCGAAGGCGGCGGGGCTTTATATGATCTGCACCATTTCGAAGCACCGCGCGGAGCGCCGCGGCTTTGCCGACGCGCTGATGTACGATTGGCTCGGCCGAGTCGCCGAATGCACCGGCGCCAATGTCTTCTTTGTTCAGGATGGCGCGCTGCATACGCCGATCGCCGACTGTTTCCTGGACGGCATCACCAGGCGCACGGTGATCGACCTCGCGAGAAGACGCGGCGTTGAAGTCATCGAGCGCCGGATCATGCCTGAGGAACTGGCGTCATTTTCGGAGTGCATCATCTGCGGCACTGGCGCGGAAGTGACGCCGGTTTCGGAAATCGGCGTCTATCGCTTTACGCCAGGCGAGCTGTCGCGCGCGCTGATCGAAGACTATTCGCGCGAGGTCGAGAAGCAGCCATCGCCCGCCGCATGAGCGGCTCTGCGCGCGCTCGCCAGAGCTTCGGGGCGATAGCGGTCAGCCGCTCATTCGCGCCTTGATCGCATGTTCCGCCAGAGTCTTGCCGAGCGACCAGACGGCGGAAGGCGCCTTATGCGCGTCTGCGATGACGGCGTCGAAGGATTGCTCGATCCAATCGCAATCTTCATCGGAAATCGTGAGCGGCGGCAGCAGCTTAATCGTGTGATTGCCGTGTCCGGCCACTTGCGTCAACACTTTATGATCGCGAAACAGCGGGATGGAGATGAGTTGGCAGAACAGGCCTGAATTCACCGTTTCCAGGAGATTCCAAGCGGCCTTCAGTTTGAACGATTTCGGCGGCCCGAATTCGACGCCGATCATGAGGCCCTTGCCGCGCACGTCGGCGACAAGCTCGTAGCCGGCGGCCATTCGTTGGAAGGATGCGAGCAGACGGTCGCCCGTCTTGGCCGCGTTCTCGATGACACGCTCGTTCTTCAGCACGTCCAGAGTCGCGACGCCGGCCGCCATGGCGAGATCGTTCTTGCTGAACGTCGAGCCGTGCACGACGGCGCGATCCATGCGGTCGAAGACCTTATCGAAGATCCATTTGCGCGCGAGCAACGCTCCGACCGGCACATGACCGCCCGACAGCGCCTTTGCGACCACAATCATATCCGGTTCGACGCCCGGGTAGTGATCGATGGCGAAGAACCGGCCCGTCCGGCCCACGCCCGTCTGAATTTCGTCGGCGACGAACAGCGTTCCATATTTGCGGCAGAGCGCCTGCGCGCCGAGGAGATAGCCCTCTTGCGGAATGTTGACGCCCTTGCCCTGGATCGGCTCGACGAAGAAGGCGGCCACGTCTCGCCGCGCCAACGCGCGTTCGAGCGCGTCGAGATCGTCGAAAGCGACCTCATGGGCATCTGGTAAAAGCGGCCCAAAACCCTTCTTGAAGATTTCGTCGCCATTCATCGACAGCGAACCATAGGTCAAGCCGTGAAAGGAATGCGCGCAATGCAAAATGCCGGGGCGACCTGTCGCCGCGCGCGCAAATTTGATCGCCGCTTCAATCGACTCGGCGCCCGAATTGGCGAAAAAGACCTTTTCCAGCCAAGGCGCGTAGGCGAGCAATTTCTCGGCGAGAACGCCGGCCAGAACTGAAACGTCAAGTTGCACGAGATTGGCGAGTTCGCCGTCGAGTACGCTGACGAGCGCATCGCGCACGGCGGGATGGTTGCGTCCGACCGCGAAGACGCCCCAGCCGCTGAGGAGATCGAGATAGCGCTCGCCTTTTCGGTCCCACAGATAAGGCCCTAGACCCCGCGTGAAGCCAACGTCGTAGCCAATCGTCTTGAGAACGCGCACCCACATTTCATTGAGGTGTTTCGTATGCAGCGAAAAGCGCTCGCTCTCGCGGGCCGTCACAAGCGCGGCGAGGTCATAGCGAGGATCGATGCGCGCAGAGGCGTTTTCCGCAGCGTAGACAGTCTTGGGCGCGTTCGCTGACGCGGTTGACAAATGGGTCATTGGCGGCGCTCCAACCGAGGAAATGGCGGGCGGGCGACAGGGCGCGCGACGCTCGCCGGTTTCCGATTGCGCGCCCGGGGCGCGTTTGTCAAATCCCCGTCGATGTGGCGCATGGGCCACAGGTTCGAAGATTTTTGGCGTCTCCGCCGATTTTATCCGCGACAGAATCCGCGTTTATTGCGCATTATCGCCGCACGCGCGGCGACGCGCCCACGCATATTTCAGTTTCAGCGACAATGGCTTCGCCAATTCGCGCGGCGAGGGAGCGCGTATCCACAGACATTCGCTAGCGTACAAAAATTGCCGGTTGGATGGCGCGCCGCGGGTGTTATCTTGTTAAGAGTGATTCATGAGCGACGCGGGGTGATTCGCGCTTCAGGATAATCGCCAGCGCGCGCCAGTCGAATGCTCTGGATCAGCACGGGGAGTTGGTCGGTGAGCGCTAAAGTGACTTTTCAAGATGATTTGACGGCGAGCGCGACAGAATCCGATGAGACCGGTCTCGAATTGGTCGAAGTCGCGGGACGGATTAAATGGTTCGATGTCGCCAAGGGGTATGGTTTCGTCGTGCCCGACGACGGCTCCGAGGATATTCTCCTGCATGTCACCATTCTCCGCCGCAGCGGTCTGCAGACTGCCTTTGAAGGCGCGCGCGTCGTCTGCGAAGCGCAAAAGCGCGTCAAGGGCATGCAGGTCTTTCGCGTCGTCGCGATGGACGAAACCACCGCAGTGCATCCGGCCGAATCCTGCGCCGCGCGCACCCACGTCCAAGTTGTCCCGACAAGCGGCTATGAGATCGCCATCGTCAAATGGTTCAACCGCATGAAGGGATTCGGCTTCCTGACGCGCGGCGAAGGCACCGAAGACATTTTTCTGCACATGGAGACGGTGCGCCGCTACGGATTGACCGAACTCAAGCCTGGCGATAGCGTCCTCGTGCGTTACGGCGGCGGTCCCAAGGGTCTGATGGCGACCGAAGTGCGGCCGCTCGACGCAAAAAGCGTTCCATCGCACTGACGACGCTCGATGCCGCGCAAGGCTCTTTGGAGTTCACCCGAATGAGAGCGGCGCAAATCTTCCGCACATTGATCATGTCGCTCGTGCTGACGCTGGTCGGGTCGACAGTCGCGTTGGCCGAGCCCGCCGTTGAAAACCTGCGCATCGTGACGGCGACGGGCGAGCATGACGTCAAAGTCGAAATTGCCGACACGCCCAAGGCGCGGGCGCGCGGGCTCATGTTCCGCAAGTCGATGCCCGCCGATCACGGCATGCTGTTTGAATTCAAGGCCGAGGGGCCTGTTTCGATGTGGATGAGAAACACCTACATTCCGCTCGACATGGTGTTCATCGGCCGCGACGGGCGGGTGGTGGGCGTGGCCGCCGACACCGAGCCCATGTCGGAACGAATCATAGCTTCGCCCGGGCCAGCTTATGCGGTGCTGGAGCTGAACGCCGGCGCCGCGCGGAAAATGTCGCTCGCGCCCGGAGACCAGGTGCGGCACCGCATGTTCAAGCGATAGTCGCATTCGCTTGTGAGGGGCGGCCGTGCGTGGTAGCGAAAACTGAGCGAGGTCAGGGCCGCGTAGCGCGGCTTGGTCCGGCGGGGTATAGCGCAGCCTGGTAGCGCGGAAGTTTTGGGTACTTCAGGTCGCAGGTTCGAATCCTGCTGCCCCGACCAGCGCGAACGCCGCCGCGCGCCGCTCTCATGAAGCGTCTTTCAACGCAGCCAACGACGAGGCCATATGACCGCACGCATCTATCTTCCGGCGCCGAGCGCCACACAATCCGGTCCGGGGTCAGACATGTGGCGGCTGGATTTCGAGCCGGAGCTTCCGCGCAGCATCGAGCCGCTCATGGGCTGGACGAGTTCCGCCGACATGCGCCAGCAGGTCAGGCTCAATTTCGCGACCAAGGAAGAGGCGATCGCCTACGCCGAACGCAGTGGCCTCGCCTATCGGGTCGAGGAGCCGAAGCCCAATCTGGCCGCGCGGCGCGGCGTATCCTATTCAGATAATTTCAAGACCAGCCGTATCGGCCTCTGGACGCATTGAGGCTGTTTGACCCCGTAGCTCAGCCGGATAGAGCAACTGCCTTCTAAGCAGTAGGTCGCAGGTTCGAATCCTGCCGGGGTCGCCAACCTAATCCCCCGGGAAAACCAGCCGTTTCTCCTTGTTTAAGCTGAGCTTACAGCAAGCCGTGTCCCGCACATTGCTTGCATTCATCTGTCCGCGATCATACGTCCAAGTCCGCTGAGACACGCCGCCGTTCGCGTTATTTGTGTCTCGCAGCGTGTCGCGGATGGAGGGCGAGGAGGATGGCGAAGACGACAGGGGAGAAGCTGCCGAAGACCGACGCCGGCAAGCAGGCGTGGTTGCAGAACCGCCGGCCGCCGGCAGAGCGGGAATGGACCTCTTTCGGGCACGGCCTCGTAGTCGCCCTCTCGCCGAGCGGCGACAAAACCTTTCAGGCCCGGCTCCGTCGCATCGGCGACGCGAACGCCAGACGAATCACCCTCGGGCATTTCCCCGAATGCTCCCTCGCCGAGGCCCGGCAGCGCCTCGCAGCGGCGCGCGCCACCGTCAAGGAAGGCAAAGACCCGGGTCGGCGGCGCAAACGGGAGGGCGTCGAGGAGATTCTGACCTTCGGGGCGCTTGCCGACCAATGGCTCGCCGACCGACGCAGCATCGTGCGACCCAAAAAAGGCCCGTATCGTCCAAAAACGCTCGCCGTCGAAGCGCAGGCAGTCGCGAGACTGAAGCGGGCGCTTGGCAGCTTGCTTTTGGCGGATGTCGCGCCGGACCTTATCGGCGAGGCCGTCAAAAAGAGGCGACCCGGCTGCGCAAGGCGGGGCGGACCGGCCGTTCCGCCAATCTCATGCTCGCGATTTGCAAACGAATATTTCGCGACGGCCGCTCGGCTGGCGTGTTCAACAGGGAATCCGCGGCCAGCCATCTGAAGCAGCCGGCGGCCGAAGAGGCGCGCGCTCGCATATTATTTGACGGCGTCGTCCTGTTCCCGTCGCCCGACGAGGAAGGCGATATTACCGAACTCGGCCGCATCGCCCTCGCGCTGACCGATCTCGACGCGCCCGGACCCGACCGCGCCACGCGGGCGGCGATCTTATTGTCCTTGATGACAGGCGCGAGGGCAGGGGAGATCGCGGCGTTGCAGTGGCCGGCCGTGCGACTCGACGATCAGATTCCGACGCTCACGATCACGCGTGGCAAGACGCAGGCCGCAAGCCGCACTCTACCCTTGCCGGATCGCACCGTGGCCCTCCTGCGCGCCATCAAGGCCGAGGCGGGCAAATCTCCATACATCTTTCCGGCCCGAAGTGCTGGCGGCCGGGCGGAGCACCTTCACGCCGAGAGCCTGTCGCGGCGCGTTCTCCCGGCTGTGTGACCGTCTCGGCATCAAGGAAGCGACGCTTCACGATTTGAGACGCACGGCCTTTCCGCCATCGTCGAGATCAGCGGCGACGAAGGGCTCGCCGAGCGCATCGCCGGCCATAAGGGCAAGTCAACGCTGGCCCGTCATTATGATCGATCCCAACGGCTCGCGCCGATGCTCGCCGTATTGACGGCATGGGCGAACGCCATCGATGACGCGCGCGCCCGCGCCGTGGTGAAGGAGTCGGCATGATGACGACGCCCAATCGGCCGGCGACGGACGATCTCCCGGCTTGGGTTCCTGCCCTCGTCGAAGACGTGGCGCGCCGATTGCCGCCAAGCGAGATCGTCGATCGGCTTCTTACTGACGACCGCATGAAGATCGTCTGGCGATCGCTCATGCGACAAACGCCAAACGACGCGCAGGTCGACGTAAGCCTTCTACATGACCCCCGCATTAAGATCGTCTGGCGATCGCTCATGCGACAAACGCCAAAAGATACGCAGGTCGACGTGAGCCTTCTTTGGCGCGCGCGTGACACGCCACTCGGGCTGACTCGTGACGTCCTCTATTCCTATCCGGCCGGCGAACGCGGTTGTGCGGCGTTCTTCGTCGGCGTCGTCGATGTACTCGCCGAGCCGCCTAGTGCGATGACGCGCGTCGAGTATGACGCCGAGGTGCGCAGATTCGCCGACGCCGCCGAGTTGTGCCGTACAGAACATGCGGCCGGCATGCCGCATGAGGCGCTTGCAATCGTCGCTGACTATTTCGCGCGCAAAGCAATGTCTATGAAAACAACCAGCGGCTTACACATCGTCGAGCGTTCCGGCGGAGAGCGGAGCGACGATGCGTTGCGCGTCCAAGCTCGACATGTCGCGGCGGAAAGTTTTGCACTTTACGGGCAACGTAACTGTGGAACGGTCGCGAAGGCCCTCTCGGTCGCGACCGGCGTGACGGTTTCAAAAGGGTCGATTGAGAATTGGACGCATGACGTGCCGAAATATTTCGCTAGGGACTCCCAATAAGCGCCCTGCTTAATGGGAGTCCCAATAAGCGCCCAACTAGATTTGGTCTTCCGCAACAGTAAAACGCTCTTATCTTCTTGATCAACGCCCAACGAACGTGGGCAAGTGCTCAGGAGATTACGCAATGCGTAACAGCGAAGAAATCGCGTGCTCGCCGGACGTCGCGGCGCGACGGCTTGGCATCGGTCGCTCGAAACTTTTCGAGGCGATCAAAGCCGGCGAACTGGCCGCGAAGAAGTGCGGCAGGCGGACCCTCATCCTCGACGCCGATCTTCGCCGCTACGCCGATAATCTGCCGTCGGCGACGCAGCGCCCGAGCGTTTCGGCGAGCGCGTGAACGCGCGCTCTGCGAAGCGATCACAATGACGCTTCAACACAAGACGGAGATCGAAAAAATGACCAGCACGACAACCTACACGCCCGAGCAACTTCGAAAAATCGTGCGCGCTTATGTGCGCGGCGACGAAGATGACCCTGCGCTGATGGAATGGCGCGCCGATAATCCCGACGCGGCACCATACGATGACGACGGTTTCCTGGAGGCTGCGCTCGAAGCACTCGGCGAGAAAGCGTATCGGCGGGAACTGCTCCCCTTCGTCGCCGAATTGGACGCATATGCCGACGAAATGGAGAACGCGTTCGAGTATCCGTTTGATGTTGCCGAACTCCGGGCGGCGATCCGCCAATTCGAGGCGTGGTCCTTAGACGGAAACGACGAGTCTTCCTTCGATGTCCGATGGCTCAACGGTCTCATCTATACGTCCGACGCCGTGGATGACTCCATAGGCGAAGATCGATTTCACGCTTCGCTAATACCGATCGCAGGCAAGAGCGGCATCATCCTGTTCGAGCGCGTCCGACGGCTGGGGTGATGGCGTGACGAAAATCCTCTCGAAGGCGCAAACGTCGAGAGGCTTAAAGACCGGAAAGGAAAGTTCAGCGCTAAAGATGAAAAGGCCGAAAGAGAAAGCTGCGCTTTGCGTCGCCGAGTCTATTGCTCAGGTGGTGAACCGGAGGGCGGCGCAATAATTTTAGAACTGACCTACTGGCGCGTGTGAACGCGCCCCGGCAGCCGAGCATCTGCCCGATCCCTGTCTTATGTGCTGACATGCTGTCTCTAGAAACAAAGGCTCGAAACCCATGAAACGTTAATCGAAAGCCAAAGTGAAATCACATGTCAGAATATCAGCCGAACAAAAAAGGCGGCGCGCCGGAAGCGCACCGCCCCTCATCAATAGCTAGCACCCCGAAAAAATATAGCGCGGATAACGCCAAATCAAACGTTACGCCGAGCGTAAATGGCCAAGTGCCGCCGACCGTCGCGCACGCAAATGGGAAGACGACGACCAGCATCCTTCGCAAATACTGGAAAGAGGCTGTCCGTCGCGGCTAATGCCGATCGGCATTCACCCGGCCGGCACGATGATCAACGCGCACGAGCGCGCCAAAACGCCGGTCCTGTTCGGCTGGCCGGAATTCGCCGACCGTGTTCCGACGTGGCGCGAGATCGCCGCGACGCTCGAATTTCAGCCGAACGCCGAGATTGGCTTTTGCTGCGGCGGACAAAGCGGCTTTTGCGCGCTCGACTTCGATACCGAAGACAAGGCGCTGCAAAAAATCATCCAAGATGTGATCGACAACATGCTGCCGTCTGCGCCGCTGCGACTCGGCAAACGGACGCGGATCGGCGCTGCGCTATATGTTTGGGAAGACGCCGACGAAGAGCCGCCAAGCGCGAAATTTGTCGGCGCGGATGGCGCGACGATCTTCGAATTGCTCGGGCACGGACGTCAGATCGTCATGCCGCCAAGCGTTCATCCGACCAAGGTTCCCTATGAATTTGCGGATGGCGAGATATTGCCGCCGCCAATTTCGGAATTGCGACTGCTCGGCAAACGCCATGTCGACGCCCTAGTCGCGGCAATTCGCGCAGGTGGGTTTGCGATCAATCAAAAGATCGCCGATCGCAGCGCGCGTCCGACGCCAGAAGAGCTGAACGTCTATGAGAAGCTGATCGACAACAAAAAGATCGTCGTCGAGGTGAAGGAATATCTACAAAAGCGCGCGCCGATTTCGATTGAACGGCGGCGCGGACATGATAACGCGTGCAAGGTCTGGCACAAATGCGTCGATTTGGGCTGCGATGCTCATCAAGCGGTCAGCTTCATGTTCGCATATTGGAACGTTCGCTGCGAACCACCTTGGCTCACCTACGAATCGCTTGAGGCTGAGCTTTCCGGGCTGATGAATTCGCGGAGTTCGCCAATCGGCATCAACAGCCCGAGTCGATTGATCGCGCAATATTTCCGAGAGCCCGACCCGCCAGCAAAACTCGCTGCGCCGGGGACGCAAGGCGTCACAGCTTTGTTTCATGGCGGCGACGTGCCAAAGCGCGACAAGAACGTCGAACTAGTATGTTTGGCGAAAGTCGAAATGGAGCCGATCGAATGGGTTTGGAAAGATCATCTGGCGCGCACGAAGCTGCACATTCTCGGCGGCGCGAAAGGCGATGGGAAATCGACGTTGGCGTTTCAAATAGCGACGATCGTTTCAACTGGCGGTGAGTTCCCCGACGGTTCGCGAGCGACGGCGGGGAACGTCTTGATATGGAGTGGCGAGGATGGACTCAAGGATACGATCGTGCCGCGCTTGGCGGCGATGGGGGCCGACTGCAACCGCATCTTCTCCATGTCGACAGTCACCGATGAGGACGGTTTAAAACGAGTATTCGACCCCTCGTTAGACCTTGATGGGCTACGAGCGTCGATCGCCAGCCTCCCCGGCGGCAGAGTCGCCCTTGTAATTATTGATCCGCTAGTTTCGACGATGTCTGCGAACAAGGATTCGCACAAAAACGCTGAAACGCGACAGGGCCTTCAACATGTCGTGGACTTTGCCGAGGCGAACAGATGCGCCGTGCTCGGCATTCATCATTTGACCAAAGGAACGCGAGGTAACGCGCCTGTCGAGCGGTTGACCGGCAGTCTCGCGTTCGGCGCGATTCCTCGCGTCGTGCTGATGACCGCGATGCGACAGGAGCCGGAGGAAGGCGAATCGCCG
Source organism: Methylocystis sp. (assembly GCA_036560365.1). Lineage (GTDB taxonomy): Bacteria > Pseudomonadota > Alphaproteobacteria > Rhizobiales > Beijerinckiaceae > Methylocystis. The sequence goes on from DATBRI010000023.1 coordinate 32,710, forward strand.
CGCGTGCTCGTACGCGCCGCATCGAACATCGGACCAAGCGGCGGCGGCTTTGGCTACGACACCGAGCAGGCGACAGTGAAGCGCGCGAGCGATGGTTTGGCGATCGAGGCGACGCGGATCAAGTGGGGCGAGCGCATTGAAGGCGGGGCGAAGACGCTGCTTGACGCGGCCGAGACGCCGGAAGCGACGGGGGAAAAGCGCCGACCAGCTCTTGCGGCGGCGAAGATGTTCCTCGCCGACATGCTGCGCGACGGGCCGAGACTGGCGAAAGATATCTTTGTGGCGGCGGCAGGCGACGGGCATGCGAAGCGAACTCTCAAGCGCGCCAAGGACGACATGCGCATCAAATCGCATGGGCCGACCGGGGGCGAGGGTTGGAAGTGGGCGCTGCCCGACGACTATTCGGCTTTCTTTGTGCCTGACGCCGACGGAGTTGACGATTGAGGCGGGAACGGTGATTGCCGCACGCGCGCGCGGGGGACGGAAAAAAACATGGAACCCTTGGCACCCTTCCTGATTCTTCTAGGGATAGCGAGACATGGAATTTGGCACCCTTTAGCGAGGATGGCCCTCTTCAAAAAATGGTTAGAAGGGTGCCAAGGGTGCCAAATCTTATAAGAAGGGTGCCATCAATTTGTATATGTAAGTAATTGATCTTAAAGAAGGGGTCCAAGGGTGCCATGTTTTTTCGTCCCCCGCGCGCGCGTGCAGGCCTTCATCGCTTGCCTATGAGCCGAGCGGCGCTTGATGCGATGTGAACGGATATTTGCACGCTCGGTCAACGAGATTGGACAACCTGGGACGGGCGTGTGATGGTCGACGCCTGCACGCTTGCGCGTCAAATCCTCTCCGGCACGCTCCTATTGGGACAGCGCACTGTTCAGGATTTTTGCCGGCTGCGCCGCCGCGCGCGCCGCATCGATATGATTCCCTCTCCAACGAATGGGCGACGAACACGAAATGACCAAGCCGGTTCCTATTCAGTTCATGCAGATACGAAATGGACGATGCCGCTGGCCGATGGGGGATCCGCACCATTTCGACTCGTTCCGCTTCTGTGGTTGCGCGTGCTCACCAGAGGCCATTTATTGCGATACACATAAGAACATGGCTTTTGCTCCGAACCGGGGGAGGACGTTCACGCCGGGAAGAGCCGTCCCACTGCCGGCGACCAAAGTTTCTGGATGAAGAACCGGACTTTTTGCTGAATCGTTTGGCGCGTAGGTCGAGAATGTCGATGAGGGGCCGCTCGTCCTGCGCGCCATTCGATGGCGGCTAGGCTTTCCTGACGAACTCTGTCCGCAGCACGAGCCCCTTTACTTTCTCAGCGCGGCAATCGATCTCAGCCGGATCATCGGTGAGCCGGATATTTTTGATCAAGGCGCCGCGTTTCAGGACGACCGACGAGCCCTTCACCTTCAAGTCCTTTATCAAGGTCACGGAATCGCCGTCCTTGAGTTCTGCGCCATTGCTGTCTTTCACAACTACCGTCATCAGGCACTCCGAGCTTTCCTAGCTGATCATGCGCGTCCTTATATTCGCCAACTAGCCCGTTTGCATATACGAGGCTCATGAACCATCGCGTCGGCAAACCGAGGGCCGACAAGCGCCTGTAAGCTCGATTTTTCTTTCACGCGCCCGTTCGCCGCCCACATCTGTCGGTCCCGCGAACGCCCGACCTGCTGCCAATGGAGCAGCCCGCCTATCCGACGCTTCGCCAGCATTTCTCGGAAGTTTCAAGAGATTGTACGCGTCTAGCCCGATTCTGAGACACGCAGCGAGGCACAAACAACCTCGCAAAACGCTCAAAAAGCCGCTCGCAGTCTCAATCTTGACGGTCAATGTTAATATACTTCACATTGTATTAGACGCGCCTTATATAACTGCAAATGCACGCGGAAAGCGCGTCCGACATGAAAGCGGCGAAGAAAGGTAATGCCGCGACTGTGAAGCGAAGCTTTAAACTTCGTGGCGCGAATGCGCGTTCGAAAGTCACGAATGGCGTCAAGCTTCTGCCCGGATACGATGGTCGAACCGTTTGGGGCCGACGCTTTCACGATCTTTGCGCCCTTCACGCTCGCGACGCGGGCGGCATCGATGAGCTGAGCGAGGCGCAGGTCTCATTGATCCGCCGGGCCGCCGCGCTCGAAGTGACGCTTGAAAACCTTGAACTCGACATGGCGTGCGGACGAGATGTTGATCTCGACTAATATCCGAGGTGCGCCGGCCATCTGCGCCGCATCCTCGAAACCGTCGGGATCAAGCGCAAAGCGAAAGACGTCGCGCCAAGCTTAGCCGAGATCGTCGCCCGTCATCAGAAAACACCCCAGAAGCCGGTCAGCGCATCAAACCCAGTCGAAGGCGCTCCCTTAGCGGCCGACATCGATTCGCGCGTCCAGGCCGCCTCTACGCCTCATGACGACGACCTTATCGATCAGGAGGCGGCGGAATGATCCATCGTCACCCCGAGCAGACCAGCGAAGCTTGCGACAATCCCATAACGCTCTCGCTTGATGATGACGACTTCGCGCGCGCCGTGACGATCTATCGCCGAGCCCGCGACGACGCACAGCGCCGACACGCGGAATGCGCGCCGTGGTTCGGCGCTGGTCGGCGCGTCTGGCGTGAACCGATTGCCGGCGAGGCCCTGCGTCAACGTCGCAACGCGCGCCTGACAGCGCGGATTGCGGCCCGATGGGTCATGACGGCGCTGCGGGACTGGTCGCCGTCTGGCGAGCGGGGAAATTGACGCCATGCGACCGCTCGTTTCCCTCCGCACGGCGCTTGAAGACGAGAACTTGCTTGCGCCCGTCATGGGCGGCGCGTCGCGAGAGCCGATGCGAGCGCTCTTGCTGGCGAGCCAAGGCGAAGAATTGACCCCGACCGAAATGGCGCATTGGCGCACGCTAACCGGCCGAGCATGCGCGCCGGGTCTGCGCGCTGAAGAATGCCACATCTTCGCCGGCCGGCGCTCGGGCAAAAGTTCCGGCGTTGCGAGCCTGATCGTCTATGCGTCCTGCCTTTGCGACTACAGCGATCGCCTCTCGCCCGGCGAAACCGGCATCGCGCTTCTCATCGCCGAGAATCAAAAACAAGCGCGCATCATGTTGAACTACGTCGAAGGCGTTCTCGACTCTTCGCCGGTGTTGCGCAAACTCGTGATCGGAAAGACGACGCATTCGATTCGACTTTCAAATCGAATCGAGATCGAAGTTCGACCCGCCGATTTTAGAGGATTGCGCGGCCCGTCCTATGTGATCGTCGCGGGAGATGAAATTAACTTTTGGTATGGCGGCGCAGAAAGCTGCAATCCAGACGACGAGATTATCGCCGCCGTTCGTCCTGCGCTTACTACGACGCATGGTCAGCTTTTCACAATCGGCAGCCCATATCGAAAAGCTGGTTTCGGCTATTCGATGTTCGCCAAATATTTCGGCGAAAGAGGCGATCCGCGGATCGTCGTCGCGAACGGTCCGACACGATCTTTCAACTCGACGATCTCGCAGAAGGTCATCGATCGCGCCATCGAACGCGATCCTGCATCGGCGCAATCCGAGTGGTTGGGGTTATGGCGCGATGATATTTCATCCTTCTTGCCGCGCGAAGTTGTCGAAGCCTGTATCGTTCCCAACCGCTTCGAGATTCCGCCGATTGGCGGCATGAAATATTTCGCTTTCTGTGATCCATCCGGCGGCAGCGCCGACGACTGACCATGAGCATCGCGCATCGCGAGAAGAACGTCGTCGTCGTCGACTGCATCCGCGTCGCCAAACCACCGTTCTCGCCAGACGCTGTCGTCGCCGACTTTGCGACGACCCTCAAAAGCTACGGCCTGCATTCTGTGCGCGGCGATCGGTATGGCGGCGAATGGCCGGCCGAGCGCTTTCGCGTCTACGGCGTCAAATATGAGCCGGCCGAAAAAGCGAAGGTCGAAATCTACAAAAATAGCATTCCGATCTTTAACGGTCAGCGCTGCGAACTGCCAGATCACCCTAAGCTCGTCACGCAATTGATCGGCCTGGAGCGCCAGACGACGCGGGGCGGACGCGAATCTATTGACCATCCAAGAGGCGGGCATGACGACGTCGCCAACGCCGTTTGCGGCGCGCTGCTCTTGGCCGAAGCTGGCAAGAAATCCGGCTTCCGTCCGACGGAGAAGATGCTCGAAATGGCCGCGCAGCCCAGCGCTTACCGGCGACGCCAGCTCGGCGACCTTGAAGACGATCGTCCACGACGCGGCGGAATCCCCGTCGCCCCGTTCTAAGAAAACCACGGAAGGAACAGCACATGACCTATATCCGCAACACCCAAACCGAGAAAGTTCATCGCGCCTTGTCGAGCTACATTCGCCCTCGACTCAAAAACAACGGCGCGGTCGACTTCACGAAATTGTTTTGCAGTCTCGACGATCGCAACATCGTCGACCATATCGACGACATTCTCGGCGGCGCGATCAGATTGACGGCGGGCGAGTTGGCGACGGACGCGAGCCCGTCGGAATTGCGCGACAAGATGACCGAAGCCGCCAAACCCGATGGCACGAAGAAAGCCGACAATGCAGGCGAAGTCGACGAAGGCGTCGTCGCCAAGGTGCTCATGTTGCTTGAATCGCGATTGACGCCAAGCGAGCTTATGGCGGTGCGCGATATCCTGCGTAGACCAAACAAGAAGAAGAGCGCTTTCGATCCGAGCGCCACGACGGCGGAAGACGCAGCGCTCGCATATGACGCCTATGCGAAGCGTTTCCCGAACGGCGCGAAAGTTCGGATTGAGCCGGTTTGCGCGCCAGAACCGCAACGCGCCGAGGCCATCGATCCCGCTGGCTATTTCGAGCGGTTCCCGAACGCACGCCGTATCGGACTCTAAGCGCGCACACAAAGGACAAGAGCCATGACCACAGCCGAACGTCAAAAGCTCGCGCGTGCGATCGAAGTGCAGCGTCAAGCCCAGCAGGCTCTCGACGAAGCGCAGCTCGCCCATGCCAATGCAGAAGCCCGATGGTCCGCCTGCGCGGCGAAGTCCGGCGCGATCGCGCGTGCGATTGAAGCAGCCGAAACGGGAAAGACGGAAGATTCGACGGACGGCATGATCGCGGCGCTAGCGAGCGGAGCCGATCTCGCCGTTCTCGACAAGGAAAAATCGAGTCTCGATGAACTGCGCGACAACCTCGTGAAAGCCGACGAAGAGACGGCACGATGGCGTCGTGCGGTTAAGGTCGCCGAAACAGCGGTTGGCGATCGCAAGGAAGCTCTGAATCTGGCGGCCAGCTATACGGATGGGCACGCGCGAAAGGTCATCGCCGATGAAGTTGAAATCGACGCGATGATGCGCGACTGCGAATCGGCGCGCGCCGTTGTGCTCGACCTACAAGCCAAAATGGCGGCGATTGCTGGCGTGATGGATCACTTCTCTGAGAAGCGCCGGACGATCGCCAACGCCATCGACGGTTTCGATTGGATTCGCGATAGCCAGACGTGGCGCAAGCGTCCGGCGGGGGAGCCGATCAGAGCCATGTTCGAGGCGCTGAAATCCGACAGCGCCGCAGAGTTGAGGTTTTGAGTGAATTCCTTGCGGCGCGCGAGTCGGTCCGCGTTGCAAGGGTCATGCAGCGGCGAAAGTCTCATGCCGCGTTCGCCCGCTGTGAGCGAAGCCCGCTCCGGGGTTGCGGAAATCTCGGGGCGGGCGTTTCGAAAAGGAATTCCTTGCGTGTCGAGTAAACGCTCACTCCGTCCTCCACGGCGCGGAACGCCCGGCGAATGGTTCCGACAGCCCCTTCGCCGGGCGATGGTCGGGATCGGGTGGTGTGGTCAGGCTCTTCCGCCGTCCGATCCCGGCCTTGTCGTGTGAGGAAGCATGAGCGCGCTAGTTGAACACCCGATCCGCATTCGCGAATTGATCGACGAAAGGCGTTCATATGCCGGCGTGGGGCCGTTTCAATATCGAACGAACTGATCTTCGCCATCGGCGTGCTGCCGACCGGCAAGACGCGTTCGTGGTCGAGAGAGCCGCGCGAGAGCGCCGAGATATTCAGCGAGCGAATCGTGCGCGACGTCGTCGAAAGCGCGCGCGGCGAATGCGTCGGCGTGCTGGTCGCCTGACGCCGTTGCGGGATGGCGCGGCTCTCGCCAAGACGTGAGCGGCGCGCCCTCACGCGGGTGACTAATGAACCGGCAAACCCCGACGACGGCGATCTGCGTCACGCTCGACCGGAGTGACGCCGGGAGTTTGGACTGGTCCCCAGAGGATGTTCTGTGGATGATCTCTGCCGGGTTTGCTGACGCGGAGCGTTTCGACTTTGTCGCGGCGTCATTACGAATCCTCTGGTAAAGTCCTAGTTCCAACTCAAAAGACGAAGCGATGCCGCTAGATTGGCGCGATGCCTTTCGGGTTCGGACCGACCAGGACAAGAGCACTCCAAACTCAACAAGCCCGCTGCTCCTGCCGGGCTGGGACGCCGCCGCCCGCCTCGCGAGATTGTCGATCGAGACTCGTGCTCTATTTTTTCAGGCGATCACCGCAGATTGCGAGCCGCCGCGCGGGCGTGTGAAGGATGCATCGGAGGTCAATATGAACGGTCGCAATGTTGAGGGGAAATCGATCAAGCTAGCGTCGGCAATCGCCGGTTTAGTCCTATGCGCAGCGACAATGGTGCCGCTGTTCAGTTCTCCTGCGATGGCGGTCGTCGGAACGCCACCGACCTGTTATCCCAACAGAGCCCGCTGCATTTTTTGCCAGGAGTCAGAGACATTGCCGTCAGGTCGTAGCCGCTGCCTCAAGTGCGTCCGCGATCCCAACTGCCGGATTCGCTTTCCCTGGAGACACACGCGACCCCAGGATGAAATGCTACATCGTTAAGCTGCGAACAGGCTGCTCCGGGAAACTTGGATCGACGCAGGCTCGGAGGCGTTTTCTGGGTAGAGCGCCAGGGCCGCCAGATGGCGCGCCACGGCTGGCCATGGAGCCGCTGACTGGCGTTCTCATGGGCGAGGGCGAAAGCCATGCGCGCGCGGCTGCACGCTGATCCCGACAAGATCGCGAACGCGCCACATCCGCCCGACGGCGAAGGCGTCGCCGCGCTTTACACGACAATCACCGGCAATGTCTCGGGGGAAGAGTTGCCGCGCTTCACTGATCGATTTGCGGCGCTTGAGAAGCGAACGATCTCTCGGCGATCTCCAGAATGTTGCAACGACAGAAGTTGACCCATAGCGGACCTCAGCTTCCGCAAGAGCGTTGTTCAAATGCAAGTTCGGCCGACCCGTTGCCGTAGGCGCGACGATGAGGATTGCGCCAAGATTAATCGCGGCGAGCGGTAAATCCAAGCCATGCAGCCGTGCCTGAGACAAGCAGGCCGATCCAGCTCGGCTCCACAGGAATCGTCATTCCATCCAGAGTCGCTTTGGCGTTCTTTCGGGCTCGAATCAAGTGAAGAATGGCTATGACGGCGAAGATCGTGCCTGCCAGGCGCGAGTAGGTTTGTGCGTTCACCGCGATCCTCCCTCGATGGTCTTTCGATGGGGGTCGGCGGCGCGACACCGCCGCTTATGGTCGTCGCATAGCGTCCTCAATGGTGGCGCAAAGACGCTACACTTGGACAGCGATCTCTGGCGCGTTAACTAATGCTTTTGTCTGCAACAGCGAGCCTTGCTCCCCAAGCTGCTCTGGAATGAGGCAAAAGAGTCGCGTGGAGGTGAAGTTGTCCAATTCTTTCGTGCCCAAGGCCGCCGCCCAGGTCGAGCATGACGAACTGGGTCGAGAAGAATTACTCGCGCTCCTGCGTGATGTCACCGAGCAGCGCGATCAACTGCTTTCCCAATACGAGGCGATGGCCATTCAAGTTGACGAGTCGACCCGAGAAATTAGCGACGCGATGGTGGACGCGCGGTGTAACGCCGAGAAGTTGGTGGAGTGTGAGCATCACTCGGAGCAGGAAGTTGCGCACGCCGATCAGGTTTCGCGCGAGCTCGACAAAGAGCGTCGCGAGAGAATCGAGATCGCTGCGGAATTCGCTCGCTTTCGTGATGCGATGGAGCATGCGCCAGTCGAAGACCCATGGGGCACACTGTGGCGCGCCGTTTCCCAGATCGTCAGTGATTGGGTCGCATGGGTGCGGGCGAAATTCCCTTCGGACAGCTCCCTATTGCCTTGGTTCGACCGGGTGATCGTGTTGGCGAAGGCAGTAGGGCGGCTCGCGCTGAAATGGGGCAAGGCCATCTCCAAGTGGATAGAGCCGCGCGTCATCGCCTTTTGGAGATGGCTCAAAAACGAAGTTGCGCGGCGCATAAAGAAATAGCGCGTCACAGCGAGGCTGGAATCCGAACGCTTCCTTCCCCCAATCCCGCGAGTGGGGGACCTCGACGGAAGGTCCGAAAATGGCGCTAAGCAGTCGGATGCACCAAGTCGCTCCCTCTCAATCAGTGACTGGTCAGCGTCGCCGACGCCCGAACGGTTGACGCGCGGCGACACGATCCATTCTTGCAAGGCGTCCTCGGGCGGCGCGCGCAGCAATGAACCCGGATCGTCGCCCGCCATCCAAACGCTCACATCGTTCCAATTGAGAATCACCGGCATACGGTCGTGGAAGCGGGACATCCAGTCGTTGGCCGGTCCGACGATGATCGTCGTCGAGTCGATCTTCGCATCGCTTTCAGGATCGCGCCACTTCTCCCACAGCCCAGCGAAGGCGAGCGGGCGACTGTCTGGCGACGAGAAATAGTGCGGCGTCTTTGCGCCCTTCGTGCCGGTCCATTCATAGAACCCGGACGCCGGAATGACGCAGCGGCGCGATTTGAACGCCGAGCGAAACATCGGCTTTTCGGCGACCGTCTCGGCGCGGGCGAGGGAAGCTCGTTCAGCGGCTTTTTCCACCATGATGGCAGAAGCCCCCAGCGCATCGGAACCAGCTCACCGCCGCCCATCACAGGGCGGATGACTTCGATCCGGGTCGTTGGGGCGATGTTATAGCGGGGCGCAAGATTGCGTGGCTGACCGATAAGGTCGGCGAGCCTATAAAGCTCTTCCCAAGAGAGATGTTGCGTGAAGCGCCCGCACATTAGGTTATGATAGCCGAATTTCTCGGACTATGCAGTGCGGCCAACCATGAGGCGTCCGCCCGGCGCGGTGGTTGCCTCGATCTTGGTCTGTCGGAGCGGCCACCGTTCGCAGAAATTAGAAATGCTTGACCCGATGCGAAGCCCTCTCCCATTGACGCAATGGTCGGGCATGCTATCAAGAGACGAATTGATGAGTTAAAGACGCGGCTACAAAAATGGCTAAAAAGCAATCTTCGTCGCGTGTTTCGACCGTTGCCGGAAAAGTGCTGTCTGGCGCTAAAAAAGCCACGCGTTCTGACGTGAAAAAACTCGCCGGTTCTGTCTTGTCGCAGGATGCGGTAGTTACAAAATCCGGCAGGATTATTATCCGAGCGCCAGTGAAGTCATCAAACACCATAAGCTCGTGGTCTAAGGCTTTCAAGAAGTGGTGATGCTTTGTGCGAGACTCTAAGCTATACACAAGCAGTGTTTTTATAAACTGTCCATTCTCTCCAGAATACCAGCCAATTTTTCGAGCAATTCTGTTCTCCGTCTATTACTGTGGATACAGGCCCCGATGCGCACTTGAGATCAGTGACTCGACAGAAAACCGACTGGTCAAGATCCAATCCATCATTCAAGAGTCCAAATTCGGCATTCACGATATTTCTTATGTCGAGCTGGACTCAAGAACCAAGTTGCCACGCTTCAACATGCCTTTTGAGCTTGGGATGTTTTTCGCGGCGAAGCGATTTGGTTCCCCACAACAGAGGAAGAAAATCGCGCTCATTCTCGATAGCCGCGCGTATCGATATCGAGCATCGCTGTCCGATATCTCAGGCCAAGACATAGAAGTTCACGGACGTGTGCAAAAAAGAGCGATTCGTCAAATTCGAGACTGGCTGAACACGTGTCATCAAGGATCAAATTCGCCGCCTGGGGGCGAGTTCATTAATAAGCAGTATCGCGAGTTTTCTCGACAACTACCTAACGCTTCAAAGAAAAAAAATTTGAACGCAAGCGAACTGAACTATGCTGATATTTGTCGCGCTATGGAATCGTGGCTCAAAGATAATGGTTGACTGGCTAGGTCAGACGTTCTCTTACCGAGAGCATCAGCGGGTTGACCGGCTCAATTGGTTTATTCATTCAAGATTACCATGTGGGCTCCAATGCCGATAGATGTTCAACTTCGCGACCGATACGGCGGCCAGTCGGGCATCAGATGCACGGCGCGCGAGCCGCATCGCGAACAAACGAATCGGCGCGATCTCGCCAAACCAATGAATGGCGTCTCAAGCGGCGCGCGCATGCCTTCGAACGCGATCCTGCCGTGATTGACGCAGCCCAGCCCAGTGCACCAGACCCATGCGCCAGCGACCCCCTCAGCGCGAAGATCGGCAATGCTGGGCGGGGTAGGGCGCTGCATGGGGACCGGTTTGCCGCTAAAGAGCGGAGGCGTTCATCGGAATGCTCGGAAGAGCGCCGTAACGCTTTCCCAAACGGTCGCACGGACAGCCGTTTCCACAGCGATTTGGGCTAACCGGTCCGTGGCAGCGGATGAAGTCGGCACACCTAAACTGATTTTTAGCGCTTCCATGTCCCGTTGCCCAAGAGAGATATATTTCGCGTTTCGGGCAACAAGTCCCATGAAGAGCCTGTCCTGCTCATCCTGTGGCAGATGGGAGACTTGAGCCTGTAGACTATTGAGGAACGCTGTGTACTTTGCCTCAAAGACTTTTCGGTTTTTTGAACCCGAAAGAAATCCTTCGCGCCAGAAGGCGTCTAGCTGTTCGTCCAAGTTCATGACCGTCGGCGCTTCAGTCCGTCCCGATGACGATAGGGCTTGCTCCAACGCGCGTCGCAAAAGCTCGACATAGCCCTGATCCGTTGCCGGGAGTGCGACGCGCTCGCCGGCCGGCGTGCTCAACACGAGCACATAGGTTGCCGGCCCGGCACCCGAAAGAATTCCGCAAATGATGAGCGCGCCCCCAAGTATGACAAGGCCAATAAGCCCCTTAATCTGAAGTGGGTCAGTCGGAGACGGCGGCGAAAGCACTGCAATTGCAGCGACACTTACGAACAGCGGAACGCCCAGTAGATAACACGTCCATCGCGCGCAGCCCGCCTTCGGTTTGACCTCGCGGATTTCTAAAGATGCAATTGCACTCAATGGAAAGGTAACGCCGTCCAGAACAGCGGTGACCGTATCGATGCACGCACGCTCGTCGGAATAGATGACGCTCATTGGAGACCTTAAAAAATCAGGTAACCCGACTTTCACTGGGTAACTCAAGGGGTTCGAACTGATTCGAACATGTCTCGCTTTGACGCCTTCAACAAGTAGGAGTCCATACAGGAATAATGCAGCGGCATGATCGCGCCAAAGCGATGAATGGGGTCTCAGGCGCGCCGCGCGCGTGGCGTCGAAGCCGATGCTAACCATTATGGGCGCAATTAAGCCCCGTGCACCAGACCCATGCGCCAGCGACGCCCTCAGCGAGAAGATCGGCGATCGTTGGCGGGAGGTAGGGACGGCTGGACGTAGAGCCGTTGCTTGACGTTCGCGTGGGCGAAGTCCCGCGCCGCGCGTGCCCGCCTGCATCATGCCGCTCCTGATCGGCCCGAGCGCACATGGTTCGCCCGACGCCCGATGGCGCGACTTCACGACCGGGGTTGCCGGCCGTGGCGTCGCCGCCATAGGGTAGGACGATGACCGACGAAGCAAAACCGCAACTCATCCTCACCAAGGGCTCGGACGAGAAAACGATCCGGCAATTTTACGAGAGGCTGATCGGTCGCGCGCTTACCCCCGAGGAACTACAAGAGCTTCGCGAGGAATGCCAGAAGGCCGGATTGCCCGAGACGGGGAACCCGAGGTGAGAACCGTTGTGTCCCGTCACGTGTCTCATTGGCGAAATCAGCTTCGTATAAACCGCCGTAAGACATTGATACTAAAGTATATATAGACAAAGTGCGCGAATGCCTTCTAAGCAGTAGGTCGCAGGTTCGAATCCTGCCGGGGTCGCCATATATGACTACCCTGTCGGGCGTCGTCTGGCGCCGCGTGGGCCGAGCTGATACGGTCCCGCGGCGAAAGCTGCGCCGTCGACGGCTCCGTAGCTCAGCTGGATAGAGCAACTGCCTTCGAAGCAGTAGGTCGCAGGTTCGAATCCTGCCGGGGTCGCCAGTCGAAGCTCAGTAGACGGGGGACGGCGAATGCGGCTGAACCGCCAGGGTGCGACAGGTATCGCCGGCGCTCTGGCTTTCGCCGTAGCGTTCATCTCGTCCCAAAACACTTTGGCGCAAGGCGATTTTTTCGAGTCTCTTTTCGGGCCCGATCAACCTCCGGCGTATTCGTCTCACCGATCCTGGCGGGTGATGCGCTCGCGCCCACGGCACCCGACGCGCGCGCCGAAGGCTTCAATTCATTACGCCAAACCCGAATCCGTTAGGACCGCTGACACGGACTCGATGTCAGGCGGCGGCTATTGCGTGCGCGCCTGCGACGGCTATTATTTTCCCTTGATCAAATCCCCGGGGATTTCTGGCCAGCAATCCTGCGAACTCGCGTGTCCGTCAGCGCGCATGCAGCTCTATGAGGGCGCCAGCATCGAGCAAGCTCGCAACGCCACGGGGCTGCGCTATTCGGCGCTTCCGGCGGCGTTCAGCTTTCGTGACAAGCTGACTCCACGATGCGTCTGCAACGATCCGGCCGCATCTCGTGATTATTACCTTCCGCTATCCCGCCGGGACCCGACATTGCGCGCCGGAGATATCGTCGTCGGCGAAAAGGGCGCATTCATTTACAGCCGCTCAAGCCTTGTGAGCCTCAGTCATGCCTCGCGCCAGGTCCGGGCGCGGCTGCGAGGTCTTCTGTCGCGCAACATCGCGCCGGGCGAGGCGCGCGACTCCCACGACGGCGCCGTCGCGTTGAACAAAGCGCAGCGCCAGGCAAAATAGTCGCGGCCACGGCGTCTGCGGCGCTTTACACTCAAAGCCGCGCCGGCTATGTGCCGCGAGCTCGTTTATGACGGTTTTATGACGATTCCCTGGGGGCGAGAGCGCCATGCTGTCTTGGTTTCAGGCGCTTATGCCGAGAGAGGAGCGCTTCTTCGATCTTTTCGAGCGGCATGCGGAGACGCTCGTCGCCGGATCCCGCGCGCTGCGCGAGTTGCTGAACGGGGGCGACCGCGTTCTCGTCTGCAGTCAAGAGATCCGCCGCCAGGAGCATGAGGCCGACGCCATCGTCCGCGAGGCCCATCTCGCCGTTCGCCGCACCTTCATCACGCCGTTCGATCGCAGCGACATCCGTGACCTGGTCACCGCAATGGACGACGCGATCGACCAAATGCATCAAACGGCGAAGGCGACGCTTCTCTACGAGACGCGCGAGTTCGAGCCCGGCATGCGTCGCATGGGCGACATTATCGTCCAGTCGGCGGAACTCACGCGCAGCGCCATACCGTTGCTGCGCTTGATGCGGCAGAATGCCGGCAAGCTCAACGCTTTCAGCGAGGAGATCACCCGCATTGAGGACGAGGCCGACGCCATCCACGATCAGGGCTTGAAGGAGCTGTTTCTGGCGCACCGCCACAAAGACCCGATGGCGTTCATCGTTGGCGCGGAAATCTACGGCCATCTCGAAAGGGTCGTTGACGGCTTCGAGGACGTCGCCGATCGCGTCGCCGGCATTGTCATCGAGCACACTTAAGGACGACGCTTGCAGAACTTCTCGTCGTATCTCATCGCGCTGATCGTGGTCGCGCTGATCTTCGATTTCCTGAACGGTCTGCACGACGCCGCCAATTCCATCGCGACGATCGTCTCGACCCGCGTTCTACGTCCGCAATTCGCGGTGATCTGGGCCGCCTTCTTCAACTTTATCGCATTCCTGTTTTTTGGGCTTCACGTTGCGCAAACTGTGGGCGCCGGCATCGTCTCGCCCGATATCGTGGATGATTTCGTGGTGTTCGGCGCATTGATGGGGGCGATCGTCTGGAATCTGATCACATGGGGATTGGGCATTCCTTCCTCGAGTTCGCACGCCCTGGTAGGCGGGCTCGTGGGCGCCGGCGTGGCCAAGGTCGGCGCTTCCGCGATCGTCTGGAACGGGCTGCTCGAGACCTCCGTCGCGATCGTATTGTCGCCCGCGCTCGGATTCGTCCTGGCGCTCGCGCTGATCCTGCTCGTCTCCTGGATCTTCGTGCGCCGGACGCCGGGCGGCGTCGATGCGCTGTTTCGCATCTTGCAATTCGCCTCCGCGTCGCTTTATTCGCTCGGCCATGGCGGCAATGACGCGCAGAAAACCATGGGCGTCATTGCGGTGCTGCTCTATTCGCACGGCTCGCTTGGCGGCGAATTCTACGTGCCATTTTGGGTTGTCGTCGCCTGTCAGGCGGCGATGGGCCTTGGAACCTTGTTCGGCGGATGGCGGATCGTGCGCACGATGGGATCCAGGATCACCCGCTTGACGCCGATGCAAGGGTTCTGCGCCGAGACGGGGGGCGCGATCACTCTGTTCCTCGCGACGGCGCTGGGCGTCCCAGTCTCGACAACGCATACGATCACCGGCGCGATCATCGGCGTAGGCGCGTCGCGGCGAATGGCGGCGGTCCGCTGGAATGTCGCGAAGGACATCGTCGTCGCCTGGGTGATCACCATGCCGATGGCCGCTTTTTTCGCCGCGACCTTCTACGCGCTTGCGAGGTTCGCGGCATGAAAGCGGCCAAAACGAAGAAGAAGCGCGTCGGCGCCGTCTCTGTCCTTCGCACGCAATACGCGGCTTTGCCTTGGCGAATCGATAATGGGCGCCTGGAGGTCATGCTGGTCACCTCCCGCGACACAAAGCGCTGGGTGATACCGAAGGGTTGGCCGATGAAAGGCCGCAAACCGCATATCGTCGCCGCGATAGAAGCGGTGCAGGAGGCCGGCCTCGTCGGCAAGATGGACAAGGCGAAGCTCGGCGACTTCGGCTATGAAAAACGCCTCGACAGCGGCGCGACCGTCGACTGCCGCGTCGAGGTGTTTTCTCTGCGCGTGCAAAGGCAGCGCAAGAAATGGCGCGAGAAAAAACAGCGCGCCACCCGATGGTTCGAGTGCGTCGTCGCCGCCGGCCTCGTGGAAGAGCCTGAATTGCGCGCCTTGATGCTGGGCTTTTGCGAGGCGCTGTCGCAGCAAAAATCATAAGAGCGAGGTCGTTCGAGGGCGTCACGAATCGGCGTCACTGGGCTGTTGGAGCGCTCCGGGCGACGCCAGAGGCATGCAGGCGTATTGAAGACGTTTCGTCCGATCGATCTCGGGAAATCCCTCGTCGTCGCCGATGCTTGCGGCATGTCTCGCCGATGCGCGGCCGAACCGCTCCGAACAGGCGCTGCCGCATCCAGCTTCGGCGGCGCTTCCTCTGCAATCGGTTTCGCGAAGCTTGAGCGAAGGGACGAGCAGTTTGCAATTCCTTTGGCAGGCTTCGTCCGAGGCGCCGCCATCCGTCGCCCCGATATTTGTCGCCTCCATTGACCCCTTGCCGGTCTCCTGAACGAAAATCCGGGAAAGATCGCGCGGATCGAATTTAACCGCCACGCGTTCGCGCCCTTCTCGATGGAGCCGAGCGAGCACCGGCGACCAGAATGTTTCTCCAAGCATGCTGACGCCGCTTGAACTGAGGGCGCAGAGAG
Source organism: Methylocystis sp. (assembly GCA_036560365.1). GTDB lineage: Bacteria > Pseudomonadota > Alphaproteobacteria > Rhizobiales > Beijerinckiaceae > Methylocystis. Next base: position 48,416 of record DATBRI010000023.1, read on the forward strand.
CGTCCGGCAGAAGGGACAGTCGAAAGCGCATGCAATCCTGCGGCGCGCGCAGCGGCGCCGCCGCTTCGGCTTCCCGCCAGCCGTCGAGCGGCGTGCGTCCCGTGTCCTTGTGCGCACGATGATGATAATCATTGACGAGGCCGTCGCCGACGGCGAATTCCACCTCGCGAATGTCGCGCGCCAGCGCGCGCCGCAGATGACGCGGCGCTCTCGGCGTCCAGCTGACTCCATTCGCCTTGGCGACGGCGACTTTGCCGAACCGGCCGCCGAACATATGCGTGGCGCGCACGCCAAAAGCGCTTGAACGGATCGATTCGGACGCCGTGGCGATTCCCTGGTCGCGCCAGGCGCGCGCCAATTGGCGAAAACCGAAAATGCTTTGCGGGTCGATGGCGATGGTTTCGGGGAGCCCGGCGGCTGGCCAATCGCCAGTCAGCCCCCGCGCGTTCATCCAGCGCGCCTTGTCGCAAACAGCGTGCAGTAGACAGAGGCTGAGCGAGACGCGCGACGGCGGCGCCAGCGAAAGGTGAAAGCCGGCGATCATGCGCGTCGTGGCGTCGATCGCCAAAGTCAGCCAGGGATAGCCTGTTTCGCCGGTCCGCTCGTCGACGACATAGTCTTCGATCTTTACGTGATCGAAGTAAACGATCTGCAGGGACCGTTTCGGAATGTCGCTCAACCGCATTTGAGCCAAGTCCCGTGAGCGATATTCCAATCAGTTCCGGACGCCCGACGCGCCACGGCCGCGACCCTCGAGGTCGCGCAGACGCTTGCGAATGGTGCGCCAATTCGGCGGCGCCAGCAGCTCTTCGCTGCAACGCTGGTGGACGTCCTGAACCAGCGCTCTGAATTTCGGCCGAAGCGCGTGCGAATAATGGGCTTTAATCGCCTCCTGGATGAGCTGCTCGCGACGCGGATCGAGACAGCGCGCGCCTTTCGGACGGCCCACCGGACGCCTCCAGGGCGCCGTGATGGCCCCGCAGGTGCGAAATGTTTTCATCATGCGATAGGCGGTCGCGCGGCTGACGCCCAAGTCCTTCTTGAGCTCCTCGACGATCTCCCTTGAAGGCTTGTCTACGATGCCGCTCAGTAGCTGGCGGAGAGAATCTTCCCGTCGCTTGCGATAATTCAACTGATGGTCTTCTTCAGAGTTTCCGCTCATTATTTTTCTCTTTTTATACTCTTCGGGCCACCTTAATTTTGCTTTGCGTCAGTCCTTACCTGCTTTCTCTCGGCTTGTGTCCGGGCGTGATCGTTCATCGAACTATCTTGCCTTTAGGCGCGGCGCTTTGGCGACGCGCATGCAATTCGGCCCTGCGTCTTCGCTCTCTCCGCGGCACGCGCACAGGGATCGTCCCAACTCGAGGAGGATCAAGTTGGGACGATCGTTCGCGCCGGGGAGGGCAGCGGTTACAGGTTGAGGGCTCGGTTCAAGGTCGGAATGAAGATTGCGAAGAGGAACACGCAGAAGGCGACCCAAAAGGCGACCCAGCCAAGTTCATTAAACGAGTGCAAAGTCTTCATCCGTTCCCTCTCCATAGACTGCGGCGGACGCTGCCGATCAGCGCTGTTTCGATTTTCAACGATTCAACTCAACGCACAATAGGTTTAACTTGCGGCAACATGTCGCAAGTTTGACTATAAGCCTGTCTTAAATCATTATAAGATGACGCAGTTTCATATTATAATACATCAAAAGGTGATTAACCGCGCTCACAAACTCATGTATCAATTACATACAAATTCAAGTCTCAATATTTGTAGCAATAAAATGAGATTTTAGACAGCATATGGTGCAAATTGTCGCAGGCTGAATACTATACTCTTCTTTACGCTGACAGTGTTCGACGTGATAGGGTTCCACCAGCTGTGAAGGCCGCCGTGGGTTTGCGCACGTCGCGAGCGGTCATCGCGCAAGCGCTCTTTTGACCGCTTCACGCGGCGAACGGGCGCCTTACGCGGCGCGCATCGCAGCTATGGGAGGCCCAGCGCCAATCGGGACCGCAAATGCGTCTCGAACCCGAAAGAGGAGAGGCAATGATGAATCAAACCACAGAAAAAGCCGTGAGCGCCGCGCAAGCCGGCGAGACCGATACGATCGTGAACTACAAGCCCGCCTACATCACCATGGGCGTGATGCTGGTGTTTTATGTCGGCATCCGAATCTATGAGCAATATTTCGGATGGAAGGCCGGCCTCGATTCCTTCGCGCCGGAATTCCAGACCTACTGGATGAATTTGATGTGGACCGAGCTGCCGCTCGAGTTCGTCTCCTTCTGCGCGATCGGCGGCTATCTCTGGAAGACGCGCGACCGCAACATCGACGCCGTCGCGCCGCGCGAGGAGATGCGACGCATCTTGACGCTCATCGGCTGGCTCGCCGTTTACGCCTTCTCGGTCTACTGGGGCGCCTCTTACTTCACGGAGCAGGATGGCACCTGGCACCAGACGGTCATTCGCGACACCGACTTCACGCCCAGCCATATCCTCGAGTTCTACCTCAGCTATCCGATTTACATCATCTGCGGCTGGGGCGCCTTCATGTATGCGCACACGCGCATCCCGCAGTTCGCCAAGCGAATCTCGCTCGCCTTCCTGATGTTCTTCGCCGGCCCGTTCATGATTTTCCCGAACATCGGCCTGAACGAGTGGGGCCACACGTTCTGGTTCATGGAAGAGCTGTTCACCGCGCCGCTGCACTGGGGCTTCGTGTTCTTCGGCTGGTTCGCGCTCGCCGTTTTCGGCGTCGCGCGCCAAGTGCTCGATCGCGTGATCGAACTCAGCAAGGAATACGAGAAGGACGCTCTCGCGCTCTAAGGCGCATCAACCTTCGCGCGTCAACGCATCGACACGGAAAGCGGCCGTCGACCAAAAGGCGAAGGCCGTGCGGGGCCGCCGCTTTCCTTCAGCAAGATCAATTCGAGAGAGGAAAACATGTCGGCATCAACTGAATCAGGTTTGCCAGCCGGCAAGACCTGGAAATCGAAAGAAGAGTTTCTCGGCTGCGTCATTCTGACGGATTGGATCCTGCTGGTGATCCTGTTCGCCGTGCTGCTCGGCTCCTTCCACATCCACTACATGCTGCTCGCCGGCGACTGGGACTTCTGGATCGACTTCAAAGATCGACGCATGTGGCCGACGGTGACGCCGATCGTCGCCATGTGCTTCGCCGCGGCCGCGCAGTCCTTCTTCTGGACGAGGTTCCGACTGCCGATCGGCGCCACGACCGTCGTGCTCGCCCTGCTGATTGGCGAGTGGATCAACCGCTATGACAACTTCTGGGGCTGGACCTTCTTCCCGATCAATCTGGTGTTTCCGTCGGCGCTCATTCCAATGGGCTTCTGGCTCGACATCGTGCTGATGATTTCGGGCAGCTGGCTGGTCACGGCGCTCCTCGGCGGCCTTGGCTGGGGCCTCCTGTTCTATCCGATCAACTGGCCCGTGTTGGCGCAATATCATCAGGCCACAGAAATCGACGGCGTGTTGCTCACGCTCGCCGATCTCATCGGCTTCAACTACGTCCGCACCGGCACCCCGGAATACATCCGCATGGTCGAGCGCGGCACGCTGCGCACTTTCGGCAAGGACGTGGTGCCGGTCGCCGCCTTCTTCTCCGGCTTCATCTCCATGCTCGTCTACTTCCTGTGGTGGAACATGGGCAAATGGTTCTCGACGACGAAATATATCGAGATCGAAGAGGTCTAGGACGCGACGCGCAATTTCACCGGAGCCGGCGACGGCTCCGGCGCCGAAAAAATGCAAGGGAGTAACTCCAAATGAAAAGCTTGAATTTGCGATCGATGGCCAAATGCGCGACGGCCCGCGTCGTCCGCCTTTGGATCCTCGGATTGGCCGTTGCAGGCGCGCTAACGACCTTGCCAGCGACGCCCGCCGCCGCGCATGGCGAACGTTCGCAGCAGGCCTTCCTGCGCATGCGCACGCTCAACTGGTATGACGTCAAATGGTCGAAGACCGAACTCAGTGTGAATGACGAGATGGAGCTCACCGGAAAGGTGCATGTGTTTTCCGGCTGGCCGCAAGCCGTCGCCAGGCCCGGCGAATCGTTCCTCAACGTCGGCGAGCCGGGACCGGTGCTCATCCGCAAGAGCGCCTTCGTCGGCGAAGTGCCGGTGCCGCGCACCTTCTCGATGGATGTCGGCAAGGACTATGAATACAAGATCGTCCTGAAAGCGCGCCGGCAAGGCCGCTATCACGTCCATGTCCAGATCAACGTCAAGGACGGCGGCCCGATCGTCGGTCCGGGCCAGTGGATTACCATCAAGGGCGACATGAAGGATTTCACCAATCCCGTGACGCTGCTTGAAGGCTCGACGATCGATCTCGAAACCTACGGGATCACCTGGACCTATATCTATCATTTCTTCTGGATGGCCGCCGCCACCGCTTGGATTCTCTATTGGTTCATGACCAAGGGGATCATCGTCCGATATTGGCAGGTCAAGGCCGGCAAAGGCCGCGAGCTGATCGGGCAAAATGAAAAGCGGATCGGCGCGATCACCCTTGCCGCGGTTCTCTTGGCTGCGCTCGTGTTCTATGCCATGGCCAATAAGGAGTTCCCGCGCACGCTGCCGATGCAGGCGGGCTTGCTGACCGGCATCTCGCCGATCGACGAGCCTCGGTCGACCGTCGCCGTTCAGTTCAAGGGCGGCTCCTATACGGTGCCGGGCCGTGAATTGCGGATCAGGGCGAAGGTGACCAACAATGGCAAGGAGCCGGTCCGGCTTGGCGAATTCACTTCCGCCGGTCTGCGCTTCCTCAATCCGGAAGTCTTCACGACTCGGCCGGACTTCCCTGACTATCTGCTTGCCGACCGGGGCCTTTCCGTCAGCGATTCCAACCCGATCGCGCCCGGCGAGACTCGCGACCTGGAAGTGATCGTTCAGGACGCCCGCTTCGACATCGAACGCCTGTCAGATCTCGCCTATGACACCGATAGTCAGTTTGGCGGACTGCTGTTCTTCTTCAGCCCCTCTGGCGAGCGTCAGAGAGCTGAAATCGGCGGCCCGGTGATTCCGAAGTTCCAGGCGGGAGCCACGCTGTAATCCTCCAAGCGTTGTTGCGCGCTCGCTGCGAACGCGCAACAAAACCTTGCCCGCCCAAAGTTCTTGGGCGGGCATTTTGCGTGGGCGTTAGACATCGCCAACGCGCGCGACTCTCGAAGCACAAACGCGACGAATGCGGCGGCCGGGCCAAGCCGTCTCTTCTCCCGCGCTGACGAAGGCGTAGTGGCGTTGTAGCCAGAACGACTACGCCGCGGCAATCGCAGCTCCGTTTTCCAATCGCTCAAATTGGAGAGGTGTTGGGTCAGCGCGTTTTCGCCGGCGGGGGATCCGCGCGCATCCAGCCTTTCGGGAGCTTCATGCGGGCGGCCTTGCAAAACCCCGTAGGTTCGGAGACTTTGGCGGTCTTGTCTCTCTTGCCCGAGTGGCTCTTGGCTGCTGCCGCGGGCGCGTCCTTGTCGCCTTTGTCGTAGACCGTCTTGTCCTTGCAGACGTCGGGGCATTTACCGACGACGTCCGACTTGTTCTGGCCACATCCCTTGCAGGCGCATATCGAGTTCGGAAAGTCTGGGCCGCTGGCCGCCAGCGCCGGCGCGCCGCGCGCAATCAAAAAACCGCAGACGGCCACATAAGCAGCAACCCGGAAAACGGCCACCATATTGTTTCTCCCCTTCAAGACATCTGCACGATCAAAAATGCGAAAACGTGAATGCGCAGCGGCGCGCGCCTTCAAGAGCCATTGAGCCGAGCGAGCCCCGCCTCGAGATCCCACTTCAGATCCGCGACGTCCTCCAGTCCGATCGAGAAGCGCAGCGCCGGTCCTTCCGCAGTCCAGCGCGTCGCCGTCCTGTAAGAAGAGCAGTCGAAGGGCAGGACAAGGCTTTCATAGCCGCCCCACGAGTATCCGATACCGAACAATTCCAATCCATCGATAAAAGCGGCGACCGACTTTTTTGAAGTCTCTTTGAGGATCACGGAAAAAACGCCAGAGGCGCCGGTAAAGTCGCGTTTCCACAGCGCGTGGCCGGGATGCGTCGCAAGGGCGGGGTGCAGCACGCGCGAAACTTCCGGCCGGCCCTCCAGCCACTGCGCGATGTCGAGCGCGGCGCGCTCCTGTTCGCGCAGCCGTAGCGCCATTGTGCGCAGCCCGCGCAAGGCGAGGGCGGCGTCGTCGGGGCTGGACCCCATGCTGAAGGCGTTGAAGGTCGCGCGCAGGCGCTTCGCCCACTCTGAATTGGCGGAAACAAGCCCCATGAGGAGGTCGGCGTGGCCCGAGAGATATTTGGTGCCGGCTTCGATGGCGAGGTCGCAGCCGCGCTCATGTGGCGGGAAGAGAAGAGGGGTCGCCCAGGTGTTGTCCGCAATCACACAGGCCCCTTGGGCGTGGGCGGCCGCCGCGATTGCAGGAATGTCTTGAATTTCCATGCTCTGCGAACCGGGCGACTCGACGAGCACGGCAGTCGTTTCGGGCCTCATCATCGCGGCGATGCCGCCGCCGATCAAGGGGTCATAATAGTCGACTTTGACTCCAAAGCGCGCGAGCAGGTCGTCGCAGAAGATCCTTGTCGGCTGATAGGCCGAATCCACGATGAGCGCGTGCGCGCCCGCGTGCGTGGCGGTGAGAAGCGCCAACCCGATCGCCGCGAGGCCGGAGGGGATCAACACCGTATCGGCGGCGCCGGCGATCTCGCTCCAGCCCTGCTCAAGCGCGCGAGTCGTGGGCGTTCCCTTGGTGCCGTAGGTGTAAGGCTGCCGTAACGCCTCGAGAGCCGCGACCGTCGGGAAAAGCACCGTCGAACCGCGGTAAATGGGTGGATTGACGAAGCCGAAATGATCGAATGGCGTGCGGCCGGCTTGCGTCACCAGAGTGGCGGGCTTTAACTTGCGCCTTGCTTTTCTCTTTTCTTCGGACATGCCGCCTCTGACGCCTCGCTTTGCGTGAACGCCGCGCGACCGTAGTATATCCTCCGCCGGATGCCGAGCCCGACATGATCCGCCGCACAGCTTTCGCCTTCCTTGCGGCCTTCGCCGGAGCGCTTTTCGCTGTTTGCGCGGGGGCGCAAACGGACGTCGGTCCGACGCTCGCGCAGATCATGAAGCGTGGCTACTTGACCTGCGGCGTCACCGACGCGCCCGGCTTTGCTCAACGCGACGGCGGGGGCGAATGGCGCGGCTTCGACGTCGATTTCTGCCGGGCGGTCGCCAGCGCCGTCCTCGACGACCCGGCCAAGGCGCGGTTCGTTGAGTTCTCGCAGAAAGAGCGCGCTGGCGCATTGCAAGCCGGCGCCGTCGACCTGCTCGTCAGCGCGTCGCCGTGGACCCAAGCCCGCGACACCAGCCATAGGCTGATCTACGCCGCCATATTCCTGCACGATGGACAAGGCTTTTTGGTCCGACGACAGCGCAAATCGGCTTCGGTTCGGGATCTCGACGGCGCGTCGATCTGCATCGAGCAAGGCACGCCCTACGAACTCGCGGTCGCCGACTTTTTTCAGGCCCGCAAGGCGAAATACGATCCGAAGCTGTTCCCGAGCCTTGAGGACGCGGCCAAGGCCTATGACGAGGGGAAATGCGACGCGCTGACGGCTGACGTTTCAACGCTGCACGGCGTCCGTATCGGCTTGACCGCGCCAGCGGATCACGCGGTCCTGCCGGACCTTCTTTCAAAGTCGCCGCGCGGTCCGCTTGTGCGCCAAGGCGACGATCAGTGGCTGAACATCGTCCGCTGGACGCTCTTCGCGATGATCGACGCAGAGGAGCTCGAGGTGTCGAAGGCGACCGCCGACGCCGCTTTATCCTCGGAGAATCCGCAGATCCGGCGGCTACTCGGGGTCGACGGCGCCCATGGCGGCGATCTCGGTCTTTCTCAGGACTGGGCCTATCGTATCGTCAAACATGTCGGCAATTACGCCGACGTGTTTGAGCGCAATCTGGGGCAGGCGGCGCCCTACGCCATGGAACGAAGGCTGAACGCTTTGTGGAGCAGAGGCGGACTGATGTATGCGCCGCCGATCAGATAGACGTTCGATCCGCCGACGCCGCGCGTAACCTCGCCCACCAGTCCGCCAACGCCTGGCGCTCGGGCGCGACGTCTTCCGCCAGCGGCCCGGCGAAGGCGCGCCACTCGTCCCGATAGTGCGGAGACACCGCCGCGATCACCGGAACGCGGGCTGTCATCGCCGCTCGGAAAGCGTCGCAGAGCCCCCCACGCGCGGCCTCCTGTTTGGAGAACTTGCTGACCACGATCAGTTGCGCGCCCTCGCGCGCGGCGCGCTCGATCGCGGCGCAGGCGAGCGCCAGCTCGCTCGTATCAAGATTGCAGGCGACCGAACCGGGGCCGAGGTCCTGCGAGATCGGATAAAAGGCGCCGGTGGCGACGTCGCGCAACATGATGGCTGATCGGCCCGAGGACTCCGTGACGCGCGTCTGCGTCACGCCGCCGACCCGCACGCCATCCCGCATCAGCTCTTCGGCGAAGGCCTGCATCAGGGACTGGACCCGAACGCTATCATCAGCGGGCAGGGCCGCAATGCGGGTCCATCCGATCGCGGCTGTCAGCGGGGACTCGCTCAAGACATGAGATTCTTCGCTGGGGACCGACATCGCATCCTCGCCCGACGCGCCGAAAGAGCTTATGTTTCAGGTTGCGCGCCAGCCTCTTGTTTATCAGAGCGCGCGGCCGATTTGATAGAGAGCGTCCGATAAAACGACGTGAACCGCAGTGGGCGAACATTCACCTAAACCGCCGGCAGCTCAAGGCTCTGTGCAATCGGGGCCGATAGACGCCTTCCTGGACAAGGCCCAGAACGTCGCGGCGAGCGCGTCGCGCGGCCGGCTGATGTTCGCGTTGGACGCCACAATGAGCAGACAGCCGACCTGGGACATGGCGCAGTCGATTCAGGGTGAAATGTTCCGCACGACCGCCGCGCAGGGCGGACTGGACGTCCAACTCGTCTACTTTCGCGGGTTTGGGGAATGCCGCGCCTCGCGCTTCGTCTCGGGAGGCGAAGGGCTCGGTGCGCTGATGTCGCGCATTGCCTGTCGCGGCGGCCGCACGCAGATCGGCAAGGTTCTGCGCCACGCCCTCGACGAATCGCGTGCGGGACGCGTTGGGGCGCTCGTTTACGTGGGCGACGCCATGGAGGAGCGGCTCGACGCCCTCGCGGCGACGGCCGGCGAACTCGGGCTGCTCGGCGTCAAGGCCTTCATGTTCCAGGAGGGCCAGGACTCAGCCGCACAGCAGGCCTTTCGTGAGATCGCCCGACTGACTGGCGGCGCCTACGCCGCGTTTGACGCCACGGCTCCGCGGCGTTTGGCGGCGCTTCTCGCCGCCGCGGCGGCCTATGCGGTCGGGGGCAGACTCGAGTTGGAGCGGCGCGCCGACGAAGGCGAGGGCGCAGCGCGCCTACTTCTGTCTCAGATCGGATGAGGATAAACGGATGCCCATTTTGATCGGTCTCATCGCTCTGGTCCTGACGATTATAGCGCTAAACGCCTATACGAAGACGTCGCCGGCGCTATTGGCGGTGATTCTCAAGCGCGGGGGAGGGTTCGTTGCGCTTGCGCTTGGCGCCCTGCTTTTGATGCGGGGACGCCTCGACCTCGGCATGGCGCTGTTGGGCTTTGGCGTTTGGTTCATGGGCCTCAGCGGCGGCGCGTTAAGCGGCTTTCGCAAAACGGGCGCAGGCGTCGGCGGCGTCTCGCGGGTTCGCTCAGCGATGATCGAAATGGAGCTCGACCACTCCACGGGCGCGATACGAGGCGTGGTTCTGGCCGGGCAGCACGAAGGCGCGCATCTCGATTCATTGGCGCGGCCCGCGCTCCTCGAACTCCATGGCGTATGCCGACGCGACGATCCTGACGGCGCCAGGCTCTTAGAAGCTTATCTGGACCGCCGATTTTCCGGTTGGCGTTCGACAAGCGATAAGCACGCAAACTCGGGGAGTTTTCGTCCGGGCGAGGGCGGCGCGCGTCGTTCGGGCGCGATTTCGGAAGACGAGGCTTACGAAATTCTCGGCCTCAAGCGCGGCGCGGCGGCGGCGGACATTGCCCGCGCCCATCGTGATCTGATGAAAAAGCTTCATCCAGATCTTGGCGGAACGACGGATCTTGCGGCCCGGGTAAATGAGGCCAAGGACGTCCTGATGCGGCGTCACCAGCACTGAAGCGCGTCGCGCGCCGTAGTCGTGGTCCCAAGTCGTGGACATGATCAGTTCTTTGTCGTGAAGCAGGCGAAGCCGGAGCGCTTGAGCGCCTTGCACGCCGATTGCGCCGTGTCTTCCTCGAGCCCGGCGAATCGCGCGCGATAGAGCGTTTCAGCTCCTTTTTGCACCTTCTCGGTGAAGGCTTTGGCGGCGGGGGGAAAGCCTTGAAGCTGGCTGCGCGCGCGCAGGAGCAACTGATTGGCCTTTTCCTGGTCGTCGGTCGCGCCGACCTGAATCATCCAGCCCGCCCGCGCAGGACGACCGGGATCCGCCTTGACGATTTGCGATTTTGCGGCGTTGCCGCGAATGGCGGAAGGCGTCGTGGACACGGGCGTAATATCGACCTTGCGCGCGCCGCTCGTCGTGGACCCGTCGCGTGCGGCGACGGGCGTCGCGTCGGCGCGGGCCTTGGCGCTCGGAGACGCGCCTTTGCGCTCCGAATCGAGGTCGACTGAGATTCGCTTCTGACCGCCGGAAACGAAGGCGGGACGAACTGCGGGGCGGTCAGCGCTTACCTGCGGGGGAATGGGCGCCGCAGGAACCGGAGCGTTCAGTTGGCGGCCAAACGGCTCGGGCTCCTCGGCGGATTGCGCCTGCGGCTCGGCGTAAGCCATTCGCTCCTCGGCGATCTGTTGGGCGCGCTCAGAGGCGCGCTCGGCGCGCTGCTGCTGGCGCTCAGAAGTGATCCGCTCCTGCGCCTCAATGGCGCGCGGATCTTCGCTCACTGCCGCCGCGGTCCTTACGGACGCGCCGCCGTCAATGTTTTCCTCGATCAGACCCGCCATGATGCGATCCCGCGTGTAGGCGGTCTTGCCGCCCATCACCACGGCGACGATGTGATGGCCGCGACGGCGCACGGAGGTCAGAAGATTGAAGCCGGACGCGCGCGTGTAGCCGGTCTTGATGCCGTCCATGCCCTCGACCTGGCCGAGGAGATGATTGTGGTTTCGGTGCAGCGCGCCGTTGTAGGCGAAGCTCGGCGTCGAGAAATAGCGATAGTAGCGGGGAAAGCGTTCCTGGATGGCGCGGCCGAGGACCGCGAGATCATAGGCCGTCGTGATCTGATTTGGATCCGGGAGCCCCGACGCGTTCTCATAATTGGTGTTGCGCATGCCGAGCGCATGGGCCTTGTGGGTCATCATCTGCGCGAAACTATGCTCGTCGCCGGCGACATTCTCGGCGATGGCGCAGGCGATGTCGTTGGCGGATTTGGTGACGACCGCCTTGATCGCATTCTCGACGCTGATCGTCTGTCCGGGACGCAGGCCAAGCTTGGAAGGCGCCTGCGCCGCCGCGTGTTGCGAAATCATCAGCGGCGAGTCGAGGCGCAGCCGGCCTTTTTCGAGCTGCTCGAACAGAAGATAGAGCGTCATCACCTTCGTCACCGAGGCGGGATGGCGCAACTCGTGCTCCGAGCGGGAATACAGCGCACGGCCGCTGTTTGCGTCGACGACAATGGCGGAAAAGCCGCGATGCTCGCCGATGACAGGGTCGCTGACGGCGTTGGCGCGCGAGTGAACGGCCGATGCGCGGCCATCGGAATCGCTACGATGGTGGAAATGATGTCCGCGGCGCGCCTCCGCTGGGATGGCCGACATGGCGACGAGGATCGTAATGATCGTGGCAAAGCTTGCCGCAATGGAGCTGGGCCGCGGCAGGCGGTCCGACAAACTCGATCTCAGCATAAACGCGCCCCTTGACTACACCGTTGTTCACGCAACCGCCCAGCCGCGCCAAAAGTGACAATTTGGTAGACTAAGGGTTTGCAGTTACCCGGCGGTTAAACGATAGCCTGGCGCATGGATTATTGCACCGCAACATTTTCATTGACTTTAATTTGTGCATTGCATATAAATAAGTCGTGAGCGGGCGCATAGCGCCGCATAGGGCGCCTTTGCGCCAAAATCATGAGGACGAACCCATGGTCGCTAATTTTGACAATGTTCAGAAGCTCGGCAAAGAGCAGTTCGAAGCCGTTTCCGCCGCTGCGGCTGCGGTTACCAAGGGCTGGCAGAGCATCGCCGCCGAAACCACCGATTATTCCAAGAAATCCTTCGAAAAGAGCCGCGTCTTGGCCGAAAAGCTGATCACGGTCAAAAAGATAGACGAAGCGCTTCAGCTTCAGTCCGATTTCGCCAAGAGCGCCTATGAGGATTTCATGGCCGAAGCGACCAAGCTGGGTGAGCTCTATGCCTCGCTGGCCAAGGAAGCGTTCAAGCCGATCGAATCTGCGGCGAAAGCCTATAGCCCTGCCGAGTAATAGGCGCTAAACACATTCGTCCAAAACGCGGCTAGGACAAGAGCCCCGGGGAGGCGGTCGCGCCTCCGCCGGGCTTTGGATCAAGCGCTGTTCACGCTGCTTTGCCAAGACCTGTTGTCCGGCAATGCGTGAACGGCCGTCTGTAGCCAAGGAGCACCACATGAGTCATGGAAAGCCGGCCCTCGCCGGCGCCCTGTTTGGCGCGTTTTGTCTGAGCGCCGCACTGTCTCCCGCGATTGCGCAGGATGTGCGCATCGGCTGTTCGCTCGTCCAGCAATATAGCGGCGCCGAAGTAAGCGCCGTGCTCGAGCAGGTGCGCTCAACCGTTGGCGAAGGCGAGGCAAGCGCCCTTCACGCCAAATATATCGGCCTCAAGAACGACTGCGGTTCTAATCTGAGCGCGTCACGCGTGGTTCGCCTCTCTCCCGCGATGCACAAACTCCTCTCCGAATATGGCGTGAACGTTCACCGCTTCGCCGTTTTGCAGCGATAGCCCGCTCTCGGCCCCTGATCTGAAAATATCGGGGCGGGCGCAGATTTTGACGTCGGCTGGGGGGCGGCCCGCGCGGCGTTCCAATACGGGGCGCGAAACTGTAGAATTCGGCCCGATTCCGTCCGCGCCCTCAAGGCCACAGACCAATGGCTGCCGCCGAAGCCGGCTTCGTGCATCTTCATGTCCACACCGCCTATTCGCTGCGCGAGGGCGCGCTTTTGCTTGGCAAGCTGATTGATCTCGCGGTGCGCGACCTCCAGCCGGCGCTCGCTGTCACCGACACCAACAATCTATTCGGGGCCCTGGAATTTTCCGAGAAAGCGGCGAAGGCCGGCCTTCAGCCGATCGTAGGCGCCCAACTCAGAGTCGATTTCGGCGACGGCAAGGGCGGAGCAGTCTCGGCGCGAGACGATCGTTTCGCCAACATCGTGCTGCTCGCCAAAACCGAGGCCGGCTATCGCAATTTGATGCGACTCGCCTCGCGCGCCTTTCTCGACACTGAGCAGGGCGACGAGCCGCATGTGACGCTCGACGCCCTCGCCGCTGACGCAGAGGAGCTGATCGCGCTGACCGGCGGTCCAGACGGCGCATTGGACCGCGCCCTGGCGCAGGGAAGGCCGGAGCAGGCGCGCGCGCGTCTCGCCACGCTCGAACGCCTCTACGGCGACCGGCTGTATATCGAGGTCCAGCGCCACAATTTGCGTTCTGAACGCGACGTCGAGCCGCAACTGCTCGATCTCGCCTATCGTCGCGGGCTGCCGCTCGTGGCGACGAACGAGCCCTATTTCGCGCAGCCGAGCGATTACGAAGCGCATGACGCGCTGCTCTGCATCGCCGAAGGCGCCGTCACGAGCCAGGATCAACGGCGCCGCCTGTCTCCGGAGCATTATTTCAAGACACGGGACGAAATGCGCGCGCTCTTCGCCGATCTCGAAGAAGCCGCCGCCAACACGGTGGAGATCGCCCGTCGAGTCAGCTTCCGGCCGCAGACGCGCAAGCCGATCATGCCGCGATTCGTGCAGGAGGCGCGCGACGCGCGTTCGCTCGACGACATCGAGGCGCAGGAGCTTCGACGTCAGGCGCTCGACGGCCTGGAGCGGCGTCTCGCCGCGCATGGGCCGGCGGACGGCCGCACGCGGGAAGAATACGCCGCGCGACTCGATTTCGAACTTTCCGTCATCGAGAAGATGCGCTTCCCGGGCTATTTCCTGATCGTCTCCGACTTCATCAAATTCGCCAAATCCCAGGGAATTCCGGTGGGACCGGGACGCGGTTCCGGCGCGGGCTCGCTCGTCGCCTATGCGTTGACCATCACCGACTTGGATCCGGTTCGCTTCGGCCTCTTCTTCGAACGCTTCCTTAACCCTGAGCGCAATTCGATGCCGGACTTCGACATCGACTTCTGCCAGACGCGGCGCGGCGAGGTGATCGACTATGTCAGACGCCGCTACGGCGCCGACCGGGTGGCGCAGATCATCACCTTCGGCTCCTTTTTGGCGCGCGGCGTTTTGCGCAGCGTCGGCCGCGTTCTCGAAATGCCGCTCGGACAGGTCGACAAGCTCGCCAAGCTCGTGCCGCAGAATCCGGCGAAGCCCGTCACGCTCGCCGAAGCGCTGGCGAGCGAGCAGAAGTTGCGCGAGGCCGTCGAAGAGGATGAACGGGTCAAGCGTCTCTTTAAAATCGCCGGGTCGCTCGAGGGGCTCTACTCCAACGCCTCGACCCATGCCGCCGGCGTCGTCATCGGCGACCGGCCGCTGCACGAGGTGACGCCGCTCTACCGCGATCCGAAATCCGACATGCCGGCGACCCAGTTCAATATGAAATGGGTGGAGCCGGCGGGATTGATCAAATTCGACTTTCTCGGTCTGAAGACGCTCACCGTGCTCGCAACGGCGAGCGACCTGGCGCGCCGCCGCGACCCGGGCTTCGACCTCGCCAAGGTTCCGCTCGATGATCCAGCGACGTATGCGCTGCTCGGCCGCGGCGAGACGATTGGGATATTCCAGCTGGAAAGCGCCGGCATGCGCAAGGCGCTGGTCGAAATGCACGCCGATCGCTTTGAGGACATCATTGCGCTCGTGGCGCTGTATCGCCCGGGACCGATGGCCAATATCCCGACCTATTGCGCGGTGAAGCTCGGCGACGAAGAGCCCGACTATATTCACCCGGCGATCGAGCCGATTCTGAAGGAGACCTTCGGCGTTATCATCTACCAGGAGCAGGTGATGCAGATTGCGCAGGTCCTTTCCGGCTATTCGCTCGGCGAGGCTGACAACCTGCGTCGCGCCATGGGCAAGAAGATCAAATCTGAGATGGACGCTCAGCGCGACCGTTTCGTCAGCGGGTCGATGGAGCGGGGACTCGGCAAGCAGAAGGCCAATGAAATTTTCGACCTACTGGCGAAATTCGCGGACTACGGGTTCAATAAGAGCCATGCCGCGGCCTATGCGCTGATCGCCTATCAGACCGCCTGGTTCAAGACGCATTATCCGGCGGAATTCCTCGCCGCCTCGATGACCTTCGACAAAAGCCAGACCGACAAGCTCGCCGAATTCCGCGACGAGGCGCGGCGCATTGGCATCGCGGTCGAACCGCCGTCGATCAACGAGTCGGGCGTCGACTTCGACGTCACGCCGGTCGCCGGCGAGAGGCTCGCGATCCGCTACGCGCTGTCGGCGATCAAGGGCGTCGGTGAAGCGCAGGCCGAGTCGCTCGTGCGCTCCAGAGGCGCGCGCCGATTTGCGAGCCTCGCAGACGTCGGGAAAAGGTTGAACCCGCGCGAAGTGAACAAGAAGACGCTGGAGAGCCTCGCGGCCTGCGGCGGCTTCGACGAAATCGAGCCCAATCGCGCCAGGGCTTTCGCCGCGATCGAGCCGATGCTCGCCGCCGCGAACCGACACGCCGAGGACCGCAAGGCCGGCCAAAACGCGCTCTTTGGCGAAGCCGAGCCTGCGGATCTCGCGGTTCCCAAGACGCCGCCCTGGCCAACGGCGGAGATGCTGCGACGCGAATACGAAGCCGCGGGCTTCTTCCTCTCGGGCCATCCGCTCGACGCTTACGCCGGCCTCTTGCCCAAGCTCCGCGTGTCGCGATGGAGCGAATTCGCCGCCTCGGTCAAGCGTGGCGCGATGGCCGGCCGGCTCGCCGCCGTGGTTCTGGACAGGACCGAGAGGCGCACGAAATCCGGGTCCAAGATGGGCATCGTGCAGCTTTCGGACGTGAGCGGACAATATGAGGCGATTCTCTTCCAGGAGGGCCTGACCCAATATCGCGACCTCCTCGAAAAGGGCGCCGCCGTCGTCGTCACGCTGTCAGCCGCTATCGAGGGCGAGGACGTCCGGGCGCGCATCGTGACGGTCGAACCTCTCGCCGCGGCGGCGGCGCGGGCGCAGAAGGGCCTGCGCATCGTGGTTGGCGACGAAGAGCCGCTCGAGGGAATCAAGACGCGGCTGACCGGCAGGGGCGACGGGGAAGTGTCGATTCTTGTGAAGCGCGATGCGGGTCGGGAGGAAATCGAAATCCGCCTGCCGGGAAGCTATCCAGTGACTGCGGAAGTCGCTGGTGCGTTGCGCGCTATTCCGGGCGTTCTGGACGTCGAATATCTGTAGGGTATAACTTAAACTTAAACTGTAAGTTTAAGTTTTAACTTATTGATTTTAATAGATTGCGCGTTATGCAGCTTGACGATTGCGAGGCTGGGCTCGTCGTGCGGCGCGATCTTCCGGCGGAATGTCGGGAACAAAGGCGCTTCAATTTCGTTATTGGGCGGTCAGCTCTAGCTGCCACCTTTCCCTCTTCCGCCGGGAGGCTTTCATGGACGCGTCGCTCTCCGCCGCAGCCGAGATCGTTGGCGCGCCCAACGCGCAATTCCTCGCCCTTCTCCTCATCGGCGGGCTTGTCGGCTGGGGAGCAACAAAGCTCTCGCATGTTCTGCACGTCGACGTACGAGCAGGGACTTTGCTGCTCTCCGGGGTCACGGGGGCGTGGCTGGCGGCCGAACTCGCCGTTCGGGCCGGCGTGGGCCAGCGCTGCGCGGATACGGTCTTGATCGCGGGCGCAATTGGCGCGGCGCTGTTTTGCGCCGCGTGCCGGGCGCAGCCGCATGGCGATAAATACCCCGGGGACATTGCCGTCCGCCATTGATATGCCTAGCTTGGTGAGAGAATTGATATGCCTAGCTTGGTGAGAGAGGAGACTCTCCGCCCTTGACCGTGCTTGATCTCTTGAACGACGACCCCCGGAAGAAGCGGGGCGAGCCGCCTCTG
Organism: Methylocystis sp.; assembly: GCA_036560365.1. Classification (GTDB taxonomy): domain Bacteria; phylum Pseudomonadota; class Alphaproteobacteria; order Rhizobiales; family Beijerinckiaceae; genus Methylocystis. The sequence continues at coordinate 65,659 of DATBRI010000023.1, forward strand.
CGTCATCCTGAAAAGGCGGGCCGGCCCGACGGGCCGATACTGCGCAAGCCCCCCTGGATCCGGGTCAAGGCGCCGGGTTCTAAGGCCTGGGCCGAAACCAGCGGCCTCTTAAAGGACTCCGGGCTCACGACCGTGTGCCAGGAAGCGTCCTGTCCCAATATCGGCGAATGCTGGGAGAAAAAGCACGCCACCTTCATGATCATGGGCGAGATCTGCACGCGCGCCTGCGCGTTTTGCAACGTCGCCACCGGGCTGCCGACCCGGCTCGACTCGACCGAGCCGGGCAGGGTCGCCCAAGCCACGCGGGCTTTGGGCCTCTCGCATGTCGTCGTGACGTCTGTCGATCGCGACGATCTCGATGACGGCGGCGCGGGTCATTTCGCTGAGACCATCGCCGCGCTCCGATCTACGTGCCCCGATACGACGATCGAGGTTCTAACGCCCGACTTCCTCAGAAAGCCAGGCGCGCTGGAGCGGGTGGTGGCGGCGGGCCCGGACGTCTTCAATCACAATCTCGAGACTGTGCCGTCGCTCTATGTCACGGTACGGCCGGGCGCGCGCTATTTCCACTCGCTGCGACTGCTCCAACGCGCCAAGGAGCTGAACCCGTCGCTTTTCACCAAATCTGGAATCATGGTCGGGCTTGGCGAAAGCCGTCTCGAAGTGATGCAGGTGATGGACGACATGCGTTCGGCGGACATCGACTTCATCACCATCGGCCAATATCTGCAGCCGACGCGTAAGCACCACGCCATCGAGCGTTTCGTGACGCCGGAGGAGTTCGACTCCTATAAGACGCTGGCCTACGCGAAGGGCTTTCTCTACGTCGCCGCTTCGCCCCTGACCCGCTCGTCGCATCATGCCGGCGACGATTTCGCCAAGCTGCGAGAAGCGCGCCGGCGACGGGTCGCCGGGAGCTGAGCAGAGAAGGGGCGCATTCCCGCCCATTCACGGGAGGGTGGTTCGCGAAGCGAACCGGGTGGGGTGTATCGCGTTGCTGAACCGAAGCCCCCACCCGTTCGCCTTCGGCGAGCGACCTCCCAGCAATGGGGAGGTAGTGCGCGAACCTCGCTACGCGCTAAGCGCGGTGGAGATTTCCGCCAGGGTCGCGCGTTCGGCGTCGCTGACCTTCACGCCGCCAAAGCCCAGAAAACCGCCCTCGACGCCGGCTTCCGCCACCAGATTGGCGATGTGATTGAGCCAGTGCTTGAACGCTGCCGACTCATTGGGCGCCTTCGAATCGAGGATCGATGCGGTGAGACGGAGTTCTCCGAGCGCCCGGTCTTTGAACTCGTCCACCTTGGCGCCGTCCACCACGTTCTTCACGCCTTCGCGCGCCGCGGCGCGTCCGTCCGGCGTGAGAAGGTCGTCGACGACCGCTTTGATCAACGCGTCGGCGTTCGGATCCGACTTTGCGGCGGCCAAAGCCTTGGCGCTCGCGAAACCCTCCTGCAGCGTGCCGATAAAGCCGCTCGGGTCGCCCGCGCTGACCGCGAATCCTGCCAGCAGCGGCGATTCCAACACTTTCTTCCATTCGTCGGCTGTGAAATTGGTTTTATTCGCCATGTTTTTCCTCCGTGGAATACTCGGCTCTAAGAAGCCAGCGAGAGCGCGTCGATAAAACCGCGATGTGACGCAATTGTTCCAGCCGGGTGACCGCGCCGACTTTTGCCGCTCTCGTCAATGAACTAGAAGCTTTGGCCCATGAAGAGTTTCCGCAACCGTCGCTACGTGCCGCACAGCGCAGGAGAAATGTTTGCGCTGGTGCGCGACGTTGAATCCTATCCGCAATTCGTTCCGCTCTGCGAGGCCGTTCGCGTCCGCCGACGATCGGAGATCTCGCCTGGGGTCGAGGTGTCGCTGATCGAGATGCAGGTCGGCTTCAAAGCGATCTGCGAACGTTATGTGAGCCGCGTGTGCTGCGACTCGAACAAATTAGACATCAGGGTGGAGTGCGCCGAGGGACCGTTTCGAAAGCTCGACAATCGTTGGACGTTCCGCGACGAGCCGATGGCGAGCGGCGGCGCGCCCCGGTCGATGGTCGAGTTCTTCATCGCTTATGAATTCAAAAGCCCGGCGCTCGGCTTTGTGATGGGCGCGATGTTCGATCGCGCGTTCCACAAATATGCGGACGCCTTCGCATCACGCGCCGACGAGGTTTACGGACGCCGCTGAGCCGCCTCAACGGCGTTGATCATCATGTCCAGCGCCTGCGTGACGGAGGCGGCGCGGATCTCGTCGCGCGACAGCGGTCCATAGCGCCGCTCGACGTGATCGACGCCGCCATCGCGCCGCGCGCAGGCAAAATGAACGAGCCCTACAGGCTTTTCGGGGGAGCCGCCGCCGGGTCCGGCGACGCCGGTCACCGCGACGGCGACATCGGCCAGCGAATGTTCGATGGCGCCCAGCGCCATGGCGCGCGCGACCTCTGGGCTGACGGCGCCATGCGCTTTGAGCAAGGCGTCCGCGACTCCCAGCATGTCGCTTTTGGCGGCGTTCGAATAGGTGACGAAGCCGCGGTCGAACACGTCGGACGAACCTGGGATTTCGGTGAGCGCCGCGGCGACAAGGCCGCCAGTGCAGGATTCGGCGCTCGCGAGACGCAAGGCTTTGCCGCGGGCTCTGTCGAGAAGGTCGTTCGCGTTTACGTAGGTCGTATCTTCATGCATTACGTATCTCGTAAATTCATATTACGTATCTCATAATTCATGTGTCGGTTTGCCGCGCAGCGCCTTCACATCGCCGCGCTGCTTCTTGCCGTCGAGACGCCTTAGCTTCGACCCGAGCGTCGGCCGCGTCTTCTTTCGCGGCGGCGGCGGCGGGGCCGCCGCGATGCGGATGAGGTCGATGAGGCGATCGAGCGCATCCGCGCGGTTGCGCTCCTGCGTGCGATGGCGGCGCGCTTCGATGAGGATGACGCCGTCCTTCGTCAGACGCCTGCCGGCGAGTCGCGCGAACCGCGCCTTCACGTCATCGGCGAGGCTGGGCGAATTGCGGATGTCGAAGCGCAGCCGCACGGCGGTTTCGACCTTCTGCACATTTTGCCCGCCGGGCCCGGACGCGCGCGCGAATTCCTCCACGATTTCCCATTCGTGGAGCGCGATTCTATCGGTCACGCGGATCATGGCGGGCCTCGGCTCTGCAAAGCGCATTTATAGCAGGTCGAGCGCCACAATGGACGCTGCACAGCGAGCCGCTCTCTGGGCGATCGGGTAAAGATTTCCTCATCCTGAGGAGGCCTCGGAAGCAGTGTCTCGATCTCGGGCAAGCCCGAGACCGACGTTCAATGCACACGTCGGGTAAACCCGACTTGCGGGCGGCTCCTCAGGATGAGGTGAGGAAAACCGTTCGTCACCCGATCGCCTTTGGGCCGCCCTTGGTCGTCTTCACGAGGGCGCAGGAAGCAACCGCGACCTGGAGCAGAAGCAGGTTCGCTCAGTCCTTCACGGCAGCCTTACCGTGGCGATCGCCAGCGCCGCCATGCCTTCCTGTCGGCCGGTAAATCCGAGCCGCTCGGTGGTCGTCGCCTTGATCGCAATGCGGCCGATCTCGACGCCCATCGTCGCCGCCAAAGCTTCGCGAATGCGCTCCCGGTGCGGGCCGATCTTCGGTGCTTCGCAAATGATGGTCGCGTCGACATTGGCGATCGCGCCGCCGCGCGCGCGCACCAGTTCGCAGGCGCGCGCCAGGAAGATCGACGACGCCGCGCCCTTCCATTGCGGATCGGACGGCGGGAAATGCGCGCCGATGTCGCCCTCGGCGATGGCGCCGAGAATGGCGTCGGTGAGCGCATGGGACAGCACGTCAGCGTCCGAATGGCCGGCGAGACCGTGCGTATGCGGCACCGCGACGCCGCCGAGCCAGACCGAATCGCCAGGCCCGAAGGCGTGGACGTCATAGCCCTGACCCATGCGGATGTCGGGCAGATCGGCGAATGCGGGTTGTTTCAGCTGCTCCATGGCGCGGGCGAAATCCTGTTGCGTGGTGAGTTTGAAATTGGCGGCGTCGCCTTCAAAAATATGCACCTTCACGCCGGCGGCTTCGGCGACCATGGCGTCGTCGGTATGGTCGCGCCCGCCAGCGGCCGCAGCGCGATGGGCTGTCATGATCAGATCGAAGCGAAAGGACTGCGGCGTCTGCACGGCGCGGAGCTTCGCGCGGTCGGGCGTCGCGACGACGCCGCCGTCGCGGTCGATCTCCTTGATCGTATCGGCGAGCGGCACGCCGGGCGCGGCGGCGCCGTGGATTCCGGCCGCTTCGATCGCGCGCGCGATGAGCGCCGCATCCACGAAAGGACGCGCGGCGTCATGGATCAGCACGATGTCCGGCGCGCCCTCGGCCGCGAGCGCCTCAAGGCCGTTCCTGACGCTTTCTTGCCGGCTTGCGCCGCCGAACGCCGGCGGAAGCAGCCGCGCCCGATCGGAAGGGGATAGCTCCGCGACGCTCGCGGCGTAATCGTCGTGGTCGTCTTTATGGATGACGACCTTGAGGGCTGCCTGAGGCATGGCCATATGCAGCCCATGCAGCGTCCGAGCGAGCAGCGTCATTCCCGCGAGTGAGCGATATTGTTTGGGCGGCCCGTCGCCCGCCCGCGCGCCGCGCCCTCCGGCGACGACAAGGATGGCGATGGAAGGAGTGTGGTGAGCGGCGCCCATGGCCGCTCTCTGTCGGTTTTCGCCAACGCCGTCAAATGCAGACGGGCTAGAGAAATGCTATGTTGCAACTGCGAAGAGAACTGCTTATGATGTGGGCAAGATGTCTACTGCCAAAAAACTAGGCGCTGGCTTTGCCGCTTCGCCTTTGAGCATTGGCGGGATTACGCTGACGGGTCGCGCGCTGCTTGCGCCGATGGCCGGCGTGACCGACCCGACCATGCGTCGCATCGCGTCGCGTCTGGGGGCGTCGGCGACGGTGAGCGAGATGGTGACGGCCGCTGGCGTCGCCCGCGGCGACCGCGAGACCGCGATGCGGCTGGAATGCGCCGGCGAGGGGCCGCGGGTCATTCAGATCGCCGCGCGCGAACCGGCGGAAATGGCCGCCGCGGCGCGTTGCGCCGAATCCTCTGGAGCTGACTGGATCGACATCAACATGGGCTGTCCTTGCAAGCGTGTCACCGGAGGCCTCGCGGGCGCCGCGCTGATGCGCGATCTCGATCAAGCGGCGCGGCTGATTTCCGCAGCACGCGAGGCAATATGCGTGCCGCTCTCCGTCAAGATGCGGTTGGGATGGGATGATGCGACCCGAAACGCCGCGGAGCTGGCGCGCCGCGCGGAAGCCGAAGGCGCCGCGTTGATCACCGTGCATGGGCGCACGCGGCAGCAGTTTTATTCAGGCCGGGCCGACTGGCGCGCGATCGCGGCGGCGAAAGCGGCCGTGCGAATCCCGGTGATCGCCAATGGCGACTGCGCCGGCGAAGACGACGCCGTCGAGATGCTCGAGTCTTCCGGGGCCGACGGGGTCATGATCGGTAGGGCGGCCATGGGGCGACCCTGGATCGTCGGCGACATCGCGCATTTTCTGCAGACCGGAGAGCGGCGCGCGCCGCCGACGCTGGCGCGACGCGCTGAAATCGCGCGCGAACACCTCGAAGGCCTGCTTGTGTCGATGGGCGCGTCGGCCGGACTGAGGCACGCGCGAAAACATCTCGCCGCCTATGTCGATCGCTTGGTTGATGGCTTGGCCGATGGTTTGGCGGGACATGCCGCAGCCGAGGCGCGTCACGCGCTGGTCACGACACAATCGCCTGACGAGGCGGCGCGGCTGATTGAGCTGATTTTTCTGACGGCGCAGCCGGCAGAGCAGGGGATCGCGGCATGAGCGTTTTCGACCGCCCCCGACGCAACGGCGTGCATTGCGGCGGCTTTGAGCCGCTCAAGATCATCAATGACGCCGGCCGATCATGCATGCTTGAGGCCCTGCCCAATGCGATCCTGACCCTCGCGCGCGATGGCGTCATTGAGGACGCCAACGCCGCCGCAGAGGCCTTCTTTGAACTCGGCAAGCCACTGCTCATCGGTCAGTCGCTCGATCGGCTGCTGCCGTTCGGATCGCCGCTCACCGCGCTCATCGAGCAGGTGCGCGAACGCGGCACGACGATCAATGAATACAAGATCGATCTCGCCCGGCCCGGCCAGGACGCCGACCGCCGCGTCGACGTTCATTGCGCGCCGCTGCCCGAGGGCGATGGGCTCGTGCTTGTGATGCTGCAAGAGCGAACAATTGCCGACAAAATAGACAGGCAGCTGACGCATCGCGGCGCTGTTCGCTCGGTTTCGGGGCTGGCCTCCATGCTGGCGCACGAAATCAAAAATCCGCTGTCCGGCATTCGCGGCGCCGCACAACTGCTCGAATCCTCGCTCGGCGACCAGGATCGCGCGCTGACGCGGCTGATTTGCGAGGAGACCGATCGGATTGTGCGTCTTGTCGACCGGATGGAGGTTTTTTCCGATGCGCGTCCGTTGGAGCGCGAGCAGGTGAACATCCATTCGGTGCTGGATCATGTGAAGCGCGTGGCTCAGAGCGGATTCGCCCGGAACGTTCGCTTCGTCGAGAACTACGACCCCTCATTGCCGCCCGTTTACGCCAACCGCGATCAACTGGTGCAGGCCTTCCTCAATCTTGTGAAGAACGCGGCGGAAGCCGTGGGCGAAGCCGTTGATGGCGAGATCGAGTTCTCGACCGCTTTTCGGCCGGGCGTCAGCCTGCGCGCGCTTGGCGAGAAAAGCCCGATCGGACTGCCGCTCGAATTTTGCGTGCGCGACAACGGCCCCGGCGTTCCGGAGGACATCGCCGCGCATCTCTTTGATCCCTTTGTCACCACCAAGTCGACAGGAACTGGCCTCGGACTTGCACTGGTTGCGAAGATCGTCAACGACCACGGCGGCATCGTGGAGTGCGAGTCTCTCCCCAGACGCACGACGTTTCGGGTTTTGATGCCGATGTACCGGGCAAAACGGCCCGAGCAACGCGAGGAACGGCGTGCATGACATCTCGCACAGGCGGGAGAGCCAAGTAATGACGCGAGGAGAAATTCTGGTCGCGGACGACGACGCTTCCATACGCACGGTCGTCGCCCAGGCGCTTTCGCGCGCGGGCTATGAAGTGCGGACCACCGGGGCGGCGGCGACGCTGTGGCGGTGGGTGCAATCGGGCGAGGGCGATCTCGTCGTCACGGACGTCGTCATGCCCGACGAGAACGCTTTCGAGCTTCTGCCGCGCATCAAGAAGCTTCGTCCCGAACTCCCGATCATCGTCATGAGCGCGCAAAACACGTTCATGACCGCCATTCGGGCGTCGGAGCGGGGCGCGTATGACTATCTGCCCAAACCTTTCGACCTCAAGGAACTCGTGGGCATCGTCGGCCGCGCCATGGCCGAGCCCCGCAAACAGCCCGAGCATGACCGCCACGATGAGATCGAGGGAATGCCGCTCGTCGGCCGCTCCCCAGCGATGCAGGAAATCTATCGCGCGCTCGCGCGATTGATGCAGACCGACCTGACGGTGATGATCAATGGCGAGTCGGGAACCGGCAAGGAGCTGGTCGCCCGCGCCCTGCACGACTACGGAAAGCGCAAAAAGGGCCCCTTCGTCGCGGTCAACATGGCGGCGATTCCGCGCGATCTGATCGAAAGCGAACTCTTCGGCCATGAGAAGGGCGCCTTCACCGGCGCCAATCAGCGATCGGCCGGCCGCTTCGAGCAGGCGGAGGGCGGCACGCTGTTTCTCGACGAGATCGGCGACATGCCGATGGAGGCGCAGACCAGGCTGCTTCGCGTGCTGCAGCAGGGCGAATACACGACCGTGGGCGGGCGCACGCCGATCAAGACGAACGTTCGGATCATCGCCGCCACGAATAAGGATCTGCGGATCCTCATCCAGCAGGGCCTGTTCCGCGAGGATCTCTATTTCCGCCTCAACGTGGTGCCGCTGCGGCTGCCGCCGCTGCGCGAGCGCGCCGAAGACATTCCGGACCTCGTGCATCACTTCTTCAAGGTGGCGGCGAGCGAAGGACTGCCGCAAAAATACATCGATCAAGCCGCGCTCGACCGCATGAAGAAATACCGCTGGCCGGGCAACATCCGCGAACTCGAGAACCTCATCCGCCGACTCGCTGCGCTGCACCCGCAGGAAGTCATTTCCGACCAGCTCGTCGAGGCCGAACTCGAACATGAGATTCGGCAGGCCGGCCCGGGCGAAAAAAGCCCAGCCGCGGCCGCGACCTCGCAAGAACTGTCCGACGGACAAACGCTTTCGAGCTCCGTCGAGCTCCATCTCGCCAAGCTCTTTCGCGACTATGGCGATCAGTTGCCGCCGCCCGGTCTCTATCACCGGATCATTCGCGAGATCGAAATTCCGCTTGTGTCGGCGGCGCTTGCGGCCACCCGCGGCAATCAGATCAAGGCGGCGGAATTGCTCGGATTGAACCGCAACACGCTGCGCAAAAAAGTGAACGATCTCGACATCCGGCTGATGCGTTCACCGCGATAGCGACTTCTCTCGGCGTTCAATTGCAAGCGGCGCGGGCGAAGCCTATACAGGCGCCATGGCCCTGACCGGAGACTCGGCTTCTCCGCCAAAGGCGAAAGGCAGAGCGCCGTTTCGCAGCTGGTTCGGCCCGATCATTGTGATCGGCGCCGTGGGCTGCGCTTTGGCCACATTCCTGGTCGTGGCCGAATTCGGCGCAATATCGCCGACAGACGACCGCCTCTTGCCGCTGCTCATCGTCAACGGCGTCTTTGTCACCGTTCTGCTCGCGATGGTGATCGTCAAGGCCTGGCGCCTCTACCGCGTCTGGCGGCGCGGCGAGGCGGCGGCGCGCCTTCACGTGCGCACGGTCGGCTTTTTCTCGGTCATCGCCTTGATTCCAGCGGTTCTGCTGGCCGTGGCGGGATCGCTGACGCTGGAGCGCGTGCTCAATCCAACCTTCATGTCGAGCGTCAAGGTCTTCGTACACAACACGGCGGAAGCCGCCGCCGTGTTCCGCGAGAGCCAGTGCCGAGCGCTGCTGCAGGAGGCGCAGCTCACGGCCTCGGACCTTGATCGCGCGAGCATCCTTTACAACTCGGACCGACCCTATTTTCACCAGATATTCCAGTCGCGGGCATATTTCCTGGGCTTCTCCGTGGCGGCGCTGGTGAAATCCAACGGCGAAATTCTCGACCGCATCGATGTGGCGCAGAACGCCTCCTCGATCATCATCGCCCCGCCGCAATCCGAGTTCGACGATGCGCGGCGCGGGGAGCCGCTGTGTCTTGTGATCGATGACGGCAAGAGCTTCGTCGCTTTGCGCGCGCTCGCCGCCTTTCAAGACACATTTCTTTACGTCACACGGCCAATTGACCCGATCGCGGTGGAGTTTCCCAAACAGGCGCAAAGCCTGATCAGCAGTTACGACGCCTTCGACTCCTATCGCGCCGCCGTGCAGCGCGCCTTCGTGCTTATGTATGCGTTTCTGACGACGATCATGTTGCTGTCGTCGATCTGGTTCGGACTCGATTTCGCCGACCGGCTGGTGACGCCGATACGTGACCTGATCGCCGCAACCGACGAGGTGTCGGCCGGCAATCTCGACGTTCGCGTCAACGTCGACAAACAGCACGGCGAATTGGCGCGGCTCGGCGACGTCTTCAACAATATGACGACCGAACTCAATCTCCAGCAAAACCGGCTGATCGAGGCCAACCGCATCAATGACGAACGTCGCGAATTCACCGAGGCCGTGCTCTCCGGCGTGCCGGTCGCGGTTATGGGCGTCGACTCGCAAAGCGTCGTCACTATTCTCAACCGCTCAGCTGAGGAATTGTCGCTGGCAGACTCGACGGGGCAGGCGACCGTCGGCGCCTCGGTGGCGTCGGTCTTGCCGGAGATCGTCCCGATTCTGAAGGACGCGGCGGAAGTTTTTCCGCGCGCCGTTCAAAGCCAGATCATCCTCAAGCGCGGCGTCGCCGAGCGCACCTTGAATGTGCGAGTCACCTCGGCGCGCGCCGATGCTGGACATCACAACTACGTGGTGACGCTCGACGACATCACTGACCTGGTGATGGCGCAGCGCACCTCCGCCTGGGCGGACGTCGCACGGCGCATCGCTCACGAGATCAAGAATCCGTTAACGCCGATCCAGCTTTCGGCCGAAAGGCTGCGACGCAAATACGGCAAGGTCATTCTGGAAGATCGTGACATTTTCGACCAATGCACGGACACGATCGTGCGCCAGGTCGACGACATCAAGCGTATGGTTGACGAGTTTTCGTCCTTCGCGCGTATGCCGAAAGCGCGCCCGGAGCGCGACGATCTTAACGCATGCATTCGGCAGGTCGCGTTCCTCATGCGCGTTGGGAACGCCGATATCGACGTCGTCGAAGAGCTGCCTGAGACGCCCGTCGTCGCGCAGTTCGATCGCCGCTTGCTGTCACAGGCGCTCACCAATATCGTTAAGAACGCCGTCGAAGGCATCGCCGCACGCGAAGAAAACGACGCTCAGGAAAAGGGACGAGTCGAAATCAAATTGGATGTGCGCGATCGCATGGCTGAAATCGACGTGATCGACAATGGTAAGGGCTTCCCGGCGATGAACCGGCAGCGCCTGCTAGAGCCTTACATGACGACGCGATCGGACGGCACCGGACTGGGCCTGCCGATCGTCGCCAAGATTGTAGAGGATCACGGAGGCCGGCTGGAGTTGCTGGACGCGCCGTCGGGTCGGGGGGCCTGCGTCAGGCTCATCGTGCCCCTCGCCGCGGAGACGTCCTCGAAGGCCGCGGAGACGTCCTCGAAGGAGGAGCCAAGCGCGGCTGGCGCACAGGATGAAAAAGCGCCGGCGCATGCAAGTGAGCCGGGACAGAGCGGGGCATAATGGCGACCGATATTTTGATTGTCGACGACGAAGCGGACATCAGAGAGCTTGTCGCCGGAATTCTGAGCGACGAAGGACATGGGGTCCGCACCGCCAAAGACTCCGACGAAGCGCTTGCGGCGATCGCCAGCCGGCGGCCGCATCTGCTTTTTCTCGACATCTGGTTGCAAGGGTCTCGGCTCGACGGCCTGCAGGTGCTCGAAGTCGTGCAGAAGCAGCATAAGGGGCTGCCTGTCGTCATGATCTCGGGCCATGGCAACATCGAAACCGCGGTCAGCGCGATCAAGATCGGCGCTTACGACTTCATCGAAAAGCCCTTCAAGGCGGACCGGCTGATGCTCGTCGCCGAACGGGCGCTTGAGGCCTATCAGCTGCGGCGCGAACTGTCCGCGCTGCGCCAGCGGGCAGGAGCCTTCGACCGCATCGTCGGCAGTTCCCCGCCAGCGCATCAGCTGCAACAGCTCATTGGCCGCGTCGCCCCTGTGAATTCGCGCGTGCTGATCACCGGCGCCCCTGGGACTGGCAAGGAACTCGCCGCCCGCTGCATCCACGAGGCGTCGAGTCGCGCCGGCGGACCGTTTGTCGTGATCAATTCGGCCACGATCACGCCGGACAATATGGAAATAGAGTTGTTCGGTCGCGAAGGCGCCGATGGCGAACGCAAGATCGGCGCGCTTGAGGAGGCCCATGGCGGGACGCTGTTCCTCGACGAAATCGCCGACATGCCGAAGGACACCCAGGCGAAAATCCTGCGCGTGCTGGTCGATCAGACGTTCCAGCGGGTCGGCGGATCAAACAAGGTCGAGGTCGACGTTCGCATCATCTCGTCCTCGGCGCGCGATCTTGCGCTGGCGATCGAAGAGGGAACGCTGCGCGAGGATCTCTTTCATCGCCTCGCGGTTGTGCCGATCCGGATTCCCTCGCTGGCGGAACGGCGCGAAGATATCCCGGCGCTCATCGACTATTTCATGGAGAACATGTCGCTCGCTTCCGGCATGCCGCGCCGCCGGGTCTCTGAAGACGCCCTCGCTGTGCTGCAGCTGCATGACTGGCCCGGCAACATCCGCCAGCTGAGAAACAACGTCGAGCGGTTGATGATCCTCACGTCGGGCGATTCCGGCTCGACGATCACGGCTGAAATGCTTCCCGCCGATGTCGGCGAACTCGTGCCGGCGACTCCCGCCGGCGTGCGCGGCGAGAAATTGATGAGCCTCCCACTCAGAGAAGCGCGGGAAGTTTTCGAGCGCGAATACCTCGTCGCTCAGCTCAATCGCTTCTCTGGGAATATCTCCCGAACGGCAGAGTTCATCGGCATGGAGCGCTCGGCCTTACACCGAAAGCTTAAGTCGCTATCGGTAGAGTCATAGAAACATTAACTTAGATGAGTTAGTTAAAGCGTTACGTTATGTCTACGCCGAAAGCTGACACGGAATTAAACCCGAGAACTTTCCCCAAATTGGCGATGGAATCCGCACGACTCGCGCCTTGCGCTTCGCCATTTGAAAGGTTCTAATGAACACGGCGGCGAAAAAAGAAGAACGATCCCTTGGGGGCGGCGTCATTCCGCTCGGCTCAAAAAACAGAACAGGACAGCCGATGTCGTCAGAGCGTTCGCAGAATCTGCAAGACACATTTTTGAATTTTGTCAGGAAGAATAAAGTTCCGCTCACGATCTTCCTCGTCAATGGCGTCAAGCTCCAGGGAATCGTCACCTGGTTCGATAATTTCTGCCTTTTGCTGCGTCGGGACGGGCATTCTCAGCTCGTCTACAAACACGCCATCTCGACGATCATGCCCGGACACCCCATACAAATGTTTGAGCCGGGCGAGGACGAGGGCCAGGCCGACAAGCAGCGGTAGGCGATTGAAGGCTGACGGCGAAGCAGATAACGGGACGGCGCCGGATGGCGTCGGCGCCCGCGCATTGGTCATTGGACCCTATCTAACCCAACGCGGCGCCGCGCGCGCGCGCGACACTGCGGCGCGTCTCATGGAGGCGGTGGGGCTCGCCGAGGCGATCGACCTTGCTGTCGTCGGTCAGTTACCCATTGCGCTGAACGATGTTCGACCGGCGACTTACCTCGGGAAGGGCAAGGTCGAAGAGATCGCCGAAATCGTCAAGTCGAAGGACGCCGCGCTGGTAAGCATGGACTGCCAGCTCTCGCCCGTGCAGCAGCGCAATCTCGAAAGGGCGTGGGACGCCAAGGTCATCGACAGGACAGGGCTCATTCTCGAAATTTTCGGCGAGCGCGCCCGAACCAAGGAGGGCGCGCTGCAGGTGGAGCTCGCGCATCTGGCCTATCAGAAGTCGCGGCTCGTCCGCTCCTGGACCCACCTTGAGCGCCAGCGCGGCGGTTTCGGCTTCCTGGGCGGCCCCGGCGAAACGCAAATCGAGACCGACCGGCGCCTGATCGAGGAGCGGATGCGGCGCATCGAGCACGATCTTGACAAGGTGAAGCGCACGCGCGCGCTTCATCGCAAGACCCGGCGCGACGTTCCCTATCCGGTGGTTGCGCTCGTCGGCTACACCAATGCCGGAAAGTCGACGCTTTTCAATCGCCTGACCAAGGCCGAGGTGCTGGCGCAGGACATGCTGTTCGCGACCCTCGATCCAACCCTGCGCCAGATCAAACTGCCGCATGGCGCGCGAATCCTGCTCTCCGACACGGTGGGATTCATCTCCGACCTGCCCACCATGCTTGTCTCGGCCTTCCGGGCGACGCTCGAGGAAGTGACGCTCGCCGACGTGGTTCTCCATATCCGCGACGTCTCGCACGAAGATTGGGAAGCGCAGGCGGAGGACGTCGAGGCGATCCTCGGAGAACTCGGCCTGAAAGGCGAAGCCGAAGGGCGGATTTTGGAGGTGTGGAACAAGATCGACGCGCTCGATCCGGAGCGGCTTTCGGCGCTTCAGCTGGCCACGCGCGGGATCGAACCGCAGCGCCGGCCGACGCTCGTATCGGCTTTGACCGGGCAGGGGCTGGATGAATTGTTGGCGAGGATCGAGTCCACGCTGGCGGCAGGGCGCGTTCGGTTTGAAATGGACCTCGACGTCGCCGACGGCGAGGGGCTCGCCTGGCTTCACGCCCATACCGAAGTGCTCGAACGCGAAGCGCTGCCGGAGGGCGGCGTCCATCTCGTCGTGCGTATCGATCCTGAGCGTTCGGAGGGACTGGCGAGACGCTTTCCGCAGGCCGAAATCATCCGCGAAGCCAGCGCTGGGCGCTAACGGGCGGCGCCGTCGTTTTCAGGCGTTTGGGAATTGATCAGCGCGGCTTGCGCTCCACGCCTTTGGCCTCGACCCACAGAGCCTCCATCTCGTCGAGAGACGCCGCTTCAGGCGAACGGCCCATCTCGGCGAGGCGGCGCTCGATATGGTGGAACCGCCGCTCGAATTTGGCGTTGGCGCTACGAAGCGCCTGCTCGGGATCGACCTTGGCGTGCCGCGCGAGGTTGACGACGACAAACAGCAGATCGCCGATCTCCCCTTCAAGCGCCGGGGAAGCCTCGACGCCGGGAAGCGCGAGTTCCACGGCGACTTCCTCGGTTTCTTCGCGAATTTTGCTCAGAACATGCTGTGCGTCGTCCCAATCGAAGCCGACGGCGGACGCTTTTTGTTGCAGCTTGAGGGCGCGCGTCAGCGCGGGCAGGGCAAGCGGCGCCCCGTCAAGCAAACTGGCCGGCGGCCCGCCCTGCTTTGCGGCCTTCTCGCGCGCTTTGATTTCGCTCCACTGCGCGGTCACGCCGTCGGCGTCGAGCGACTGGCCGTCGCCAAAGACGTGAGGATGCCGGCGAATGAGCTTGTCGCAGATCGCGTCGACGACGTCCTTGAAGGCGAAAGCGTCCTGCTCCTGCGCCATCCGGGCATGGAACACGACCTGCAAGAGGAGATCGCCTAACTCGTCCTTGAGGTCGGCAAGATCATCACGCTCGATGGCGTCCGCGACTTCATAGGCTTCTTCGATCGTGTAGGGCGCGATCGAGCGGAAATCCTGCTCGAGATCCCAGGGACAACCGCTGCCGGGCGTGCGCAGCGCCGCCATGATTTCGATCAGTCGGGCGACATCGCCATTTGCTCGGCCGGACATGAGGTTTTCCCAAAAGAAAAGCGCCGCGGCCCTTTTAAAGGATCGCGGCGCTTTGAATTACGGAGCGGGTGCTCAATCCAGGATGATGGACAGCGCTTCTCTGCCCTTCGCCGTGTCGACGACCTGCATGGTGACAGGCTGTCCCTCGGCGAGACGATTCACGCCCGACGGGCTTAGAATCGAAATGTGGACGAAAACGTCCTTGCCGCCGTCATTCGACTGGACGAAGCCGAAGCCCTTTGTCTCGTCGAACCATTTGACCTTGCCCGACACCGGAATCGCGGTCGACGGATCTGGCGTCTGGCGACGGGGCCGGGGACTGTCAAAACCGCCGCCTGCGCGCGGCGGCGGCGGCGGCGCACGCTCAGCGGCGCCGGCCAAATCGACTTCGAGGATGCGCGCCACCTGCTGGCCCTTCACCGAACTGGTGACTTGCACCTGCAATTTCGCGCCGGGCGGCAGCGTATCGTATCCCGCCGCCTGAACGGCGCCGATATGGAGGAAGGCGTCGCCGGTGCCATTGGCAAGCTCGACGAAGCCGAAGCCCTTGTCGGTCTTGAACCACTTCACGATGGCGTCGACTGCTGGCTCATTCGACATCGGTGGCGGCGAATCAGGAAATCCGCCGCCAAAGGGTGATCGCGGCGCCCGGCTGGTGCGCGGCGAATCATAGCTATACGGAGCGTCGTCATCAAATCCGCGCTTGCGGGGGCCCCGAAAATCTCTACCTTTGCTCATGTCTACCTGCTCGTCTCCGCCAAAAACGGCAAGACCGCTATGCCAACCTTGTGCGCCCAACCGCTCCCGTTCACGCGTCTCAAAAAAAGCGCCCGCCCGGAAACGACGATGATGTGCCTCTTGAATGTCATATAGTCCCGCGCAGCGAGCCTTTTACCAGAGTTTCGCCCCGGAGCGCCAGAGAATTCCGTAGGGTGATCCAAAAATCCAACAGTCGCCACGGTTTGACAACCGCGCGCCGCCGCCGGCGACGGGAATGATAGCGTTTGCAGCGCCTTAGCTAAGGAGGTTTGCCGGCGTAGCCTCAACGCGCCGCATCCGCCGTCCAGCCCTTTCCCCTGCGCCAGCTCTCGTAGCGGGCAAGAGCCGGCGCACGCCACGAGGCGAGCGGCGGCTCGACCCGAGCTTTGTCGCCGTGGCGACCGTCGTCACGATGCTCGTCCATCGCAAAGTAGAAGCCGCCGCCAACTCTATCCCATACGGCTATGGCGTCGGTTCGACCGCAAAGAAAATGGCCTCCACGCCAGAACCAACTGCACCCTGAATAGGCGATCGTCTCCTGATCGATCGCCACGCCGTAGAGTTCCGGATGCTCGAGGTTGCAGCTATCGCAGCCGTTCATGATATCCCATAAGGCTTCAATCACCTGCATTTTGTTCTGCGCGCTCAGGCGCGAGACGGCTGAAAAAAACTCGGCGTTTCGCAGCGGCTCGACGATCTCTGGTTTTTGGCTTGTGGCGAGGCTCTTCATCGTCGAGCCGGGCTCTGGCCGAAACTGCGTGCTGCTCTCAACAATTTGCCCGGTATTCGCGCGCCACTGGCGAATCGTTCCTTCGGCGAGCGGGCTCGCGGGCGAGATGAAAGCAAAGCCTTCCGCATTGCGTATCGGCCGAGAATATGGCGTCCCGACGCACTCCTCTCCGAGTTCATGGCGTGTCACCACGCCAGAACTCCTGCTCTCCACGACGGCGAAGGAGGCGCAATGACCGGACGCGACCCCACCTTCTTCGATCAATACGGCGTCGGTGGCGCCGCTTTTCCAGCGATCGTCCACCATGAAAAGGGGATAATCGCTTCCGGTGTACGACTCTTCCATAACCACTCGCCCTCGGTGGGTGAGCGTGCGCCGTCCGTCTTCCGTCTTCCAGGTCAGGATCTCGCTTCCGAGCTTGAGGCCAACACGCGGGACCTCTTCCGGCGCGTCAAGCTCCGTCGGCAACTCAGAAAGCCGGGCTCGCGTCTGCGTCTCGACGCAGTCGGTAAGTCCCCCGGCTGCTAGCAGGCTGCAAGCCTCCCTTCTGGACAGCCACCTCCGCTGCTCCGCCTGTATCAGGTCGTGCGAAGCCTTGTTGCCTCGAGCGCGGAAGGCTTTCAAAGCGGCAAAGTAGTTGCGGGAGATGGCGTCATCCTGCCAATTGAGCTGCGCATCGGCGCAGATCGTCGTTTCGACCAGCGACGCCGCCTTGGTGCAGTCGATGGCTTGGGACGGCAGGGCGGAAAGGAGCAGCGCCGACGTTGCAAGCGATGCGCTAAAAAAATGAGACTTCAAGAGAGATCCTTGTGTGGAGCCCGCCAGTATTCCCCGGTTCGATACAATTTTTCGTGCAATTTGCGGCCTCTGACTAGGCCCCGCGGATACTGAGACCGCCGCATGTGCGTGGTATGTCGGCGGCGGCTCCAATGAGTCAACGGGGAGAGCCGTGAACTCTTTGTGAGCCCTACACCAGAGATTCGCATAATCGATATTATGGAACTAAAATAAGTCGTGTCTGGCGATGTCGGGGACATCAGACCTCCAGCGCCATGCCGTCAAATGCCGGCGTGACATTTGCCGGCAGCGTCGCCGCCAGCGCTTCGTAATCCAAATCGACGTGCAGATCCGTCAGCACGGCGCGCTTGGGCTTGAAATGCGCGATGAATTCGAGCGCCTGACTGACGGACAGATGCGTGCCGTGCCGTTGATGGCGAAGCGCGTCCACGATCCAAAGGTCCAAGCCTTCGAGAAATTGCGCGCTCTCGGGCGGAATCGCGTGAAGATCCGGCGTATACGCCACATTGTCGAAGCGGAAGCCAAGCGCGTCCATGTCGCCATGGTCGAGGCGAAAAGGCGTCGCGACGATCGCGCCCCCGGGTCCGTCGATCGTCTCGGCGCGCCCAAGATGCAGCCGATGTTCGGTCATCAGCGGCGGGTAAAAGCTGCCCGGCGGCGTCTTGAAGATGTAGTCGAACTTCGTGGCGAAGGCGCGCGACGTCGGCTCGTCCATATAGGCGGGGATGCGCCGTCCGCTCATGATCACCAAGCCGCGCAAATCGTCGACGCCATGCGTGTGGTCGGCGTGCGGATGCGTATAGAAGACCGCGTCGAGCCGCTTGACGTCGGCGTCGATGAGCTGCTCGCGCAGATCGGGCCCGGTGTCCACAAGCGCTTGCGTCGCCGCTTCGGCCGGCCCGCGCGCCACAAGAATCGAGCAGCGCCGGCGGCGGTTTTTCGGATTGGCCGGATCGCACTTTCCCCAACCCTGCCCGACGCGCGGCACGCCGCCCGACGAGCCGCACCCGAGAATCCTGATTCTGAGGCTCACGCGACGGCGTCCAGAGGCGGCATTTTGGAAAACAGCCGCAGCGCATTCTGGGTTGTGGCGATCGCGAGTTCGGCGTCGCTGATCCCCTTGATCTCGGCCAACTTGCGGGCGGTGTCGACGACGAAGGCCGGCTCATTACGCTTGCCGCGATGCGGCGTCGGCGCAAGGAAAGGCGCGTCGGTTTCCACCAGCATCCGCTCCAGCGGCACGTCGCGGGCGATCTCGCGCAGATAGTCCGAATTCTTGAAGGTCACGACTCCGGAAAAGGAAATATAGAGGCCGAGCTCCAGCGCCGTTTGGGCGAGCGCGGGCCCGCTCGTGAAGCAATGGAGCAGGGCGGGGAAAGCCCCCTTCCCCATTTCTTCCTTCAGAATCGCGGCGCAGTCGTCGTCGGCGTCGCGGGTATGGATGACCAGCGGCAAGCCGGTTTCCCTCGCGGCTTGGACGTGAATCCGGAAAATGCGCTGCGCCACGTCGCGCGGCGCGTGGTCATAATGATAATCGAGTCCCGCTTCGCCTAGTCCGACGCATTTTGGGTGCTGCGACAGAGCGACCAGCGCCTCGACCGTCGGCTCGGCCTCCTCATGCGCATGATGCGGATGCGTGCCCACGGTGCAAAAGACATCCGGATAGGTTTCAGCGACGGCCTTCACGCGCTCGAAGCGCGACAGATGCGTAGAGATCGTGATCATTCTGGACACGCCGCGCGCCTTCGCGCGGGCGATCGTCTCCGCGAGTTCGGGCGCGAAATCGGGAAAGTCGAGGTGGCAATGGGTGTCGATCAGCATCTGACTCGGTCAGGAAAGAGCAGCACGGCCGGCCCGACGGGCGCGCTCGTCCTCGGCGGTCGCCGGGGGGACTCATGACGCGCTTGGGCCAATGCGGCAATATGGCTCGGGCGGCGGAAAACACAAATATTTCACCTCGGCTCCTTCGCGGCTAAGGAGCGCGGCCTATATTTTCGAGGCTATGCACAGCGATGCACTCGACGTTGATTCCGAGCCCCTGGTCCCTTGGATCAGGGCGGGACGAATTATGATTCGCGACCGCCACGGGTCGCGTTCGGGCGGAACGTTGCAAGCGCGAGGAGCAGAAACTTGACGCAATCTTCCGCGCCGGACGGCGACGGCCGCCCGCTGGCGACGATCAAGGACGTGACGGACGTCCTCGGCGACATCGACGACGCGAAACTGTCCGCGATCATGGATCTGCGGCCGACGATCGCTGACGTGGAGGAGGCTTCGATGTGGATGTCGGGCGATCCGGACGTCTTCGGCGCCGGCGCGCCGCTGAAAGACGTCGCCGGAGAGATCGTCTCGCTACTCGGCGGCGGCGACGACGAAGAGAATCTTCCGCCGACGATATGAGCGCCGCCGTGCCGTCGCCGCGCGACGAAGCGCTGGCCGTCCGGCTTTTCCTGTGCGGCGACGTGATGATCGGCCGGGGCGTCGATCAGATCCTGCCGTCGCCCTGCCCGCCGAAACTCTATGAGGAATATGTTTCGTCGGCGCAAGAATATGTTCGTTTGGCCGAAGCGGCCTCCGGACCGATTCCGCGGCCGGTCGATCCGTCCTATATCTGGGGCGACGCGCTCGCCGAGCTTCGCGCGCACGCGCCCGACGCGCGCATCGCCAATCTCGAAACGAGCGTGACGCGCAGCGAGACGGCCGAACTCAAGGCGATCAATTATCGCGTCAGTCCGCAGAATGCGGAATGTCTTCGCGTCGCCGGAATCGATTGCTGCGCGCTCGCGAACAATCATATTCTTGATTGGGGTCCTTCCGGTCTTCTCGACACGCTCGACACGCTTCAGCGTCTGCACATCGCCGTCGCGGGCGCCGGACGCACCCTCGGCGAAGCGCGGCGCCCGGCGATTATTGAGATCCCGAGCAAGGGACGGGTCGTCGTGCTGTCCTTCGCCCTGCCCGACAGCGGGACGCCCCTTGACTGGGCGGCGACGCGCGTTTCGCCGGGGCTCAATATGCTGCCGGACCTTTCTCCCGCAAGCGTTGACTTCGCCTGCGACCTAGCAAGAAGCGCCGTACAACCCGACGACATTCTGTTGATTTCCGTTCACTGGGGTTCGAACTGGGGCTATCGCGTTTCGAACGCCCAAAGACAATTCGCGCATCGGCTGGTCGAAGACGCTGACGCTTCCGTCGTCCACGGACATTCGTCACATCATGCGAAGGGATTCGAAATCCATCGCAACCGCTTGGTTCTTTACGGCTGCGGCGATTTCCTCAACGACTATGAGGGAATCAGCGGTCACGAAAGCTTTCGCGGCGATTTATCCCTGATGTATTTCGCAGATATCGATACGAAGGGCGATCTCGCGCAACTTCGGTTGGTCCCGCTGCATATGCGGCGCTTACGCCTCGAACGTGCCTCGGCCGCCGACGCAAAATGGCTCGCGCAAACGCTCGATCGCGAAAGCGCGCCCTTCGGCGTTCGCATCCGGCGCGATCCAGATGGCGCGCTGTCCGCGTCCTGGTCGCGCGTCGAAGGAGCGCCGCGACGCTCGTGACGGCGACGCCAGGACTCCCCATCTGAAGTGCATCGAGACACAAGCGGAGCTTGATCGATGGCCATCAATCTAAATCACACCATCGTGCCGGCGCGCGACAATGAGGCCGCGGCGCGCTGGTTCGCACGGATATTCGGTCTGCGCTTCGATGGCGCCAAGGGCCACTTCGCGCCGGTGAAGGTCAATGGCGTACTCACCCTGCTGTTCGACAAGGATGAGGGCTTCGGGTCCAGCCATTACGCCTTCCACGTCAGCGACAATGAGTTCGACGAGATATTCCGTCGTGTAAAGGACGAAGGCGTGGCCTTCGGAAGCGCGCCTGGCCGGATGGCGGACGGCCAGCTCAACGACTGGAACGGCGGCCGCGGCGTCTATTTCAAAAGCCCCGACGGCCATGTGCTTGAGCTGATGACGCAGCCGCAGTAGCGCGGGCGGCGCTAAGCCGCCACGGCTTCATAAAAAATCGCCTGCATCGGCAGGCGCATGGGATTCTCGCCGAGTTCCTGCGTGAGCCGCTCGGCCAGCGCCTCAACAAGCGATTCGGGGTGCGCGCCGCCGCGCTCGCGGAGCTGTTCGAAGAGCGGACTGCCGAAAACGAGTCCCCTCGCAAAGGACGTCAGATCCGTGACCTCCTTGACGCGCGACCGTATGGAAATGGTGATGTCCGCAAAGCCGGCGCCTAGCAGCGATTCCTTGATCAGATCAATCTCGGCGCAGGAAAACGCAAGAAACGGCGGCGGATCGCCGGGAAAGAAACGTTCGATCACCTCGAGCCCTAGGCGAGGAAAGGGATTGTAGCGTGGCGCATCCCAGACGCTGAAGAGATAGCGCCCGCCGGGCCGGAGCGTGCGGCGCGCCTCGCGATGCGCGCGGTCCTTATCGGGAAAGAACATTAGTCCGAACTGGCAGACGATCGCATCGAAGGCGTTGTCGGCGAAAGCAAGCGCTGTGGCGTCTGCGGTTTGAAACGTCACCTGCTCCGCAGCGCCGAATTTCGTCCTCGCGATTTCGAGCATCGGCTCATTGAGGTCGGTTGCGGTCAGCTTAGCACTAGGAGCGAGAGAGTCGCGCAGCTTGCGCGTGACGATTCCCGTGCCTGCCGCCGTTTCGAGCAGGTCCATGGGAGCGCTCGCGGCCGTCCGCTGGGCGATATCGGCGGCATAATCCTCAAAGATCACCGGGCCGAGGCCAAGGTCGTAAAAAATCGGAATGTCGCCGACGAAGCGCGCTGCGTCGCTGGTCACGGCGACATTCCTTTTGAGCGGAGAAAGGCGCCTTCATCAGGCGCCTTCATTGACCGCGGACAGGCCCGCCGCCATGAGCCCCCGCTCCTGCTCCTAGAGCTGAGACTGGGGCTGGGCGGCGGAACTTTACTGCGCAGGCTGGTCGGCCGGCGCCTCGACCGGAGCTGCTGCGGGCTTCGGCTTGGGTTTAGCCTTGGGCTTCGGCTTCAGCTTGGGCTTAGCCGGCTGCTCGACCGCCGCCTCTGGCGCCGGAGGCGCTTCCGGCATCGCCATGGGCGCGGCTTGGGGCGGCGGCGCTTCGGTCAACGGCGCGGGAGCCGGCGCCGGCGCGCTCTCCATTGGCGCTTCCACGGCCGCCGGCTGCTCAGCCGGAGCCGTCTCGGGCGCCGGCGCAGCCGCGGCGTCGGGCGCACCCGTCGCCTCCGGCTCGGCTGCAGTCGCCGGGGTTTCGCCCGGCGCGGCTTCGTCGACCGGAGGCGCAGGTTTAAACCGGCCCTCGATCGCCGCTTTCAGATTGGCGACGCCTTCGGTCGGCGCCGCGTAGATGCCGAGGCCGAAACCTATCGCGCCGAAGATAACCGCCGTCAGAATTGTTGAAATGCCACGCGCCATTCCATGAGTTCCTCTGTAAGAAAAGAGCCGTCCGAGATACGACACAATTGAAGGCGGATGTTGTGCGCGAGCGCTCGATCGAGCGGCGCCGTCCTTCACCAGGAGCCCGGACGTTCATACTTGCACGCCCGCGCTTTGGCCGACAAGCCCGCAAAGACCAAGGTCATTTGCCTGCCGCCGCCAATCGCCATTTGAAACGGCTGATTATGGTCAGCGCGTGGCGGGCAAAGGGCGAGCAGGCGAGCGGCTGTCGCCAGCGCCGGCTAGAGGGGAAACTAACTCGCCTCCTCCTCCACAAACCTTGGAAACACCGGCGTCGGCGGCGGCAGCGGGGCGCCTTCCTGCAGGGCGTTCGCCGCGCCGGCGTGCGCGAAGTCCCGCTCGTCCGGGCCGACGTCCAGGAGATCGAGAAGCTTGCCGGCGGACTCGGGCATAAACGGCTGCAGGGGAATCGCCAGCCGGCGCAGCGTCTCGGCCGTGACGTAGAGAACGGTCTCCATCCGCGCGGGGTCGGTCTTTTTCTTCGCCCAGGGCTCCTCGGCGGCGAAATAGCGATTGGCCTCGGCGACGATGTGGAAAATTTCCGCCAGCGCGTGGTGCGGCGAATAGTCTTCCATAGCGGCGCGCGCTTTCACCAGGACGGCGGCCGCCTGTCCCAGAATGTCGTTGTCGGCGTCCGAAAGCGCGTGTTTACGCGGTACGGCGCCCATACAATTCTTGGCGATCATCGACAGCGACCGCTGTGCGAGATTGCCAAGGTCATTGGCGAGATCGGCGTTGATGCGGTTGACGATCGCCTCGTGCGAATAGTTGCCGTCCTGGCCAAACGGGATCTCCCGCAAGAAGAAGTAGCGCAGCTGATCGACGCCATAGCGCTCGGCCAAATCGATCGGATCGACGACGTTGCCGACCGACTTCGACATCTTCTCGCCTTTGGAGAACAGGAAGCCGTGCACGACGACCTGCTTGGGCAAAGGCGCGCCTGCGGACATCAGGAACGCCGGCCAATAGATCGCGTGGAAGCGGGTGATGTCCTTGCCGATGACATGCGCGTCAGCCGGCCAGAAGCGCGCTTTATTTCCGCCTTCCGTAAGATATCCTGTAGCTGTTACGTAATTCGTAAGAGCGTCGACCCAGACATACATCACATGCTTCGCGGCGGTCTGCGCGCTCGGCGGAATGTCAATGCCCCAGTCGAAGGTCGTGCGCGAGACCGAAAGGTCGGTGAGCCCGCGCTTCACGAAGGCGACGATCTCGTTTCTGTAGTGTTCGGGCGTGATGAAGTGCGGATGCGCCGCGTAATGGGCGAGCAATCTTTCCGCATAGACCGACAATTTGAAAAACCAGCTCTCCTCCTCCACCCACTCGACCGGCGTGCCCGTGGGCGCGAATTTCTTGCCGTCGCGCTCGGTGAGCTCGTTCGCGTCGTAATAGGCCTCGTCGCGCACCGAATACCAGCCGGCGTATTTGGAGAGATAGAGGTCGCCGTTCGCCTCCATGCGCCGCCACATTTGGAGCACGGTCTCCTTATGACGCGCCTGTGTCGTGCGCACGATGTCGTCGGCGCGGGCGTTCAGCGCCTCGCCCATGCGGGCGAACTGCGCGGCGGTGCGGTCCGCGAGCGCCCACGGCGTCAACCCCTCCTTCTCGGCCGTGCGCTGCATCTTCTGCCCGTGCTCGTCCATGCCAGTGACAAACAGCACGTCATAGCCGTCGAGCCGCTTCCATCGCGCAAAGGCGTCGGTGGCGATGCGCTCATAGGCGTGGCCGATATGCGGCGCGCCGTTCGCATAGGGAATGGCGGTCGTAATCATGTAGGGAGGACGCTCAGGCATAGGTTGGGTCTAGCGCGGTTTTTGGCCGCGGGGAAGCGGCCCAAAGTTATTCGAGGAAGGGGGCGAGCGCGGATCGCCATTTTTCCTGCTTTTGGTCGAAGGTCAGCGCGGCATGCGCGGGACTCGTCGAGGGCAGTCGGCATGACGCAATCGCGGCGGCGCGACCTGACAGCCTGGGCAGAACCAGTCGTTGATACAGGCTGGCCGCTTTAGCGCCATTGAAGCAAATGAGCGTGATATCTGGATGCATCTCGAAAAAGCGCTCAAAATCATTGGCTCGCACAGTCGAGAGTTCGATCCGCTGGTCGAGGCTGCCAGGCCGATGGGCGCTTGCGCAGACGTCCCAGAGGGCGACGCCGTGAGCATTCAGGCTCTGCAGACGATCGACGTAACAAGCGTCTGCATCGAAGCCGAACAGGCGGCCCATCAGCGTCCAAAACACATTGCGCGGCTGCGCGTAATACTGCTGGCGCTCCAGAGAACGCTGGCCGGGAAGTGAGCCAAGAATCAAGAGCGTTGCGTCGCGTGTCGCCACAGGCGGGAAGCCGACTGAATGAGTCATGACGGATCTGCGACTCCCCTTCCCGCTCATCATGCACTAAGTTGGACTCGCGGAGCACGAGTATGAGCGTATCTAAAGGCGCGCCGAGAGACATCGCGAAGCGGGTCGCCGACAAGCGGAGCGTTCGCACAAATGGCTGGCGACGCGAGACCTTCTCGCTGGAGCGCCTCGAGGCGCGCGCGAAGGCGCGCGAGTGGTTCGAGCGCTTTCCCAAAGCCGCCTACATGACCGAGATCGAGTTCTGGCGCGAGCTGGAGGATGGGCGGATCGAGTTCACGATGCGCCGCCTACCGAGCGCCGATTGAACGCCCCGGCCTATTCCGGTGCGACGTCTGGCGTGCGCCAGCCCAGATGCTGGCCGCTGTCGACGGCGATCAGCTGCCCGGTGACGCTTTTCGCCCGGCTGAGATAAACGACGGCGTCGACCACGCCGGAAACGTCGGCCGCCCGCTGCAGCGGCACGCCGCGGGCTTCCATCTCGAACTCGCGTTCTCCAAGCGCGGCGTTGGCAAAGACCGGCCCCGGCCCGACGGCGTTGACGCGAATGCGCGGCGCGAAGGCCTGCGCCATGGTGCGCGTCGCCGCCCACAGCGCCGATTTCGACAGCGTGTACGAGAAGTCGCGCGGCGTTAGACGCAAAACGCGCTGATCGAGGATATTGACGATGGCGCCATCGACGTTTGCCGGCAGCGCCGCCGCAAAGTCGCGCGACAGCAGCAGCGGCGCGCGCAGATTGATCTGCATCTGCCGCTCATAAAGCTCGAGCGAAAAGTCCTGCGCCGCGTCGATTGCAAAAATCGAGGCGTTGTTGACAAGGAGCCGCAGCGGTCCGAAGGCTTCGCTGGCCTGCTCAATGAGGCGCTGCGTCGACTCCGCGTCGGCGAGATCGGCGATCGCCGTCGCCGCGCGCCCGCCGCGGCGCCGGATCGCGTGCGCGGCAAGCTCAGCCTCCTCGGCCGAACGCGGAGAGGCATGTAGCACGAGGGGCCGCCCCTCGCGCGCGAAACGCTCGGCGATGGCGAGGCCGATGCGACGCGGCGCGCCGGTGACCAGCACGGGGCCGTCTGCGTCGTCGCCGCCCTCGCTCATGCTTCTACCCTATCGTTGAGCGTCCAGATTAGGCTTCGGCGTCCTCGCCTTCGCCGACATCGCCGATATGCTCGACGGAAACGACGCGCTCATCTTCGGCCGTGTCGAAGACAATGACGCCCTGAGCGCCGCGCCCGGCGATGCGGATGCCGTCGACGGAGCAGCGGATTAGCTGGCCGCCGTCCGTCACCAGCATGATTTCGTCGCCATGGCCGACGGGGAAAGAGGCGACGAGCTTGCCGTTTCTGGCGTTCACCGCCATCGCGACGATGCCTTTGCCGCCGCGACCGGTCGTACGATATTCGTAAGAGCTCGTACGCTTTCCGTAACCGTTCTCGGACACGGTCAGAATGATCTGCTCAGCCGCCTGCATCTCGTAAAAGCGCGTATCCGAGAGTTCGACGGCGATCGCCGCCTCCTCGGCCTCGGCGCCCGCCTCTGGCGAAACATCTTCGCCCATGCGCCGCCGCAGCGCATTGGCGCGCTTGAGATAGGCGGCCCGTTCCTCGCCGGCGGCCTCGAAATGATTGAGGATCGACAGCGAGATCACCCGATCGTCCTGCCCCAGCGCCACGCCGCGCACGCCCATCGAGGTGCGGCCCTGGAAGACGCGGACCTCAGGCACGGCGAAGCGGATGCATTGGCCGTCCCGCGTGGTCAGCAGCACGTCGTCGCGCTCGGTCGCGGTCGCGACGTCGACAATGGCTTCGCCATCGTCGAGCTTCATGGCGATGAGGCCGTTGCGGCGAACGTCGGCGAAATCTGAGAGTTTGTTGCGCCTCACCGTGCCGCGGGTCGTCGCGAAAATGACGTCGAGCGTCGCCCAGCTCTCTTCGTCTTCAGGTAGCGGCATGATGGAGGTGATGCGCTCGTTTTGTTCGAGCGGCAACATGTTGACGAGCGCCTTGCCCCGCGCCTGCGGCGCCGATAGCGGCAATCTCCAGACTTTTTCCTTATAAGCCTTGCCGAGCGAGGAAAAGAACAGCACCGGCGTATGGGTATTGGCGACGAACAGTCGGTGGACGAAATCCTCCTCCTTCGTCTGCATGCCGGAACGGCCTTTGCCGCCGCGCCTTTGCGCGCGATAAGTCGAGAGCGGCACGCGCTTGATATAGCCGGCGTGCGAGACGGTGACGACCATGTCTTCGCGCGCGATCAGGTCCTCGTCCTCGACCTCGCCATCGGCCTCAAGGATCTGGGTGCGGCGCGGCGTGGCGTGGGCTTCCTTCACCGCCAGGAGTTCGTCCTTGACGATGCCGAACAGGCGTTCGCGCGAGCGCAGAATGTCGAGGTAATCGGCGATCTCGACGGCGAGCTTGTTCAAGGCTTCGGAGATTTCCTCGCGTCCGAGCGCCGTGAGTCGTTGCAGACGCAATTCGAGGATGGCGCGCGCCTGCGCCTCTGAAAGTCGGATGGCTCCATCGTCGCTGAGCCTGTGGCGCGGGTCGGCGATCAACTCGACGAGCGGCGCCATGTCCTTGGCCGGCCAGTCGCGCTCCATGAGCGCTTCGCGCGCCGCGGTGGCGTCGGGCGATGTGCGGATGAGATGAATGACCTCGTCGATATTCGCGACCGCAATGGCGAGGCCGACCTGCAGATGGGCGTTGTCGCGCGCCTTGTTGAGGCGGAATTTGGTGCGGCGGGTGACGACCGTCTCGCGGAAATCGACGAAGGCGCGCAACACGTCGTGGAGCGTCATCAGCTCCGGGCGGCCGCCGTTCAATGCGATCATATTGACGGGGAAGCTTGTCTGCAGCGTCGTATGACGCCAAAGCTGATTGAGAACGACGTCGGCGACCGCGTCACGCTTCAGTTCGACGACAATGCGCATGCCGTCGCGGTCTGACTCATCGCGTAGATCGGCGACGCCCTCGATCTTCTTCTCCCGCACCAGATCGGCGATGCGCTCGATCAGCGTCGCCTTGTTCACCTGATAGGGAATCTCGGTGAAGATGATCGCCTCGCGATCCTTGCGCAGAGTTTCGATCTCGGACTTGGCGCGCATGATGATCGAACCGCGGCCGGTCGCGAAGGCGTTGCGAATGCCGCCACGCCCGAGGATGCTCGCCGCGGTCGGAAAATCCGGTCCTGGCACGATCTCCATCAGCTCGGCGAAGCTGATGTCGGGCCGATCGATCATGGCGATGCAGGCGTCGATGACCTCGCCGAGATTATGCGGCGGAATGTTCGTCGCCATGCCGACGGCGATGCCGCCAGCGCCATTGACCAGCAGATTGGGGAAACGCGCCGGCAGAACCGTCGGCTCGTGCTCCTTGCCGTCGTAATTGGCCTGGAAGTCGACGGTGCCTTCGTCAAGATCTTCGAGCAGCGCGAGCGCTGGCCTTGCGAGTCTGGACTCGGTGTAGCGCATCGCCGCCGGCGGATCATTGTCGACCGATCCGAAATTGCCCTGGCCGTCGATGAGCGGCAGCCGCATCGAAAATGGCTGCGCCATGCGCACAAGCGCGTCGTAAATCGCCGCGTCGCCGTGTGGATGATATTTACCCATCACGTCGCCGACGATGCGCGCCGACTTCACATAAGACTTATCGGGCGTGTGGCCGTTCTCGTGCATCGAGAACAGAATGCGCCGATGCACTGGCTTCAGGCCGTCACGCACGTCCGGCAGCGCGCGCGACACGATCACGCTCATCGCGTAATCGAGATAGCTGCGCTTCATCTCGTCGGCGATCGAAACCGGCCTTATGTCAGAGCCGGGCTTGTCGGAATCGTTTTTTTTGGAGTCGTCGTCGGCCAAGTGAGCGCCAGTTCAGGGATAGCGTCTAGTTCACCTGTCTATAGGCGATTCGAGCGGGCGACGCCAGCCTTAGCGCCTTATGAAGATCGATGTTTTTCAAATGCTTATTGGCGCGTTAGCAGTCTTTCTCAGCGGAAATTGGCGCCTTGCGCCTCCGCGCGGCCGAAATCCGCCGTTTCGGGCCTGCCCGGCGCGCGGCTTCAACCGCTGACTTGGCCCATCGCGCCAGTTCGTCGGCGTCTTCGAGCGCCTGGTCAGGAAGGCTCCAATAGGACACCGTGATCGGTCGGTCCTTGCCTTGGTAAACGAAAGGCCTGGAGCCCGCCTCTTGAAACTGCGCGACGCTATGCCGATCGGCCTTCAGGTAGATTTCGCCGCCGGCTTCATGGCGAAGAAAAGGCCATCGGCGTAAACGCCATGGCCGCCGAACATGCGCTTGACGGACACAGCGGCAAAGGGAGCGAAAATCTCCTCGATACGCGCGCGGTCCATGGCGGCCTCGATGAGATCAGGAACTCCCCATCTGCGACGCGGCGCCGACCTTTTCCGGGTCGGCCGGCGTCAGCTCGACGCTCTCGCCGCAGCCGCAGGCCGATGTCTGATTAGGATTTTCAAATACAAAGGTCGAGGAGAACTGCGTCGTCTTCACATCCATCGTCGTGCCAAGCAGGTAGAGCACCGCCGCGGCGTCGACGATCACGCGGCCGCCCTCGATGTCGATCACCTCGTCGCCCCGCTTCGGTTCGGCGATCTCCATCTTGTAGGACATGCCGGCGCAGCCGCCCTTCTCCACCGAAACGCGCAGCCCCTTCCCTTCCGCGGTCGCAAGCAGGCCGCGGACGCGCTCCGCCGCGGCGGGGCTGACGTTCATCACGCTCATCTTCTGCATCGAAGTCATTGCAAACCAATCCTCTGGAGCGTGTCCGCTCACCACATATCTAGCGCGACGCGCGCTTCGTCCGACATGCGGCTTTGATCCCACGGCGGATCGAACACCATATTCACCTTCACCTCGCTGACGCCAGGCACAGCGCTCACCGCATTTTTGACCCAGATCGGCATTTCGCCGGCGACCGGGCAGCCGGGCGCTGTCAGCGTCATGTCGATCTCCACGAAGCCAGCCTCTGCGATGTCGACCCGGTAAATGAGGCCAAGCTCATAAATGTCAGCAGGAATTTCAGGATCGTAGACAGTTTTGAGCGCCTTAACGATGTCGTTCGTCAGCCGCTCATTTTCAATGGCCTGAGGCGTCTGGTCTGGCGTCGCTGGACGGTCGGTTTCGCTCCTGTTGGGAGCATCGTTCATGAACACGAAATTCTCCTCAAGCGAATAGAGAGCGGGCCCTTTCGAGCGCTTCCGCCAGCCGGTCGATCTCCTCGCGCGTGTTGTAGAGCGCGAAGGATGCGCGACAGGTGGAGGTGACGCCGAAATGCGAAAGAAGCGGCATGGCGCAATGCGTCCCGGCGCGCACCGCTATGCCGGAGCGATCGATAATGGTCGCGATGTCGTGCGCATGCGCCGCCGCCATGTCGAAGGACACGATCGGCCCCTTATCCGCCGCCCGCCCATAAATTCTGAGCCCCTCGATTTGCGACAGCCTCTGATGCGCGTAAGCGGTCAGCCCTGCTTCATGTTCGCGGATCGCGTCGCGACCGATGCGTTCCATATAGTCGAGCGCGGCGCCGAGCCCCACCGCCTGGGCGATGGGCGGCGTGCCCGCTTCGAAACGGTGGGGGGGCGTATTATAGGTGACGGCGTCGAGCGTCACCGTTTCGATCATCTCGCCGCCGCCGCAGAAAGGCGGCAACGCCTCCAGCCATTTACGCTTGCCGTAAAGCGCGCCGATGCCGGTTGGGGCATAAAGTTTGTGGCCGGTCACGATATAAAAGTCGACGTCGAGGGCGCGCACGTCGACGTCGAGATGCACAGCGCCTTGCGAGCCGTCGACGACCAGCGGCACGCCGTGCGCGTGGGCGATGCGCGCGACCTCCGCGATCGGCGTCGGCGCGCCGAGAACATTCGACATATGGGTGAGCGCCACGATCTTCGTGCGCTTAGTGAAGAGCTTCTCCAGCGCCTCGAGCTCGAAGCAGCCGTCGTCATCGACCTCCAGCCATTTCAACACGGCGCCCTTGCGCTCGCGCAGCAAATGCCAGGGAACGATGTTGGAGTGGTGCTCCATGACCGACAGGATAATCTCGTCGCCTTCGCCAATATGCGCTTGGCCAAAGGAAGCTGCGACGAGATTCAAGGCTTCGGTCGCGCCACGGGTGAAAATGATCTCGTCGGTCGATTCCGCGTTAAGGAAGCGGCGCAGAGTTTCGCGCGCGCCCTCATAGCCTTCAGTTGCGGCGTTGGCGAGATAATGCAGCCCGCGATGCACATTGGCGTATTCATGCTCGTAGAATTGGGTCAGCCGATCGATTACGGCGCGCGGCTTTTGCGCCGAGGCGGCGTTGTCGAGATAGGCAAGCGGCTTCCCATAGGGACGCTCGGAAAGAATTGGAAAATCCGCCCGAACCGCGTCAATGTCATAAGGCGTCTGAATGCGCGTAAGTTCGTTCATCGGCTGATCCTTCGAGAAAGCCACGCGCTGACGCGATCGCTAAGAAACGTCTTCAACTGCTCATCCTCGATCGCGTCCATCGCTTCATTGGCGAATCCCTCAATGAGCAAGGCTTCGGCTTCGCGGCGCGGCAGTCCGCGCGCGGTGAGATAGAACAACTGATCCTTATCGAGCCTGCCGCACGTCGCGCCATGGCCGCATTGCACGTCGTCGGCAAAGATTTCGAGTTCCGGCTTGTTATTCATCGCCGCCTGCTCCGAGAGCAGAAGCGCCTTCGACTGCATAACGCCGTCCGTCTTTTGCGCGCCCGGGCGGACGATGACCTTGCCCTGGAACACGCCGACGCTCTGGTCGTCGAGTATATTGCGAAAAACTTCGCGGCTTTCGCCGCATGGCTTTGCATGGTCGACGATGAGGGTCGTGTCGGCGTGCAAGCGGCCGCGTCCCAGGGTCGTCGCGTTGAAGACCGCCTTCGCATTGTCGCCGTCGAGGCGCGCGAAGACCTGCCTGCGATTCAACCCCTCGCCCTCGATCAGCGCGAAGGAATTGATCACGGCCCCCGTATCGAGATGCGCGAGCAGCGACGCAATACGGATCGCCTGATCGACGCCGCCCGAGAGATGGCTGACGAGATTGAGGCGGGCGCCTGTCGCCAATCGAAGCACGAGAGCGCTATTGTCCTGCGCCGGCGCCGATGAAAGCGCGCCAAGAGTTTCGATCACTGTCGCTCGAGCGCCCTCGCCCAGCATGACCAGCGCGCGCGTATAGGTCGACTGCGCGGCTTCCGCGGACGCCAATGTCGCGAGTTCGATCGCGCGGTCGATCGCAGCGCCCGGCGCAATCTGAATGACGACGCCGTCCTGCATCAGCGCCGCATTGAGCGCGAGGATCGGGTCCTGCGCGCCAATATCCGCGCTCGCGAGCGCCGACATGACATGCAGATCTCCCTGCGCCAGCGCGTCGCGCAACGACTGAGCGACGACGCCATCGGGGAGCCGCGCGATATCCGAGAGATCGGGCCGGAAAACGCCATCGAGCGTGACGAGCCGCAAAGAGTCATGCGCGCGCGGCAGCGACAATGCGGCGCGGGAAGCGGTGGCGAGCGGCGCCGGCCGGCCCATCGCCGTTTTCAGGTCCGTGTAATGCCATGACTCCACGCGCCGGTTCGGCACGCCAGACTCAGAGAATGACGCCCAGCCGGCCGCGCGTAGGCGCGGCGCGCCCTTGTCGCGCATCTCTTCGTAAAAGGAGGAAAGCGTCGCTTCCGCTTCGCTCGCCAGCTTGATCATCGCTTATGCCGCCTCTTGCGCGATGTAATCCTGATAGCCGCGCTCTTCGAGCTCCAGAGCAAGTTCCGGACCGCCCGACCGCATGATGCGCCCCTGCGCCATCACATGCACCGAATCCGGCCTGATATATTCGAGCAGGCGCTGATAATGCGTAATGACGATGAAGGCGCGCTGCGGCGAGCGCAGCGCGTTGACGCCGTCCGCCACGACGCGCAGCGCGTCAATGTCGAGCCCGGAATCGGTCTCGTCGAGGATCGCAAGACGCGGCTGCAGAAGCTCCATCTGTAAGATTTCCATCCGTTTCTTTTCGCCGCCCGAAAAACCGGCGTTCAGCGGCCGGCGCAGCATGTCTTGCGCGATGCCGAGCGACGCCGCAGCCTCCTTGACGCGCTTCATGAACTCCGGCGTCTGCAATTCCGGCTCGCCGCGGGCGCGGCGCTGCGCGTTGAGCGCCGCCTTCAAAAAGGTCATCGTGGCGACGCCGGGAATTTCGACGGGATACTGAAAAGCGAGAAAGATGCCCTTGGAGGCGCGTTCGGCAGGCTCGAGGTCGAGAATATTCTCTCCGTTGAGCCGCACCTCGCCGCTCGTCGCCTCATAGCCTTCGCGGCCGGCGATGACGTAGGAGAGCGTCGATTTTCCCGTCCCGTTCGGGCCCATGATCGCCGCGACTTCTCCCGCCTTCACGCGAAGCGTAAGGCCCTTGAGAATTTCCCGCTCGCCGACGGAGACTCGGAGGTCTTTGATTTCGAGCATTCTTTAAAACTCTTCCCAATCTCTGGCGTCATGGCCGGCCTTGAGCCGGCCATCCATGTCTTAGTGTTCTGAAAACTCTCGCCGAGCGCGCTGCGATCGGCAAGGGCCGGAACGATCCCCGCCATGACGCGCTGAAACCATCACCCCACGCTTCCTTCGAGCGAGATCGAAATCAGCTTCTGCGCCTCGACCGCGAACTCCATCGGCAGCTGCTGCAGCACGTCGCGCACGAAGCCGTTGACGATCAGCGCCGTCGCCTCTTCCGCCGAAAGCCCGCGCTGCATGGCGTAGAACAGCTGGTCCTCGGAAATCTTGGAGGTCGTCGCTTCATGCTCGAACTGCGCGCTCGAGTTCTTCGACTCGATATAGGGAACGGTATGCGCGCCGCAGTTGGGCCCGATCAGCAGACTGTCGCATTGCGTAAAGTTGCGCGCGCCGTCAGCCTTGCGATGCGCGGAAACCTGGCCGCGATAGGTGTTCTGCGAACGTCCCGCGGAAATGCCCTTGGAAATGATGCGGCTTTTGGTGTTCTTACCGAGATGCAGCATCTTGGTGCCGCTGTCGACCTGCTGATAGCCGTTCGACACCGCGATCGAGTAGAACTCGCCTTGCGAGCCATCGCCGCGCAGGATGCATGACGGATATTTCCAGGTGATCGCCGACCCTGTCTCGACCTGCGTCCAGGAGATATGCGAGTTGCGGCCGCGGCAATCGCCGCGCTTGGTGACGAAATTGTAAATTCCGCCCCTGCCCTCGCTGTCGCCGGGATACCAGTTCTGCACCGTCGAATATTTGATTTCGGCGTCGTCGAGCGCGACGAGCTCCACGACCGCCGCATGAAGCTGGTTTTCGTCGCGCTTGGGCGCCGTGCAGCCCTCGAGATAGCTCACATAGGAGCCCTCGTCGGCGATGATCAGCGTGCGTTCGAACTGTCCGGTATTCTGCTCATTGATGCGGAAGTAGGTCGAAAGCTCCATGGGGCAGCGCACGCCCTTTGGCACATAGACGAAGGAGCCGTCGGAGAAGACCGCGCTGTTCAGCGTCGCGTAGAAATTGTCTGTCGCCGGCACGACCGAGCCGAGATATTTCTTCACCAGCTCCGGGTGCGTCTGCACCGCCTCGGAAATCGGGCAGAAGATCACGCCCGCCTTCGCCAGCTCCGCCTTGAAGGTGGTCGCCACGGACACGCTGTCAAAGACGGCGTCGACGGCGACGCGCCTCGTTTCGACGCCAGCGAGAATCTCTTGCTCGCGCAGCGGGATGCCGAGCTTCTCATAGGTCCGCAGCAGCTCCGGATCGACTTCGTCCAGCGACTTTGGGCCCGGCGAGGATTTCGGCGCCGAATAATAATAGAGATCCTGAAAGTCGATGCGCGGATAGTGAACGCGCGCCCAGCTCGGCTCAGGCATGGTCAGCCAGCGCCGGTAGGCCTCGAGGCGCCAGTCAGTGAGCCACTGGGGCTCGCTTTTCTTCGCTGAGATGAACCGAACGATGTCTTCGTTCAGGCCCTTGGGGGCCTTTTCCGATTCGATATCGGTCGAAAACCCGTATTTATAGGCGTCGACGTCGATCGACTCGACGCGCGCAACGGTCTCCTGACGAGCCGCCATCTGTCTCTCTCCTCGTCACGACGGGTTCAAGGCCCGCCGGCCGATCGTTCCGCCTCCGCCCTAGCCTATACACGACTAGGCAGCGGAATGCCGCGACCTCATGCGATCCACGACACGTGCAAGAACCTTTCCAAACTCTTCTACATCCTCTTGCGTCGAAGACCAACCGAAACTCGCCCTCAGCGCCTCCCTTTCCGACGCGCCCATCGCTGCTAGCACGTGGGATTCCGTCATTTTGCCTGAAGAACAGGCTGAGCCAGCTGAAAGAGCCACATTCTCAAGGTCAAGCGCCATCAGCATGGTGCGCGGAGGAAGGCCGGGTATTGCAAAAGCGCTGGCGTTTGGCGCGCGAGGCGCGCTTGATCCGTAGAATCGGGCGTCTGGCGCGACTTTCAAGACTTGCCGCTCCAACGCGTCGCGCAAATCGGCAAGCCGCGCCGCCTCCTGGGTCATATCCGCCGTCGCCGCGGTCAGCGCCGCGGCGAAGCCGACGATTCCCGCGAGATTCTCCGTGCCTGCGCGGCGTCCGAACTCCTGGCCGCCGCCACGTAGCACTGGCGCCTCCAGATGCAGGTCTTCGTCTCGAAACGCGAGCGCGCCGACGCCCATCGGGCCGCCAAGCTTATGTGAGGAAAAGAACATAATATCGGCATCGGTCGTCGCGAATGTCGTCTTCAGCCGGCCGATCGCTTGCACGGCGTCGCAGACGACGACGCCATGCGCCGAATGGACCAATGCCGCCGCCTCGGCGACCGGTTGGATAACCCCGGTCTCGTTGTTGACGGCCTGCAGCGCAAGCATCACGCATCCGCCCGAACGCCGCGCCAGCGCCTGCTCCAGCGCGTTGAGCGAAAGAACGCCTTCGCCGGTCAACGGAATAATTTCCACCGCCTCGGGCGGAAAGCGGTGGCCCTGCAAGACGCAGTGATGCTCGCCGGCGCCGTTCAGCAGGGCTTCGATGGGCGTTTCGTCTCCATCTCGGCGAAGCGCCGGCGAAAGCGCGAGGCTTGCCGCCTCGGTCGCGCCGCTGGTGAAGACGACGCTGCGTAGCGGCGCGCCGATTGCTTGCGCGACCACGGCGCGCGCGTCTTCGAGCAGCGCCTTGGCGGCCCTGCCTTCGGCATGGACCGAGGAAGGATTGCCGAGCGTTTCCAACGCAGCGAGCATCGCCGCCCGCGCTTCAGGGCGCAGGGGCGACGTCGCATTGTGGTCGAGATAGACACGTGCGGACATTGGCGCCAGTTCGGTTAGCTGATCATTCTAGCAGAGCGAAGCTTCCCCGAGCGTTTCTATCTCCGCCCTCTTCTCAAGAGAGATACGCGCCGGCTTACGGCCGGGCCGACTTGGCCAGCCGCGCCAGATTGACGAACTCCGCGCGGTAGCCGAAGGGATCGTCGCCCCTGGCGCCCTGCGCCAACGCGATCACATCGTCATAGCTGTAATCGCCAAGATAGGGCGCGCCTTTCAGCAATTGCGCGAAGGTCGCGACGGCAATGGAGAATCGCACGTCCTGCGGCGCGCGCGCCAGGTTTTCCACGCTTTGCTGGTCGGCGATCGGCTGCGTGATAAGCCGTGAGGCGTCCTCTTTCGGCAGCTTGTAGCGCAGCTTGAGGAAGCCGAACTCGCCTTCCGCACGCTCCCGCGCCGCCGGCAAGTTCCGCTTTTCGTAACGCAGATCGTCGACGAGCTTTTTCTCCGATCCCGCCGGCGTAATCTCGTAAATTGCGGTGACGCGGTGACCGGAGCCGACATCTCCAGCGTCGACCTTGTCGTTGTTGAAATCCTCGCGGCGCAGCGCGCGGGTTTCATAACCGATCAGGCGATATTCGGACACGCGCGCGGGATTCCACTCTACCTGGATTTTAACGTCCTTGGCGATCGGAAAGAGCGTCGATGAGGCTTCCTCGACGAGCGCTTTGCGGGCTTCGTTGAGAGTGTCGACGTAGACCGCCGCGCCATTGCCGTTCTGCGCCAGCGTCTGCATCAGCGCGTCGTTGTAATTGCCTTGGCCGACGCCGAGTATCGACAGGAAAACGCCCTTCTCGCGCTTTCTTTCGATCAGCCCTTTCAGTTCGCTCTGATCGGTGACACCGACATTGAAATCGCCGTCGGTGGCGAGGATCACGCGATTGACCGCCGATCTGTCAAAGTTGCTCTCCGCCAGGCGGTAGGCGTCCTGAATGCCTTGCGCGCCGGCGGTCGAACCGCCCGCGCCGAGCGCATCAACCGCCGCGAGAATTTTGGCCTTGTCGGCAATCTTCGTCGGCTCCAGCGCAACGCCGGAGCCCGAAGCGTACGTGACGATCGCAACCGAATCCTCAGGCTTCAATTCGCCGACGAGCATCCGAAGCGCGTTCTTGACGAGCGGCAGCCGATCCTGCGACGACATCGATCCGGACACGTCGATCAGAAACACGAGATTGGCGCGGGGCCGCTCCGCGTTCTGCAGCGCGTAGCCCTGTATCGCCACATGCACGAGGCGATTGCCAGCTTTCCACGGACTTGGCGTCACCGTGATCGTCGGCTTGAACGGCGCCTGCGCGCTTTCCGGCTTGGGATAGTCGTAGGGAAAGTAATTGACGAACTCCTCGACTCGCACCGAGTCCTTTGGCGGCAGCCGCCCGGCGTTGAGCGCGCGGCGCGCGAAAGCGTAGGAGGCGGTGTCGACGTCGATCGAGAAGGTCGAGACCGGCTCGGCAGCCGTCACTTTGACGGGGTTGATCTCCTTCGACTCGAACCTGTCGCGAAATTCGCTTTCCGGCGCGACATGCGCATCGACCGGCGGCGACGGCCGAGCGCCTTCCGCGCTCATCGCGGCCACCGGTTTCGCGGACTGTGATCGCGAAAGTCGCTGCTCGGCGTCCTTTCGGATCGAGCCGGCGAGGCGCGGAGGCGGCACAACGACGCCATCAGCTCGGCCGCCGAGCGCGCCCGCCATCTTCACTCTCTCTTCTCGCGCCATGGGCGCCGAGGGCGCCGGGGCCGGTTGAACCGCCGCCGGCGCCTCTATGCGCGGCGCTACGGCGACCTCGGCCGGCGGCGAAGCAACCGGAAGATTGGGCAGGCTCGCGCCACCAGTCCCATAAGTGCGTGAGAGCATGAAGGCGGCTGGCGCGCCGATCATCAGCGCGGCGATCGACGCCGCGAGCGCGCGGTTGAAATAGAACGTCTGACGCATCTTTCTTTTCCCTTGCGTTGGAGAGGATGCGTGACTGAGACGTTGCGGCGCGCCCGATCCTTGGGCGTTGGCTGAGTCTTTTTCAAAAGCGGCCATCGCCGCCGCGAGCGCGATGCGCTTCGCGTCGCCATCGGGCGGCGGAACAGGCGCGTTCAGCTGCGTGAGGTCAGGTTCGATCATCACACCGCCTCCAGCATGTTCCTGAGGCGCTTGCGCGCCTCATGCAGATGCCACGACACGGTCTTCTCCGAACAGCCCATCAGCGCCGCCGCCTCGCCATGCGACAGGTCCTGCGCATAGACAAGCAGCACGGCGTCGCGTTGCTGATCCGGCAGCGTGCGCACCACGCGCCAAAGTTCCTGCCCCATGATCTCATCCTCTGGGGTCTCGCCGTCGGCGCCGTCCACGAGCGCCGACATTTGCGCGGGATCGAGCGCCACAATTTTGCGTCGCGCCCGGATATGGTCGATCGCGGTCGTATAGGCGATGCGATAGGCCCAGGTCGCAAAGGCGCAGTCGTTGCGAAACGCGCGCATCGCCATCGCCATCTTCACCATTGCGTCCTGAGCGATGTCCTGCGCCTCAGCGCGCGCGCCGCACCAGCGCCAGGCGAGCGCATAGACGCGGTCGTAATGGCGCTCGGCCAGCACGGCGAAGGCGGCGCGATCGCCGGCGGCCGCCCGTTCCGCCAATTCGCCATCGGTGTCTTCTCCCGGCAAATCGCCCCCGCTATTTGATCCCGTCGAGACGATTGACGGCCGGGATCGCCAATTCCTTGGGTGGAAGCGGCGAAAATTCGCAGCGCCTCGGCGGCCGCCGAATTTCCTTGCATTTTACAGTCGCCCGCGTGGTAGAACGCGCGCCTGCCAGTTTCGCAAGGGATTCCGAATGCCCGAGGTTATCTTCACCGGTCCGGCCGGCAGGCTCGAGGGCCGGTTCCATCAGTCCGCCACGCGCGGCGCGCCGATTGCGATCATTCTGCATCCGCATCCGCAGTT
>DATBRI010000024.1:0-55194 GCA_036560365.1 Methylocystis sp.
CTGCATCATGATGCGCAAGTGCCATCTCAACACTTGTCCGGTCGGCGTGGCGACACAGGACCCGGTTCTGCGCAAGCGCTTCGTCGGCCTGCCGGAACATGTCATCAACTTCTTCTTTTTCGTCGCCGAAGAAGCGCGCGAACTGATGGCTTCCATGGGTTACCGCAGCTTCGAAGAAATGATCGGGCAGATGCAAATGCTCGACAAGGAGCAGGCGATTGCGCATTGGAAGGCGCGCGGTCTCGATTTCTCCAAGCTGTTCTTCAAGCCGCAGGGAGAAGGCGGCGCGATCCGTCACAGCAAGACGCAGGATCACGGCCTGGATAAGGTCCTCGACAACAAGCTCATCGCCCAGGCGCGCGCGGCGCTTGATCGCGGCGCCAAGGTTTCGATCGAAACGCCGATCCGCAACGTCGATCGCGCCACCGGCGCGATGCTCTCCGGCGAGGTCGCTCGCATCTACGGCCATGCGGGACTGCCCGAGGACACGATCGACATTCGCGCGACCGGCACGGCGGGGCAGAGCTTTGGGGCGTTTGTCGCGCGCGGCGTAACGCTGCGTCTGGAAGGCGAAGCAAACGACTATGTGGGCAAGGGCCTCTCGGGCGGAAAGCTTATCATCTATCCGTCGCGCGACGCCGGACAGATCGACCCCTCTCATTCGATCATTGTCGGCAACACCGTTCTCTATGGCGCCATCGCCGGGGAGTGCTATTTCCGCGGCGTCGCCGGCGAACGCTTCGCGGTGCGCAACTCGGGCGCGCTCGCGGTCGTCGAGGGCGTGGGCGATCACGGCTGCGAATATATGACGGGCGGGGTCGTGGTGGTTCTTGGGCAGACCGGCCGCAACTTCGCCGCCGGCATGTCGGGCGGCATCGCCTATGTCCTCGACGAGGACGACGCGTTCTCGACGCGCTGCAATCTCGCGATGGTCGATCTCGAGCCGGTGCGCGACGAGGAGGCCGTCATGACCGAGACCTATCACCAGTCGGGCGACCTGGAAGGCCATGGGCGCGTCGATGTGATGAGCGACATGACGCGCTTCGACGCCGAGCGGCTGCGGCAGCTGATCGCCAATCACCTGCGCTACACCGGCTCGACGCGCGCCCGCGAGATTCTGGATGACTGGCCAAATTACATGGGCAAGTTCCGGAAGGTGATGCCGGTCGAGTATCGGCGCGCGCTCAATGAACTCAACGCGCGCAAAAATCAGCCGCAGCAGCTGAAAGTTGCGGGCGAGTAAATAGGGTCGTGAATCGCGGAGGCGGCGC
Organism: Methylocystis sp.; assembly: GCA_036560365.1. GTDB lineage: Bacteria > Pseudomonadota > Alphaproteobacteria > Rhizobiales > Beijerinckiaceae > Methylocystis. The sequence continues at coordinate 1,272 of DATBRI010000024.1, forward strand.
TTAAGCGTCGCCTTTGCCGTTGGCAAGGATTGTTAAAGAGGGAGAGGTAAGGCTAACCTGTAACAATCACGGCGGTTTCTTTGACCGCCGCCAGGAAGCCAGATGCGAGACGACTTAAGAGTATACAGCCTGCCGCGCTGGCCGGCGATGCGCTGGCTCGTCAACCCGGGGCATGGCGCGACGCGCGACATCCAGGCGGCGTTGATTGGCGGCTTGTTCGGAACCCTGCCGGTCTTCTTTGGCGGCGTCATCAACACGATTGTCGTGTCGGGCGTGATTGCCACGCGCGAACAGACGCTCCCTTTCGTCGCTTGGTTCGTCTTTGAAATCGTGCTCGGAGCGGTGCGTCTGATCGTTCTTAGCGTCTCGCGCCGCGCCGCTCTCGCGCATCGCCAGACGCCGACCGATGTTTATCTCCTGCTTCAGCTTTTCTGGAGCAGCGGCGTCGGCTACGGCGCCTTCATAAGCCTCGCGAGCGGCGACTGGGTTTGCGCGACGCTCGCCTGCCTCTCCGGGACCGCCATGGTCGGCGGCATTGGATTTCGCAATTTTGGCGCGCCGCGTCTCGCCGGCGCAATGATCCTGACGAGCCTCGGTCCGTTCCTGCCGGGCGCCGCCCTCTCGGGCGAACCGTTGCTCTATCTCGTGTTTCTTCAGATTCCCTTCTATCTCGCCGCCATGATCGCCGCCGCCTACAGCCTAAATAAAATGCTTATTGCGACGATGCAGGCCGAACGCGTGAACGACCATCGGGCCAAGCATGATGCGCTCACCGGCCTGTCGAACCGTGCCGGACTTGCCGCCGCCGTCGACGCGAACCTGAATAACGGGCCGACGCAGGGCGGCGAGTTGGCTGTCCTGTTTCTTGATCTCGACAACTTCAAAGCCGTCAACGACACATACGGACACGCCGCCGGAGACAGGCTGCTCAAATCAGTCGCGGAGCGCCTCCGCCAGTCCTTGCGCGCGACCGACGTGGCGGCGCGGATTGGCGGCGACGAATTCGTGGTGCTCGCCAGGAGTTTGACCAGCGAACAGGCGGCGGAGCTGAGTCACCGGCTGACGAATTCCATATCGGCGCCGTATGACCTCGGGGACGGCGTTCGGGCGACGATCGGCGTCAGCGTCGGCATCGCTCTGGTGACGGAACATGGCGCCGACGCGGAGGCGCTTCTCGAGGTGGCCGATGAAGCGCTTTATGAGGCGAAGGCTCAGCGGCAGGTGAAACTGCTGCACACCCTCGTCAAGGAGGATCAATCTCGCCGCGTCGCGCCGGCGCGCGGGCTGAGTCCCAGCGCCTAATGTCCGCGGCGACAGTCAGCTCGCGCCAAGGAAGCTTCGCGGCTTGACGGCGACCCCTCGAAAGCGTTTAGAAAACATCCAAGATTGCGACAGCTCAGGGCGCTCGGGGAAGCGAATTGGCTTTTCCACGCGAGACTGCCGCGCCGATGAGAAATGCCGTTGCGGCCGCGACACGCGGTGCGAGAGGTGCGTGACAAGATGGGTAAGGTGACCGGGTTTCTCGAGATCGACCGGCATGACCGCAAATATAAGCCGGCGGCCGACCGCGTTCGCCATTATCGCGAGTTCGTCATTCCGTTGTCGGACGAGACCACGCGCAGCCAAGCATCGCGCTGCATGGATTGCGGCATTCCATTTTGCCACAACGGCTGCCCGGTCAACAATCAGATTCCCGACTGGAATGACCTTGTGTACCACGGCGAGTGGCGGCGCGCGCTCGTCAATCTCCATTCCACCAACAACTTCCCGGAGTTCACGGGCCGCGTCTGCCCGGCGCCGTGCGAAGCGTCCTGCACGTTGAATCTTCAGGATCAGCCGGTGACGATCAAAACGATCGAATGCGCGATCATCGACCGCGGGTTTGAGCAGGGCTGGGTTGTTCCCGAGCCGCCCAAGCGCAAAACAGGCAAGAAGATCGCCGTCGTCGGCTCTGGGCCGGCCGGACTTGCGGCCGCGCAACAGCTCGCGCGCGCCGGCCATGACGTGCATGTCTACGAAAAGAATGCAAAGGCCGGCGGCTTGCTGCGCTACGGCATTCCCGACTTCAAGATGGAGAAGCTGCTCATCGAGCGTCGCGTTCAGCAGATGGAGGCGGAAGGGGCGGTGTTTCACTGCGGCGTTCATGTCGGCGTCGATCTCGCCGCCGACGAGCTGGTCGCCGGCCATGACGCCGTCGTCCTCGCCGGCGGCGCCGAACAGCCGCGCGATCTGTCGATCGCCGGCCGCGACCTGCGCGGGGTTCACTTCGCCATGGATTTCCTGCCGCAGCAAAATCGCCGGGTCTCGGGTGAGCCGCTCTCAACCAACGAGCCGATCCTCGCCACCGGCAAACATGTCGTGGTCATCGGCGGCGGCGATACCGGATCGGACTGCATCGGCACCTCGGTGCGCCAGGGCGCGCTTTCGGTCACCCAGCTCGAAATCATGCCGCTTCCCCCTGAGAAGGAGAACAAGCTGCTGACGTGGCCCGACTGGCCGCTGAAGCTGCGCACGTCGTCCTCTCACGACGAGGGTTCGTCGCGCGAGTTTTCGGTGCTGACGCGCGAGTTCGAGGGCGTGGACGGCGCGGTGAAGGCGCTGCGCTGCGTGCGCGTCGACGGCAAAATGCAGGAAGAGCCCGGGAGCGAGTTCAGGCTTAAGGCCGATCTCGTGCTGCTTGCGATGGGCTTTGTGTCGCCGGTGCGGGAAGGCCTGCTCGAAACGCTCGGGGTCAATCTCGATTCGCGCGGCAATGTCGCGGCGGACACGCGCGCCTATCGGGCGTCTCGGGAGAAGATCTTCGCCTGCGGAGACATGCGGCGCGGACAATCGCTCGTCGTCTGGGCCATTCGCGAGGGACGCCAATGCGCGCACTCAGTGGACGAATTTCTGATGGGCGAAACCAATCTGCCAAGGTGAGAGTAAATGGTCAGTGAAAAGCTAAATCTCTGGTATTGTGATACCTTCGTCAGCACGCCCTGGCAGTTTTACCTTCTCATCGTGCCGCTCGTCGGAGCCTTCTTCTATGGCCGCGGGAAATACAAGATCGCCTGGTCGCTGATCGGCGTTTGGCTCGTCATCCAAGTGATCTTTTCGGCGCTCACCAATCTCGTGTTCACTTGCGCCCTTGACTAGAGTTCTTCCCGATCACATAGGCGCAAAGAAAAGGCCCCGGGCAATCGGGGCCTTTCGTTTGACAGAGAGAGCCGGCTTAAAGCACGACGACCGTAGCGCCCACCTTCACGCGGCTGAACAGATCGGTCACGTCGTTGTTCAGCATCCGGATGCAGCCTGACGAGACCGCCTGTCCGATCGTCCAGGGCTCGTTCGAGCCGTGGATGCGGAACATCGTGTCGCGATTGCCCGAGAAAAGATACATCGCGCGCGCGCCCAGCGGGTTTTCCTCGCCGCCAGCCATATGGCGCGGCAGATCGGGACGGCGCTTCAGCATCTCCGCCGGAGGCGTCCAATTCGGCCAGGCTTCCTTGCGGCCGATATGCGTCCGGCCTTTCCAGGTGAAGCCTTGGCGGCCGACGCCGACGCCGTAGCGCACGGCCTGTCCGTTCGACAGCGACAGATAGAGATAGCGGTTGTTCGTGTCGACGGTGATGGTGCCAGGACGCTCATTGGTCGGGTCCTGCACGACTTCGCGCGTTGTGGTCGGATATTCGCGCGCGAGGCGCGCGTCTTCTTGTTCCCCGTAGGCCTGGGGGTCCTGCGCGCCATAATTGGCCTGCTGATCCTGGCCGCCATAATAGGCTTGCTGCTCACGCGCGTCATAGTAGGACGCGGTCATCTCCTGCGCGCTCGTCGGCGGATCAAACAGCGCCATGAAGGAGCTTTCCTGCGCGTATACGGCGGAAGACGAAAGTCCCGCGAAAGCGGCGATCGCGGCGACCTTCAGAAGGCGACTGGCGTTGAATTCTCGGCGGGACATGACGGCGACTCCACAATTTCTCTGTCGTGCAGAGAGAATGCAGAACCACCGAAAAGCGTTCCGTGCGCGAGCGCACAAATCGTTAGCGCGGCTGAGAAGGGGCGTTCGCCGCCGGACGCCAGCTGTAGTCGTCGGCGCGATTGCTGCGGGGATTCTGGTCCCCGCCCTCGACGAAAACATGTCGCGCGAGCGCCTGCGCGGGCGTGCCTGCGTCCGCCGCCGCTTTGCTGGCCGGGGTGCGCCTGGCGAGCTCCGTCGCTGCTCCGCCGCCCGTCAGTTGCTGCGTCGGGCCAACCGCAGGTCGTTCGGGCAAGCTCGGCGCCGCAGAGGGTCCGCCGACAGGGGAGCGGAATACGATCGGCCGGCCGTCCGCCGGGGCCGTGGCCACTGGCTGCTGGGGCAAAGACGCGCCCGCCGCCTCAGGTTGGGCAGTCGTCGGCGTGTCAGCGACCGGAGCCTGCTGGCGTGAGGCGTCGTAATATTTCTTGATCTCGCCTTCGACGAAATGGGCGACGCTGCGCGCGCCAGCCTCGGTGAAGTGCACGCCGTCCGCAGAACGCAGCTTGACGATCTGGCCGTTGATGTCCGGCCCGAAAGCGCTGTACTGCCCATGCTCGTCGGTCATCGCGTCCCAAAGATCGACATAGGGAATATTGGCGTGGGCGGCGCGCGCCTTGAAGATTTCATTGAGCTGCGCCATGTCGGCGGACAGTCGCTCGTTCTTCATGACCGGCAAACCAACCCAGATGACCGGAATATTCTTTTCCTTGAAAGCCGCGATCACCGCGTCGACTCGCGCCGCGTAGATTTCGCGCCAGCGCGGCGACAGCGGCTCGATTGACTCGCCGCCCTGCTGAATCGCCTGGCGGTCATTGCTGCCGAGCATGACGACGGCGACACTGATCTTTTGCGGGTCGGCGGCGATCTCCTTCGCCCCCTTGGGCCAATCATAGAAGTCCTCGCGAACGAGACCGCTGCTTTCCCGGCCTTTTCGAAGGATGGAGACGTCTGGGCGATCCGAAAACCCTTCTTTCAGGCCGTTTGCGAGAAGCAGGCCCAGAGTGTCGCCGATCGTCGCGACAAAGAAGGTCGGCTGGGTAATGGTCGCGTTCTGCGACTGGTCGGTGGGGGCGCCGTCCGTCCGCTTCGCCGCACGGCGCGGATTATCCGTCTGGCCGTGCCAGTATGTCGGCGCGCGATTCTCTCGGTGAGGCATGATTCGTCGCACCCGCGGCTCGCCACGAGGCCCCCAACCATGCTGAGGATGGCCGCCAAAGATGCCGCCAAAGAATTCCGTAAAGGGGTCCTGCGCGAAGGACGCGCCGGGCGTCGCGCTCGTCAACAATGCGCCAAGGAAGAGCGCCATCACACGGCGCAGGGTCTGCACGCTCATAGACATGGAGGGCATTATAGCGCGTCCCGGGCGCTTCGGCATCCTTGTTGCGATTCTTCGCTTAATTGTGTGGCGCATAGCCTTGACGCATGGCGCGATTTTGGCGTCAATCGTTAGCGACAGGGCGGGATTTGGGAGAAGCGAGATGCGGCGCCGTAACCGTAGGTCTGGCGGAGTTTGGACGCGCGCCGCCGCGACCGCGTTTTTCGCGCTTGCTGCGGCCACAGCGGCCGCCCAGCCGGCGCGCGAGGAAAACCCGCCCGCGGAATTTCGAATTCTGCCTTACTCGGGGCTCACGCCGTATTGCATCGATCCGACGATTCTCAACGAAGTCGTCAAAGGTTTCGCCGCGAGAGAAGCCTGGTTCTGGAATTCGCCTCTGGTCATCGTGGCCTTTGACGGCGTCGAGGACATCGGCGCCCGCAACAATGGCCTGAGCTATATTCCCCGTCGCTATTGTCGCGCATCGGCGCTTTTTAACGACGGCCTGAGGCGCGAGGTCGTCTATAATATCGGAGAATCCTTGGGCTTCATCGGCGCGGGACCTGGCGTAACATGGTGCGTCGTCGGGCTCGACCGCAATCATGCGTTCAGTCCCAATTGTCGAGCCGCAGGGCCTTAGCACATCCTATTTGCAGAGTCGTTTGAAATGAGAAGAGTTTTTCTTCGTTGCGCCGCAAGGGCGTTACTGGTCGGCGCGGTGTCGTCGGGCGGATTTTTCGGCGCCAGCGCCAAGGAGGGCGACTGTGCGGGGGAGGGTTGCGCGAATGGCGCAGCTTCGCGGTCCGACGCGGCGCGCGACTTCGACTTTTACGTGCTGGCGCTCAGCTGGTCGCCCGGCTTCTGCGAAAGCGTTGAGGGCGCGCGCGACCAGTGCGAGCCGGGAAAGGGACTCGGCTTCGTCGTTCACGGGCTCTGGCCGCAATATGAAAGCGGCGCGCGGAGCGAATGTCCGGGCGCCCCCTCTCCATCGCGCGTCGCGCTTGAAAAAGCGGCGGGATTGTTTCCCGACGAGCGGCTTGCGCGATACGAGTGGCGCAAACATGGAGTCTGCAGCGGCAAAAGCCCGAGCGATTATTTCGCCGATGTGGCGCGCGCCCACGCGGGCGTGGCGATCCCGTCGCTTTTTGTCAAACCCACGCGTGACCAGACCTTTACGCCGATCGACGTCGAGCGCGCCTTCTACGAAGCCAATCCACGGCTGCGGCCCGGCATGATGGCGGTGTCGTGCCGGCGGGGCGTTATGGACGGCGTGCGCATCTGCCTGTCCAAGGATTTGCGCGAGTTTCGCGCCTGTCCTGCCGTTGTGCAGCGCGGTTGCCACGTTCGAGAAATCAGCGCGCCCGCGCCGCTCTAGCGCATATGAACTATCGCCACGGCTTCCACGCCGGCAATTTCGCCGACGTCTTTAAACATGCGCTGCTTGTGCGCCTCTTGGTCTATCTGGGACGCAAGGAGACGCCATTTCGCGTGATTGATACGCACGCGGGAGAGGGCGCCTATGATCTTTCGGCTGAGGCGGCGGCGCGCACGCTCGAGTGGCGCGGCGGCGTTGGACGTCTCGCTGATCTTTCCGGCGCGAGCGCGGACGTTCGCGGGCTGCTTGCGCCCTACATGGATTGTCTGGGGCCGTTCGATCGCCAGGGAAAGCCCGCGTGCTACCCAGGTTCGCCGACGATCGCGCAAAAATTGATGCGCCCGCAGGACCGCGCGATTTTCTGCGAGCTGCGGCCTGACGCCTTCGCGGCGCTGCGTCGCCGGTTCGCGCGCGACGCGCGCGTCAAGGCGATTCATATCGACGGCTATGTGGGGCTTGGCGCTTATGTTCCGCCGAAGGAGCGACGCGGACTCGCGTTGATTGATCCGCCTTTTGAGCGCGAGGGCGAGTTCGACGCCGCTTTTGACGCCTTCGATAAATCATATGCAAAGTGGAATTCTGGAATCTACGCCTTGTGGCATCCCTCGAAGAGCGATCGCGACGTTCAAAAACTGCACAATAGGCTGAGGAAAAGCGGCATACGGCGCATCCTGCAGCTTTCGCTGAGCATCGGCGGAAATGGAGAGGGGTTGCGCCGCTGCGGAATGGCGGTCGTCAATCCGCCATTCGTGTTTGAAGAAGAAGCGCGAACGCTCCTTGCCTTCCTTGCTCCACGGCTGGCGCAGGGGGAAGGCGCGGGCTTCGAAATTGCGTGGCTCGCCGGCGAACAAGCTGACTGAGCTTTAAAGTGCGACTGTGGCCGGCCGCGGAAGAGTGGCTTGACCAAGGAGAGCGCTGTCGCGCTCACCAGCGGCGGCGCCGGAACTGACGCACGAACCACTCGCGGGCTGGCGGCCGATGCGCGCCGCTATCTTGTCCTGTCCGAGGCGCCGGCGGCGTGAGAGCCGTGTTCACACGCGAATCTATGAATTCGGCTTCCTCGACAGCAGCCATAGCGCCGAGATGAAAAATCCCTTCGTAAGCGGGAGCAAGAGCAACACGAGCGCGATCGTTAGCGGCACAACGATCAGCATCTCGATAGCGTAGGAGTAACGGCCGCTGCTCTCTAAGATGAAGAGAAGCGGCACGACTGTAATCGTCACGGCGCCGACGGTCAGCCATGCGGGACCATCATCCGCATCGAGGCCCGCAAAGCTTTCTCCGCAATTCTCGCAAGAATCGCGCGGCGTGAGGTAGCTCGAGAACAGCTTGCCGACGCCGCAGTTTGGGCATTTTCGCATGAGTCCGCGAAACAAAGATCGGCGCGGCGATGGATCGCTGTTCATTGACCAAACCGAATGACGGCGATCGCCGCGCCACTGCGCGCTGATCGCATTGCAAGTCCATCCCAAGCGTGGATCTCGCTTCTGATTTAAGGGGATAGTTTCTTGTGGCGCCGCAGGCAACCGGGGAATGGGAGCGGCGGCTCAGGGACGATGCAAGACAAGGGACGCGGTCGGCGCTAGGCTCTCTCAGTTATTGTGCGGGACCGGCATTCTTGAACGACATTTCGCGCACGGCTGAACGGGAGGAACGCGGCCGCGATGTTTCTTCGCGCCTCTCTCGGCTGCGCGTACGCGGATTAGCCGAAGCCCTGCGCGCGTCGCTGGAGCAGGAGCGGGCGCTGCGCCGTCCGTTTCTCTGGCTGGTCGTCGCTTCAGGCGGCGGCGTCGTGCTCTATTTCTCGGCCGAGCGGGAGCCGTCGCTGGCGCTTTGCCTCTGCGCGCTCGCCGCATTGGCGATTATCGCGGCGCTCACGCGGCGGCACGCCCGCGCTCATGCGTTTTTTCTGGCGCTCGCTTTCGTCAACTTGGGTTTTGCGTCAGGAGCATGGCGGACGGCGCGCGTCGCCGCGCCGGTCATGCCGCGCGTCGGCATCGGCGAGCTGACGGGCTTCGTCGAAGAGGTGGATCTGCGCCGGGCCGGCGCGCGTTTTGTTCTGCGCGTCGCGAGCGCCGAAGGCTATCCAGACGACGTCGTTCCCTCCCGCGTGCGGTTGACGACGCGGGGCGCGCCGAATTTTTCCGCCGGCGACTTCATCGCCTTCAAGGCGCGGCTGATGCCGCCGGCGCGGGCGGCGCTCCCGGGCGGTTATGATTTCGCGCGCGACGCTTTTTTTGCGCGTATCGGCGGGGTCGGAAACGCCCTTGGACGAATCGAGACGATGCCGCCGCCCGAACCGGCGCCATTCTCGCTGCGGTTTTTCGCTGACGTCGATCGCATGCGCAACGCCTTGGCGATGCGGGTCTATCGAATCATTGACGGCGATGCGGGCGCGATCGCGGCCGCCATGGTGACCGGCAAGCGCGACTTGCTGTCGGAGGACGCCAAGAATCTCATTCGCCGGGCGGGCATATTTCACATCATCACCATTTCGGGCGTTCAGATGACGCTTGTCGCCGGCATTTTCTTCGTCGGCTTTCGGCGCCTGTTGGCGATGTCGCAAACGCTCGCGTTAAATTATCCGATCAAGAAATGGGCGGCCGCGCTCGCGATGCTTGGCGCCGTTCTCTACGACGTCGGCACGGGCTCTCGCGTCGGCACTGAGCGCGCGCTCGTGATGACTCTCATCATGCTCGCGGCGGTTCTGTTTGATCGGCCGTCGCTGTCGATGCGCAATCTGGCGCTTGCCGCGCTCCTCATCATCGCTTTCGAACCGGAGGCGTTGCTCGGCGCAAGCTTTCAGCTTTCTTTCGCGGCGGTGGCGGCCTTGATCGCGGTGTACGAATGGCGCGGCGAATATCTCGCGAAGCGCCGCATCGACGATCGCGCGCCGCGAGGACGGTGGGGGGCGCTTCGCGAAAGCGTCGCCGAGCGCCTGCTGCATGGACCCGGGGCGGCGATCTTCGCGACCCTGTGCGCGACCTCGGCGACCGCTTCATTCATGGCGAATGATTTTCACGAGCTCAGCCCCTATGTGCTGATCGGCAATCCGCTGACGCTGGCGATCATCGAATTCTTCGCCGTTCCCTGCGCGCTCCTCGGCGCCGCGCTTTACCCCTTGGGCCTCGACGGCTTCATCTGGCGCTATCTCAAACTGGGCATCGACCTCGTGACCTATCTCGCGGGGCTCATCGCCAGCGCGCCCGGCGCCAGTCTGCCGGTCAAAGCCTTTGCGCCCTGGGCGATCCTTTTCCTTTCGCTGGCTGTGTTGTCGCTCGTGCTATGGCGGACATGGGCGTGGCGCGCCATCGCCATTCCTCTCGCCTTGATCGGATTCATGGGCGCGAGAAGCGGCGCGCCCTTTGATCTGGCCGTGCCGGCGACCGGAGAAGCGGCGGCGCTGCGCCTGCCGTCCGGGCAACTCGCGGTCATGGGGCAAAAGCCGAGCGCTTTCGCCGCGGAACAATGGTTGCGGGCGGATGGAGACGCGCGCCTGTCGGCGGACGCCAGAAGCGGCGTCGCTTGCGACGACACGGGTTGCGTGGCGAAGGCCGTCAATGGGCGCTTTGTCGGGCTGGTGACAGAGCGCGGCGCGTTCCTCGAAGATTGCGGGCGCGTCGCCGTCGTCATCACGCGGCTCTATGCGCCGCTCGGCTGTGCGGCGCCGATCGTGATCGATCGCCGCAAACTGAGCGAAACGGGGGCGGTGGCTTTGAGGTTCAAGGCGGATGGCGTCGAATGGACGACCGCCCGCGCGATCGACGAGGATCGGCCATGGTCGCCGGCGCCGCGCGATCGCCGCACGCCCGGATTTGCCGCAGCGCCTAGCGATGAAGAGCGCAGCGAGGAAGATGCGCGCGCGATGGAGCCGCTCGAATAGGGGCGGCGGGGGCAAATTGTCTGTCCGTCATTCCCGGCAGGCCCAAGGCCTGACCGGAAATCCTAAGCAATGTCTTGATTGGCGGGGCGCCTGGATTCCCGATCGCGCTGCGCGTCGGGAATGACATTCGCCTCGCCGACGCGAAGCTAATATTTCCGCAGGAGGCTCACCAGCCTGCCCTGAATGCGCACGCGATCGGGGCCGAAGATTCGCGTCTCATAGGCGGGGTTGGCGGCCTCTAACGCGATCGAGGCGCCGCGCTTGCGCAGACGTTTCAGCGTCGCTTCCTCATCGTCGATCAGCGCCACGACGATGTCGCCGGTGTCGGCGCTGTCCTGCTTGCGGATCACGACCGTATCGCCGTCGAGGATTCCGGCCTCGATCATCGAATCGCCGCGCACTTCGAGCGCGAAGTGCTCGCCGCTGGCGAGAAGGTCGGGCGGCAGATTGATGGTGTGGCTGCGATTCTGGATGGCGGAGATCGGCGTGCCGGCGGCGATGCGGCCCATCACCGGAATGGCGACCTGATGCTCGTTTTCGTCCTCGAAACGCTCGCTGAGCGGCCGGACGCGCCCAAGATTCCCCTCGATGACGGACGGCGAGAATTTGCCGTTGCGACTGCCGGCGGTCCGCGGCGTGGCCGATTCGGGAAGACGCAGAACTTCGAGCGCGCGGGCGCGATTGGGCAGGCGGCGGATGAAGCCGCGTTCCTCGAGCGCGAGAATCAGCCGATGAATGCCTGACTTCGAGCGCAGATCGAGCGCGTCCTTCATCTCGTCGAAGGAGGGCGGCACGCCAGACTCCTTCAGACGTTCATGGATGAAGCGCAAGAGATCATTTTGTTTTTTGGTCAGCATCGCCGCACCGCCCCGCAAGCCGAATCGTTGATTTTGGCTGAGCCGCAGCATCTGGCTCGATAACCTAAACAAATCATGAACAGAACGATATACGTTCCTACTGCGTTCCGCAAGCCATATGTTCACGCTTTGGTTAAACCATGCTGCGACGAACTATGTTCGCCCCGCGCCGCCCGTGCTAGACGGGCCGACCCAATTTGAGGAATTCACGGCGCTCATGTCACAGGTCGTCACTCGCTTCGCTCCATCGCCCACCGGCTTTCTGCACATTGGCGGGGCGCGCACGGCGCTCTTCAACTGGCTTTACGCCAAGAAGCACGGCGGCCAGATGATGCTGCGAATCGAAGACACCGACCGCGAGCGCTCCACGCAAGGGGCGATCGACGCGATCATCGATGGCCTCCAGTGGCTCGGCCTCGAATGGGATGGCGAGATCGTCTACCAGTCCTCGCGCGCCGCGCGCCATGCGGAGGTCGCGCAAGAGCTGCTGTCGCACGGAAAAGCCTATCGCTGCTACGCCACGGCGCAGGAGCTCGAGGAGATGCGCGAGAAGGCCAAGGCGGAAAAGCGCCCCTGGCGTTACGACGGCCGCTGGCGTGATCGCGATCCCGCCGAGGCGCCCGCCGGCGCGCCCTTTGTCGTGCGGATCAAGGCCCCGCAGGACGGCGAGACGATCGTCGACGACGCCGTGCAGGGACGCGTCGTCTTCCAGAACAAGGATCTCGACGATTTCATTCTGCTACGTTCCGACGGCGCGCCGACCTATATGCTCGCGGTCGTCGTCGACGATCACGACATGGGCGTCACGCAGATCATTCGCGGCGACGACCATCTCACCAATGCAGCCCGGCAGACGCACATTTATCAGGCGATGGGCTGGACGGTCCCAGCCTTCGCCCATATTCCGCTGATCCATGGGCCTGACGGCGCCAAGCTTTCGAAGCGCCACGGCGCGCTCGGCGTCGACGCCTATCGCGCGATGGGCTATCTGCCGGCCGCGCTGCGCAACTATCTCGTGCGATTAGGCTGGTCGCAGGGCGACAAGGAGTTCTTCACGACGCAGGAGATGGTCGAGTCGTTCGATCTTACGCAGGTCCATCGCTCGCCGGCGCGTTTCGACTTCGCCAAGCTCGAAAATATAAACGGCCATTATCTGCGCGATAGCGATGACGACGCGCTGTTGGATTTGCTCATCGCGACGCTTCCCTATCTCGAAGGCGGCGAGGCGATCGTCCAGGCGCTCGACGACGGAACGCGCGCGCAGTTGCGCGCCGCCTTGCCGGGCCTGAAGGCGCGCGCCAAGACCTTGAACGAGCTTCTTGACGGCGCGGGCTTTCTCTTCGCGCAGCGTCCGCTGTCGCTCGACGCAAAGGCGGCGCAGCTGCTTTCGGCGGAAGCGCGCGCGCGGCTTGCGACGCTCGTCGAGAAACTTGCAGCCCTGCCGAACTGGACGGTCGCAGCGACAGAAGCCGTCGTACGCGATCATGCGACCGCGCTTGGCGTCAAGCTCGGCGATCTCGCGCAGCCTTTGCGCGCCGCGCTCACGGGGCGGGCGACGTCGCCTGGCATTTTCGACGTGCTGGAAATTTTGGGGCGCGAGGAAAGTCTTGCGAGAATTTCCGATCAGGCTGCCGTCCTGTAGCGCGGCGTGTCGCGGCGGCGCTCGTGGGCTTGAGATTCCCTGACGCGATTTTCGGCGCCGCGCCGTTTTGCGCGCCACCGCGAAACATCTAGACCCTTATTCGCGGGGCGCGCGCGAAACGCATGGCGCGCGCTTGACAGGCTTGCCGGTTGATATAGCTTTTTGCACCGCACAATAAACCCGTATGCAAGGCATCGGCGTGCGAATGAAAGCGATGACATCGCGAATGCGACGTAATTCATGCATAGCGTTCGCGCGCGTCGCGCCGTGATCCGGTTCGTCGCGGGCGCGGGGGCCTTAAAAGGGGAGCGGGCATGCCGGAGAAGAATGGCATCTTCACCATCGGCGACACATCGGTAGATTTGCCGATAAAAGACGGCACGCTGGGGCCGTCGGTTGCGGACATCCGCAACCTCTACGCCGAAACCGGCATGTTCACCTTCGATCCCGGCTTCACGTCGACCGCGTCGTGCGAATCGAAGATCACATACATCGACGGCGAAGAGGGCGTTCTGCTCTATCGCGGCTATCCGATCGAACAGCTCGCCGAACATGGCGACTTTCTCGAAACCTGTTACTTGCTGCTCTACGGCGAATTGCCGTCGGCCGCCGAGAAGGCGAATTTCGACTATCGAATCACGCGCCATACGATGGTGCATGAGCAGATGGCGCGCTTCTTCCAGGGCTTCCGCCGTGACGCGCATCCGATGGCGGTGATGGTAGCCTCCGTGGGCGCGCTCTCGGCGTTCTATCACGACTCGACGAACATCGCCGATCCCACCCAGCGCATGGTGGCCTCGACCCGCATGATCGCGAAGATCCCGACGCTTGCGGCGATGGCTTATAAATATTCGATCGGCCAGCCGTTCGTTTATCCAAAGAACGATCTCGACTACACGTCAAACTTTCTGCGCATGTGCTTCGCGGTTCCGTGCGAGGAATATAAAGTCAATCCCGTGCTGTCGCGCGCGCTCGACCGCATTTTCATCCTGCATGCCGATCACGAGCAGAACGCCTCGACGTCAACCGTCCGACTGTCCGGCTCGTCGGGGGCGAATCCCTTCGCCTGCATCGCGGCGGGCATCGCCTCGCTCTGGGGGCCGGCGCATGGCGGCGCCAATGAGGCGGTGTTGAAGATGCTCGCCGAAATCGGCACGCCGGACCGGATTCCACAGTTCATCGCGCGGGCCAAGGACAAGAACGATCCGTTCCGCCTGATGGGCTTTGGCCATCGCGTCTACAAGAACTACGATCCGCGCGCGAAGATCATGCAGCGCACGACGCGCGAAGTGCTGAACGAACTCGGCGTCAAGGACGATCTGCTCGACGTTGCGCTGGAGCTGGAGCGCATTGCGCTGCACGATGAATATTTCATCGAGAAGAAGCTCTATCCCAACATCGACTTCTATTCCGGCATCACGATCAAGGCCATGAATTTCCCCACGGCGATGTTCACCGTGTTGTTCGCGGTCGCGCGAACGGTCGGCTGGATCGCCCAGTGGAAGGAAATGATCGAGGATCAGGGCTCGCGCATCGGTCGTCCGCGTCAGCTCTATACGGGCGAGAAACAGCGCGACTACGTGCCGATGTCGAAGCGGTGATTCCGCGCGCGCTGCTGCGGGCGCGCGCATGATATTCATCCCCGCCTGGCGTAGAATCGTTTCTGGCCAGTCTTCACCTCAGTTTGCAGCGCGACATGTTGACCCGAGCGTCTCTTGAAGGGACGCGACGTGATGCTATAGGTCGGCCGACCCCGGAGCGCCCTTGTCGCAACTATCCGACCTTTTGTTCGAAACGCGCATCGCCGCCGAAAGCGTCGCCGATTTTCTCGCGGGCGGGCGCCTGCGGCTTGGCGTCACCGGCCTGTCGCGCTCCGGCAAGACCGTCTTCATCACCGCGCTCGTGCATCATTTGACGCAGGCGCTAGCGACGCGCCCGGAAAAAGGCGGCGAGGGCAAGACTCAGCTTCCGGTGTTTCGGGCGTTCGCCGAGCGCCGGATCACCTCGGCGCATCTCGATCCCCAGCCGGACTACAGCGTGCCGCGCTTCGCGTACGAGGAGCATCTCGCGGCGCTCACCGGGCTAGACCGGCACTGGCCGCAGTCGACGCGGCGGATCTCCGAACTGCGGGTGTCGCTCGAATATCGCTCGAAGGGCTGGTCGCTGCGCAAAGGCTTCGGCCAGGGCCCGACGCGCCTCGACATCGACATCGTCGACTATCCCGGCGAATGGCTGCTCGATCTGCCGCTGCTTGGCAAATCCTACGCGCAATGGTCCCGCGAGACGCTCGACGCGGCGGGCGCCTCCGCGCGGGCGATGATCGCAAGCGATTGGCGAGGCCTGACCGCGCAGACGGATTTCAAAGCGCGCTACGACGAAGAAACCGCGCAGAAGCTGGCGCAGGCCTTCACCCAATATCTGCGTCTGGCGCGCTCCGATCGTTTCGCGCTTTCAAGCCTGCCGCCTGGTCGGTTTCTGATGCCGGGCGATCTCGAGGGGTCGCCGGCGCTGACATTTGCGCCGCTGCCCGTCGCGGAAGGCGAGGAGCTTCCTTATCGCAGCCTCGGGCGCGAAATGGAGCGGCGATACGAGGCCTACAAGTCGCAGGTGGTGCGCCCGTTCTTTCGCGATCATTTCGCCCGGCTCGATCGGCAGATCGTGCTCGTCGATACGCTCGCGGCGCTCAATTCCGGTCCCGAGGCGGTGCGCGATCTCGAAACGGCGCTGACCGACGTCCTCATGGCGTTTCGCACCGGCCGCGCCAATCTGTTTTCGACGATCTTCCGGCCGAAGATCGACCGCATTCTCTTCGCGGCCACAAAGGCCGACCATCTGCATCACACCAGCCACGACCGGCTCGAGGCGATCCTGCGTCACCTGACCGCCCGCGCCATCGAGCGCGCCGAAGGGGTAGGCGCCAAGATCGACGTGATCGCGCTCGCCGCCGTGCGGGCGACGCGCGAAGCGATGGTTCGGCATGAGGGCGAAAAGCTTTCGGCCATCGTCGGCACGCCGGTTGCTGGGGAGCGCATTGGCCACGAGACCTTTGACGGCGTGGCGGAAGGCGCCATTTTCCCCGGCGAATTGCCGGTGGACCCGCGCAACGTGTTTAAAGGAGAGGCGCTGGCCGTTTCCGATGAAGAGGCCGACTTCCGCTTTCTCAAATTTCGGCCGCCAGCCGCGATGCTGGGCGCCGATCAGAAGCCGCTGCCGTTGCCGCATATCAGGCTCGACCGCGCCATGGAGTTTCTTTTCGGCGACCGATTGGGCTGACGCCGCTGTCGGCGGCGAAGTCCGCGCTACCTATCACAGGCGCGCCATTCCAATCTGAATTGAGGGAGCTTCATATGGAAGGTCATGTCTATAAGGTCGTTGAACTCGTCGGGTCCTCGCCGGACAGCGTCGAGGACGCCGTGGCCGCGGCGCTCAAGCGCGCAGGCGAAACGCTGCGTAACTTGCGATGGTTCGAAGTCGCGCAGATTCGCGGCAACATTGATAAGGGCGCGGTCAGCGATTATCAGGTCGTGCTCAAAGTCGGCTTCACGCTCGATCGCGAGGACGAAGGCATGAAGTGAAGCGGAAGCCGCTGAGGGCTTCCGCTGCGCAGTTGCTAGGACGAAAACCGTCCGGCGGTTTCAGGGCTGCCGGTGTGTGCGGAGTTCGACCAAAGGCGCGCGCCGGCCTTAAACATCTGCTGCGCGTCCGAGAACAGGCGGCGCGTGTCCTCGGTCGTCATCTCGATATGTTTGCTTGTCCAATCCTGCAAAACCGTCGTGGTCTCGGATATCGAGCGCGACGCTGTCAGCTTCGAGGCAAGTTCGGCGGTCAGGGCCGCTTCGTGCTGCATCCGCTCCATAAAGACGCGGTTGGCGTCTTGCAGACAGTCCCAGATCTCGGTGCGGGTCTCGGTGAAATCTTCCAGCCGCCGCCGGCCTTCCGCAGCGACGTCGGCCGCCGCGGCGGCTTGTGGCGCGCTTTCGTTGTGCTGTTCCTGCTGGGTCATGTCGCGTCTCTCCCTCTTCGTTGAAACGCCAGCGCCCCCGAGGCGACTATATATGGCCAGCAGCGGAAATGTGTGACGATCTGGCGGACGGCGGAACCCTGCGCGGCTCGACAAGCGGCGACCTTTCAGTTATGGAGCGGAACTCAACTAGAACAGCGTTCCGAAACGCTCGTCGGCCCCAACGGCTAAGACGAAACGGCAGGAGTTTTCGTTATGAACATTATCGAGCAGCTTGAGGCGGAACATGCCGCCAAGCTTGTCGAAGGCAAGAAAATCCCCGAGTTTCGGCCGGGAGATACGGTTATTGTCAACGTCAAGGTGAAAGAGGGCGAGCGCGCGCGCATTCAGGCCTATGAAGGCGTTGTGATCGCGCGCAACGGCGGCGGCCTCAACGAGAGCTTCACCGTCCGCAAGATTTCCTATGGCGAGGGCGTCGAGCGCGTCTTCCCGATCCATGGGCCGCTGATCGACTCGATCAAGCTCGTGCGCCGCGGCAAGGTGCGCCGCGCCAAACTCTATTATCTGCGCGATCGACGCGGCAAATCGGCCCGCATCGCCGAGCGCGTCGACACCAAGCCGAAGGCGGCCACAGGCAAATAACGCCAGTTTTCGGACTGCCGCCGTCCGTAGCCGCCCGGTTTCGGGCGGCTTTTTTATTTCTCCAGCGGCGCGTTAAGAATCCAGCGGTGGCCGAACGGGTCGCGCAAGGAGGCGTAGCGCGTCCCCCAGAACGAATTCGTGGGCGCCGTCTCGACCTTGCCGCCGAGCTTGGTCGCGCGGGCGCAGATGTCGTCGACCTCCTGCGCCTTGTCGTATTCGAGGCTGATGGAGACGGTCACGTGCTCGCCGGGCAAGGGCACGCGAGTCTGGCCAAATTCCGGAAAAATGTCGGCGAGCATCACCGAGCCGCCATTGATCAGCAATTCGCAGTGGGCGATGCGCAGCCCGTCGACCGACGGCATGAGCGCCCGCTGCTGGGCGCCGAAGGCGCCGGTGTAAAAAGCGATGGCGGCGGCGGCTGGGCTGACGGTCAGATAGGGCGCAACCCTCGGACGTGGCTGTTTCATCAAATTTCCTCCGCCGGGGCCCGCAGCGGATCGCCCCAGTCCTTTTTTCTGATCTTTTCGTAGCGCGCCTTGTCGCGCTTGGGAATGAATGTCTCTTCGAATGCTTTATCAGCGCAGAGCTTGAGCGAAATTCCCGCCTTGCTGACGCGAGGCTGGGCGATCAGGCGCGCCCATGGCGGCCTGCCGCCCGACCGCCCGGCGACGAGATAAGCGAACTTCTCGTCCTCGAAGGGCGCGTCGGCGCCTTTGACCAGCCTGTGCGCGCGCCGCCGGGGCAGCCGGACCGAGAAATGGCACCAGTCGTTCGCCGGCAAAGGGCAGGGCGCCTGGTGCGGACAGGGCGCGAGAATATTCGCGCCGAGCGCCATCAGACGGCTGCGGACGATCATCAGCCGGGCATGATCGCGAGGAGTCCCAGGTTCGATGATGACGAGCGCGCCGCTGGTGCGCGCCCAAAGCTGATCGATGACGCCGGGGAGGTCGGCTTCGGCGATCTCGGTGAGCGCATAACCGACAACCACGAGGTCGAAAGGGGCGGCTTCACCCGCCTGCGGAGCGGCCATATCGCGGTGCGCCGGCTCTATCGTCGCGGCAACGCCGCTGTCCCGCACCAGCGCCGTTGCGAGGCCGAGGAAGAGCGCGCTGCGGTCGAGCAGCACGATTTCGGCGATGCCGGGCCACACGGTGGCGGCGGCGCAGGCGGCCGCGCCAAGGCCGCACCCCACGTCGAGCATCCGCTTCGGGGCGAAATCGGGGCTCTGCTCGTCGAGTCGTCCGAGCGCCGTCACGATGGCGGCGTAGGTCGCGGGCATGCGAGTCGCCGCATACGCCAGAGCGTCCGTCTCGTCACGGATGGTTTCGCTGGTCGGCCGGTGGGCGCGGTAGCGCTCGGAGAGTTGGAGGGCCCTTTCGCGCAGCGTGCGCTGAGAGAGCCCCTCGAGCCTGGCCTCAATCGCCGCCGCAAGCGATGCAGGAAGCTCTGGGGAGGGCAGGCTCATCGCTTATTGGTCCGGGGAGGGCCGCGCCTTGAACTCTCTTCCATGAGGCTTGCGTTACGGGTAGAAAGTCCTCAATTCAAGCACGGCGATGCTGACCAGAGGCGCTTTTCGCTCGCCGCTCCGAGGCGAACCTCGATGACGGCGCGCCGCCGCCTGACCCAGGAAGGACGACATGCCCGCTACCGCGCCCCGCACAGTTTACGACAAGATCTGGGACGATCATGTGGTCGACCGCCAGGATGATGGCGCCTGCCTGCTCTATATCGATCGCCACCTCGTGCATGAGGTGACGAGTCCGCAGGCGTTCGAAGGCTTGCGCATGACAGGCCGGACTGTCCGCGCCCCGCAAAGGACGCTCGCGGTCGTCGATCATAATGTGCCGACCACCGATCGCTCTTTGCCGATTGAAGACTCCGAGAGCAAGGCGCAGGTGGATCAGCTTGCGCTCAACGCGCGCGAGTTCGGCGTCGAATATTACGACGAGCACGACCCGCGCCAAGGCGTCGTGCATATCGTCGGTCCGGAGCAGGGCTTCACTCTGCCCGGCATGACGATCGTGTGCGGCGACAGTCACACCTCGACTCACGGCGCCTTTGGCGCGCTCGCGCATGGCATCGGCACGTCGGAAGTCGAGCATGTGCTCGCAACGCAGACGCTGCTCCAGCGGAAAGCCGCCAACATGCTGGTGCAGGTCGACGGCAAGCTCGCCGACGGCGCCACCGCGAAAGACATCATCCTCGCGATCATCGGCAAGATCGGCACGGCCGGCGGCACCGGACACGTCATCGAATATGCAGGCGAGGCGATCCGCGACCTATCGATGGAAGGCCGTATGACGATCTGCAACATGTCGATCGAAGGCGGCGCGCGCGCTGGGCTCATCGCGCCGGATGAGAAGACCTTCGCCTATCTGAAGGATCGCCCAAAAGGTCCTCAGGGCGAAGCCTTCGACATGGCCCGCAAATATTGGGAGACGCTGTACACGGACGAGGGCGCGCATTTCGATAAGATCGTCAGACTCGACGCGAGCAATCTGCCGCCGATTGTGACCTGGGGCACCTCGCCGGAAGACGTCGCGACCATCGACGGATTCGTGCCGACGCCCGACAGCGCGAAGACGCCGCAAAAGCGCGCCGCGATTGAACGCGCGCTCGACTATATGGGTCTGAGGGGCGGCGAACGCATCACCGACATCGAGATCGATCGCGTGTTCATCGGCTCATGCACCAACGGCCGTATCGAAGATCTGCGCGCGGCCGCGAAGATGGTCGAGGGAAAGAGCGTCGCCGATCGCATCAACGCCATGGTCGTGCCGGGATCTGGTCTCGTAAAGGCGCAGGCGGAAGCGGAGGGTCTCGACAGAATTTTCACCGCCGCTGGATTTGAATGGCGGGAGCCGGGCTGCTCGATGTGCCTGGCGATGAACCCCGACCGTTTAGCGCCCGGGGAACGCTGCGCCTCGACCTCCAATCGCAACTTTGAAGGGCGCCAGGGCTTCAAGGGCCGGACCCACCTCGTTTCTCCGGCGATGGCCGCGGCGGCGGCGATCGCCGGACGCTTGGTTGACGTGCGCGGCTGGCGCTAACCAGAAGCGACGCCCGCGGCCTCGCTGGCGTCGCAAACTGGAAGGAGAAAGCAGCGACTGAAATTCGTCAGTCGTTGTCGTCTGGAGCGTTCTGATCCAAATCCGGGTCGTTGCGCCATTGATCATCGGTCCAGGGGCGCGTATCGCGCCACATGCGATCGCCGCCGCCACGACCCCAATACTCGCCTCGCTCGCCTCGCGAATCCTGATCGCTCAAGTTTGGATCGCGCAAGTCCTGGCCGCGGTCATCTGCTCTCTGCATTAGACCATGGTCCGCCCGCGTCAGGCGCCCGAGAGAAAACTCCGGAGCGGCTACTGCGGACTGCGCGACGCCGAAAGCACCAAGCGCAAGCGCCGCGATCGACAGTCTATTCATGAGTTTTCTCCTCCTGATTATCCTCCCTGAACATTGCAGTGCGCCGGATTGTTCCTGCGACTTCGGTTTTGGCGTTGCCGCGGCTGACGATGACCGCCAAAAGAAAGAGGCGCCCGCAGGATTGCGGACGCCTCTATGCGTCGAACGCTTACGTCGACGCTATGGATTAGTCGCGGTCGCGCCCACGATGGTCGTTGTCCCAGTCGCGCTTGTGCCCGCCGCGCCATTTATCGTCGCGCCAGGAGCGGTTTTCATGGCCCCAGAACCCGCGACGATTGTGATCCCAGCCGCGATGATAACCGCGGTTCTCATTCCAGTCCCCGTCACGATCGCGCACGTTCTGCATGAGGCCGTCATTGGTCTGGATCATGCCCGGCACAGGAGAGGCGGCGGGCGCCGATATTGCGGACTGCGTGAAGGCGCAAGCGCCAAGCGCAAGCGCCGCGATCAACAGCTTATTCATGTGTAGGCTCCTATGATGGTGCTCCTGCCTAACACCGCGTGGCGCCGATTGTTCCTGGCGGCCGCGGCATATGCGATGATCTGACGATGACTGAACAGGAATGCAGCCGGCTACGAGCGCCAACGCTCGCCGATATGGAAGCGATCGCAGACGCGGCGTACGCCGCTCTGCCGCAACGCTTCACGCGTCTGTGCGAGGGACTCGTCATCCGCGTCGAGGACTTTCCCGATGACGAAACGCTCGACGAGATGCAGTGCGAAAGCGAATACGATCTTCTGGGGCTCTTTCGCGGGCGCGGCCTGACGCACGGGGCGCATCTCTCAGAGACCGGCGACCAGCCGAACATGATCTGGCTCTATCGTCGACCGATGCTCGACTATTGGGCTGAGAGCGAAGACACGCTCGAAGCCATCGTCGTCCATGTGCTTGTGCATGAGATCGGCCATCATTTCGGATTGACCGACGCCGATATGGAGGAGATCGAACGGACTCCGGCATGAACGAATAGAGCGTCGCGCGATTCCTATGCGCGAGGCGTCGGATATATGTTGTTGAACCCGACGATATGGTTCGGTCCGTTGCTGGACAGCAAGAGCATGCCGGCAAGGATCACGTGGGCGCCGCGCGCTTGCAGGCATGATCGCGTGGAGCAGCGCCGGCACGAACCAACAGCGCCTCACCCGGCCTCAAAACAGCGCGCGTGGGCGCCCGTTCTCAGGTCCCTTAGCTGAGCGGTCACTGGAGAGCTATCATTGAGTTGAATGCGAATGATGCCGTTGTAGAACCCAAAGCGGTGATCGGTTTTCATGGGATATGATTGGCCCGCCGCGACGTAGAAACAATAAGAACTGTATTGAGGATTGGCTCTCAGCGATATCGAGCAGTGTATGGAGTAGTTCAGCGGCGCGCATTTGAGCGCGACGTCTTTCGTGGGAATCATGAAATTATTGGCGCTCATCGCCCCTGCAACGGCCGTCTCAGAGGTTAAACTCAAGGCTCCGCACGCCGTCGCGATCATCGACAGTTTTTGGATCATCGATAGTTTTTGCATAGCACCTCGCAGCTGCGCCTAAGACGCATATGGGGCAGTTCACGGCGTTCCTTTGCGTCACTGGAAATCGCCGCGGGCGCCGCGCCTATCAGATAAGGCGCCGCTGTCATCGGGCGAAAGAGATTATCGACAAAGATCTCCTCAGCCTGCCGCGTTCTATGCTAACATTCAATACGGCGCGCCTCGCGCCGGGCGAAACGAGCCCGAGGAGGCGACGATGAACAATAGAATATGCTCTTGTCTCCCGCCGCCGGTCGGATGGAGCGTCAACCGGCAAACGCATCCCGCAATCGCCCAGGCGATCTTTGCTCTGTGCAATGACGAGCGTACGCCTGAAGCGATTTGGGAAACGCCGACGCCAGAAGAGTGGCGGAAGATTTCCGAACTCGTCGTCGAATATGTCCTCGACGGCGATTTCGCCGTCGACAATGGCAAGTTCGCCTGGGGACCGTTCGAAACGCTCCGCCTATTGCCGCCGCGCCGCAAAGACTGATCACGAGCGCATCGCAGATTCACAAACATCGTGGCGCGCGGGCGCTAACGCCGCCTCGCGGAAAATGTCGCGTCAGCCGGGGCTACGAGCGCCGATGATCAATAGGGAGGGAACATCGGCGGTTCGAAGGGGCCGGAATCAAGGCCGTCGAGTTCTCGCGCGAATTGGCGCTGACGCGGAG
This sequence comes from Methylocystis sp., assembly GCA_036560365.1. Classification (GTDB taxonomy): domain Bacteria; phylum Pseudomonadota; class Alphaproteobacteria; order Rhizobiales; family Beijerinckiaceae; genus Methylocystis. The sequence continues at coordinate 24,558 of DATBRI010000024.1, forward strand.
CCTGAAGGCGCGATTGTCTACGCGCACTTCCCAGAATTTCGCCTTTTTCGGTGACGACCACCCAGCGACCGGCGCGTTCCTGAATGGCAAGCACTCGACCAACGCCCGGCACGACCTCGCCGGGTTCGACGCCGATCATGCCCCTGTCCGATTCAATAAGCGCGGCCCCGTGATAAACGTCGCGCACCCTGTAGCCGCTAACGACTTTCGAAGCTGGCGGAATTGTCTGGACGGGCGTCATGTCGACTTTGGCGTTGTCGGTCCCGGCGGCGCGCGCATCCTTGGGCTCGCTCTTTTCGGCCAAACGCATGACCGGCGCGGCTTTCGCTGCGACGGCGGCGACTTTGTTGTCGATCGCGGGGGGAGTAGGGGTCGGAGCCTGCGCGCGAACGCGGTCGGCCTGCTGTCGTCTCTCCACGGCGTCCAATTTGCCGCGCAGCTCCTGCACTTCATCTTGGAGAGTAGCGATTCGGCGCTTCGACGCTTCGTCCAACACCGGGACCATGACCTGTTGGGGCGCCTGCGCCTCAGCCTTTTGAACTGTCGCTTCCTTGGAAGGCGCGGGCGCGTAAAAGTGGGTGCCGACAAGTCCGGCAAGACCAATAAACGCGGCGATCAGCCCATAGCGGAGCGGCCGGCGCCCACGGCGATCTATTACGATCTCCACCGGCAGTTTTGCTGGCAAGGCGTTTCTTTTCGGCTGTGGCGGCTCTGGCGGAATGACGAGGTCGTTCATGCGTGGAAATCCCACCTTCGGCAAGGGCGGAGACTTTATGCATGCGCCTGAATCGCGGCGAAATGGCGTCGATTCTCGCGCCCAATGCATCCGATGCTGCGGCAGTTCCGGCGGGGGATAGAGCGCTCAAGGATTATTTAACGGGATAGGGAGCAGGAGGCCTATTGAGCGGCCGCGGGCCCGGCGAGGCCGTCATCACCGTATAGAGTCGCTCAAAGAAGCAACTCGAATCATAAGGCTCCACGCCCCTGTTGCACTCAGGCCGGGGAATATAGAGCGGAGGTTGCAGGTGATCGGAGAGGGCGATGCAGACAGGGTCAATGTATGGTCTTCCGATGTTATCCGTGACGATCGGATGACCGCATTGATCCACAGGCGGCGCGGTCTCTGCGGCCGCTGGGACTGGCGGAGGAACCGCACGCTTCTGCTTCGCATCGGCGCTGGAAAGCGCAACGGCCAAAACAGCAAGGGCAAGGGCTCCTCTGTTGAGCCTAGCGCACACGTTTCGAGGTTGGTTGTGGGTGCGGGGTCCCGCTGAGACCGCGCGACGAGTGCTTTTCAGCGAGATCCTCACGATGTTCCTCTCGAAATTCCGCGTCGGCCAATGTGCGTCGATGAGTTGGCGTTGCTGTCCTTGGGGCCGGTCCAGCCCTTATAACCCATAGCCTCCCGATAGCCTTGGCGAAATTGCGTCGGCGTGTAGATCCCGCCGAGCGGCAGGTCAGATCCTGATTAATGGCGATGATGGCGATCAGATTGGCAAGCGCCCGGTTCTTCTCAGGAGCGACGCCGGGCGGGTTTGAGGATTTGGATGTTCGGAGCGTTTCAACCTCGCCTAACTCCTTATCAGCTAGGTATTTTCCACAAGTGGAGCCTTGCAGCGCCGGAGGTTAGAAATAACCGATTGATCTGCATATTGCGGCAATGACAACAGTTGTAGTGGGCCGCGGCTTGGTCTCATTCATCGGACCGAATTTCGCGGCGTATGTCTAGGGCGAGACGCTGGCCGTCTCGCCCTTTTTTTTCAGCACGAAGTTGGGCTGACTTGCGCGCGCCGGAGCCGCCAGGCCACGCCGCTCTGGGAAAAATCGGTGAACATCCCGCGGACAAAAGCCGCGAAATGACGAGGGATTACACAGCGCGCGCGAGGTTCGCGCGCCTCGACTTCAATCCTTGTCAGTTTCGTCGCGCGAGTAATTAATCAATCACAGCCCTCAAGTCACGCGGCCCACTAGCAATATTCCAGAAACAAATCAGTAGCATCTAAGTCATTTGTAAAAGCGCGCTGTCAACATTCAGTCGCAGTTCGCTGTCCTTAAGCTAGAATGGTTGACTGTTTCCCTTCCCTTGCGAATAAGCGGCGGGCCCTCGGGCATGAGTCTATTGAGCGGCAAACTGGACGTAAAACGAGCGCAGGGTCTCATGAATCGTTTTGCTTTGAGCCGGCGCCAAATGTTCGGCGCCGCAATCGCCGGCGCATTGGTCCTGTTCGGCGCGCTCCTTTATCGCTTCGCTCTGGAGAAGAGTTTTTCCCGCCAGGAGACAGGGGCTTCGCGAGACGGGCGACGCGCGCCGCCGCTCGTGCGCAAGGGTAAAGCGATCTTCCTTCCCGATGGCTCGCCCTACCGGAGTCACATTACCGTCGCCGCGGTCGAGATCCGGAACGTTAGCCTGAGCCGCATTGTCCCCGGCGCGGTCGAAGCCGACCCGGCGCGGACGGTGAGAGTATTGGCGCCCGTCAACGGACGGGTTAGCGAGCTCAACGTCGAACTGGGCGACAACGTCAAGAAGGGCCAGCCGCTTGCGACCATTGATTCAGGCGATTTGGCGCAGGCGGTGGCCGACGCTGAAAAGGCCCGAGCCACCGCGAAGCTCACAAAAAGCGCGCTCGATCGGGCTACGGGTCTGAACAAGGCGGGCGGTCTGGCGCTTAGAGACCTGGAGCAAGCGCAGAATGACTTTCTGCAGGCGACGTCGGAATTGAAGCGCGCCGAAGCCCGGCTCGACGTGATTGGCGACAACAGCAAGCTCACGGGCCTGCGTAAGATCACCCTTAATGCGCCGATCGACGGGACGATTACGGCGCTTGATACGGCGCCCGGCGACTTCATCGACAACACCACAACTCCGATGATGACCATCTCCAATCTCGATCGCGTATGGGTCACCGCGAGCGTCCAGGAGAAAGATCTCTCCTTTGTGCAGAAGGGGGAAAGGGTCGAAGTTTCGCTTGTCGCCTATCCGCACGAAGTATTCGCCGGCAAGGTCGAAATTATCAGCCAATTGCTCGAGGCTGACACGCGCCGCAACAAAGTGCGCATCGCTTTCGATAACCCAAACGGCATGTTCAAACTGAACATGTTCGCGACCGTGCGCTTCTTCTCGCCGCCGTCGCAGCGCGTGGTTATCCCCCCATCGGCTCTGATGATGGTCAACGATACGTCGAATGTTTTCGTCGAGGTTGCGCCTTGGACCTTCGAGCGGAGGCCCGTCGATCCCGAAGCCGACATCGACGGCGGCGCCGTCGTGGTCGGCCTCACCGCCGGCCAGCGGATCGTCGTGCGGGGCGGGGTGCTCTTGAATGATTGAGCGCATCGTCGAGTTTTGCCTTCGGAACCGCGCCGGCGTGATACTGGCGACGGCGATCATTTTCGCCGGCGGCGTCTATTCGTGGACACAGCTCAAGATCGAAGCCTATCCCGAAATCGGCGATGTGACGGTGCTCGTCACGACCAAGGCCACGGGCCTTGCCGCCGAGGAAGTGGAACAGCAGATCACCGTTCCCCTGGAACGTGTGCTGGCGAGCACGCCAGGCCTGCTCACCGTCCGTTCGACCAGCACCTTCGCGTTGTCGCTCATCACCATGGTGTTCAAGGACGGCGTCGAGGACTATTGGGCGCGCCAACGCGTGTTGGAGCGCATCGCCCAGGTGTCGCTTCCTCCCAACATTCAGCCGGCGCTTGGCCCGCTCACGGGTCCGACGGGCGAAATTCTCAGATACACGCTGGAGTCCGACGCCAAAAATGTCGAAGAAATGTCGGAAACCCAGCGCTGGATCGTAATTCCGGCGCTCAACCAGGTTCCGGGCGTGGCCAGCGTCGCCAATTTCGGCGGCGTCACGCGTCAGTTTCAGCTCCAGCTCGATCCCGTCGCGATGCAGCGCTACGGGCTCGGACTTACGGACGTCACCAACTCCATCGCCGCAAACAGCGCCAGCGCCGGCGGCAGCCGCATCACGCGCGGCGAACAGGCTTATGTCATTCGCAGCATTGGCCTCGTTCGCACCAAGGAGGATCTTGGAAACATTGTGATCGCCGAGCATGGCGGCGTCCCTGTGTTGACCCGCGACGTCGGGACGCCGCGGTACAGCGCCCAGGAACGCGAGGGCATGCTGGGCAAGGATTACAACTCGAACGCCATTCAAGGCGTCGTGCAGATGCTGAAAGGCGAGAACGCCACGGTCGTTTTGAAGGCGTTGCACGACCGAATTGATGAACTCAATGTGCAACTTGCGCCGCAAGAGGTGAAGATCGTTCCCTACATGGACCGCAATGAGCTCGTGCAGCTCACGGTCTCAAAGGTCGCGCACACCGTGACGGAAGGCATCGTCCTCGTCGTCGTTGTGTTGATGCTTTTTCTCGGCAGCCCACGCAGTTCGCTGGTCGTGGCCGTGACAATTCCGCTGTCCTTGGCCTTCGCTTTCATCCTGATGAACATCACCAAGCTGCCGGCGAATCTTCTGTCCCTCGGGTCGATCGACTTCGGCATCATCGTCGACGGCGCGATCATCGTAACAGAGTCGATTCTCAGGCTACGGGAGCACAACCCCGACCGCGAGCTTCGGGTCGGTGACGTTCAATTTGTCGTCGGCCAAGTGGTGCGGCCGATCTTTTTCGCCACGATCATCATCATCGCCGGCTACGTGCCGCTCTTGGGACTGGAGCGCGTTGAGGCGCGGCTTTTCTCGCCCGTCGCCTATACGATCGCCTACGCGCTGATCGGCGCCCTCCTGTGCACGCTGATGCTCGTGCCGAGCCTTGCCTATATGGCGTTGCGCTATCCATCGAAACCCTTTCACAACCGCGTGCTGGAATGGATGGAGGCGCGCTATAAGGAACTGCTCTATCGCTGCTTGGAGCGACCGGTGATCATCTATGTCACGACAGTGGTTGGCGTTTGGGGAGTCGTGATGGCCGGCGGCGCGGTCGGACGCGACTTTCTACCCAATCTCGATGAAGGCTCGCTTTGGCTGCAAGTGCAGTTGCCAAGCGGCATATCCTTCGAAAAAGCGTCCGATATGGCGAGCGATTTACGTCGCGCCGTGATGGAGTTTCCGGAGGTCTCCTACGTCATCACTCAGATCGGCCGAAACGACGATCGCACCGACCCCTGGACGACAAGTCATATTGAAGCGCCCGTCGGACTCAACCGCTACGACTCATGGCCCGATCGTGAGACCAAGGAACAATTCATCACCAAGCTGACCAACCACCTCAGTAAGCTTCCCGGGATGGACGTCGGCGTGAGCCAACCGATCATCGACAATGTGAATGATCTCGTCAGCGGCGCTCACAGCGCAATGGTGGTCAAGGTTTTCGGTGAAGATCTCAAGGAGACGCGCCGCATCGGCAATGAGATCGTCGCTGCGCTGAAGACGGTGAAGGGCACTACTCAGACGTCGATCGTGCAGGAGCCGCCAATTCCGCAAATCGCCTTCCATATCGATCGCGCCGCGGCCGCGCGTTACGGCATTAATGTTTCGGACGTATCAAATATGATCCAGATCGGCGTCGGCGGCGCCTCCATCGGACAGATTTACGTTAACGACCGCAGCTACGACATGACGGCGCGCTTTCCGCTTAAGTCGCGCAGCAGTCCAGAGGAGCTCAGCGATCTCCTTGTGAAGGCGTCGTCGGGCGTGCAGATCCCCCTGTCGGCGATATCGAAAATCTCCTTGCAGAACGGCGAAAGCGCCATTTCGCACGAGAAAACCAAACGCGTGCTGACCGTTCGCCTCGACTACGCCGACCGGGACCTCAGCTCATATCTTGCGGAGGCGCAAAAGAAGGTCGCAGAGACTGTTTCGTACGACAAGCAGGCGAACAGCGTCGTTTGGAGCGGAAAATTCGAAAATCAACAGCGCGCGCAGGCGCGGCTCTTGATCATCGTCGGCGTCGTGCTGCTGTTGATGCTGCTGATTCTTTACATTGGCTTCGCCAAGCTGCGAAATGCGCTGCTCATTCTCGGGGTGGTGCCGCTGTCGGCCTTCGGTGGTCTTATCGCGCTGATCATGACGCGAGAGACGCTGAACGTCGCGACGGGCGTGGGATTTTTGGCGCTCTTCGGCGTCGCGGTCCAAAACGGCATCATCATGGTGTCGCATCTCAATCGCGTCACGGCGGTGCATGTCGCGTCAGCGCGTGCGCGCCGGCTGGGCACGGACGCCGCGGCGAACGAAATCATCGGCGATGAGCGGGCGAACTTCCGCGATCAGGTTCTTGAAGGCGCATCGGAGCGTTTCCGTTCCGTGCTGATGACGTCGGCCGTGCCGATGGTGGGCATGCTTCCGGCGGCGCTGGCGACAGGCGTTGGCAGCGACGTTCAGCGCGGCCTCGGCACAGTCATCGTCGGCGGACTGTTTGCGGCGACCGGTTTGATCCTCTTCGTTATCCCGACGCTGCATTTCGTGATTGAACGCTTCGTGGAAAAGCGCGTCAGCGCCAGGGCCAACGAGAGTATTGGAGTTTGAGATCCGGCGCATGGGCGAGACGAGCGACATCTGCGCGCAAAGAACCGGCGCCGCGTCCATGATGCGCGCCGTGACTCTTGCGTGGATGCGCGTCGCGACTCTTGCATGCTTTGCCGTATCGCTCGCCGGTTGCATGGTCGGCCCTGATTTTGTCCAGCCGCTTGGCCCAGACGCGCCGCATTTCACGCCGGAAGGAACAGCTTCCCCTGGCTTGGGCCAGCGTTTCGTTCAAGGCCGCGACATTCCGGCGGATTGGTGGGCGCTTTATCGCTCTAAGCCGCTCGATACGCTCGTGCGCGACGCCCTCGAACATAATCCGTCGCTCGAAGCGGCCGAGGCGGCGATTGGCGTCGCGTATTTCAACGCCGAAGCGCAACGCGGCGTGCTCCTGCCTCAGGTCGGGATCCTCGCAACCGAAAGCCAGAACCTCCAGTCGAACAATCGCGCGCTCAGCGCCATCAACCAGTCGCTGTTCAATCAGTTCTACCCGAGCCCCTACAACATCGTCACAGGGCAGCCGACTCCGAGTCCGCTCACGACCAATCCAAACGCGCCTTACGGCCTGTTTCTGAAGCAGCTCTCGATCAGCTACGCGCCGGACATCTGGGGCCTAAACAGGCGAACGCTGGAATCGCTTGAGGCGCAGACCCAACAGGCGGGGTTTCAGTTGGAGGGGGCGCGGCTGGCGCTTACCTCGAATGTCGTCGTCGCCGCCATTCAAGAGGCGTCGATCCGCGGACAGATCGAGGCGACGAAGAACATCATTACGATCCTGAAGGACTCGCTCACGATCCTGAACCGGCAATATTCCTTTGGCTCGATCGCCAAGGCCGATGTCGTTGCGCAGGAGGCGGCGCTCGCACAGGCCGAGCAGGCGCTGCCGCCGCTTGAAAAGCAGCTCGCGCTTCAGCGCGATCTGCTGACCGCTCTCGCCGGCCGGTTCTCCTTCGACGAGATCGAACAGAAATTCAGGCTTTCGCAACTCCAGCTGCCGGGAACAGTTCCGGTGAGCGTGCCCTCGATGCTCGTCGCGCAACGTCCGGACATTCGCGCCGCCGAAGCCAATCTTCATGCCGCGACCGCCACGGTCGGCATCGCGCGCGCCAGCCGGCTGCCGAATATCACGCTCTCAGCCAATCTCGGCGCGAGCGCCTTTCATGTCGCGCAGCTCTTTGCGCCCGGCACAGGATTCTACACGCTTGCCGCCAACGCCACGCAGCCTCTATTCGACGGCATGACGCTGTTGAACAAGGAACGTTCGGCGGTCGCGGCTCTGGAGCAGGCAGACGCCCAATACCGCAGCACGGTCATCAACGCCTTTCAGAACGTCACCGATGCGCTGCGTTCCCTGCAGGTCGACGCCAGGGCGGTCGAAACCGCTCGCAAGAGCGAAGACGCCGCGAAGCGCAGCCTTGATATCGTGCGCATGCAATTGAAGTATGGCCAGGTTTCACAGATCGCCGTGTTCACCGCACAGCGGATCTACTTCAGCGCCTCTTTGTTGCGCGTGCAGGCCGAGGCGACGCGTCTCGCCGACACCGCCGCGCTTTTCATGGCGCTCGGCGGCGGTTGGTGGAATCGCGATCCGGACATGCGTCAATAAGATTGAATTGCGCGGGGGCATTGCGCGTCGGCGGCGCGTGCGATCGCCCTCAGTTCTTTCTTGTTTTTCTTGCCGTCGGCGCGCTGGGTCCCGCGGGCTTGAACGGCGCCCGCTGTCCCGCCATAGACTCGGGGAGCCTGTAAGCCGGAAGGTTGCTCTGTGGTAGGCGCGGCAAAGGTTGCGCATGCGCGGGTTGCGCGGCGGGCTCCGGGGGAACAGCGTTGTTCGAGATCACCTCGCCGACGCCGACCAGCGCGTATAAACCCGCCCCGACCGCCGCTGTTTTTCCATAGCGTGGCCGGATGAGCGCTTGCGGCCACAGCGCGAGTAGCGCGCAACCAAGCGCCGCACCGCCGAGAGCGCCGCCAAAGTGGCTGGCGTAATCAATCTTGTCCCCGCCGGGCGCAGTGGCGAGCGGAATCAATGAAGGCAGCAGGGTCTGCGCCGCGGTCTTCAGCATCAGCGCGCGTATCCGGCCCGGCGGGAAATGCCGGCTCGCCAGCGCCGTCGCGGCGAAGAGGCCGACGATGCCGCCCGAGGCGCCGACGCTGACGAGATTGGGCGGATTGAACGCCAGCGACATCAGCGATCCTGCAACGGCGCTGCCGGCGAAAACCGCCCCAAACCATCCCGAGCCGACATAGCGTTCGAAACGCACGCCGACGATCCACAACGCAACGCAATTCAGCAGCAGATGCTCGAAACTCGCGTGCAGGAGAGGCGCGGAAAAAATCCGCAGCCATTCCCCCTGGTCGACCGCCGATCCGAAGACGCCGCCGAATTGCACCAGCGTCGCAATCGAAGGCGATTTCGCGTCGCCTGACGAACCATTCGTAGCGCCGAGTTCGGCGAAATAAATTAAGACGAGCAGTGCGGTTAATCCTGCGGTGACATACGGGAAAGTCGCTGTGGCCTCGCTCTGCGCCTCATGCGCCTGCGCCCGCGAGGCGAAATAGGCTTCGCTCTCGTCGATCTGCCGCAAATGCAAATCTTGAGGCTGCGCCGCTTTGGCGGCGTCCACGCGCGCGATGAAGACGTCGACAAACCGGGCTTCGTCGTCGGGACGCGAATTGAGCGGAATGGCGAAACGCGTCCCCGGCTTCTTTCCGCCCAAAAATGGCGCCCAGCTGGCGAGGCCTTTCCAGCGCATTTGGTCGGCGACTTCGGGATAAGGCGTCACATAGAGGAAGCGGCTCTTGCCATGTTCGACATATTCACATTTCTGCACGGCCCCCCAGGGCAGCACACCGTCATAAGTCGCAGGACACGTAACGCCTTTGTTGGTCAAAGTCGCGGTGGCGCGCCGGGATGTGATGAGACGACCTAAGAGCGCAATGCCGCCCAGTCCGAAAAAAACGACCGCCAAAATCCCGAAGGCCGCGTCCGATCGACCCACTCGCGGACTTGCAAACATCGCCGCGCCGATCGCGACGAAGAGAAGGCTGATGAGAAAAAACCCCAACAGCCGGCCGCGTGATTCGCGCAGTGTGAGGAATGTTTGGTCGGTTTCCAATTGCACCGCAGGCGCGGCCTGCTGCGTGGTCGAGACCATTCCTATCTTCCATGCAATAGTTACGTGAACTTCGGCGAAGCCGTCGACCTGGGCATAAGCTTGGCGCCGGTTTCGAAGACTGGCGTCTTATCTAACGCTACCCCGGTAGCTCTTTGCCGCCTTCGTGAAGGTCTCGCGGACAAGACAAGTATCGGACGAATCCAATATTCGCTCGCATCAGAGCAGCACCCGATAGGCTCGAAGCAGCGGGCTATGTTGTCGATTTACGCATGAAAGATCACCTCAACGTGGATTGAAGCGCCGTCAGCGCCCCTGCGATCGTCTGCGCGACCGCCGGCATCTTCGACAACAAAGGACTCGGCGGCCTTGCGGATGCGCAAGGGCAGAGCATAGGGCGGGGGATGCCGTTCGCTTCACGCCGCGCCTAATCGGCGCGGCGGATTTCCTGCATCGAACAGGCGGAGCTGAGAGCCCCGCCGCTCGATTCACGAATGATGGTGATGATGATGGTGATGGAAGTGGTGATGATGATGAACCACACCAGCCGACCTCACCCTCGCGGGAGCCGGTGAAGGGGCGACAGGCGTAGCCGCAGTCTTGCCCGTCACTTTGTTCAGCACGCCCGTGACTGCCTCGCCCGCCTCGGCCCCCGCGCGATTCACTCCAGAGGCGAGCTCTGAAATGGGATTTTGGGCTCTCGCTGTTTGAGCGATGAGAGCAGAACCGATCATCAGGCCAAACACCAACCCAACCTTTTTAAAGCACGCCATGGGAACCTCCCTATTGTTCTGCGAAAAGGCCCTCATCAATAGTTCGCAGTTGCGGCCGAGCCAATGCCTTTGTGCGGGCGACGACCGGGCTCTAACGTGCGCCGGCGTCTATTCATGCGGCATGCTGACGCAGCTCTGTTGTTATCCCGCACGCAACCCAGCTGAAATGGGATCGGAAGAAACCTCGAAGTTTCGCGTAAGTTGCTGATGTTATTGGTGCCGGTTAGAGGATTCGAACCCCTGACCTACTGATTACAAATCAGTTGCTCTACCAGCTGAGCTAAACCGGCCCGTGGCGTCATCGAGGCGCATCGCGCGACTTCTCTATGCGTCCAAGCCGGCGGAGAGGTCAATCCCGAGCTTTATTCAAGCCGCGTCGTCACGACGCTGAGCGCCGCGGCGCAGGCGTTCGATACGTTGAGGCTCTTGATCGGCCCGGGAAGATCGAGCCGCGCGACGGCGTCGCAGCGCTCGCGCGTGAGGCGCCGCAATCCCTTGCCCTCTGCGCCGAGCACAAGCGCCAGCGGCTTCGACAGCGCAACGGTCGAGAGCGATTCGGCGCCATCTGAGTCGAGTCCAACGAGCGCATAGCCGCGCGCGGCGAGGTCGTCGAGCGCGCGCGCGAGATTGACCACGGAGACAATCGTCACGAACTCCAGCGCGCCCGAGGCCGCTTTGGCGAGGACGCCGGAAAACTCCGGACTGTGCCGTTCCGTGAGAAGCACCGCGTCGACGTTAAAGGCGCATGCCGTGCGCAGGATCGCGCCGACATTATGCGGATCGGTGATCTGGTCGAGCGCCAGCACGACGCTGCTGCCGGCGACGATGTCGGAAATATCGGCTTCCGGCAGCGGACGCGCCTCGAGCATCAGGCCTTGATGCACGGCCTCCGGGCCGAGGCGGCGCTCGAGGTCGCGCGCGTCGACGAGCCGCGGCTCGAGTCCCGCCGCCAGCGCCAGATCCTTGATGCGCGGCAGCGCGGTCTCAGTCGCATAAAGCGTCAGAAGCTTGCGCTTGCGCGCCGTCAGCGCGGCGTGCACGGGATGCGCGCCGTAAAGCGCGACGAGGTCGGGGGAGGCTGAGCGGAACGGGCCGCGGCCCTCCGATTGCGGGACTGGCGCGCGGCGGCCCCTCTCATGCCCGCCGCGGTCCTTTGGTGGCGGCCGGCGGGTCATCTCAGCACGGCCGTCTTGACCCACCATCCGGGATGCTGGGCGCGAATGACGCTGGCGGCGCGCACAGCCTCGCGCCGGGTCGAAAACAGCGCGAAGCACGTCGCGCCCGAGCCGGACATCCGCGCCAGCCTGCAGCCGCGCGCGGCGCGCAGCATGGCGAGCGAGTCGACGATCACGGGCGCTTGCAGGCAGGCGGCGTCCTCGAGGTCGTTGCGTCCCTTCGCCAGCGCCGCGAGGAGTTCGTCCGCGCTTGGCCGGGCGGCGATGTTCGAATGCGCGGCGCCTTCCCGCAACGCGCCGGGTCGCAGTCCGAGCGCGGCGAAGACCGGTCCCGTTGCGACCGGCGCCCCGGGGTTGATCAGCACGGCTGGCAGGAGCGGTAGGCGAATCGGTTCGCCGAGAGTTTCGCCGGCGCCGCGCATCATCCGCGCGTGCGGGTCGAGGCAGACCGGCACGTCCGAGCCAACGGCGCGCGCGACCTCGATAAGGCGCGGGTCGTCCGGCGCGAGATGATTCGTCTTGGCCAAAAGGCGCAGCGCCGCGGCGGCGTCCGAGGAGCCGCCGCCAATGCCAGCCGCGACGGGCAGGCGCTTCTCGAGTCGAAACCGGCCGAGCCGCAGGCCCTTTATCTCTTCGGCGAGCCGGCGTGCGGCGCGCAGCACGAGATTGTCGGCGCCGGCCCCGGCGGCGGAGGAGGTGGGGCCTGAAATATCGAGCGACAGCGCGTCGCCCGGCACGAACGACAATGTGTCTCCCGCGCCGGAAAAGGCCACGAGGCTTTCGAGCGCGTGATAGCCGTCTTCCCGACGGCCGAGGACATGAAGCGTAAGATTGATTTTCGCGGGGGCGCGCGTCGTCAGCATCTGACCCCGGTCTCCGCGTGTGGGGGAATTCGCGGAGCGTTGAATTGGAGCGGGCGAAGGGATTCGAACCCTCGACCCCAACCTTGGCAAGGTTGTGCTCTACCCCTGAGCTACACCCGCATCCGTTGCGCCGGCAAAGCAAGTCGCCGAACCGTCGCGGCGTCGTTATGCCGGAAACGAATTTGCTTTGCAACCTGCGCGACGCGCCTACGTCGACGCTCCGGAAGGGACGGCTCCCGGAGCGTCGGGACGTCACTCGATCATGCGCGCCGTATTGCCGGTGTTTCCGGTGACGTTCGCGCTGTCAGGCGAGATCCAATGCGGAACCCAGGTAAGAGCGACGATGACGAAAGCGGTGAAGCCAACCAGATACACGAGGATCTTGCCGACTTCGCCGTCGTGAACATTAACCGCCATTTGCCTCTCCCATTGTGTGTTGTTCGGCTTTCGCCGGAAGGACAGGGACGGCGACGGATGATGCAGCGGTGAAAACCGTCGCCGTCCGCCAGGACAGCTACAGGGGGACTGCCATGGCTGCGCGTAGTCTGCGGAAATGGTCCATATAAACAAGGACCACAGACAGTATTTCGGTTGGTCAAATACTTGGTATCATGAAATTTATACTTGTTGGATCCAGGCGAGTCGCTATGGGCCGGCAGGCCTGCCGCTCGGCATGCCCACGTGCTATCGAACGCTCCGCCGTCGCCAGTGGGTCAAGCCGAAGGGTCCCGCCATGTCCGAAGCTCTGAGCCATGAAGAGATCGTCGATCTGCTCGCGCTTGAGCCCAACGCGACGTGCGGCTTCGTCCGGCTTACCTATACGAGCAAGCTCTCCTTTGGCGCGGACGCCTTGCCGCCGCCCTTCGCGCGCAGCGGGCCGACGGGTTCAGCGCTCTACTTTTTGGTGACGCCGCAAGCGCCGGTTCGGCTGCACCGAATCCGCAACGATCAGCTCTATCACTATTATCTCGGCGATCCGCTGGAGCTGTTCATGCTCCATGGCGACGGCTCGACCGAGCGCGTGGTGGTCGGACCGGATCTGCGCGCCGGCCAGCGCGTTCAGCTGCTCATTCCCGGCGACACATTTCACACGGCGCGGCTTCTGGGCGCCGGACGCTGGTTTTTTGGCGCCAGCACTGAATGGCCGGGCGTCGTTCCGCAGGACGTTGAAATCGGCGATCTCGATCAATTGGCGTCAAAATATCCCGGCGTCGCGCCGGAGATCCGCTTGATCGCGGCGTCGGTTAAAAACGTCCCGAAAACCGCGGGCCGGCCGCGCTAGGATCTACTTGCATTCCTGCACGGCGCGGGCGAGCGCGTCCGACAATCCTTTGAGCGAATAGCTGTCGGTGGTGCTTGTCCCTTTCGACGAAGCGGCCTTCACTGTGAGCTTGGCGCCGCCGCGCAGCGCGCCGACGAATTCTTTCTCCCGGGATTGATCCTTCACCCAGGCGTTCGTTCCCTTCGTGATCAGCTCGTAGCTGTCGCCGTCGATGTCGGCGACCGCGGGGGAGCCGTCCTTCGTCGCATAGCCCAGATTGATCGCGACCTCATTGTGGATATTTTCCGCCGGTCGCGTCGAGATAAAGATGTAAGCGGACGCCTCTTTGAGCTTCGCTTTCGGCGTGCGCTCCTTGGGCTGCCCGAGCGCATAGCAGGTCCTGTTGCGACCGCTCTGCGCGACATAGGCGCCCCATTCCCCAAAGCTGCCGAGCTGCTCCGGCTTGTCGGAGCCTTTATCGGCCGGCTTCTCGGCTTTCTCGTTTTTGGTCGGCTTTCGCTTGTTTGATTTGGCGCTTGCGTCGTCGGCCGGCGCGTCTTCGGGGCTCGCCTTGGGCTTGGCTTCCGCAGCGGAAAAAGCGAAGGCGATCGCCAGTCCGAAGACGGCGACGGCGAGGAAAAGAGGGGAGCGCGTGCGAGAATCTCTAAGCATAGGCTCAGATTTTACCGGAACGGCGGGCGCGAACAAGAGCTTCCGCCCGTTCCCGCCTCCTCGGCCGACCGAAATCTATCCTTCTTTACGCGCCGCCATTAAATAATTGACGTCTGTGTCGTGGCTTTTTCGCCAGTTTCTGGTCAGCGGCTGGAAGCTCATCCCGACACGATCGATTTCCCGCATGCCGCCCTGGCGCACCCATGACGAGAGTTCGTCCGGGCGGATGAATTTGTGATGGTTGTGGGTGCCTTTCGGCACCCAGCCGAGCACATATTCTGCGGCGACGATGGCCAGCATGTAGCTCTTCATGGTCCGGTCGATCGTCGCCAGGAAGAGCAGCCCGCCGGGCTTCAGCAGCCGCCCCAGCATGGCGACGAATTCGCGCGGCCCTTCCACATGCTCAATGACTTCGAGCGCCGCCACCGCGTCGAACTGCTCGCCGGCCGCGGCGAGGTCTTCGGCGGTGATATTGCGATAATCGATGTCCAGCCCGGACGTTTCGGCATGTCTTTTCGCGATGGCGATGTTGTTTGGCGCGGGATCGACGCCAATCACCTGAGCGCCGAGCTGAGCCAGCGACTCGCTCAATATGCCGCCGCCGCAGCCGATATCGGCGATGCGCACGCCTCCCAGCGGTCGGTCTCCCGGCGCATTTAACGCGCCGGCGTCATGTCGGATAAACCGGCGCACATGATCGCGGATATAGGCGACTCGCACGGGGTTGATCTCGTGGAGAATCCCCATTTTGCCGTTCTTGTCCCACCAGAGCTCGGCCAAGCGGTTGAAACGCGCGACGTCTTCGGGGTCGACGCTGGCGGAGTGGGGCGATGACTGTTGCGGCAAGAGAAGCCTCACGAAGATGCGGAGAAATAAGCTAATTCTCCCAACCTCGCCCACCGAGACGCGGCGCGGCGGCTCCTGGAGGGATAAGGTCAGGGGAATTATGCGAAAGCTCCTCATCCCGAGGAACGCGCGAAGCGCGCATCTCGAAAAGGAGCTTGCGCATGATTCCCATTGCGAAGCGCCGCCGTTGACAGGCCCGCCGACGCGGACACATATAGCGCCGCTTCCCGCAAGACGCGAGCGTCTCGCCCATTTCCGGTCTCCATGTCACGCCTGGTTATGAAATTCGGCGGCACCTCCGTCGCCACTGTCGAACGCATCAACAATGTCGCGCGTCATGTGAAGCGCGAGGTGGATGCTGGACGTGAGGTCGCCGTGGTGGTCTCGGCGATGGCCGGCAAGACCAATGAACTTGTCGCCTGGTGCAGGGAGGCGGCGCCGCTTTGCGACATGCGCGAATATGACGCCGTCGTCGCCTCGGGAGAACAGGTGACGGCCGGGCTTCTGGCCATGGCCTTGCAGAAGGCGGGGATGCCGGCACGCTCTTGGCTCGGCTGGCAGGCGCCGATCTACACCAACTGCATGCATGGCGCGGCGCGGATCGAATCGATCGACGGCTCAGGCATCGTAGAAGGCTTCAGCCGCGGCGAAGTCGCCGTCATTGCAGGCTTTCAGGGCGTGCACCGCGAAACCGGGCGGATCACGACGCTCGGGCGTGGCGGCTCGGACACGAGCGCCGTCGCCATCGCGGCGGCGATCAAGGCCAATCGCTGCGACATCTATACCGACGTTGACGGCGTTTACACCACCGATCCGCGCGTCGTGCCGAAGGCGCGGCGCATGGACAAGATCGCCTTTGAAGAGATGCTGGAAATGGCGTCGCTTGGCGCGAAGGTCCTGCAGGTGCGCTCGGTCGAGGTCGCCATGGTGCATGGCGTGCCGACCTATGTGCGCTCTTCCTTCGACGATCCGGAAAATCCGGGGCAGGGGACGTTGATCTGCAACGAGGAGGACATCGTGGAAGCCCAGGTCGTCACAGGCATCGCCTTCTCGCGCGACGAAGCGCAGATCACGCTTCGCGGCGTCGCCGACAAGCCGGGCGTCGCGGCCGCGGTGTTCATGCCCTTGGCCGAGGCGGGAATTAACGTCGACATGATCGTGCAGGTCGTCTCCGAGGAGGGCATGACCGACATGACCTTCACCGTCGGAACTGCGGATTACGAGCGCGCCTTTGCAATCATCGAAAAGGTTAAGGACGCGATCGGCTTTGCGAGCATCACTGGCGAAAAGGACGTCGCCAAGATTTCCGCGATCGGAATTGGCATGCGCAGCCACGCCGGCGTCGCCGCGCAGGCGTTTCGCGCCCTGTCGCAAAAGGGCGTCAACATCCGCGCCATCACCACGTCGGAGATCAAGTTTTCGGTGCTGATCGACGAGGCCTATACCGAACTCGCCGTTCGCACGTTGCACTCGCTCTACGGCCTCGACGCCGCATAGTTGAGCGGTATAGCTACGCTTGAAGGCCAGCGTCGGCGCGACATCTCTAGCGCAACTCGAAACGGTTCGCGTGGAGGATGTCCCATGGAGAAGCTTACCAGCAATGTCGTCTCCGAGACGAAGCTTGATCCGACCGTCGCTAAAGCGGCGATCGGCCTCGTCCTCAGTTTTCTTCGCGACAAGGATACGACCGGCAATATGCAGGTGATGATCGCCAAGATGCCGCGCATGCAGCAAGACATCGAGGCGGCGCAGTCGGTTGGCGACGGCGGCGTCACTCAAGCCATCGAAGGCATGACGAGCTTTATCGGACGCGGCCGCGCAGATGTGAACATTCTTGCCGGACAGCTCGAAAAGCTCGGAATCAGTGAAGCGCAAACCGACGCGTTGGTTCGCCAAGTGATCAATCGCGCAGCAGACATTCTTGGTCCCGAGGGCGCCGAGAAGATCAGGAACATTCTGCCGGCGCTGCGCGAGCGTAGCGACTCGCCGACGGATCTGCGTCACTCGGCGTAACGGGACGGCTGACGCGCGCCGCGCGTCAGCCATCCGGCGCGTCTATAAGCGCAATCGGAGCGCTTGATTTTCCCTTCTGTCACAGCGACAGTCTGGCGTTTTCGGTTGAAGCGGAGGCCTACAATGGATGAACTGGTGGCGCGCGTCTCGGCGGCCCTTGGCGTTGACGCAGAGGTCGCCAGGACGGCGGTCGGTCTCGTTCTGGGCTTCCTTCAAAAGGAATCGGCGGACGGCGCAGTGTCCGAGTTTCTCGACAAGCTTCCCGGCGCGCGCGAGGCCATCGATGCCGCCCAGTCGTCAGGCGGCGGGGGCGGCCTCGGGGGCTTAATGGGGGGAATGGGCGGGCTGATGGGCCTCGCCGCCAAGCTCAATGGCGCCGGCATCGATATGGGCCAGATTCCAAAACTGGGTCATGAGATTTTCGGCTATGCCGAAGAGAAAGTCGGGCCGGAGAAGCTGCGGGAAATCGTCGATTCGATCCCCGGCATATCGCAGTTCGTTTAACGCCTATCATCTGAGGCTTGCGATCGTCACGCCGCTCGCGCGCAGCGCGCCGAGAAGGGCGCCTGCGTAGACGAGCGCGCCGACGACGGCGAGCGCCGTGAGAGCGACGAGATTGGCCAGAGCGCCGAAATGCGCGCCGAGCGCCAGGGCGGATGAACGGCCGAAAATCGCGACCGCGGCGAGAAAGGCGCAGGCGATGAATGTCGCGCCGAGCGTCTTCACGAAGACGGCGTCCAATCGCATTCCTTCCTGAGCGAGCGCGAGTCCGACGAGCGCGGCGAGGTTGATCCACAATCCGACGGACGTGGCCGTGGCGAGCCCGACCGCGCCGAGCGGCCGAAACAGCACGATCTTCAACGCGACATTCGCGGCGAGCGCGGCCAGCGCGATGAGCATGGGCGTCCGCGTGTCGCCGCGCGCCTGAAAGCTCGCGCGCGCCGAAGCGATCAGCACCAGCGCCATCAGACCGGCGCCATAGGCGGCGAGCACGTCCCCGGCAGCGTAGGCGTCGGCCGCGGAGAATTTACCGCGCTGGAAGAGCCCGGCGACGATCAGTTCGGGAATTGTGTCGAAGGCGATGAAGAACGGCGCCGTGGCCGCGACAGTGAGCGCCATTGTTCGGCTCTGCGCGTGAAGCGCGCCCGCTTCGTCGCCCGCGGCGAGGCGTCGGCTCATTTCCGGCAGCAGCACCGTGCCGGCGGCGATGCCGATCACGCCGACGGGAAGCTGATAGAGCCGCTCCGCATAGGAGATCGACGACACGCCGCCGTCGGGAAGCATCGATGAGAGAATTGTGTCGGCGAGCACGGCGATCTGCGGACTGGCCGACCCGATGATCGCGGGCCCCAGGCGAATGAAGAAATCGCGCACGCGCGCCCAATGCGGCTTGCGCAAGCGCTGCAGGACGCCGATGCGCCGCGCCTGCCACATCAACAGTCCGAGCTCCAGAACGCCGGAGATCGTAATGCCCCAGCTCGCCGCATAGCCGGCGTTTGGAAAAAGGAAAGCGACAGCGAGCGCCGCCATCACGGAAAAATTCATCAGATTGGGCGCGAAGGCCGGAAGCGCGAAGCGGCCGCGCGCGTTTAGGGCGCCCTGGTGCAAGACGAAAAGCGTGATGAAGAGCAGATAGGGAAAGGTGATGCGGGTGAGATTGACGGCCAGCTCGAATTTTTCCGGCCGGTCGTCGAGGCCGGGCGCGATCAGCGAGACGAATTGCGGGGTCAGCGACCAGACGATGGCGAGCAAGATGATCTGCGAGGCAAGGAGCAGCGTGTAAACTTCTCCGGCAAATTCTTCGGCCGCCGCGTCTCCCTGCTGTTCGATCGCCATCGAATAAGACGGAACGAAAGCCGCATTGAACGCGCCTTCGCCGAAGATCGCGCGAAAACTGTTGGGCAGGCGCTGGGCGATGAAGAAGGCGTCCGAGACGGCGCCGGCGCCCATGATCGCCGACTGCATCGCGAGCGACAGAAATCCCGTCACGCGCGAAAGCAGGGTGAAGCCGCCGACCGAGAGCAGATTGCGAATCATCGCAATCGTCCTAGCAGAATTCGATTAAGTCTGCGCTCCGTCAGTGCTGCGGGCAGTGCAGGGAATATCCGCCTGTGATCGTGGCGAGCTCGTCGCCTTCGCCCCGAGACCAGCGAATATTGGCGCTGCGTCGGCATTTGTCGGAAATGTCGGCTCGGCGTTCGTATGTGGCGACATTCTGATCCGCATCCACGGAAAATCCGTCGTCCCGCAGTTCGCCGACGAGATCGTCGACTTCCGTGGAGCCGGGATGGAAGCGTTGCGTAAGACGCGTCTGGAAGAGCTGCTGGTCGCCCTCGGTTTTCGACTCCGGGAGGCCTTCGAGCAGGGTCGGCACGGCGGGGGCCGCCACGAAGCGCCACATGCGTATGCCGAAGGCGGCAAACAGCGCAATCAATGCCGCGGCGATGATAATGTTCTTGCCGCGCAGTCTCGAACGGCCGGCATCGGTGCTCATGTCTTTCCCGCCTCGTCCCATGTGTGCAGCCGCAGCGCCAGAAGCATCTGGGAAAGCGCGCCCCTTTCAGCGCGTCGACGCCCTGTCGCCCGCTTTGCCGCTCGTGGCCTCGCTCTCGCCCAGCCTCTCGGCGACGAGATAGAGCGGCCTTCCCTTTACCTCATTAAAAATGCGGGCGACATACTCGCCGAGCATGCCGAGCGACATCAGTTGAACGCCGGAGAAGAACGCGATCGACACCACCAGAGTGGGAAAGCCGGGCGAATCTACGCCAAAAAGCATGGTGCGAACCCAATAGTAGCCGGCCATGGCGATCGCGAAGGCAGAAATCGCCAGACCGACATAGGTCCACACCTTGAGCGGTATCGACGAAAAGGACATCAGCCCATCGAGCGCAAATTGCGCGAGCCGAACGAAATTGAATTTTGACGTTCCGCCGGCGCGGTCTTCGACGTCGAAGGGCACGCCGATCGACTTGAAGCCGATCCAGGCGAAGAGGCCCTTATTGAAGCGCGCGCGCTCACGCATCGTCAGTAGCGCGTCGACCGCCTGCCGGTCGAGAAGGCGGAAGTCGCCCGCGCCCGGCGGCAGCCGCACGTCGCCAAAGTTCGCCAGCAAACGGTAAAAAACATGCGCGAACGCGGCGCGCAGCTTCGGATCGGTCGCTCGGTCGAGGCGTTGGCCATAGACGTTCTTATAGCCTTCTCGCCACTTCTCGATGAAGTGCGGGATTACTTCCGGCGGGTGCTGCAGGTCGGCGTCCATGATGACGACCGCGCGTCCGAGCGCGGCGTCGAGCCCGGCGACAATCGCCACCTCCTTGCCAAAGTTGCGAGAAAGCGACAGGGCGCGAAAACGCGGCTCCTCGGCGCAGAGGTCCCGCAATATCTCCAGACTCTCGTCGCTGGAGCCGTCGTCGACGAAGATCGCTTCATAGGAGACGTCGCATGCGTCGACAGCCGGGGCGAGTCTGGCCGCCAGAGCACGAAGATTTTGCGCCTCGTTGAAGACGGGGATCACAAGCGATATTTCGGGACTGTTCATGGCGACTTTTAAACCAATATTTATAGGCGCAGCATAGGATTAACACGCGTAGCATAGGCGAAGCGGCCTGGCTGGCGCAGAGGAGCAGGCGATGGTTCAAGACCAGATTGTTGCGGTTTGCGCGGACGATTACAGCCTGTCTTATGGAGTCAGCGCCGGCATTTTAGAAGCGCTCGACGCGGGGAGGCTCACCGCTGTTTCGGCACTGGTGAATGGTCCCCGATGGACGGCCATGGGGCTAGAGCTGTCGCGCCGTGGTGGAAACGCGGACGTCGGCCTGCATTTCAATCTCACCCTGGGGCGGCCGCTTTCGTCGATGCCGAATTTCGCGCCAAATGGAGAGTTTCCCCCGCTTTCCAAGGTGGTCCAGATGGCTTTCGGCCGGCGGTTGCCGATGGACGAGATCCGCGCCGAGATCGATCGGCAGTTCGACCGGTTCGAAGCGGTGATGGACCGCCCGCCGGACCATGTCGACGGCCATCAGCATATTCACGTCCTTCCTGGCATCAGGACGGCGCTGCTTGACGCAATGGAAGCGCGAAGGCTCAGCGGCCGAGCCTGGGTTCGCGACGCCGGGGATGGCTTACACCGCATTCTCGTGCGCGGAACCAGCGCCCGCAAGGCGCTCTCGGCGCTCTCGCTGGCTGGCGGCTTTCGCCGGGAGGTGCGCCAGCGCGGCTTCGGCTTCAACGACGGCTTCGCCGGGTTCTCGAATTTTCATCCAAGCTTCGATTACGCGAAGATCTTTCAGAGCTACCTTCGAGCGCCAGGAAGCAGACATCTCATCATGTGCCATCCCGGCCATGTGGACGATGAGCTGCGAAGGCTCGATCCGGTGACGATCACGCGCGAGCAGGAGCTCGCTTTCCTGCTGTCGACTCGACTGCCCGAGATGCTGGCGAAGCGCGGCCTGCGTTTGGGCCGTCTATCGCAGGCGGACCGGAACCCCATCGCCGAGCAAGCGGCGGCTCAGTAGATTCCTTCGAATGAGATCGGCGGCCTTTTCTTGCCGTCCTGCAAATAGATGTCTTTTGAGAATGGCGCGCGTCGGCGGTTGAAGTCCTGCAGCCACCATCCGTCGCCCAGCGGATCGAAGACCGGCGCGTCGGTTCGACGGAAGATCGCGGTCGAGCCGATAAACTCCAGCTTTGCGAACATGCGATCTTCGCTCAGGAAGTCTGCGAACCGGCCGATGGTTGGAATATGGATGTCATCGACGACGAGCAGCCCGTCAGTCTTCAGGTGCGGATAGAAGTAATAATATTCGAGTTCGGGGAACGGAAAGCCGTGCGGCCCGTCGATCAAGACGAGGTCGTAGGGCAAGTGGTCTTCGTGCCGCGGCAGCGTGAGCTGAGTGGGGCCAAAAACAAGGTCGAGGCGGTCGGGACGCGTCGCGGGACAATTCATGAAATAGTCGACGCTTGACGCTTTCTGGCCGCGATCGTCATAGCAAAAAACCTTGTGCCGCTCGGCGATGCGCGAAAGGAAGATCGTGGACTTTCCGCAGCCCGTTTCGGCGGAGAAGATTTCGGTTCCAGTCAGCAGCCGCTCGATGCGCAGCAACGTGCGCATAGGCATTGAGCCCGCGCTGTGGGCGTAGCCGAAGGCGCGCTCATAGTCGCCGATTTCGGCGGCAAGATTTTTGTCGCGCCTCGCCTCGGCGCGCAGCGGGGGCGGCATTGAGGAGATGGGAGAGCTCCAAAGCCTTCGCCGCACTCGATTGATCAGCTTGCGGGCGAAGAACGAGGGCATGGCTCCTGATGTTTTTCGAGGTCCCCGGAAGGGTTGACGGCTTATAGCAGCGCGAGCGTCTTCAAGGAAGCGATCCGCCCCAGCCAGTCGCTTAAGTCTGGGTGACGAATATTTTCATACGAATTCAATATCTAAGCCGAAATCGAAGACGGGGGCGGAGTGCGTCAGCGCGCCGACAGAAATAAAGTCGACGCCGGTTTTCGCGATTTCCGCGACGCTCGCGAGCGTTACGCCGCCCGAGGCTTCGCAGATCATGCGGCCGCCAACGAGCGCCACCGCGCTACGCAGATCGTCGAGAGTCATATTGTCGAGCAACACTGCGTCCGCCCCTTCGTCGAGGACCTCGCGCAGCTGGTCGAGCGTGTCGACTTCGATCTCGATTTTGACGAGATGGCCAATATTCCGCTTGGCGGCTCTGAGCGCCGGGACGACGCCGCCGGCGACGGCGACGTGATTGTCCTTGATGAGCACGGCGTCGTCGAGGCCGAAGCGGTGATTGACGCCGCCGCCGCATCGCACGGCGTATTTCTCCAAGGCGCGCAACGAGGGCGTCGTTTTGCGCGTGTCGCAGATTCGCGCGGACGTGCCGGCGATGGCGCTGACATAGCGCGCCGTGAGCGTCGCGACGCCGGATAGCCGGCCAAGAAAATTGAGCGCAACGCGCTCGGCGGAGAGAATCGGCCGCGCCGGGCCGGAAATGACCGCTGCGAGCGTTCCAGGCTCGACGCGGTCGCCATCGGACGCCTGCGCTTCGAAGATGATCTCTCGATCCATCAGCGCGAAGGCGACGCGCGCCGCCTGAAGTCCGGCGACGACGCCCAAATCTCGCGCGACGATCGCGGCGCGGGCCCCCGCGCGTGGGGAGATGGTCGCTTGTGTCGTGATGTCGCCAGCTCGGCCCAAATCTTCGGCGAGCGCGGCGCGCACTGCTTCCTCGAACAGCATCGGGGGCAAATCGGGGATCATGACTCAACCGCGTCGGCGATGCGCAGGACGGCGTCAAGCGTCGTGAGCGAGCGGCGCGCGAGCGCGAGGGTCGGCTGCGGAAAGTCGGAGCGGAAATGCGCGCCGCGGCTCTCGCGCCGCTGGAGCGCGGCCGCCGCTATGAACAGGCCCGTCGTCAACATGTTGCGCGCCTCAATATCGCTCGTTCGCGAGATCATGCGCCGGATCGATCTGACCGCGACGGCGAGCCCGGCGCCGTTGCGGATGACCCCCACATTCGCCGACATCAGATCGCGCAGTTCTTCGATGACCGCGAAATCGCCATCGCGCGGTATCGGCTCGAGGCGCTCCGTCTGGGGGCGCCATTCGACCGGCGAGAGCGGCGTCGCGCGCACATCCGCAGCGACGCGGGCGCCAAAAACGATCGCCTCGAGAAGAGAATTGGACGCGAGCCGGTTTGCGCCGTGAACGCCGGTCGAAGCGACTTCGCCGACCGCCCAGAGGCCGTCGAGGGTCGTCCGCCCGCGGTCGTCGGTCCAGATTCCGCCCATATGGTAATGGGCTGCTGGCGCGATCGGAATAAGTTCGCGCGAAGGGTCGATCCCGGCGCGCATGCAACTCGCGTAAACGGTCGGAAAGCGAATCGGGAATTCAGCGCCGATCGCCGAACGGGCGTCGAGAAACGCGCCCTTTCCCGCCTTGACGCTGGCGAAAACGCCGCGGGCGACAATGTCGCGCGGCGCAAGCTCCCCGTTGGGATCGATGTCGAGCATGAAGCGTCGGCCATCCCGATCGACGATCGTCGCGCCCTCGCCGCGCAGCGCCTCGGTCGCGAGCGGCGCCGGATCGGCGTCGATGTCGATCGCCGTGGGGTGAAATTGAACAAATTCGGCGTCAGCGATCAGCGCGCCGGCCCGCGCCGCCATAGCGACGCCGACCCCGCGCGCTTCCAACGGGTTGGTCGTGACCCGGTACAGATGGCCAATCCCGCCGGTCGCGAGAATGAGCGCCGCACAGGGCGTCTCGTGGATCATGCCGGCGTTGTCGCGGGCGCGCACGCCGACCGCTCGTCCCCCGCGCACCACGATCTCCTGCGCGGAATAGCCTTCGACGATGCGGATCGATGAGGTTCTGGCGACTTCCTTGGCCAGAATGTCCATGATCGCCCGCCCGGCGACGTCGCCCTGCACGCGCACGATGCGCCGACGCGAATGCGCCGCCTCCTGGGAGGGGAGAAAGGCGCCAAGGGCCGACCGATCGAAGGGCGTTCCCATCGCCGCGAGGTCTTCGACGCGCGCGCGCGCTTCTTGCGCCATGCCGAGCGCGATCTCGCGTTCGACGAGGCCGCCGCCCGCCGCCACCGTGTCGTCGGCGTGGCTCTCTGGCGTGTCGCCCTCTTCGACAGCGGCGGCGATGCCGCCCTGCGCCCAAAAGGACGAGCCGCTGTATCCTACGGGCGTCGGCGCGAAGATCGCCACGGGCGTCGGCGCAAGTTTCAGCGCGCAGAACACGCCCGCGAGCCCGCCGCCGACGATGATGATGGGAGGCAAATTCTCGCGCATCGACCGTCTAGTCGACCGCGACTGCGGCAAGCCGCGCGAGCGCGGCGGTCTCACGGGCGATCGCCGCTTCGACCAGGCTGCGCGCGCGCGGCGGCAAGGGCAGGGCGAGGGCCGCGGCATGGCCCTTGGGCGACATTTTGCACAAGGTTTTGCCGAGAATGTCGACGAGCTTGTCGTCGGCATAATCCTGGTGCTTTTCCAGGAAGTCGTCGAAGTAGTATTCAAGAAACACGATCGCGGCGATGTTTTCGAGCGCCTGCGACTCAGGATCTTTCTTGAGTTGTTCCTTTCGAATGAGCGCGCAGACATGCGCGACGGCCGCTTCGTCGTAGCCATGAGCGCGCATGATGTCCGCAACCAGATTGGCGTGGTGGATGCGGCAGGCGCGCCGCCAGTCGTTATAGCCGCGACGGCCTTCCTCATAATTGCCGCGCTCGATCTCCCAGCGGCGCAAGTGCTGCGCGCGCGTCGCGATCTTGAGAAGTTCGGAGGCGTCGGGATAGAGCGCGGCGAGCCGCGCGCTCATGCGCTGGGCGTAAACGAGCTCAAAGGCTCGGCCCTCGATCCGGCGCGGGTCGTCGGCATTGGCGGCGTCGATGGCCGCAATCGTCGCATCGAGCGCCGGCATTGTCCGTCCCGTTCAAGTCAGGCCAAGCGGCCCGCAGTCTAGCCTAGATCGATCATGCGTTGCACGCTGCGGCGCGCGCGCTCGGCCACAGCGGGATCGACCGTCACTTCTTCGCGGACGAAAAGCAGGCTGTCGAGGATTTTCGGCAGGGTGATGCGCTTCATATGCGGGCAGAAGTTGCAAGGCCGGACGAATTCGACGCCCGGCGACTCGGCGGCGACATTATCGGCCATCGAGCATTCGGTGACGAGCAGCACGCGAGCGGGCTTCCTGCTGCGCACAAAATCGATCATCGCCGCCGTCGAGCCGGCGAAATCAGAGACGTCCACAACTTCGCGCGGACATTCAGGATGCGCAAGCACCTGCACGCCGGGGTGATCGGCGCGATAGTTCTCGATCTCTTCGGCGGTGAAGCGCTCATGCACCTCGCAGGCGCCGCGCCAGGCGATGATCTTCACCGTCGTCTGCGCCGCGACGTTCTCCGCCAAATAGCGGTCGGGGACCATGATTACGCGATCGGCGCCGAGGCTCTCGACGACCTTTACGGCGTTCGACGACGTGCAGCAGATGTCGACCTCGGCTTTCACGTCGGCGGATGTGTTGACATAGGCGACGATGGGAACGCCAGGATATTGTTTGCGCAAAGCGCGCACGTCGGCGCCGGTTATGGACTCGGCGAGCGAGCAGCCCGCGTTGGCGTCCGGGGTGAGCACGACCTTGTTCGGATTGAGCAGCTTCGACGTTTCGGCCATGAAATGCACGCCGCCCTGAACGATGACGTCGGCGTCAGATTTGGCGGCAAGCTTTGCGAGCTGCAGGCTGTCGCCGATGTGATCGGCGACGCAGTGGTAGATCTCCGGCGTCATGTAATTATGCGCAAGGATGGTGGCGTTGCGCACATGTTTGAGGTCATTGATCGCCTTGACGTAGGGGGCATGGAACGGCCATTCGACGGGCGGGATGACTCTCGCCACGCGCTCGTAGAGATGAGCGGTCGCGGCTTGAACCTCGGGCGTCCATTCCAGAGCGGGGCGGGGCAGGGCCGGAAAGCGGCCGCGAGGGCCAACGCCAAGGGCCTTCGCCAAAGGCTCGCGCCTTGCGCGCGGAGCGCTTCGGACGTCGCTGGTCAAGAGTGTCATCGTTTGGCGCCTCACGCTTATACTCAACATGAGTATAAGTAGCTCCCATAAAATCTCCGAGACGGATTTCCGCTCGGAGCGCTCAAGCTTCCAAGACTAAGCCGCGGATGAAGATCTCGCAACTTGGTCACGCAAGACATGTGCTCGGCACGAGTATATGTCAAGGGAAAGACGGGCGAAGGACAGCTCTGCGCTGCGGCGGATGGCGCTTTCGGCGCTGGTCAAAGCTGCTATAGACGGCGCATGCAATCAGGGGCGCCCCAAGCTTCTTTCCCGCACCGCCACCTCCTCGGCATTGAAGGATTGGCCCGTCTCGACATCGTCACCCTTCTCGACATGGCCGAGGAGGCGATCGAAGTGTCGCGGCGAGTCGACAAGAAGCGTTCGAGTTTGCGCGGGCGAACGCAAATCAATCTGTTTTACGAATCGTCAACGCGCACGCAGGCGTCCTTCGAGATCGCGGGCAAGCGTCTGGGCGCGGACGTGATGAACATGTCGGTGGCGCGCTCCTCGGAGTCGAAGGGCGAGACGCTGATCGATACGGCGGTGACGCTGAACGCGATGCGGCCGGATATCATCGTCGTCCGCCATGCGCATGCAGGCGCAGCGCATCTTCTTGCGCGAAAGGTCGACTGCTCCGTCGTCAACGCCGGCGACGGCGCGCATGAACATCCGACTCAGGCGCTGCTCGACGCGCTGACGATCAGGCGAAACAAGGGCCGCATCGAGGGGCTGACGATCGCGATTTGCGGCGACATTCTCCATTCGCGCGTCGCTCGCTCAAACATCCTGCTGCTCGGCGCGCTTGGCGCCCGGGTGCGCGTCGTCGGGCCTTCGACGCTTGCGCCCGACAGTCTCTCGCGGCTGGGCGTCGAGGTGTTTCACGACATGAGGCGCGGCCTTGAGGACGCCGACATCGTCATGATGCTGCGCCTTCAGCGCGAGCGCATGGCCGGCGCGCTGACGCCGAGCGCCCGCGAATATTTTCACTTCTTCGGCCTGGACGAAGAGAAGCTGGCCTATGCGGCGCCCGATGCGCTGGTCATGCATCCGGGGCCGATGAATCGCGGCGTGGAAATCGACACCGCCGTCGCCGACAGCGCGCGCTCCTTGATCCGCGAACAGGTCGAGATGGGCGTCGCGGTGCGCATGGCGGTGCTCGAAGCGCTCGCGCAGCATCTGCCAAATGTGTAAGCTTCTCCAAAATCAATGATCGTAGGGGAGTAGAAATGATCAAGCTCATCCGCTTTGTTGGGCTCATCATCCAGTCAATCTTGATCGAGTTTTTGCACGTCTTCGGCCTCGTGGCGTTTCTACTCGCCGCGGCGCTCGGCTATTTCCGGCTGCCGTCTTGGCTCGTGCCAATCGTCGGCATCATCTGCGGAATCGTCGCCGACAAATTTATCGACCAGACCGAAGTCGTCAGCCTTTTGGAAAGGGCGGCGTCCGCCAATCAGCGCGGCGGCTTCCTGGTGATCGTCTATATTGTCATTGTCGCGGTCGGCTATGTCGCGGGCGCGTATGCGCGCGGGGCGGTGCATCGCCGCAGGATCGCGCAGGCGACGCCGAGCCCCAAGCAGCCGCAGGCGGCGAACCCCGCGCCCAAGCAGCCGCAAAAGCGCAAGCGCAGCTGATCGGCCAACGCCTGAAGAAGACGCGCCGCGGCTGCGCGGCGCGTTTCCGTTACAGCCCTTCGAACAGCGCCGTCGAAAGATAGCGCTCCGCGAAGGAGGGGATGATCAGGACGATATTCTTGCCCTCGGCTTCGGGGCGGCCGGCGATCTCCAAGGCCGCTGCGACCGCGGCGCCCGACGAGATGCCGCCGGGAATGCCCTCCACCCGAGCGAGCAGCCGCGCCATCTCGAAAGCCGTCTGATTGCCGATGGTGATGATCTCGTCGATGACGCTGCGATCGAGAATGGGCGGCACGAAGCCGGCGCCGATTCCCTGAATCTTGTGGGGACCTGGCGGGCGTCCGGAAAGCACGGCTGAGTCTTCCGGCTCCACCGCGACGACGCGAAGGCCGGGCCGGCGCGCCTTCAGCGCCTGGCCGACGCCCGTGATCGTCCCGCCAGTGCCGACGCCCGACACGAAATAGTCGACCTCGCCATTGGTGTCGTTCCAGATTTCCTCCGCCGTCGTCACGCGGTGAATCTCGGGATTGGCGGGGTTCTCGAACTGCTGGGGAATGACGGCGCCGGGATTGTCAGCCGCGAGTTCGCTGGCCTTGGCGAGCGCGCCTTTCATGCCCTGCGCGGCAGGGGTGAGCACAAGTTCGGCGCCGAGCAGCGCCAGCATCTTGCGCCGCTCGATCGACATCGATTCCGGCATGACCAGAATGAGTCGATAGCCGCGCGCCGCGGCGACGAAGGCAAGCGCGATGCCTGTATTGCCCGACGTCGGTTCGATCAGCAACGATTTGCCCGGCGTGATCTTGCCGCTCTTTTCGAGCGATTCGATCATGCTGACGCCGATGCGGTCTTTGACGCTCGCGATGGGGTTGAAGAATTCGAGCTTGGCGAGGAGATTCGCCTTTACCCCGCGCTCTCGCGCGAACCGATCGAGCCGGACGAGGGGCGTATCGCCGATCGTCTGTGTAATGGAATCATAAATTCGGCCGCGGCCAGGTTTGGCCGGCGGCGTGAAGCTTGGTGTTGCCTGCGACATGTCTCGCCCCCAGGAAAAGAAGAATAGGTCTAGATTGAGAGTTTGATTCCGACCAGAGCCATGACGCTCGCGAGCGCCGGGCGCAGATAGCGGTCGGGAACCCGAGCAGCGAAATGGGCGCCAATGGCGATGCCTGGAAGAGAGCCAACGAGGAGCGAAAGCAGGAGCAACCAGTCGACTCCGCCCATCAGCCAGTGACCGAAGCCGGCGATGAGGGTGAGCGGCACGGCGTGGGCGATATCGGAGCCGACGAGGCGCGCGGTCGGCGCGTGTGAATAAAGCGCCAGCAGCACGGTCATGCCGATCGCCCCGGCGCCAACCGAAGAAATCGACACCAGCACGCCGAGAAAAGCGCCGAGAGTCGCCGTCAGCCATAACAAGCGACGGTCGCTCAAATTGTTGGTGTGACTCGCGATGTGATCGAGAATCCAGCGCCGAAAAAGAATGGAGCAGGCCGTAAGCAGGAGCGCGACTCCAAGCGCCGAGGTGATGAGCCCATTGGCCGCATGGCCGCCGGACTTGCCAAGCCATGAGAGGACGAGAAGACTCGCGATGCTCGCAGGCACGCTGCCATAGGCCAGCCGGCGGGTGATGCGCCAGTCGACGGTGCCGTGCAGGGCGTGAACGAGCGTGCCATTCGTCTTGGTTACGGCGGCGTAAAGCAGGTCGGTGCCAACGGCGGTCGTGGGGGGCACGCCGAAAACCAGCATCAGGATCGGCGTCATCAGCGAGCCGCCGCCGACGCCAGTGAATCCGACAAGCGCGCCTACGAAGAAGCCAGAAGCGGAGTAGAGGAGATTGATCGCGCTGAGCGCGTCCAACAAGGCGGGCATTTCTTTCTTTCGTCGGCGGTGCTAATTTTACTCTATAAATCTTGTCAACTTTGTCAATTCTGCCGCGCGCCAGATTTTGGGAAAAGGTGAACATGCCGGTCGACTGCAGTAGTATGCCGGCGCAAAAGGTCGTCCGGTTCGGACCTAGGCCCTAAAGGTCATCACGGGAATGCTGACAAAAAAAGCCAAATACGGCCTCAAGGCCATGGTTCATCTGGCCGGGGTGCGGCCGGGAGAAACCGCATTGGTCGCGGATATCGCCGCCTCGAATCAGATTCCAAAGAAGTTTCTCGACGCAATTTTGGGCGAGCTGCGCAACGCTGGCTTCGTCCATTCGAAAAAAGGCAAGGGCGGCGGCTATATGTTGGCGCG